>NZ_JBWDNM010000001.1:0-767217 GCF_056269185.1 Paenibacillus sp. J31R122
ATTTGGAGAATTAACGCGCTACGCTGATGATTTCGTGGTGGTGTGCAAGACGAGAAAAGATGCGATCCGATCGTATGAACTCATCCAAACGATCATGGAAAGATTAGAGCTAACGCTGCACCCAACGAAAACCAGAATTGTGGGACTATGGACGGGCGAAGAAGGCTTTGACTTTCTGGGGATGCATCACCGCAAGACCAAAGCGGAAACGTCTAAAGCACGAGTTTATTATACAACACAGCAATGGCTAACCGCTAAAGCAGAAGCGCGGATTCGCGAAGTGGTAAAGGAGCGATTAGCCCCTCCAAGCATGCGGAAGCGCGCATTCCAAGAACATGTTGCATGGCTAAATCCCAAGATCCAAGGCTGGCGAAATTATTACCATACGGTTTACGGCCAACGGAAACTAGCCAAGTTGGATTGGTATATTCTACAGCGGTTCACAAGATGGTATGCGAAGAAACGGCAACGAGTGAGATGGATGGGATCATTTCAAGAAGTAAAGCAATTGGCAAAACTGCATGGATTGAAGAAGCTCTTGTAATCTGCATGCCCATGAAAGACGAACATCGGAAAGCCGTATGAGGGAAAACCTCACGTACGGTTTGATGAGGAGGGGCTGGGAAGACCAGCCCTTTACTCTAGTAACGGGCAGATTTGTTGAAGTTCAATCGAGGTGAACCGTAGCATAAGAAAGGCGAAATTTTGAAGTAACTGGTAGTTATATTTGGAACAAAATAGAAGGAATTGGGTTCAATCCGTGGAATATTGTCAGTTAATATCCAAATGAAAAGAGGATGCAAAATGAGTGAAAAGGAACAAGCAGTAAAAGACAAAATCAAGGAACCGCTTTTGAAAGCTGTAGATTGTATTTACATTCCAGTTGCTGATCCTCAAAAGGCAGCGGAGTGGTATGAAAAATACTTGGGATTAAGCAGGATGAGTCCTGGAAGCGAGATCATGTTACTTGGCAGTGGGATGTGGTTATTCCTTTCCAGATCTCCAGGGCAAACTTCGAATTTCGTAGGAGGCGATGGAGATCTAATATCCCCATTTACTTTTGAAACAGAGGATATTGTCAAATTGCATCAGTCTTTAACTGGTAGCGGAGCTTCCGTTGAACCTATTGAAGATTTTGGGGGCTGTGGTTTGAAGTTTTGGTTTGAAGATCCAGATGGCAATAGGTTTCATATCTGGCAAGACCCGAAATAAGAGCTGCGAACAGGATGAATGAGACGCCAAATTCGATGGAGGACCTGTTAAGCTAACGGGAAACGATAGTTGAACACCGAAAGGGCTGCCATGTGGTAGTCCTTCATTACGCTAACGGGCAGTTTAGTTGAAGATCATACTCGGTGAACCGTACCCTAAATAAGGGCAAGTTTTTTTAATTGAATTGCTTGGTTTAGATGGGTTTTGTTATCTTTGGGCTTATCGTGGAGAGAAAAGTGTCAAATCTGTCAGTGCTGTCAGCTCGGTGGAACAGACGCAACTGATGCTATTTTCGGTTTTCTCGTCACAGAACATGTGAAACAAACCCCAAGTGTCATATTGGTATATAAGCACTCCTAGTATAGCTTAATGGAGTCGTCACGTATGTCATACTGGATATAATCCCACACGTGGATATATACCAAAAATTGCTTGAAGCGGTTTTAAGCTAACGTGAAGTTTAATGCAGATTAGTTGCAAAAATCAAGAAGAGCGCCACACCATATCGGGCAGCGATCTTCCAACGTTTTACTTGCAACAAACTAATCAAGATGTAATGCAACATTACTTATGAGTTATTACTACTTCTCATTCCTCCAAGAATAATGCTATACCCATCTGGATCTAAAATTTGAGCATTTACAAAGTCCCAGCCACCCCCTGAACTTTCAATTGGTTCCATTCCAATCGTGCCGCCTTTTCCTCGTACCTCATCAACGATAAGAGCCACATCTTCCCATGGCGTATGAACGAAAGTATCCCAGGGTTCATCCGGACCTTCCCACGTATCGGGAATACCTATAATTTTTGCGGAGAGGGCATTGGGTCGTACATCATGCGGTGATACTGCCTGCTGTAAAATCACTTCCATTTCGCCGCGTCTTGCGTACCCCCAGTTGTTCACCTCATCGCATCCTAATACGTTGCTGTACCATTCCATTGACTTCTTCAAATCGGAGACAAGGCGTACTTGATACGTCTTTTTAAATATAAATTGTTTATCGTGATTAATTTGTTCTTCTGTCTGAGGACGCCTCGCGCTTAAAACCAAGTTGTATCCGTCCAGGTCAGACAAATGAGCTTTCTTGTAAGTATGACCTCCATGCGAGTGCTCAAAAGGTTCAATCGCAATGTTACCACCGTTGCTGCGAACTTCCTCGACAATGTAATCTAGATTTTCCCACTCCACGTAAATCAACGAATCCCAACCATAATCCGGGCCATCCCATTCTGTAGGGTAATCGGTGTGCTTCTTCGGCACAGAGTTTGGACGAATATCCTCCGGTGAAGCAGCCTGTAATAAAATCATTCCCATGCCTTCCCTTGTTGCATGGCCATATCCGCTAATGTCGTTACATTTCAACACATCGCGAAACCATTCCTGAGACTTTTTAACATCAGATACTAGACGTACTGGGAACGTTAATTCAAATTTCCCTTTTCTGGCCGCATCTTTAAAATCCAAAATTCACAGCTCCTTTAGCTTGAATTTATTACCATTGTACCTATTCGTTATATTTGTATAATTTCCTCTAGAACGATAGTTGAACAAGCGAGATCAAGGAAATGGTCATCCTGCACAAGGATGGCCCTAAAAATTGCCGTTACAGACAGCGTGGTGAACCGTACCACAAGTAACGCAAGTTTTTTGGAGAATCAAATGTGCTTTAGCAGGGAAAATGTGGATATTAATCGAAATGTTATTTTTATACGATTCAGAAACCGAAAGGAGAAACGAAATGAGCGAACTAGGTGTTAAAGATAACACGTGTAGAGTGGTCAAAAGAGGATTCTTAGCAGTTGGAACAAGGCATGAAGCGAAGTATTCAGAATACCCAACCGTAATTCCGCAATCATTTGACTCTTTAATAAGTCGTATGGAGGAAATCCAAAATCGAACTGGTGAAAAATTGGCTCTATATGAACCAGGTAATTATGCACCCGATAACCTTGGAACCTACTATACAACCGCTCAAGTCACAGAGATTGGTTCTATTCCACAAGGAATGGTAAGCCAGACCACTCCTGTGTGCACTTATGCTGTCTATACGCACAAAGGTGAGATTTGGAAAATAGGTGATGCTTATGGTTCTCTTAACCGTTGGATTGATGAAAATGGCTACAAACATAGTAAAGGTTGGGTAGTGGAGTTGATGGACGAAAGATTTAATCCGACTTCACCTGAAAGTGAGCTAGAGATTTATACGCCAATCGAAGAGAAATAGTCGACGAAAGAGGAGTGACCCTGCAAACCATCGTTTGTGGGTCTTTCTACGTTCTGGCATGAATCAATACCTTTGTTTATTCAACTAACGGAACACTATAGCTCAATGATGACACGAACGGCAGCCGGCCAGAACGATCGGCTGCCGTCGTTGCGCTAACGGGCAGGTTAACGTGGTAAGAATTATGTATCTTAAGAGAATTAGCTGTATAATTGTGTAAGAGACAATGGGCTTGAGGATGATTAGGGTTGCTTATTAGTTCCAAAGGGGAGGGAAACTTATGAATGTTTCAAAGCTTCGACCATTTATTCCATCAGGCAAAGATTATATACTTGCACAGAGTTTTTTTGAAGATCTTGGTTTTGAAAAAGTCTATTCCGACGACGGATTGAGCATCTTTCGAATTGGGGAACAGGAATTCTTTCTTCAAAATTTCCATAATCAAGAATTCCAAGATAATTACATGGTAGAACTAGTAGTTGAGGATTTAGATGGTTGGTGGTCACTCATACAAACCGTTACTTTAGAGAAAAACTATCCTATTAAGGTAAAGGAACCCACAATGTATCCTTGGGGAAAACGTGAGATCAACCTAATAGATCCCTCTGGTGTATGCTGGCATATTTCAGAAGCAGAGAAATAAAGTTTACGAAAACTATGTTGATTTATTGAACTAACGGGAAACGATAGCTTAACAATCACAAGGATGAGGCTGCCGGCACGAAACGGCAACCTCGTTGAGCTAACGGGCAGTTTACTGAATCCTCTCTCCGTAACATTTGTCCATTTTTTCGTCTATGTTAAAAAGGGGAAAGATCATCATGAAAAATTTCAAACTCGTTTTGCTGATACTTGTTTGCTTTGGAATATCAGCATGCTCAAACTCAAGCAATAATCATAAGCAACCAATCCATACAGGTAGCGATATCTTAAAAACGTTCGGTGATGAAGACTTAATTCGGATGAAGGAATTTGTAGATAGATTCAATAATAAAAAACCAGATTACGTTCTAGCAATTCCACCTTTCCTTGATGGGGGATACTCGATCTACGATTTAATTTCAGATGGTAAATTGGTAACGATCAAAAGGGATAGTACGAGGGACATTTATGGAGGCAGTAAATCAACATTCACGTGTAAGGCGATGAAAATACAAGAAGAAGGAGATGAGCAGCGGCTCGTGCTAGGCAGCTGTGAGGCGGAAGAGGGAAGCGTCGCCGAAGTGAAATTGTTTACTTTCAATGGCGATCTCTGACTCGATAGCATGTGAATAAAACCGTTTCCGAACGTTATCCATACGTTACACAAACGGAGAACGATAGCGGAGGAGCTTCCTATGTGGTAGCTCCTCTTTTTTATTGAACTAACGGGCAGGATAGTTTAATAATTTCACGAATACTCTTCATATGGAATGCTTTACAAAGTTCGTAAAGCAGACGTTATCGTAAATAGCTAAATAAATTGGATGGGTGGATTGAATGAAGAAATATAAAGTATTAATTTTAAGTGGCACTGTCGTAATTGCAGCAGTTATTTATTTCTTAATTGATTATCATCAGCCTAGACATATAGAAGCGAATTATAGCAGCACAATCTACTCGAAAGAGTCTAAGTTCGAAAAACAAATGGTGGTACGAATAAGTGAAAATCTTAATAAAAGCCTTTTTGAAAAAGATATGCTAATTGGTCAAATGACCGTAGATAATAATTTGATGTATGAAATAAAACTAAAACGTGATGGCAATAAGTATTTTGAAATCTTGACTAAGATCGATAATGAATCACTTATTTCGATCGGATCGATTATGACATCAATTAATTTAGACAAAGTATGGTTACAATTGAATGATATAAATGACAAATATAATCTTATCGATGGGTATGTATCAGGACCAGCAAAGAACACGGAAGAGGCAAATAATGTTGCTAGAAGCATCATTGAAGGATCTGAATAAGTGTTATGCTTAGTTTCTCGAGGAAGTCGCTGACATCCGATAACATGATGTTCACACTGCGGGGCTTATGCCCCTTGGTTCTCCAGCGGCTATTCGAAGAAGCAAATTCAGGCAGACACACCTGCGAACGCGGGGTTGTTAAAATTGAAGCCAGGACTTCATCAGTTTCCTTAGAAGTGATAGAACACTAAGCTAACGGGGAACGATAGTTGAACTAACTAGGAGCAGTTTGCTACGGCAGCTGCTCTCTTTCTTTGTTAAGCTAACGGGCAGTTTAGCGCAACTTCTGTTATATCATCGCGTCCTAATTTGTGGAAATGATAAATGTTGCTTCCAATTAGGGACTTCAATATAAATAAGTTGAGAATACAACGTTGAATAAGAAATATGCTGGTAACCTTAGGAGGCTTCGCAATGTCGATTAGTAAAAGGAAGCTAATCATTTCAATTTCATTTGGGTTAAATGCTTTTTTTATTGTGTGCTTATACTTTTTGTATCAGTTGCATAAAGAAAACACTGACATGAAAAAAGAAGTTATCCTTCAATATGCATTACAGCAAAACGAAGCGCTATTGTATTTAGAAACGGCACTTAACCATCAAAATGACAAAACAGATTATGTTAATTCGCTAGTTGGAGCGTATGCAAATATCTATCACAACTTTAATTTAACAAAAAAAGATAATTCTGTTGGTAAATATGTGAATTTTCCTGACAATATCAATATATTCAATTCCCCAAAGTCATCGTCACCTGTTGGCTATTCTTTGAGTAACCGTGTAGCTGATGTATCCAACGATGAAGTGGATCAGAAATTAAAACAATATATCTCTTATGTTTCTCAAGTTGTTGATACACTGGATTTTCAAAATAAAATCAAAGGCAAGAGTTTAAGCGAACAGTATAAAACATTAAACGAAGTTAGTTCTTTGATCAATGGATTTGATTTAGAAAAATAATCATTTTTCATAATGAGATTTAACGGGATATCCAGTGGTTTCTGACTAATTTCGGAGAGCTAATAAAGTAAAACAATTTGAATCAGCTTATTAAACTAACGGGGAACGATAGTTGAACAACGAAAGGGCTGCCAGATGGTAGCCCTTCATTACGCTTACGGGTAGATCGACTAAATACATTTCTGGTAATTTCGGATGTTCAGAAATTTGTTGGAATCCATTGGAGAATTATCCATTTTAATGAGTATTATCAAATTAGGGGGGATTCCAATGAAGAAGTCACTAGCGATTGTATTCTTTTTTCTGTTCGTTCTTGGCTGCGAAGAGCAAAGCATTACTGACCTAATCACTCAAGAGTCGCCAAAGACAGTTGAAATGAAACAGGTCCTAATCGCTGTTGAAAACCATAACGATGGAATGGCACGTCGCAACTTAGAATACATCTCTAAAGACAAAGGGAAGATAGCTGTCGACCCGAATTATTACAATCAGAATGATATTAATCGCGGCGATGTAATTTACTATAAAACCCCTACAATTGATAAGAACAAATATCCACAGCTAAATCCGCCCGAGTATAATATTGCAAGGGTTATAGCTCTTCCAGGCGAAGAAATTGAAATAAAAAAAGGCCAAGTATATGTTAACGATAAAAGGTTAGATACCTTTTATGGAAAGGCCCTCAGTTGGGGACTCGAAGAAGAAGAGTATTTTAAAACAGTCAATGAGCCAGGTTCAGCTCAATGTGATGAATCATGCCAGAAAACCATGAATGAATACTTTAACATGGAAATGGATAAGGTTAAAGTGCCTGAAGGACATCTCTTTGTTATGGGAGATACGTGGTGGAGAAGTATTGACAGTCAAATCTATGGTTCTTTGCCTGTCACCACTATCAAGGGAAGGGTATTGGGATATGCTAGTAACGGACAACTTTCAGAATCTACGATTAACAAATAGTAAGCGATTGAACTAATGGGACACGATAGTTGAACAAACAAGGAGGAGTTTGCTGAGGCTGCCGCTCCTTTTCTTTGTTAAGCTAACGAGCAGTATAGCTTGGCGAGCACAGATGTACACATTTACAAATAAAGGAACGTATGTTCTAATATTGATGGTGGTGTTTCTTTGAAATTGGAGGTTCTTAACATGACTCAAAACGGAATTGTACTGGTTGTAAGTGTTTCGATAATAAGTGAAGACAAGGTACTTATGGTCAAAGAAAACAAAGCATCTGTTAAAAATAAGTGGAACTTCCCGTCTGGAAGAATCGAGTATGGCGAAGATATTCTAGATGCAGCTCGTAGAGAAGCAAAAGAAGAAACCGGATATGATGTTAGACTTACAGGCACAACAGGCATTTATAATTTTATTAGCAGTTCAAATCATCAGGTTATTTTATTTCATTTTCTAGGTGAAATAATGGGGGGTACCCTTCAATTAGATGCAAATGAAATAATTGATTCTAAGTGGATAGCACCTCCGGATTTGTTAGTTCCAAATTTAATTGAGCTACGCGATAAAGAAGTGATTAAACAGATAGCAGAAAATCTTATGTCCGAAGAAAAAGAGCACTCATTAGCATTATTCAAAAGATATTTGGAAAGCAGGCTTTAAGCTAACGGGAAACGTTAGTTCATCGCACCATGGAGCAGTTGCAGTCGGCAACGGCTCCATTTTTTCATTACGCTAACGGGCAGCATTCCTATTATGATGAAATATAAGGTTTGAAACACAAAAAAACTCCTTGGTATGATGTTAATGGGTCCCAGTTGCTGGCCAGCATCGGATCCAAAAAAACATACCAAGGAGACTACACTATGAATTCTACTCAAAATCAGAAAATAATTCAAATCACTTCTGCTACATTAATTGTTGGCGTAGATATCGCTAAATTCAAACATGTGGCCAGAGCACAAGACTTTCGTGGAGTCGAGTATGGAAAACCAATTATGTTTGAGAACAGTTTAGAAGGATTCGAGTGCTTCGTTAGTTGGTTCCGGCAAATCATGTCGGAACACGGATAAGTTCGTAGTATGAGGTCAGCCAGTTTATTACTGGTTGACCTCTTTTATTCAAACAAAAGACACAAAAGTAATCAATGGAGACTAGTCCCCTGTCTTCGTTGGTGTTACAATAATCACTGTAAAAAAAGGGAAAACAACCCTTTAAGAAGGGTGATGCTGAATTGAAAGCATCCTGTTTTGAAAGCCTTTTCAATATTTTTTATAAAAAATGGATAGGCCACAACGATTTAGCATCACAACAACAAAATAGGAGGAAAGTGAATTGAAGAATAGAAAAACAGCACTTGCAGAAGCATCCGCCATGATCCCCTCGACGGTTCCTCATTCTGTTTTTGCGGGGGACTCCATGCCACCCATGGGCGATGCCGCATTCGGAAAAAACCAACCGGTAACCCACGGATACCGGGCTGTCGATATTGAGAATTGGTCACCGGAAACCGATCCGAACGCCAAGCGATTAAGAGCACATGTGCCTTTGCAGCAAAGAAACGATGCGTTTGCCGCAACCCAAGCGAATCCGAAGCTGAGTCCGAATACCGAGTTTTTCAACCTTACTGGTGATTACGATGACGCTCCTCGTGGCGCAACGCCTTACAATAACGAGTTTTCGAACTATCTCTTTAACTTCTGGCAATATACCGATTATTATGGAGGCTGGCATGGGACTCCTACGGAAGACGTACCCTCCAGCTTATATGATCCGAATGACGCCGGGCATAACGGGGCATTTGAGTACGGCATCGTAGACCTGCCTAATCCCGCTTATACCAATGCGGCGCACAAAAACGGCGTAAAATCCGTAGCCTGCATTTTTATCCCACGCGGCGGACAACCTTATGATCTGCTGTTGAAGCAAAGAGAAGACGGAACGTTCCCGGTCGTGGAGAAGCTAATCGAGATGAAGGAATATTTCGGCTTTGACAGTTATTTTATTAACCAAGAAACGTCGATTAAACCGGAACATATTAAGATATATAAAGCATTTACGAAAACATTGGTGGATGCGGGCGTCTATACGCAGTGGTATGACACGGTAGATGATACGCAGGGCAAATTGACCTACCAGCCTTCACTTATTTCTTCGCACAGCTCGTTCGTTCGTGATGACGCAAATGGAGGAATGATTAACAACTCTATCTTTATGAACTACAACTGGAACTCGCACGACGGATGGAACAATGGAGACAGCACAGATCAGAAGTATATTAAACAGACCGTCGAAGAGGCCAAAAGTAGAGGAATCGATCCGCTTAAAACCATCTTCTCCGGCGTTGAAGCGGGAATGGGCCGCTTTGGAGGAAGTCATAACTCGACTCGTAACTTGGATGTCATCTTAGATCCGGTGACAGGAAATCCAATGACCTCCATCGCGACGCTTGGCGGACTTTTCGTCCAGCAAGCGCTTGACGAAAATATAGGCGACCCGAGCAAAAATGACGACCATCAGTGGATGATCGCCGAGCGCGAGCGTATGTGGTATACCGGCGTTAAGATCGATCCGACCAATACCGACAAGCAGAAAGGATATGCAAGACCGGATGTCGGTGTGCAGGACGCTTCGGAATGGACAGGGATATCAAGGTATATTTCAGAACGTTCGGTCGTTAATGGAAGCACTTTTTCAACAACCTTTAATACAGGCCACGGCATGAAGTACTACGTAGACGGAAAAGTATCAAACGATGACGAATGGTCGAACATCAACTTGCAGGATATTTTGCCGACGTGGCAGTGGTGGATCGATAGCGAAGGTACCAAGCTTCAAGTCGGTTTTGATTACGGCGATTCCGTGGAGAACGGTGACAAGTTCACCTATAAGCCGATCGGCGGCTACAAAGGCGGAAGCTCACTAGTCGTTAACGGCAGCTTGGACGCCAAAAATTTCTTGCGTTTATACAAGACGGATTTGGACGTTAAGAAAACAACAAAAGCTTCGATTACGTTTAATAAGTCGTCGGCAAGCGATCGCTCGGAAATTCAGCTGGGACTTATTTTCAAAGACAATCCGAAACAGGTTGAATATGTATCCGTTCCTAACAGCGGTGAAAAAACAAATGGTTATACGACAGCGGAATTGGATTTGCACGCTTACGCAGATCGGGAACTTGCCGTAATCGGACTTGCGTTTGATCCGAAGGGAGCGGCCATTGAGGGCTACCAGGTGAATATTGGAGAACTTAAGATAACGGATGGGAAAAACTATACACCAAGCCAACCTGCCGGTTTTGCTATAGAAAATCGATATGATACCGGCGAAGCCGATGTCGTCTGGAACATGGAAGATTATAGTGAGGTGAAGCAGTACAATCTCTATGCGCAGCTGAAAAATGGAAAAGAGGTATTTTGGGGCGGCGTATACGGCAGCAATTTCTATATAAAGAGCTTGGAGCCGGACGTTATGGCCCTCAAATTGACTGCTGTCGGCATCGATCAGACCGAGAGCAAACCGGCCGTCGTTGCTATTGACGACAAGGACCAACTCTCGAATGTTAACGCCATTGCAACGGTCGAAGGATTCGATATCGTCTGGGACAAGCATAACCGCGCAAGCCAAGTTCGGTTTGACGTAAGCTTTACAGACGGAAGGAAGGATACGTATACGAAAACCGTGGATTCCGCATTGGGTTTGTTCAAATGGGAAGTGCCGGTGAAGGACGATGATCGTTACCTATTGAAAGTATCCGCCTTGGATAAAGAAGGGGGAGTGCTTGACACCGTAAGTTCTTCAGGAAAAATGAAGGATCTTTATTCTGAACCGTTCGATGGTGGTTATTATATCGATGGTGATAAGCTTGGGATCGACGTCCCGTCTTCGAAGGATTGGTGGCATATGTACATTACGGTCAACGGCCAGCCAGTTAAGCCAACGGAGAACGATCAGGGTGTTACAACCGATTATTTTATTCGCGGATATCATGATCTGAATGGACTTCCTCTGCCGGAGAAGGGATCCGTCATCAGCATCGTTCTGGAGGATTATATGGGGAATATGTCCGAAATGAAATCTATTCCTTATAATTAAAAGAATGCATTAGCACCTCAAAAACCCGCTCGCTGAGCGGGTTTTTGTGAAGATAAACTAACTGTGTCTCCTACGTTTTCGCCTTTTTTAGGAGGGACTGAACTAAACGTTGAATATCATACTTCGCATATTGATGTTAGTGTTACAGTGCTTCCGTATGTGGGACCTCATTTGGATGTAGGGATAGACTCGATGAAGTTTCGTATAGATAATTCGGGAGCTGTAATGGTTCTAGAATACAAACACATTAGGGACTATGAATTGCCTCCAAACTGACAACACATTCTTCGTTGAGCTAACGGGACACTATAGCTTAACATTTACCAAGACGAGGCTGCCGGTTTGTAACGGCAGCCTCGCTGCGCTAATGGGTAGTTTTGCTAAAAACGGCTTGCTCCATAATTTTAATCGTGATATCATCTATTCAAACCAATATTTACCTATAAAAGCTGTGATAAGAAAGAGTAATTGGACAGTTTCTTTTACAGAGAGCCCCTCAGTGCTGAAAGGGAGCAAAGAAAGTTCCAATGAATATGGTCTCTGAGCTGCACCTCGAAACCCATTAGGGAAGTAGGATGTGACGGTGGCACCCGTTATCGTGCTAGGGTATAAGCAACATAATTAAAGTTGCCGTACTTGAAAAGAGTTCGATGCGTTAAGCATTGAGGAACTTGGGTGGTAACACGGAGTATTAACTCTCGTCCCTTTACGGGGCGGGAGTTTTATTTTTTATCACAAATGTAAATATAGGAGGTTTTTGAAATGGAAAGAAAAAACATTTTTAACGAAATTGCTAGGGAATACGACAAGTACAGACCTAGATATCCAGAACAATTATTTACTGACATCTTGGAGTTGACGGATATCAAGCAGGGCGATTCCATACTTGAAATCGGATGTGGCACAGGTCAGGCAACGAAAGGTTTTGTTGATTTAGGTTTTGATAATGTGACTTGCATTGAATTAGGTCAAAATTTAGCAGAACTTACTCGTGAAAAATTTAAAAACAAACCAAATGTTAACATAATCAATTCCCCATTTGAAACTTGGCAGAGTGAAAAGAGTAACTTTGACTTGGCTATATCTGGTACAGCGTTTCACTTTATTCAGCCGCAAGAAGTTGGCTATCACAAGGTCTTCGACTTGCTCAACGACGAAGGCTCTATAGCATTCTTTTGGACCGTCCATATTCCGTCTTTTGATGGTGTCTCTAATCGAATTCGAGAAAGTTACAATAGATATGCACCTCAACTAGATGATTCAAAAAACCCAACCATTGAACAAATTATCGACGAAAGGTCAGTTTTAACTCTAAAGGATGGGCTGTTTAAGGAATTAGAAATAAAGCAATACATTTGTAATCACACCTATACAGCTGACGAATATATCTCTTTATTAAACACTAATTCCAGACATAGACTACTTCCCGACAATGTGCGATTTGAATTGTTTGGGGAAATCAAAGAAGCGATTGAAGAAGATGGTGGAATTCTTAATAAACCTCAAGCTTTTGTATTGTACCATGCAAAGAAAAATCTAAAGTGAATACCTAAAAAACTAATTCGTTAAGCTAATGGGCAAGATAGGTAATTAAATTTTGTACACTACTTAAAAGTTGAGGATGAAGAAAATGCATATTGGGGTAGATTTAGACAATACAGTTCTTGATGCCACTTCGTCGTATTTGCACTTTTATAATAAAGCTTCTGGTTTATCGTATACGCCTGAAGATGTTAACGATTTTTTTTTTACCGTCTGTATGGGTGGGACAATATTGAGCGTGAAAAAGTTTATCATGAATACGGTCACGATATTCATTGGAACTCGTCGGCTTTTCCCATGGCAGTGGAAGTATTACAGGAATTATTTATTAGTCATCAAATATCAATTATTACTGCTCGTCCTTTACTTTTTCGAGATGTTACAATTGATTGGCTTAAACATAATGGGATTAGATACCATAATATAGCTTTCACTGAGAATAAGCTCCAGGAATGTATAGACTCCGAGATATGTGTGTTAATTGATGATGCCCCCCATTATGCAAAAGAATTTGCCGATAAGAATATTCCAGTTATTTTGTTTGAACAGCCGTATAATACTTCTGTGAACATTGATTTGGTTTATCGTGCTTCTAATTGGTTAGAGGTAAACAGACGCATCAATGATATGAAAGGGTCATTACGCTAACGGGGAACGTTAGTTGAACAAATAAGGGGTAGTTTGCTGCGGCAGCTACTCCCTTTCTTTGTTAAGCTAACTGGTAGGATAACGTAATAAGACCCTGTGATTGGAGGATATATCATTGGCAACAAAAAATGTTCAAGTCATTGATGGGGCAGTAAACGGAACTAATCCAGTTTTTGAAGTTAGTGACGAACTATTTGTAAAGATTTTTCCTAATGGACAAGACACCGCCTTTCTAAGTGATTTCACCGAGATTGAAGATGATTTAGGATTCTGGAATGCTTTTTATCGCAATAAGGTTGATAAGAAAATGCTGAATGGTATTCATGGAACTCTTCATTCAACGGGTAGTAATGCCGAGCCAGAGTATTTTCCAACTAGGAAAGAATCAGATGTCAATGCTGAATGATTAAGCTAACGGGAAACGATAGCTGAATAAACACGATGAAACGGCTGCCGTTTTCTCAAATAACGGGCAGGATAGTCCGGTAGCGAAGCAGGTATCTAAGGACAAGCAAAGAAATAAATGTGTAACTACCATCATTCGGAAGGAGCATAGGCGATGAGTTTCGTTCAATTAGAAGGTGAAAGAATATCATTAATCCCACTTGAGTTGGAGCACTCAGATTCCTTATTCCAATGTTCACAATCTCCTCTAATATGGGAAAACCTCCCGACTAAAATCCAAAATTTAAATGAAATGCAGACCTTCATACATACAGCAATTTTAGGGAGGGAACACGGAAAAGAATTTCCTTATGTTGTTTTTGATAAAACGCTTAATAGAATGGTCGGAATGACCCGATATTTAAGGATTTCGTCTGTGCACAAGAACTTGAATATCGGATGGACATGGTATTCTCCTGAAGTGTGGCGAACAGTGGTAAACACAGAGTGTAAGTATTTGTTACTAAAATATGCATTTGAAGAATGGAAAGCTGTTCGTGTTGAAATAATTACGACGACAACTCATAGCCGATCACAAAAAGCTATTGAACGATTGGGAGCAAAGAAGGAAGGAATTCTTAGAAAAAAATATAATGGATTAGATTATGTAGTGTATAGTGTCATTGATGAGGATTGGAATGATGTTAAGAATCGGCTTGAGTCATTCTTAAAACGTCCAATGCTTAGATTTCGCGGTTGAACTAACGGGACACGTTAGTTGAACAAATAAGGGGCAGTTTGCTGCGGCAGCTGCTCTCTTTCTTTATTAAGCTAACTGGCAGGATAGTTGAATAAACTTAACGAATACTTTTAATAATGAATAAGCCCCAGGTGAAATCACTATTGAAGGAAGGTACGTAGAAAATGAGTTTTATTATAATTGGTTTGTTACTAATTATTATTTTCTTGTTGATGGATATTAAAAACAGGCTTTCTAAATCAGATTCAGTAAAAGAAATAATAAATAGAAATCGAGAAATAAGAAGAAAAAATAAAATGAACGATTAAGCTAACGGGAAACTATAGTTCAATAAAACAGCGGCAGTCAAAGGACTTTATTTTCTCGTCCATGGCTGCCGCTATTTCAATTGTTAGGGACAATAGCATGGCGGGTACCCGTACAACCATACCGGAAAGTTGTAGGCAAGTGCATTGTGCTGCTACATACGTTCCATTTCCGGTTCCGCTCCTTATGGCAGCCCAAAGTGCGGCTTGTTTCTTATGCGGTTCAACCGACCGGTTCCGCGGCTAATGCTTCCTGCAAGCTTCGGCAGCAAGTATCCAAATCGGTTACTCCAGCCCAGTACAGCGTTAGCTCGCCCCTCATCCTTTTGAGTGCTTCGCCCGTTAATCCGAGGTCGGAATGAAGCCGGAAGCTTGGAATGATCTCCCGGTAAAGGGAAAAGCGCGAGGGCTCGGAGGGGAGAGGCGGGTGCAACTGGTCCGTACCCCGCTCAGCCGCTTTCTTCAAGGCCGGGATACTGAGCGTATTGCGACGGATAAGATTTTGGTAATCGGGCGAGACCAGTTCCGCAATCAGCTTTCTGGCCGCTTCCTTCACCGAGGATTTGGCTGATACCGCCAAGCCTATCACCAAATTCAACGTATTACCGCCAGGCAGCGGAGCGATCTCGAAACGAAAAGGCGAGTCATGGAAAAAATTCAGGCCGAAGTAAGTAGTCATAATCATGGTAATTTTGCCATTTCGGAACAATTCTTCGGCTTCTACATCGCTTTGCGACAGGAAGGAGTTTAATCCTTGTCCGAACAAAATTTCACGGCTTGTGCGCACCGCCTCGCGCACCGCAGGATTGGAGAAATCGGGTCTTCCGGTCACTTTATCCCGGTGTGACAAACCGCTTTGCAGCAAAAAGATTGGCCACCGGTTGTCGGACAAGGTGTGGTAGTAAAATCCGACACGGTTCTCCCCTTTGGTAATGCCGCCTGCGATATGCAGAAGATCATGCCATGTCCAGCTGCTGTCGGGCTCGGGCAAGTCACAAGTTTCAAAATAATCCTTGTTGTACGCGAGAATAACCGGAGAGAACACGAACGGTATCGCGTGAAGCTTTCCGCCGTTCTCAAAGGCGGGCAGAAGAAAAGGATATACGTCTTGAATCGGTTCCAGCGTCTCCAGTAATCCGGCTATTTCGCCCGACTCCTGGAGTTCACTGAAGCTTTGGTGATTGAACATCGCAACATCTATTAATCCGGCGTCCAAATAATGCTTCATCAAATTCAGGTCGTCGAATTTGAAAGGGATCGGGATAAGCTCCACGCGAATGCCGGGATTCCGATCGTGAAATAGCTTTACAAGTCCTTCGAGATCGGCCTGCTTGATCATGGACGGATAAAATCCGAAACGCAGCACGCTCTGCGGCTTCGGCCCCGGCAGGGTAGCCTTGTTGCCGATGCGCGGGATTTTCAGTACATAGCCCTGTTCTACCAGCACATCAAGCCCCTTGCGCACCGAATGCTTGCTCACGCTGTACTGCTGAGCCAACTCTGTTTCCGAAGGAAGGAAATCCCCGTTTTTCATTTGGCCGTTTTGGATATCGCTGCGAATGCCTGATATCATTTCTTCCAATTTCGTGCGCAGCACGGACTGCGTCGTTTTCCGGCTCATTCTGAAGCCTCCTAAGCCTAATGTGATCAAAATGAGCATGTGAACTCTTACCTCATACGAATCTGATTGAGTATATGAAAAGTACAATGACAAATCCATGCTATTGGTATTATAAAGGTTTATGTGTAGAAAAACAATTATTGACAACGCTTACTTTTTGGAGTTAAAATCCAATCAGATTCATACCACATCGAGAATTGCTAAATGTGCATTCTAACTGATCTCTTATTGATCGGTATAAAAAGGAGGAGGTTTTTTGAACGTAGTCGTTGCCAAAGAAGGACGGATTCAAACGGATATTGAGCCGAAGCCTATTCCTGCGCCAGATCATGTGCTCATCCGTACGGTATGCTCCGCTATCAGTCCGGGTACCGAATTAATGATCGCTCGCCGGCATAATCCAACGGCGGTTTCACTCGGCTACAGCGCGGCCGGCTATGTAGCGGATATTACCGGCGAATGCCGCGGCATGGAGAAGGGCCAGCGCGTGGCCTGTTACGGCGGTCCATACGTCCGCCACGCGGAGTGGCTGTCGGTGCCCCGTAACCTGGTTGTTCCGATACCGGATTCGGTCGGATTCGAGGAGGCTTCCTTCGTTGGACTTGGAGCTATTGCAATTCATGCGCTTCGCAAGGCTTCACTTCAATTCGGAGAAACGGTTGCCGTTATCGGTCTCGGCATTATCGGCCAGCTGGTTTGTCAAATCGCTCATGCGGCTTCTTACCGGGTGCTGGCGTATGATTTGCTGCCTGAGCGGAGAAGCCTTCTGCAGTCGCTTCTCCCGGATTGCCGCATCGCCGACAATATGGAGGAATTCGGTTCAGCTGTATCCATGGAGTCGGACGGAAACGGCGTCGATGCCGTCCTGCTCTGCGCGAATGCCTCGGACGGCAGCTTGATCGATCAGGGGCTGCGATTGGTAAGGGAGCAGGGACATGTGATCATTGTCGGGGACATGAAAATGGATTTCGACAGATGGCTGCTCTTTGCAAAGGAAGCGCACTTGACGGTCTCCAAGGCGGGAGGTCCCGGCAGGGGCGACTCCGCTTACGAAACCAACGGTCAGGACTACCCAGTCGGTTTCGTCCGCTGGACGGAGGGGCGGAATATGAGCGAGTATATCCGACTGCTCGCAAACGGGTCGGTGCGCATGGAATCGCTCATCTCCGGCCACGTTCCGCTGGCTCAAGCTATAACCGCATACGACAGATATAAATCGATGCCTGAACAAACGATAGGCATGGTCATCCGCTACGAATGTCAATAAATAATTAGGGAGGCTAACTATGAAAAAGAGGATGCTTGCCGCAGTGATGACGGGGATGCTGTTGATCGGCGCCTGTACCGAACAGAGTGATAAGAAACCGGAGAAAGCCGAATCGGGCCGGGAGCCGGCTGAGACCGTAAGCGAGAAGCAAGAGACAATCAAGGTTACAGCTATGAAGTTCGGTTTCGGCGAACTGCCGCCGAACGACGGTCCCGGCGTGAAGATGATCAATGAGCGTTTCAACGTCGATTATCAAATCAATCAGGTACCGCAAGCGAGCTATGGGGAAAAATTGAGCGCCGTGCTCGCATCGGGTACGATCCCGGATATGATCGCATTCGAAGCGCCTGATCTTACGAATCGTTATGCGAAGTTTGCCAAGCAGGGGGCGTTTTTGCCGCTTGACGACTATATCGACGACTACCCGTCGCTAAAGGCGGTTCCGGAATTTGTCTGGAATCAATTCAAAGTCGACGGTAAGATTTACGCCATTCCAAAATATTATCCGAAGTTCGGCTTCCTGCCGATGATCCGCCAGGACTGGCTGGATAATCTGGGGCTTGAGGTCCCGACTAACTACGAGGAGCTTAAAGAGGTAGCAATCGCGTTTACGAAGAATGATCCGGACAAGAATGGCAAGAACGATACGTACGGAATCGCTCTCGGCAAAGACATCAATCCGAACTATAATCTTGGAGCTTATTGGGATCCCGCAGCTTGGTATCACAAAAACGGGCAAGGCGAATTTATTCCGGGGATCGTCTCGGATGCGAGGAAAGAGCAGATTCAGTGGTTTGCGGATTTGTACAAGGAAAATGCAATCACGCGGGACTTTGCAACTCTTGACTGGAATGCGACCAACAAGGAATTTTATTCGGGAACCGCCGGTATTTTTGTCGGAACGCCCCGCGGCATGATCCAGGCGAACTCGGACAGCTTGCTTGAGCTTTACCCGGGTGCGAAGTATACGTTCATGAAACCCGCAGCCGCGCCCGACGGCTCGCAAGGACTTGCTTCAAGCAGCGGCTTCGCAGGGTTCATGACCATCTCGGCGGAAGCGGGCAAGAATCCGGAGAAGGTGAAACGCATTTTGGATATGGTGGCTGTACCGCGTACTCTCATTCCGGTCGATCAATCGAATCCGGATAACGTGGACTTTGATTGGCTGATGGGAGGACTCGGGCAAGGCTACGACATGGTTGAGGGAGCTGTGGTCGCCAAGCCGAACGCGTTGAAGGACGGTTTGCGTCCGACCTCCTATTTGCTCGACGACGTCTCCTGGCCGGAGAAGGAATTCGACAAAATTTACAAATACGCCAATCCGATTCTTGATGCCGTCGTTCAGGAGATGGTGAAGTTTCACGGAGAAAGCAAATTTTACGGCTCGCCCCATTATGCTGCCGATTCTCCGACTTATGTAGCTAGAGGTGTGGAGCTAAACAAGTTCCTGCTCGATGAGCAAACGAAAATGATAGCAGGCCAGCGCCAGGTCTCCGATTGGGACGCTATGGTCGAGGAATGGATGTCAAAGGGTGGCGCCGATTGGATTCAGGAAGTTAACGCCTCCACAACTCTTCAAGATTCGAAGGATGCCTGGGAATAACGAAACCATGTATGGGAGGGAACATCGATGAAATCACAATCAGCATCCGCCGTTCCCGCAGGTCTGGAGACTTCCGAAGTCAGGAAGCCTTCGATTGGCCGCCTCCTGTGGCGAAAGCGGTACGCCTACTTGCTGGTCCTGCCCGGCGTGCTTTATTTTATCGTATACCGGTATGTACCGATGCTGGGGTCCGTCATTGCTTTCCAGGACTACAGCCCATTTCTCGGTTTTGCAGGGAGCGAGTGGGTTGGCCTGAAGCATTTCGCCACCATATTTGAAGACGCGGAAGTCGTGCAGGTGCTTTGGAACACGCTGGCGCTGTCGTTTCTTCAGATCCTTTTCGCTTTTCCGGCGCCTATCATCCTGGCTTTAATGCTCAATGAAGTGAGAAACAAGGTGTACAAAAGCCTTATTCAATCGATGGTCTATTTGCCTCACTTTTTGTCGTGGGTCATCGTTGCCGGCATTTCCACCGTCTTCCTGAGGGGCAGCGGCATAATCAATTCGTTTCTGCAAGTGAAGCTTGGATTGGGTCCTATCGACTTTTTGACGGATCCCGGGTTGTTTCGACCGCTCGTCGTGCTGCAGGTGATCTGGAAGGAAGCGGGCTGGGGAACGATTATTTTTCTGGCGGCGCTGTCCGGCATTTCCCCGAATCTTTACGAAGCGTCCGTTATGGACGGCGCGGGCCGGTGGCGCCAGCTGTGGCACATTACGCTTCCGGGTATCCGCAGCACTATCGTTATTCTGCTCATTTTGCGGCTGGGCAACGTGCTCGACAGCGGGTGGGAGCAGATATTCCTGATGCTGAACTCTTTCAATATGGATATCGGCAATGTGCTTGACACGTATGTGTACTTCAAAGGGATCGATCAATCGGATTACAGCTTCGCCACCGCTGTCGGACTGTTTAAAGGCTTGATCGGCTTGCTGCTCGTAGTCGGAGCCAACCGGCTGGTCAAACGGTTCGGGGAGGAGGGGATCTATTGATGAACACTTCAATCGGTAAAAGAGGACGCGGCATCCGCAGGTCTTTCTCCAGCTTTTTTTTCGACAGCGTAAATGTGTTCCTGCTTGGCGCGATTGGAATCATCATGCTGCTGCCGTTCATCTATATTTTCTCGGTATCGTTTTCGAGCTTGCATGAATATATGGCGAGCGATCTGCTGCTGTGGCCGAAGAATTGGGTGACCGATGCCTATCAATATATTCTGGCCTCTGAGGCTTTCGTCAGGTCGATTGGCGTCACCGTTTTCGTTACGGTCGCGGGTACGATTGTCAATCTGGTGTTTACCTCCTCCATGGCGTTCGGCTTGACACGCAGATTGCCCGGTGAATCGATCATCATGTTCATGGTGCTGTTTACCGTCCTTTTCTCCGCCGGCATGATTCCGACGTACCTGATCGTCAAGGAAACCGGGCTGCTGGACAGCTTGTGGGCGTTAATTCTTCCCGCTGCCATCGCGCCTTTCAATCTAATCGTCATGCGGCAATTTTTCCTAAGCATTCCGGAGGAGTTGAACGAGGCGGCGTATATCGACGGGGCGAATGAGCTGCAGACCTATCTGCGCATTATCCTGCCGCTTTCGAAGCCGGCGCTGGCCACGTTCTGCCTGTTTTACGCGGTTGGGCACTGGAACAACTATTTCGGTGGGATTTTGTACCTGAACGACCCGACACAGTGGCCGATTCAGGTCATTCTGCGGCAGATCGTCGTGCTCAACGATCCGATCAACTCGCTCGGAGCCGTCGAACTGATGATGGAAAACCAGCCGCCACCGGAGACGATCCAGATGGCCGCGATTCTTCTCGCTACGCTGCCGATTCTTATCGTATATCCGTTTTTACAGAAGCATTTCGCCAAGGGAGTAATGATAGGATCCATAAAAGGTTAACACCAGATGCAATGGAGGCGAACGAATGAATAGTCAAGCTGGTCAAATGCCGAAGGCCCTCGAAGATTTGGGAATTTGTACGGAACTAGGACAGCCTATCCGCAACGCGACTACCCATGCCGGAGGCTTTGTCAAGGGGGAGGACGGCAGGGATTCGCTTTATCTGGTATTGGACGGAGCGACCGGCGAGGATGCCCGGCTGGTCGAAATTGATCTGGACGCAGAGCGGGCGGTTCGAACAATCCGGCTGCCAGGTGCGATGGGCGCCTTCACCGCCGGCACGGCGGCGGACGGAAGCATTTACGTCGGCTCCCTTAATCAGGGAGGCGTATACCGCTACACGCCATGGGACGGCAAAGTCGAGAGTCTGGGAAAGCCGACACCAGAAACATCGTTCAACTATGGGTTCACGCCCGGTTCGGACGGATCGATGTATGGCGGAACATATCCGGGCTGCGTGTTCTACAGGATAAAACCGGGAGCAGGCTTCGAAGTGATCGGTCCGCGTCCGTTCATAAAGGACGAATCTTACGTCCGTTCCCTCTCTCATACAGAATGCGGCAGATACAGTTATGTTGGAATCGGCGCACACGCCAGCTTGAAGCGATATGACCACGTCACAGGGGAGATTCGGGAACTGCTTTCCGAGAAGTATCAGAACGACGAGTTTGTGTACACCTCGAATCTGGTAGAAGGCAAGCTTATTATTCGTCTTCATCCTTCAAATCGCATGCTTGTATTTGCCGTTGAACGGTTTGCGGGAGGTGAGGTGGAGGAACGCCTTGAATTTACTGCGCCGAATATCGGAAGTATGGGTGTGTCACAGGCACATCGGGGAGTCGTCTATTTTACGTCTGCCGGGATTCTGCACAGTTATCACCTAGAATCCTCTACGATAGAGCGATTGGATGTGTCGACGGCGATCAACCCGTCTGTAATGGGCTTTGCAGAGCTTGCCGACCAGACGACTTTTCCGGGGAGAACGCTGGTCGGGGCGGGAAGCAGACTCGGAAAAGTCCTGATTTTCAAATATAATCCCTCTTCTGGAGCATATGCGTCGTTCGACCTGGATGCAGATGGAACGCCTACCGATCTGCAATGTGTCGTCGCGGGTTCGGACGGCAAGCTGTACATTGGCGCTTTTCTGGTAGGGGGTACTTCCATCCTCGACCCGGAAACGGATACGTTTGTCGAATACAAAGGCGTCGGGCAGATCGAGAACATTGCGGAGCTGAGCGGCAAAATGTATTTCGGCGTCTATCCACTCGCGAAGCTCTATGAGTATGATCCTTCCCGTCAATGGGACATTCATGAGGGCGGAGACAATCCAAAGCTGTTGTTCGATCACGCCGAGCACGAGCAGGACCGTCCTTATGGCATGGCGGTCGGGGAAGGGAAGCTGTTCATCGGTACGATCTGCGGCTACGGCAAGCTGGGCGGAGCTATCTTGACCTACAATCCCGCAACCGGAGAGAGGGGAGCGCACCGCAATCCGCTTCCGAATCTAAGCATCGTCTCTCTTAATTATAGGGATGGCTTTCTTTACGGGGGAACGACGGTATACGGCGGTCTGGGCATCGCTCCCGCCCCGGATGAGGAAGCCAAAATTCTTGTGTATGATGTCTCCCTTCAAAAGGGGATAGGCGTTTCGCTGCCGGTTCGCGGCATAAAGGCCATCACAGCTCTTGCATTCGATGCGAAAGGTTTGCTGTGGGGAATAGCAGAAGGCTATTTGTTTGCTTACGATGCCGCAGGCGATCGATTCTTGTCGTTCGAACAGCTTTTTCCGGAGGTCGATTACAGTAAAAAAGCAGTTTGGCGCGACGCTGCGCTGTTATTCAGCCGGGACGGCCATTTATATGGGACGGTAAGCGGACGGTATCTGTTCCGATATGACCCCGAAGCGCGGGCGATGTCTTTGCTTGTTGACGACGGGGCGAAGTTTCTTGCGCAGGACCCTCAAGGCCGGTTCTATTTTTCGGACTCCAAAACCCGCTTGCGTCGTTATTCGAACCGGAACTGAAACCGGTCCTGAGGATTCGTTAACTTTGAGGGAAATGAGGGGATGAAGTTTATGAAAAAGGGATTATCCCGGATCGCCAGGCTGTTGGCCGCTGCGGTCTTGTTAACTTGTATCGGCTGGGGGAATACGATGAAGAGCTATGCGGAGGACGGCGGCACTGAGACCGGAACTTATGAAAACCTGGGGACGGCGATCTACCGGGTAGTCGCGGTAGCGGGTGCGCCCTTTAAAGACGCATCGGGCCGTTCCTTTATTAGCGGAAGCGTCAACGGGTCGCCTGCCCAGTTTGCCGTGCTGGACGCCGAAACGCTGGAAGTGGTCAAAGTACTCGAAATTCCGGACACGACATCGGCCGTAGCCGTGCATACAGGCGCTGATGGAAATGTGTACATCGGCACGACGGGCTCCGGTCTGCTTTACCGTTATGTACCGGGAGCGGACCAGCTTGAGCTTGTCGGGAAGCCAATCGCCTCCGAAACGCATATCTACGATATGACCAACGGTCCGGACGGCAAAATCTACGGCGGCACCTATCCTGGCGGAAAGCTATTCGAGTTCGATACCGCTGCAGGCACCTTCCGTGATCTCGGTTCGCCCGTGTCGGGAGAAAAATATGCGCGTCAAGTTCTCTATGATGCCGATAGGGAGCTGCTCATCGTCGGCACAGGAGCGAATTGCAAGCTGGTGGAAGTCGATCTTGCCACCGGAGCGGTTTCCGACAATATGCTCCCGGCCGACCTCAGCGCGGAGGCGTACCCGAACAGCATCGACCTGATCGGGGGCAAGCTGTTTCTGCAGCTTAACAAAACGTCGACGATGATCGTGCTGGACCCTGCGACACGCACTATCGAATATAAGATCACGAAAACATCGGCCAATGCCCTGTCAGCGCCGGCAGGAGATAGCGCTTATCTGTTCGTGCCGGGAGACGCTCACCTATATGCATACCATGTGAATGAGAAACGGCTGGAAAAGGTGGTGCGACTCGGGGGCTACAACGGATGGAAATCGGCGTCATTCATAACGCCCGGGACACTGTCAGCCTGGATGGGATACAACGCGGCCCTCACCTATGACCTGGCAACAGGGACTATCAACAGCAGAACCGTGGATGTTCCCGGACAGCCCATTGAAATCCGCTCAATAGGAAAGGGACCTGATGGCAATATTTATGCATCGGGCACGCAGGGCGGAAACGGTATATATAACCCGGATACCGGCGTGCTCACATCGCGGGGGTCGGGCATCAGTCAGGCTGAGGGTATGACCTATCTGGGAAATACGATGTACTTCGGCATTTATCCCCAAGCCCGCCTATCGGCCCTTGATACCAGCCAGCCATGGGCGCCCAAAGAAGTGGCGAGGATGCCGGCAGACAGCCTGCAGGACCGGCCATTTGGGATGGCAGCTTCGGAGCAGTTCGGCAAAGTGTTCATGGGCAGCGTGCCTCAATACGGACAGCTTGGCGGAGCATTTTCCATATACGACCCAACCGACGGTTCACTTCAAACTTACCGCAACCTCGTGCAGGATCAGAGCATTGTCACATTGGTGGAGAAGGACGGCAAAATCTACGGAGGCACCTCGATCTGGGGTGCATACGGGGCGCCTGATCCGACGCAGACCGAAGGCAAGCTGTTTGTGTGGGACATCGCAACAGGACAGAAGGAGCGGGAGCTGACGCCCGTAGCCGGCAAAGAAGCAGTAACGTCACTCATTGTCGGGCCTAACGGTAACATCTGGGGATTTGACGAAGGCTGGCTGTTTATCTATGATCCTATCTCCGGGCAGATCATTCATCAATCGGAGCTATTCCCTGTTTCCTATGCGGGTACCGTCTGGACGGATGCGTTTATGCTGGTCGGAAAGGACGGTAACGTCTACGGGACGGCACGGGGCATATTTTTCAGGATCGACGCGGCTTCCAAGCAGGTTACGATTCTGGATAACACAAATGGATTCGACAATTTGACGCAGGATGATCGCGGGAACATGTACATGCGCTCCGCCAAGGAGGGACGCAAGCACGAGCTGTGGCGTTATACGGATCCTGCCATCGTGAATCCTCCAGTTACGTTGGAGTCGGTTACCGTGAAGGTGGACCGTCTTGCATCAGAAGATCAGCTTCCGCATCCCACGGCCGCAAAGCTGAGGCAGTCGCTCAAGCAGGCGGGGCATCATCGGTTGGCCGGAAGAATCGAACAAGAGCTTTATCATTTGACCAAAGCTCTGGAGGAGCTGAACACAGCATGGAGAGAAGGTGAAGTTTCGGATGCCGTACATGCCGATCTCGCATCTGATATAGGAAGGCTTCTTGAAAGATAGTGGGTTCGACAATCGATAAGGATAGCTCATTACAGCCAGATATGCCGACGCTGTTCAAAGCTTTCTCGGTTAGTTTGGGAAGCCGTGTGTTACGCGGCTCTTTTTTTTAAGATAAGAAAGTATAAAATTTCGGGGGTCACGAAGTGGCTCCTTTATTGTCGTTGCGGTAGGTTATGGGTATGAACATATATCTATTGTCGATTTTGGACAAGAACTTGTATTCATTGCCGCATCGTTCCGATGTAAGTGGGACACCAGACAGTTCTGCGCGCCATCTGTATCATAAAAACTTCTTGTTTATAACCAAGTTCATAAAGTATAATTTTTCCATTCATATTAGTGAGGTAATAAGGTCCCAAAATAGCAGCCTATGAAAGGGTGTAGACTATGCATAGCTTGCCAAGCAAATTGAATCGGGAAAGTTTAAAGAACATCTACAAAAGGAGTTTTCAGCTGAGACAGTTGTACGATTGGGTGAGTTGAGCGCGGATGAATTAATGAAGCACTTAAATCAAGTAATTAGTGTTCCAATTAATCTTTCAGGAGAAATGAGTCATGAACTTCTCGAACTCTATTACACAGCTTCATGGTTTAATATATTCGAAAATCGAAATCTTCCGCGCAATACAAGTGTTTTTGAGGTAGGTGCAGGAGATATTGTTTATATTCCAAAAGCACTAACTGCCTACTCTTCAGGGCAAGGCGGGAAATATGTAACCGCCAATTTAAATAAGGAACTCTCCCATGGATTTCGCGAAAAGATAAAAGGAATGCATATAAATATGGATATCATTCAAGACGATGGCGCAAATATTTTGAATTATTATAGCGAAGAATCATTTGAAGTCATAGCCTTTCACCATGCCATTAATGATATTATTCAGACGATAATCGCCGACATAGAAGGCATTGACACGATAAATAACAACTGGTGGACGATCGAACCTCAGTTGCTTCAGGCAGTTATGGAGTACCATAATACAGGGAAATTAATAAATGCAGCATATGACGCATTTATTCGCATAATCGATACGTGCAATCGGTTGTTAAAGAAAGGCGGCTATATGATTTTCGATAATTGTACGTATGCAGGTTATGAGAGTATGGGATACTCATCAGAATTTCATAGTGCTTACATAAACTTAGCCAGAGAGTGGATCAAAGAAGCAGATCTGGGACTGGTGGAAGTTGAGATGCTATCGTATGACAGTAAGTGGTGGATGGTATTGAGAAAAGTTTAGCGTCTTCAACTTATAGGAAACGACAGTTGTATAATTAACATGAATGAGCGGGCGCTGCGGAGCCTGCTCATTTCATTAAGAAAAGGGGAATTGAAAATGAATGAACAAAGTGAAAAAAATAAAAAGGCATGGGAATATCGAGCCTATGAATTTTGGAACAAAAGAAACGGAACGCCTAAGGAGAAAGCAAATGAAATATTAGAAAACCCAAGAGCATGTCTTAAAAAGCATAAACAGCATTTCGAATACATTGAAGGGAAAAAGATTGCCAATCTTTGTGGGTCGAATGGAAGAAAGGCAGTCCCACTAGCTTTATTAGGAGCAGAAGTAACCGTATTTGATATTTCAGAAGAAAATAAAAAATATGCTTTAGAATTGGCGGAATATGCAGTTGCCTCAATTGATTTTATTGTTACTGACATTTATGATATAGACCTAAAAAAGTATGAGGGTTATTTTGACATGCTTTATTTAGAAGGCGGAATATTACATTACTTTAATGATATTGAAAAGTTGATGTCGATTCTCTATTCATTACTAAAAGCTGGAGGGGAAATGATTCTTAGTGATTTTCATCCTTTAAGAAAATGTATAGTTTCTGGCAGTGAAGAAGTCAATTATTTCGATAAGGAATTACGAAATGGAGACGTGGCATATAAGGGTTTCTTTGATGAGAGTGAACAGCAGCATTTTCCAGATGTATTAATTAGATTATATACACTTAGCGAGATTATAAATTCAGTCATTTCATCAGGGTTTAAATTAGAGAAATTTGATGAACATCGTGGCTGGAATAATGAGAATATTCCATGGGAATTTACTATAATAGCAGGGAAATAACAGACAAGCTAAAAAGGAGAAATGATGATGGCAACGATAAATGATGAACCGATTGCAAAAGCTGAAATGTTAATTAGAAAACCAGTTGAAGAGGTGTTTCAGGCTTTTATCGACCCTGCGATCACTACAAAATTCTGGTTCACCAAAAGCAGCGGGAGCTTAGAAGCGGGAAGACGAGTTCAGTGGGATTGGGAAATGTACGGTGCTTCTGCAGAGGTTGAAGTAAAAGAAATCGAGAAAAATAAGCGAATACTTATCGATTTTGGCAGCACAGTCGAATGGATTTTTACTCCTCGGACAGAAAACGAAACTTTAGTCTCGATTACTAACTCAGGGTTTATGGGAGATGGGGATGAGATCGTAAAGCGAGCCATAGATTCAACGGAAGGATTTACGATTGTCCTCTGCGGTCTAAAGGCGCTTCTCGAGCACGGTATCGTATTAAATCTCGTTTCGGATAAGGCTCCTGATGCGCACGTGATTTGAAAATAGCTTAATATTGAAGGAGCTTGATCTAATGGTTCATGAAACAAACGGATCGTATTATGCAGTTATATTTTCAAGTCAACGCACTGATGGAGATAATGGATATAGTAATATGACGGAAAAAATGGAGCGGCTTGCAATGGAGCAACCCGGTTTCCTAGGAGTTGAAAGTGCTAGGGATTCTTCAGGAGCCGGCATTACTATTTCCTATTGGGATAGCATGGAGGCGATCAATAATTGGAAGCAGAATCAATCACACAAAGTTGCTCAGGAGAAAGGTATACAAGACTGGTACCAAAATTACAAAGTGAAAATTTGCAAAGTGGAAAGAGAGTATTCCTTCTAAAAGGATTTGTCATATGAGCCGGGGAAATAACGAAGTTGCTTTAGGGGGCAAAAAGAAGGACATTCTATTAATTATTGTAGAATGTCCTTATTATTCAGTGAATTTTTTTACATTCTACTAACTTCGTTGCCTGTTCTCCCGCGATAGGCATGTGAATGGGGATGACTGCCGTTAATAGTGGTATATCCTTCAAATAAATGATAGTGTCCTCCACCGGGAAGGGCGATGGCTGGGCCGGTTGTTCCCGTAATAAGGTGGGTATGGCCGCGATTCAGTGAAGTGAAAGTTTGATATCCATGTACATGAGGCACCCCGGTAGGTGCAGGAGCGGTCCAACTCGAATATTGATGAGAATGCCCGTCATCGATGGAGGTTTCACCGGAAAAGGCATGAACATGGACAGGGTCTCCATTCCAAGACGTTATATATAGCTTATGCGAATGATGGAAGTCGTCTTCTTCGGAAGATCTCATCACAAATCCGGTAACAGGAATATTCATTTTTAGCTTTTCTACAATCCTGATGCTTTTTATTACAAGAGTTCAATAAACAAAGTAGGCAGCCGATGCAGATTGAACGGCTGCCTTTTCTTGCTATCAGGAAAGTGATTGTGCAAAATTCAATAAATTAAGCAGTAACTACCTAGTAATCATCTTCAGAAAAGGGTAGGAATAGGGGGGCACGCAACGGCATCAATTATTCTTGGATCAAACAGGAGCCTAATAAGATGAAGAAGTCAGTCTATGACATGTGGTTAGTCACATTGTAATTAAGTTAAACGGGTAACGATAACACAATGACATTAGGCTGCCAGCATTATCGGCAGCATGTTCAGCTTACGGACAGTAATGTTGGTTATATGTTAATATGTTCCTATATTGTAAAGTTCAATACTAAAAGTGCTGCTGCGTGGTTTCAATTCACTATGCTAAGAGCAGGATATTCAAAATCATAGCTGATAAAGCAGGAAGAGGTATTATGGAATCACCAAAAAGAAGGCTAAAAGTAATTATGTCGTGTACAGCATTACCACTTGTAGCTGTTTCTGTATTCTTTTTCATATATGATTTCCCAAAAAAGATTGATCTTGAGTATCCAGCTTTGGAATATCGGGTAGGCAAACCTGAAAGTGGAGAAGTAACAACAATCAAAGTTAAGGGAACTATATATAACCCCTTGTTCCGTGATCCATCCTTTCATGGACAATTCATTATTAATAAATATGATTACACAAAAAATTATCAATTGCGGGATATTGATTTTTATCAAGATCTATTATTCTATCATCATAATGAAAATGGAACACCTATTCACAAGCCTTTAGGTTATCTAATGATCTCGGATAATTTTGCCCAACTGAGCATATATGTGAATGAAAAAATTAATGACAATGAATTGATGGAAAAGGACCTAAGAATATCGGCACCTGCTAAAAATTACGAGGAAGCCATGAGAATTAACGCAGAGTTAAAAGCGAACTAACTGACAATGGCTAACCTAACGAGCAGAATACTTATAACCATAAATAACCACCTATAAACCAAGATTTAAGTTATTATTGTTATCAGTATCCTAATGTATTGGATGTAAGCCTATGCGGAATATAGATTACAGATATAATTTTACAACGCTTCATTAATGACGGAGGTATCGAAGACTGATGAATATAACAGGTATCCGGTACGAACACTTCAATGAAAAAGATTATAATGTCGCAAGAGAATTATTAAGCTATGACGTCGACGCGGGTGAAGACATCCTTCGGGTGCTTGCTGAAGAGCCAGAATTATTTATTACCGCGTTCATTGACGATAAGCTTGTTGCAATGGCCCAAGTGAACGAGCCTGCATCTCAGTCCTACTTAACTGTGTTTGTCTCTCCACAGTTTCGCAGGCAAGGAATCGGTTCTGCAATGGTAAAGTATGCTGAAACCGAATTGCGGGCGGGCGGGACCCAAAAAGTCAGGAGTTCCTTTCGTGCCGGTCATCACTCATCTCTTGCGTTTGCGCGCAAGCTCGGTTATGACCAATACTTTTCATCGGCTTTAATGCAGCGAACTGGCGATCCCTTTCCCCTGGAAGAGCTTCCGGTGAGACTGTATACGGACGAAGACTATCTTGCCAGTCAGTCACTGTATGCCACAGCTTTTCATGAAATGCGCGTCCGTGTCGGGTGCTTTCCCGATTCTGTGGTTGCGAAGCCCAGTGAAAAAGAACGAAGAGCATGGAAAGAGGACGCGGAAAACCGTTTTGTCTACGAAATAAATGGGGAAATCGTCGCTTATAGCCACCTTTCTGGTAATGAACTCAGCAGTATTTCCGTCTGTAAAGACTTTCAAGGGCATGGGATCGGAAGAAAGTTTGTTATGTATTTATGTAACGAGATCTATCAGCGTGGCGGTGCAAACGTCGACCTTTGGTGTGTTGTCGGGAATTATGCCAGAAATCTGTATGACAGCCTTGGCTTTAAAGAAAAGTATATTATGCAATTCATGCGGAAAACGCTGTAATTTTTGCCAGCTACTTGTTTCTTTTGAACTAGTCTATATTAAAAAAATAATCAAAACTACTTTTCAGTTGTAAAACATCATTCGTTCCTATATTGGACTGTGGAAAAATGATCTCTCCGTTTTCATCGAAGTAACTAGAAATAGATCTTCTAGGACCATCCTGGTCCGTATAATAAAATCCTTGTTTAGATTCATCTTTTTTTTATGTCATTGTGTGTAACTGACGGCCGCCTTCAAGTATTCATAAATTAAGCTAACGAGGATTACGTAGTGTCGGATGAAAAACATTTACAAATTGTCGCATACTACGATATGCCTAAAATGGGAATTTTTATAAATTTGATCTATATCAAAGATGAGGGTGGGGTATAAAAATGAACGACGCTATGAGTGAGCGACTTATTAGACGGGTGTGTTGTAATTATATTCCGGTCAATGACACCAAGAAATCTGCCGAATGGTACGTAAAACATTTTAAATTTAATTGGAACGGTGATGCAGGTCCTGAGAGCAGTGCCATGCTTTACATGCGTGAAGGCGCAATTTTTTTAATACCCGTTAAGGATAGAAAAACGTTAAGTTTCCTCACCAAGGGAGAAGATGGATCAGATTTCGAAATGTTTACAATAAATTTTGAAGTAGATGAAGAAGTAATTGATTCTCTATACCAAGGTTTGAAAGAAGATGGAGCGGTATTGACTGACTTAATTGATGAGGGTATCTGCGGTAGAAGCTTTCACTTCAGAGATTTGGACGGGCATAAGTTTTCTGTAGTCACTCCTTATAAAGGATGAGAAAACATCAGCTGGGCATTTTCGGGATTTTTTCTAAAAACAATCTATTCTGAAATCGGCATACTTCCTCCACCGTTCTCTCTTGCGACTCTTTTTTTCGGCGGATTGAGCCTGGGAACCTCTCAAACGCAGTGGGCATAAGCTGATAATATATGTCATTTTGAGAGGATGTCTTGTACATGTTTCCTTATCTCCAAGAAATTCATCAATTCCCCTATCCCGATTATAGGTTTATGGCCCGCGGTTATTATAACTCCCCTTATTCTAATGGATGGTGGCTCTGGAGCAATGGTGTCCTCGAATCGGATGAAAGATACTATTTACCTGTACAGCAACGGCTTACCTTCGTGCTTGTGCATGGCTCTTGGGCTGACGCTCACTTCTGGGACGGCGTAGCGGCGGTGCTGCGCAGTCAAGGGCATGCCGTTTATACGCCGGAATACGCAGGTCATGGCAAAGATCCGAATAAAGATGTCACGCATGCGATGATCACGAAGTCCGTCGTTGACTTTATAACGAAACTGAACCTACGCAACTTCGTTCTCGTCGGGCACAGCTTCGGCGGATCTGTCATCCAAAAGGTTGCAGAACAGGTACCGGATCGCATCAAGCGTCTCGTCTTCTGGGACGCGTTCGTACTGAAAGATGGTGAATCTGTTGCCGACGAGTTACCGCCCCAAACGAGACAAGGTTTCGAGCAACTTAGAGCCGGCTCGAAGGATGATACGATCATGCTTCCGTTTCCACTGTTTCGGGATTTGTTCGTCAATACGGCCACATTTGAGGAAGCCAGACGGATGTATGCAGACGTTAATCCGGAACCGGCTAGACCGCTTTTCGAGAAGCTGGATCTTAAAGCATTCTACGAGTTGCCTATACCGAAAAGTTATGTTTATTTTTTCCAAGACAATGCATTGCCACAAGGAGAGGGATTCGGTTGGAATCCGCATATGTCCAGACGACTCGGCCAGTTCCGCCTTATCGTCGGTGACGGGGACCACTTTACGGATACTCGCACAAGGCCGGACATGTTGGCACAGAAGTTATACGAGGCGGGCCGGGACTAACGTGCTGTAAGAGGTACACCGAGTGCTTAAACCGAGCGATGAGAGGTTTTTGAGCCAATACTTGGTGAACTTACGACTCTTCCAATTGCCCTGACTCCTGGCGCCGCCAACTCAAGAAAACCAAGGATAATGCAATTACCGAGAGGATAGCCCCAAGCAGTCGAAATCCCCCGGCGCTGAACTTATCTCCCATTACGATGCCTAGCAACAATGAAGAGAGAATGGTTCCCAGGTATCTCGATGTCATAAATACTCCTGATGCAACACCGATAATTTCTTTTGGAGAACTTTTGAACAAGGCTGCTTGCATGCCGACATTGTTCAAACCGTTGCTAATACCGAATGCAGCTAACGCCAAACACACACTGAAAACCGGTGAAGTTTGATTTAATGTCACTATCCAAACTGATCCAAGTGTCATCAATATTCCGGATACTAGCAATGCTGGTCGAGGTCCTGATTTATCTATCCATCGTCCTGCTATTGGAGAAACAACGAGCGAGCACAAACCTAAGCTTAGCATGAGAATCCCTGTATGGAATTCACTGACATGACGAACCATTTGCAAGTAGGACGGAAGCCCGAAAAAGAGCGAGTAATAAAGTACGTTAACGAGCATGAATTCGACATTAACCCAAGTCATCGCAGGATATTTAGCGAATGTGCGTAAAGGAATAAAGGGTGAAGTCGCTTTTAACTCATGTCGAACGAATGCTCCCAGCGCAACGAGGCCTATCAGCAAGGCAATGACATTTCCTAATGAGATATACCCAGATGATTTTGCTGAGAGTAATCCAAGGAGCAGGGCAACCAGCCCTACTGTGAAGAGCAGGATCCCTGACGCATCAATCAAATCAAACCATTTACGAAAGGACATGTTGCGTTCAACGGATGTTGACGGTTTGTCCTTAGGAATATTCCTCCAAGATAATAGAAAGCTCACCACCACGAATGGAATATTGACGAAAAAGATAGCAGGCCAGCCCCACCAATGAATCAAGACCCCACCAATAAAGGGTCCAATTGCTGCCGCTCCGGATAGGAATATGGACAAAACAGACAGCGCAGTCGCTTGTTTCTCCGTAATATGAATTCGCACAAGGGCCATTCCAACCGCAACCATCATGCTTGTTCCGATGGCTTGCACAATGCGGAACACGATGAGCCACCCGAAGTTTAGTGAAAATGGAGCTAATAATGATGCAATGAAGGCTACAACAAGCCCGGTAAGAAATATCTTCCTACGACCGAATAAATCGCTGGCCTTTCCCATGACAGGTTGAGCGATGCTACTTGCAATGTAGAAAGAAAAAATAATCCAGGAAACACCAGTAAAGTCAAGTTGGAACACATTTTGCAGACTTGAAATAGCAACAGAAACCATTGAAGAATTTAATGGGTTCAATAGTATCCCTAGACCAACAGAAATCATTAACCACCTGCTGCGAACTCTCATTTTTGGTCCCCCCAAAAATCGTATTAATGTCATCGTAAATGAAATCGGTTATTCATTCCAACGCATTTCATGTTATGATCTCATTAACTAGAGGGAATGAATGGAGGATGCGAAATGGAACTTCTTCAACTGCAATATTTTCTCACGGTAGCTCGTTTGGAACATGTGACCGAAGCTGCACGAACTCTACACGTTACTCAATCGTCACTAAGCAAAACGATACAACGCTTGGAGGAGGATTTAGGGGTCCCTCTATTCGATCGAATAGGGAGGAAGCTGCGATTGAATGAGTTCGGAAGCAGATTCCTTCGCCGTGCAGAAAGGGCGTTGTTTGAATTGGAACAGGGGAAGCAGGAGATTAGCGATTTATCCAGCCCGGAACATGGCACACTCGAATTGGCGGTGACAACCGCAAGTACGTTACCAAATATCCTTCGAGATTTCCGGAAAAAGCGGCCCAATATCCAATTTCATGTGCAAATGCTGACCACGCAGGAAATGGTTACGCTTCTTAATAGAGGAGAGGTTGATTTTTGCTTGTCCTCACCTCCTATAGAAGGGGATGACATAGAATGTCAAATCGTGTTTATCGACCCAATCCTTGTAGCCGTTCCTAAGGAGCATCGGCTGGCAGATCGAAGCAGCGTATCCTTGACAGAGCTAAGGGATGAATGGTTTGTCGGTGTAAAGAGAGGCTACGGTACTCGCGATTTAATTGACTCTGTATGCAAATCGGTTGGATTTGTACCTAAATATGTGTATGAGGGGGATGAGCCTGCAAGGCTAAGCGCTCTTGTGGAAGCCGAAATTGGCCTAGCCTTCATACCAAGCACGGCAAGGAATTCACGGGAACATATCAAATATCTCCAAGTAGAAGATAACGAATTGGTACGGGAGATAGCTTTATTATGGCGCAGGAGTCGGTACATTTCGCGGGCTGCTCTGGAATTCCGTGAGGTAGTTGTAGAATATTTTGGGGCGTTATCCAAACAGACAATTTAATCGTAATGCACAACTCATACTGATTCTATTGGCGGAACAAAATTGGTGTAATCAGTATAAGGATTAGTATAAGATCCAAACCTTCAGCAAATACTGAAGGTTTTTTTAGGCGTTTTATTGAAAAACTAGGTGGACGACCCGCCTGATCAGTTGTACGCATCTGTAGCATTGCACAATAGAATGGACTCATCGAATATGAACTAGTACCCCCGCACTCAATAGCTTTTAATTTGGTTTTGTTATGTGTATCTAACAATTGGAGGTGCAGTTCACCCATCGCTCTTTTTTATATTTGTTTCAATTGTTTGAGTATGGTTATCCAGATTCTCAAACCTGTCACCCATAGCGTCAAAGCAGACCCAAAACCGATAAAAGTAGACGTCGCAATCAGAGATACACTCCCAAGAGTGGCGTTCATTGGTAAAAAGAAAGTGATAATGCCTAAAATACAGAGAACTACACCTGTACCATAATAAAAATTTTCTCGAAACAATTGAGCCAAAGGAAAAAAATGAATACCAACAATGATAGCCATGATAGGGAAAAAGATTTCAAAATGATTGATTATGTTACAAATCATACTTGCAATAAAGATCGCAAGACCTTCTAGACCAAAGATTAAACCAAATTTTCGATTTATTTTTTTCCAATGTTCCCTCTCTTTCGGTGCAACAGCATTGTTCATGTTACGAGCTTTACCAAAAAGTGAAATGGCTCCGATCAGTAAGATTAATGTCACAATACCCGAAATAACAAGTAACCATGGAGCTCCAAGTTCATGTGAACCAATAATACCAATGGAAGCCCAAAGCGTTCCGAAAAAAGTCATGAACATTACGCCATTTGCAGCTCCAAAAACAGCAGCCTTCGGCAATTTTACTAAATCACTCATATTAAGCAGACTCCTTTAATCCAAATTTTTTATGCACTCTTATAAGATCACATTTTGCCTTTTTTGTCTAGATTTTCTAACAAAGGCTATGTTAAATTATCTCCATTACAAATTAGCTGCAAAAACGGAAATCTGGATATTGTGAAATCTTTAATTGAAGCAGGGGCAGACAAGGAAATTAAAGATGTTGGAAGACAAACGCCTTTATCAATTGCTATTACAAATAGCCACTACGATGTAACCAAATATTTAATTGAAGTTGGAGCAGACATCCATTCTAAAGGTCCTAACAATCTTCAACCGATTCATTTTGCATGTGCTCACGGAGGTCGGAAGATAATTGAATTACTATTATTCAGGGGTGTAGATATAAATTAAGTTGACGGTCTAAAAAGCTCTCTACTTGATTTTACAACAAATCTTGATGGAGGGAATTTAGAAGCGACCAAAACACTGGTGGAAAATGGAATCGATAAAAAGTATTTTTCAACAGCGTTTAAGTGGGCTTGTTGGAGAAATAATCTCAAAATTGCTGAATACTTATTAGCGAAAGGGGCGGATTATAAAAGTGAAACAACCCCTAAATCAGAGTTGTTGTTTTGGATTTGTAGTTTAGGATATAAGGAGATAGTTCAACTATTATTAGAACTTGATGTTGACTTTAAAACACACGTAAAATTTAAAGGTAAAGTATTATCTTATAATGGAAGCCCTTTGGATAGAGCTATTGAAACAAATCAAATCGAAATCGTAAATCTGATTAATTCTAACCAGAAATAGTGCTCATGGGATCTTTGTATTGAACTAACGGGCAAGTTAGCTTAACCACTCAACGCCATAGGAATTAAAGGATATCGGATGGATTTAGCGAATTGATTCCAATTCATAGAAGAGTAATGGGACGTCTGCGTGGAATCTTTCATGCGCCCAAGTATGATAATATTTAGGAAGGATTATGGATAAAAAATGAGAGAATGCAGGTGAGAGATTGAACTTTGTTTTCATTAAACGATTTTTAATATTAGTAGCAAGTCTTTTCATCTGGTTTATCATTCACACTACTTTCGTGATAATAGATGGGTTGAATGATGAATTGAAACCTGTTGACGTAGCTGTAGTATTAGGAAATAAAGTAGAAGTTAATGGGCAGCCTTCTGAGCGGTTAAAAGCAAGATTAGATACGTCCGTAGAACTTTATGATGGGGGCTATTTTACTTTTATCATTGTAAGTGGTGGTATTGGTAAGGAAGGTTTCGATGAGGCAAAGGCTATGAAATCTTACTTAATAGATAAAGAGATACCGGAAGATAAAATTATAGAGGATAATAATGGGTACAACTCATATATGACCGCCCAAAATACCAGCAAGATTATGGATGAAATGGAATTAGACTCCGTTATGGTTATTACTCAATATTTTCATGTATCTAGGACAAAATTAGCGTTTAGAAAAATGGATATTAAAGAAGTGTATTCAGCTCATGCCAAAATCTTTGAGTTTAGAGATATTTACTCAATAATACGAGAATTCCCAGCATATTATAAATATCTCTTTAAATAATGATATAAATAAAATGATAACCTTACCTGCGTTCAAGTAGGACCGAATCAGCTTCAAGACTCGTTTGTCTGAAACCTTCCGTGCCACTCTAACTGTCAGGTGACAAGAACTTTATCTCATTCCTGACGACGATCGTAGGCTTTGTAGCATCAAAGCTACGTTGACTGCAGGAAAGATGATACGAATTAGATCTATCACCATGATTTGTAGGCATCAACTAATTTAAGACTGAATCCACTCAAATATTGGATGACTAGATACTAAGGATATAGGAATCTTACTATAAGGAAGCAGGCTGCAGCGGCATCTTTAAAAAGACATGTACACAAAACAGCTACCTTAAAAGCCTGCATACATAAGTGAAACATCTCCAGAGGCATATAAAAGGACCTATAAGCCATTTTCTTTCTATTGGTCGAAGCCTTACTTCGAATACAAAGGGGAAATGGTGAAATAGGGCCTTTCTGTTGTTTAATGGGTTTTTACGTCTCCGTGGCATCATGCTCACAAAATAATGGTTTTTGTACAGATGTATTGCTGGGCGTTAAGCTAACGAGGAACAATAGCACAATTTCTAAACCACAAGGCTGCCAAGATGACAACCGGCAGTCTCGTTAAACAAACCGACTCAAGCATCTTTATACTAGCGTTTTTAAAAGCTCACTTAAACGAGGCTGATAAATCAAATGATTCCCTCTGATTAGTAGGCTGTCCCCTCTGAAATCCCGATCAGCAGACTGAATGAATTCACCTGTCTCATTAACTAATGTAATATCGAATAGTTCCTTCATGTGACCGTTGCTTTTCATTTGAAGCAAAACATAACTGCTATGCTTGCCGTAACCCTTATCAAATAAGAAGTAACATGACCTATGCAGTTCGAGATAAATATTGGTAAAAGAAAAAAACTACGATATAGTAAAAAAACACTTGACTTTAGAAATCGCCACAATAATTGCGAAGGATACCTTAACCAAGGTGTACTTCAAAAAAATAGGTGATTTTCCAATGAAAACGCTACTAGAACCTAATTTTCGTGAATTACAGCTTAGTGAATGCGCGGGTGCACCTATCTTGCGTACCCTTTGGGAGCGCTTTGATATTTATTTTCTCTTAACATCATTCTAATAAAACGTATGCATGGGCAATGAATCTAGTTGTGATACAGGCCGTTTTGAACAGCATTCATCGTTTTTGATAGACTTGCTATTTGGTGATGCCATAACGGCTGCAGCGGCTTGATTCGTTCGCTAAAAAGAGCAATAATTATCAACATTTCCAGTTGAAAAAGACAAAAACGGTTCAATTTGTTGATGTTTATTCGTACTTATTTAATTGCGGGCGTTATTCTATAATGACTATGAAATCACTAAACAATAGGGGGTCAAGCAATGAATAGAATAAAAGGATCGGGACTGCTGGTCTCGATCGCGCTTGCGATGACAGCGCTTACCGGATGCGGGGAAGGCGGCGCCGAAAAAGAAATAACCGCGGACAGCAAACCAGCAGTCAAAATGGAAACGGTCAAGGTATGGACGAATAGCGGTCACTCGAAAGAGCTGGTTACGCAAATGGTGGACCAGTTCAATAATTCGACTGGGAAAGAAAAAGGGATTCACATTGAATATACGGTTCATGGAGGCGACTACGCCAAAATGCTGGAGTTGGCCATTACTTCCGGCCAAGCCCCCGATTTATTCAAAGCTACGGGCGTGTTGGGAGACAACGTCAAGAAAGACGCGCTGCTCGCCATCGAAGACATGCCGGGAGGTAAAGAATTCGTTAAAAATTATGAGGGGCTGCTTAACAACCCCAGCTTTACTTATAACGGCAAAACGTATTTGGTGCCTTCTTACGTAAATACGATCAAGCTGCTCTACAACAAAGAGATGTTCAAGAAAGCGGGAATCGTTGACGCGAACGGAGAGGCGAAACCGCCGGCGACATGGTCAGAGTTGGCGGAATACGCGAAGAAGCTGACAAATCCGGCAGAAAAAATGTATGGAATCGCTCTTCCGATGAAATGGTCCGGATATTTCGATTCGGAGCTGCTTCAGCCCTTCGTTTCCTCTGTCGGACATGAAATTTTCGATTATAAGTCGGGTACATTCCAATTCGGCGCATTCAAACCGGCGGTTGAATGGCTGATGCAAATCAAAGAAGACAAGAGCTTCTTTCCGGGCGCGGAAGGGCTGGACAACGATCCGGCGAGGGCTCAGTTCGCGGAAGGCAGAATCGGCATGAAGCTCGGCGCTTCATGGGATGTGGGGGTGCTGAACGATCAGTTCCCGGCGAAGATGGATTGGGGAGTTGCTCCTATTCCCGTCGTCGACCCGAACATCAAATATAAAGAGTTTACGCAGCCTTCGGGCTGGACGCATATTTCTAAATCGGCAAGCAAGAACAATCTGGATAAAGTTATGGAAGTGTTCAAATGGTTCAATTCCGACGAAGTGCTCGTGAAGCTTTACGAAGAGTCTAAGTTTATTCCTTATAAAGACAGCATCGTAAAAATGGCGAAAAAACAGCCGGAGAAAAAGGGCTGGAAGGAATTTGCGGACATCTCGAATTCATACCAGACGCTGACCGCGCCATCCGTTAAAATCGAGGGCGAGGATTATAAGCAGGTATTGATGAAAATTTGGGCTGGCGCAACGACTGTCGAGAAAGCGATTGCTGATCTTGATGCCCGGTACAACAGCTCATTAGAAAAAGCCGTGAAAGACGGCTCGCTCGATCTTAAGCCGTTCAAAAATGAAAGCTTTTCGATTAAGGTCAAGTAATTCGACGGGGGGACGGTCAGGGAAGACCGGGCCCCTGTTGCATCACGGAAGAAGGTGCCGCAATTGTTTTTTCGCAAAGAAGCGTTTCAATCATATTTGATGCTTTCCCCTCAGTTGATCGGTTTTTTCATTTTCGCGATCTATCCGATCATCTGGGTTTTCCGCTGGGCTTGGTTCGACTACGACGGAATCGAGGCCACATACATCGGCTTTGAGAATTTCGTCAGACTGTTTACGAGAGATCCGAACTATTGGGACAGTCTCCTGAACACGTTCATCCTGTCGTTCGGCAAGCTAGTTGTCGAAATTCCGCTCGCGCTTTTCCTTGCGGTGATGCTGCAAGGAAAAATGCGGGGACGCCATTTTTTCCGCACGATGTTTTTCATGCCGAATATCGTCAGCGTAGCGATCATCGGTCTGCTCTTTTACTTTATGTTCGCGACTTTTGAAGGGGTCGTCAACAATATGCTATTTGATTGGAAGCTGATCGACGAGCACGTAAACTGGTTCGGCAACAAGTGGACCGCTATGCTGGTCATCGCCATCGCCTCGGTTTGGCAAAATTTCGGCATTAACTTGCTGTTCTTCTTATCTGGCTTGCTGAACATCCCGGCCGACTTATACGAGTCCGCTCAAATCGACGGCGCCAATAAGAGACAGCAGTTTATGCATATTACGCTTCCGATGCTGGCGCCGGTTATGCAGGTCGTCTGGATGCTTGCGATTATTGGAAGCTTGAAAATGACCGATCTGGTGCTAGTCCTGACGAACGGGCAGCCTGCCGGACAAACGGAAGTCGTCATGACGTACATTTTCAAGTACTTCTTCCGTTACGGTGAAGGCTCCGCGGTTGCGCAGATCGGTTACGCTTCGAGTCTCGGCCTCATTACAGCCGTCATTATCGGCATCATTACAATCATTTATTTGGTCTTGACAAGACGAATGAGCAAAGTTTATTGAAGGCGGGATCACTTTGGACAGAGGATGGACGAAGGTTGCGAACAAGGCGCTCGCATATAGCTTTTTGCTCGCAGTATTGATTTTTACGGTATTTCCCTTACTGTATGTTTTTCTGGCATCGTTTAAATCGAATCAGGAAATATTGGCTTCCGGTTCGACGCTGCTGCCCCGGTCGTTCACCCTGGACAATTTCAGGCAGGCATGGGAATTGGCAGATTTCAAGCGCTATACATGGAACAGCGTCTACTTTACCTTTTTTATCGTCATCGGCGTGTTGTTCAACTCCACTATGGCGGGATACGTATTTGCCCGCGGCAGATTTGCCGGGAAAAAGCTGATTTTCGGTCTCTTCACGAGTACGATGTTCCTTTCCTTGGGAAGCATCACACTGTACCCTCAGATGGAGATCGCGAAGCTGCTACATATCCATACATCGTTGTGGGGAGTTATCATCATTCAAATTTTCGGGTTGCATATCGCCAATGTTTTTCTCGTTCGGAGCTTCGTCAATTTGATTCCGCATGAAATCGACGAGGCGGCCAAAATTGACGGCTGCAGCTTCTTCCGGACGTTCTGGAACGTCATTCTGCCTTTGCTCAAGCCGATTATTGCGACGATCGGACTCATCACATTCAGACAAGCGTGGAACGAATACTTGATGCCTATGATATTCACCATTTCGAATCCGAAGCAAAGCACGCTGACCGTTGGGATTGTAGCGCTGAAAAGCACCGGGGAGGCGGCAAGCTCCTGGAATCTGATGCTGGCGGGAACGATGATTTCGATTATCCCAATGCTCGCCGTATATTTGTTTCTGAACAGGTATTTCATCGCTGGTATGACGAGTGGGGCTATTAAGGGCTAACATTCAAGGAGGGACTTTGGATGGGAAAACGGATATGGGTTGTCATCAGCATGTTCGCGTTAATTTTTGGTTGCTTGTTTCCAACCGCACTGCCAAGCAAACGGACCTACGCCAACGGAATCAATATCGCCCCTCAGGCGACGGCGGCAGCCAGCTCGGTATCCACGCTAGGGGCCTTCGCTCCGGAGAAGGCGATTGATGGGATCCGCAATATGAACGACAGCAGATGGGTTTCGACAAGCGGAGGGCCTCATTGGTACGAGCTGGAATGGCCGAGTGGCGTAACGATCGGAAACGTCAAAGTGTGGAGCGGGAACATGAACGTGCCGGGATGGCATATTTCCGCTTACGATATTCAAGTTTGGGACGGCGGCGCGTGGAAAACGATCGGCTCGGTAAGCGGCAACAGGCAGGACGGCTATGCGGGGAAATATAACGATATCGTATTCTCGCCTGTTGTTACAACCAAGCTGAGAATGATGATTACCGGCCCATCTGCTTATCCGATCGCCACGGATGCAAGATTGCTGGAGCTCGAAGTCTACAGCGAAGAAGGAAGCATTTCTGTAAATACGGCTGTCTATGGGCAGACCATCGAGGGCTGGGGCGGCAATCTATACACGCTGTGGATGCGCGGGTTTGCTGCAGCGGATGCCCAGTATTACGATAAGATGATTACGGAATTGAATACGACCCATATCAGGGTCCGCAACTATTGGTATTTGCTCGAACGGTCGAATGACGACAACGATCCCGCAACATTCGATTGGAGCGCCTTCGCGGCGGGCGATCAGGGCGATATGCATGAGGAGTTTCTCGCTCTTCGAGAGCTTGTGGACCGCGGCATCAAGCTCTCCTTCAGCCCATGGAGGTTTCCGAGCTGGATGGCGGGCAAGCCGTTCGATTATGACTGGAGCAATGAGGTGATGGAGCTGCCAGCAGGCATGGACGACGAGTATGTGGAAAGCCTGGCCGCTTACTTCCTGTATGCTAGAGATCAATACGGCGTTAGTTTCGATTATATTTCCGTGGCGAATGAGCCGAATTACAAATATTTGACGAACGGCGTCTTCTCGGGGACATATATTTACGGTATGTCGCCGGCCCGTTATTCGAGCATCACGACCAAGCTGAAGCAGAAGCTGGAAGCCAACGGCTATTTCGCAGAATATATCGCAGCGGAAACGAGCCCCGGCAACTATACTTCCGTCAAGTATGCCAAAGAAACGTTGGAATCGGCGGATCCCGGCGTGTACGATATATTGGCTTATCATGCTTATGATAGGACGGTCAAAGGACTGAGCGCTTTTACGGATCTCACCGGTCAGCATAACGTCCGGATTCACGTAGGAGAACAGGAGAATGAATCCCATATCAATCTGCAGGGAAAAGAGACCTGGCATCACGCGATCCAGAACGCTGTAGCTTTGCACGATACGCTCACATATGGCCGCGCGAATTTGACGCTCTATTTTTCTTATTCCGCATCTCCCGGAGGCATTCTCGTTCTCTATGACGAAGTGAACAAAGTGTGGTATCCAACATATGACATGCTTAAGCATTTTTATAACGGAGTTCCGCAAAATTCTGTGATGCTGGAAAGCCTTCCGTCCAGCTCCTACGGAGGAGACGTGTATACGCTCGCTTTCCTTAAGCCGGACGGCAATTTGGAAATCATTCTGATCAACCGCTCCGAAACGGATAGCCACACGATCACCCTAAAAGCGGGCGACCGGGATTTCTCGGTTATCAAGAGTGATGCAACAGCCAAGTACGTCTCAGACGGCTTTGCTTCCAGCACCGAAACGGGCGGCATGTCCATTACGTTGTCTCCGCAAAGCATTTACTCGCTGTCCGAAATGGAGGAATCGCATGAAGCAACCCTTGATACGTTAGTAAATCTTACGATACAGTTTATCGAAGGCCCCGGCTCTCAAGGGTTAGCAGAGTCGCTGCTGATGAAGCTGGAGCACACCCGCGAGAAGCGTGATAAAGGGGACGAGGCTGGAGCGGTTAAACAACTCGACGCGTACATCAATGAAGTATCGGCGCAGCAAGGCAAGAAGATCACAGAAGAGCGCGTTCGCATTCTGGTCAACATAGCAGAATGGCTTAAAAACGTCATATAAAATAAACGTTGGAGCCGGCCGCGATTACAGGCGGCTCCGTTTGCTTTTTGCGAACGGGGCGGACAGCGGGGTTTTATTGTGCCTAGATAAATACCGGATGACAGCCGGCCTTTTTCTTGCTAGAGTGAATTTGAAGGAAGTTTGTCCAAGGAGAATCGCCGTGATTTATACCATTTTTCTGTTAACGCTGTTTTCGGTATTTTTGATCGTACGCAGCTATAAAAACCGCTATGCCTGGCTGCTCGTCATGATGGTCATCGGATTGAACCTGATCTTTCTTGGCATAATTCTTAACGTCGTGAAAGGAGGTACCTACAAATATCCCGAGAACGCCCTGTTTTTTCTGGACTATAAAATGTATTTGTATTTAAGCTCCCTGAAAATCAACTACTATGATACGTTCCGGCTGCAAAACTGGGGGACAGCCGTTTATTTGTTCAGTATTCCGCAGTTCGTTTTTACGTTTATCGTCAGTTCCTACCGCTCTTCAGAAAGGTTCGGCAAATGGCTTCGCTACGGGGCTTTTGCGCTTCCTCCGCTGTTTTACGTATGGTGCTACGATCCGGATACGAGATTTTTGGCATATATTTGGATGAAAGACCCCTTTTACCGGAATCACGACTTGTCCGCAGCTCTATACGGTATGGACGCATTGAACTTAGTCTGGGTGGCGCTGTATTTGTTTTATCCGATTTATTTGTTGTGCAGGCATATGGCGAGGACGAGCATTACATTAAAAAGGAAGCAAATTGTTTCGCTCGCCGCGAATTTGGGGCTGATGAACGTCTTGTTCGTATCGGTCTTCGCGGTGGGTCCCTTCAAGCAATTTTACTTGTCAGCGGGCGGTTCGAACATGCTGTTCTTTCCGGCGCAGCTCGCGATTCCGGCTTTCTATTTTCAAGTGATGCCTGCCGTGATGCTGCTCGCCGTGCAAGGCATGATCGTGATCCTGGTCAAGTTCAAGGGGATCGATGCTACCAGTTTTTTTATGAAGCGCCAAATCAACCGCAATGTGAGCTCATTGAACGCTAATTTGAAGGGCGTTTTCCATTCGTTTAAGAACACGATGTTTACCGTGAAAATATTGGCGGAGCAGGCCGAAAATAATTTCGGGAACGAGGACGGTCTGAAGGCCCTCAGGCGGCTTCAGCAAGTCAGCTTGACTTCCCTCAATCATACGGCTAAGGTACTCGATTCTTTGAAGGAAATCAAAGTGAAGCCGGCCAAAGTCAATGTGTCGGCATGCGTGGATGCAGCCTTGGAAAAGGCGAGGATCGGCGACGATATCGAGGTACGCAGAAAGTACCGCGCCCGCGACGTGTATGCTTATGCCGATCCGTACCATTTGACGGAGGCGCTAATCAATCTGCTGGTCAATGCCGCCGAAGCCATTAAGGCCGCCAAAAGGGAAAACGGCTTTATTTCCATCGAAATCGCTGCCGAACAGGAATGGGTGCTGATCAGGATTACCGATAATGGTACGGGCATCGACAAGAAAGAACAGAAAAAAATATTTAACCCGCTGTATTCCACGAAATCCAAACACGAAAACTGGGGAGTCGGACTTTCTTACGTATTCCGGGTCATCGAGGCGCATTTGGGCTTTATAGCGGTTGAAAGTGAGAAGGGGCAGTACACGGCATTTGACGTTATTTTGCCGATAGCAGGCGCAGGAAGGGGGGATGGGAAATGGAAAAAATCCGCATCGTCGTGACCGATGATATCGAAGATATCCGCGATTATTTTAAGATGATACTCGACAGGGAGGCCGACATCGAGGTTATCGGCATGGCTGCTAGCGGCGAGGAATCCGTCCGTATCGTATCCGCCTGCAGTCCGGATATCGTGCTGATGGATATCGAGATGGAGTCCGCGATGGCCGGCATCGAAGCGATCGCCCGCATTAATGCGGAGAAGCCGTATGTCAAGATCATCGTGCTCACCATTCACGAGGAGGACGAAGTCCTATTTAAGGCTTACGGGGCCGGAGCGGTCGATTATATTGTTAAAACGAGCTCCATCGTCGACATTTTGAATTCGATCCGCAGCGCCCATCAAAACCGGTTGTATATGAGGCCTGAAATAGCAGGCAAAATATTGGGTGAATTCACCAAGCTCCAAAACGAAAAAAACAGCTTGATCTACACGTTGAACATCGTTTCCAAACTGACCGATACCGAATTCGGCATCCTCACGGCCGTCTACAAAGGGTTCACTTACAAGGAAATCGCCAAAGAGAGGCATGTCGAAGAAGTTACGATTCGCACGCAGGTAAACAAAATATTGAAAAAGTTCGTGAAAGGCAGCATGAAAGAAGTGGTTTCGATACTGCGGGAGTTGAAAATACTCGATATTTACTCGCGGTGAGGGGCAGGTCATAGGGGTGGTTTTTATGGGTGACTTTGCGGAAGTGATTACAAAAAATATAAAATTACATACTCCTAACAAAACGATTGCAAGCATATGGATGTATGGCATCGAGATTTGGGTGGTACCGCCAAAACGGATATGACCGGCGTGTCACATGACTTCACAATGACGTTGGTTGCCGGCAACGTTATCTTCTTCAAAGTGGACGCGAACGGAGAGCCTTCCTATGTCAAAACGTTTTGGATTTCGACGATCGCGCTTGGCAGAATTCGTAATCCGTATAAGTAACAACAAAAGCCGGCATTCACCGGCTTTTTCATGTTGATTATTTGAGATTAGCATTAAAGAAATAATTACGATATACTAAAAATCCACTAGATATTAATCCATTACAACGGCATTTAACTTCCTCTGAATATACTTACAAACCTAATTCCCATGAAATTGGAACCCCATTTGTTTTACATTTTTGGTTATGCAAAAGTCTGGGTAAAACAGCGGTACACTCCAGGAGACTTTGGCTTTGAAGAACCTGTTACTCTGACGATAAAATACGGTATCTTGCTCATTTTATTAAACTATCTGGCAGATTGCCCCTAACGGATAACTTTAAAGGTGGTATAAAGCGGAAATGCAGAGAGATTTAGAGTATTACATGGAACTTAAATTCAATGTGATAATCGAAGAAGTCAACTCAGAAAAAGATCCTGAATATGGACAATTTTTGTTCGCTCAGATAGCGGAGCTTCCAGGATTAAAAGCTGAAGGTAGAACTCATGATGAGTTGCTAAATGACTTGGAGATCATCAAAAGGTTATATTTTGAATTTTGCATTAAGCATGGTAAGCCAATACCTGAGCCTGGCAGTGATCCAAGTTCAACGCCCCTGGATAACTGGATGGGATGGACCACCTTCCGTCCTATTTCGGAATAAACCGCCTAATGTCGTTACGATAACGAGTAACGATAGTTCAAAACCGAAAAGGCTTTATTTAAGAATGGATTTATACCATATGTAAGAACCATTTTATAGGGATACATTGAGGGAATGTTTGTACTGATGAATTGTGAGGACCAGTTAATGAAAAGTTTGTTACCGATTTTTTTTGTTTATCTGTATGATAGTAAGTGTTTGCGTAATCAGCCCTAATAAGGTGTTCGCATGTAGTTGCGCCGATCCCAGCGTCCAACTAAGATTCGAGCAATCTAGTGTTACAAATTGTGAAAATGCGACTTGAAGATGGAGAATGGATGTTACCCAAGCAAGGGGTGTATTTGTATGCACAATCAGGATGGTAACGCGGAGCACTTCGTTCCTATAGAATGGAGTTTTTTTACGTTCAAAATTATTATGGGAGGTATGAGTCTTGCTAACATTTGAAACGGAAAGGTTAATTCTGCGGCTTTTGAAGCCATGTGATGCAGAGGCCATGGAATTACTTATTGATGATTATGAGATTGCTAGCACAACACTTAACATTCCTCATCCATATCCAAAAGGTTCAGCGGAAACATTTATTAATTTACGAACAGAAGCCGCCCAAAAAGGAGATGGCTTTTCTTTCGCCATTTTAGAGAAAACGAATCGTGTATTTACAGGTGTAATTGGTCTTCGCATTGATAAGCAGCACAAAAAGGCAGAACTGGCTTACTGGATCGGAAAACCTTATTGGAGTAAGGGGTATGTTACAGAAGCCGCCAATAGAGTTTGTCAATTTGTCTTTAATGATCTAGACATAAATCGTCTATGGGCCGCAGCAATGACAAAGAATCCTGCATCTTCAAGAGTGATGGAGAAGATTGGAATGAGGTATGAAGGGACGTTTCGCCAACATTTTTTGAAGTGGGATAAATATGAGGATATAGATTACTATGCAATGCTGAAGAGTGATTTTCGAAAAAAAATTGAGGGCAAACATAGCGAAGAGTCTCTATGAGTAACTCAAATTTAGGTACAAATTAGGGAGGTAATAGTAATGCAGGAGTTTGTTGGGCACTGCAAAGAATGTAACAAGCAAGTTTACTGCAATGATGGATTTATTAACGGGATCGTTTTAGAAGACAAATCCTTAATCTGTTTCGAGTGTACGGATAAGGAACAAGAACAATCCACTTAGTGTATTCAGTGAAACACCCATGTATATTGCAACATTTGGATCAACCACACAGTCTAACTAAATAACAATTGTTGGAAGTGGTGATTGAGTGATGAATAAGGCTATGGTTGCAATCTATGTAGCAATTTATGTGATTGCTCTCTTTTTATTAGCTGCTTGCGATAATTCTCAAAAAACTTCTCTATCGGAAACAACGTCGGACCCAACGAAAATTATCGCCGAAGCAGAAATCGATTATGATCGGAACGGTGATGTGGAAAAGCTTTATGTTCGTAGGGTAACTGCCCAATCTGTTGAAAAGAAGGAGCTTGGCGCTCTTTGGGAGGGGGATTTTCGACTGGAGCTGATCGGGAAAGATGGCTCCACCATTCATACAATGGATTTGAATTCTTCGTTCGGCGGCGGACCGCTTACATTCGCCCAAAACCGTAGCTTCGATATTGATTTCGAGGACTATAATAACGATGGTTACCCCGATTTTTCGATTGGTCAATATTTTTCATCGAACGGCTCTACTTATAATCTGTACTCTTTCATGCCCGAGGGCATCGTTCTAATTCACCGGGACCTATTCACAGCTGATGATAGCAATTACTCCGTTCTATACGAAAAAGCAGGCAATTCCTCATTTATAAACCGTTATTACGATATGGAAAAAGGGGACTATAAGGAATCACTATTCACCTGGCAAGATGAAGGTTTCGTTCGGACGGAATGCTAGGGTTGTAGGCTTACAGTGGATGATTCTTTAGATCATACATTTGGTGATTTACAATTGAAGATGGAGAAGACTGATGATGGTTTCCGATTGGCACATACGGACGAAAATAATTTTTATACCGCTCAAACGCTAGTCTCTCCACCAATAGAAGGTGCATCATACGCCGTGCATATTATTAGAACGCAAAGCAGTAATGAAGAGATGAAATATAGGAGAGACGCCGTTGTAGTCAATCCTGAAACTGCCGAATTTCACGTTTTTCCACTGTATAGTGTAGAAATAGAAGATACGTACAATGTAGATTCAGTTGCCGCAGCTTACGGTTTTTTGGATGATCGTCATGTTGTTTATGTCTCGGTTGTTAACGATGCTAACCGAATTGGAGGCTATTTTTTGCGTCTAGAAAAACTAAATATAATAACAGGTGAAAAGACAATCCTCTTTCCAGAAATTCCAGAAATGCCGATAGACGATCATTTTGCTCCTAGTTGGATGAATGATACGAAGGATACATTGGTGCTTAATAGTTACAATACTGGTCAATTCTGGTCGTTCGATCTACTCAAGGGCGAAATCACTCATCTCGAATCTAATTTCAAACATTCTTGGCCATTCCATATGACTGTAAAGTCTCCCGATGGCGAACGGTTCTGGTATTCCGATTACGATAAGAAAGAATTCCGTTTGCATGATAAAAAGGGACGTTTGCTATCGAAAGTGAATTTTAGCAAAGGGTATGACCAATACCCTGCTTTCATATGGAGCACGGATAGCCAATATGCAGCCTACCAAGATACAAGGGAAAAGAGCGATGCCCATATCATTGGAGATGACGGTGAAGTAGACATCATCGCCCCGCAGCGGATTCAATTTTTCGATCGACAAGGGAAAATGATTCGCACTGTACAAACTGGGAAGGAGTCAGGGAAATATATCGAAGTGTCTGGATGGGTTGATCGTATGGATGGTTTTGCGCTGCTGCATGAGTTCGAGTTGGATCGGAAGTTGGAATCAGAGACGAGCAAAATCAATTCAAGCTATAGCCTGCTGGATATAAAGTCAGGAGAGTCGCATGATTTAATAATTAATACTGAGACACAGTATTTAGCGGGATCGGTTCCTGCCCGTATGAATTTAGTCTCAATAGGGGGAGATCGAAGGATATTTTGGGTGGATACGAAGAAATTGTTGCTTACAGTTGTGACAGAGAACGGGGAGTGGTTGACGGAATTAAACAAGAAACGGGATGCTTGGGTGACAAGCGATGATATTTCGGGAATAACTGAATATCATGAATTCGATTTAGATACAGAAAAGTATAAAGTGAAGCGACTTGGCCTCTACGGCACAGATATTGTTCCGATAGGAACAGAATGGCTTGTTTGGAATGATATGAATTATACGAAATTGGATTGAGTTGGTTTAGTTAGGTGTGATTTCATTATAGGTAACGATGGAGGGGGAACGGATTGTTGGTTTGATGGTTGGGTGGTTTGAATTGATGGATTGGTGGTTGGATGGATGGGTGGGTGGTTTGAATGGATATTGTACATTCAAATGTGTGACTAATCCATGTCCCGATGCGTTTGAATGTAAATGATCCAATCAAACAGGTAGTTTGGAACGTTTTTCTTCGAAATGGACGATTTGGTTGCATGAAATACAGTCTGAGTAATATATGGCGTTTTGGATGTAGGTTTGATTGGATGAAATACAGTTAAAAACGAATGATTATGGTTTTGATCCAGAAAAAGCAAGTGCCATTCAGTAGACAAACGCGATTCGATTGTCAGTGATCGGGTAGGTACAGTTTACGTGGTAACCAACACATCCGGACAGAAATTTAATGAGAAGAAGGAAGATAAATTTTATCACAAGGTACATTTTCAAAACGAGAAGCAAATGTTTGCAGGTATAACGGTTAAAGGAGACACGATGACTTACCAGGCTTATGATGTAGAGGGTGTGAAGCTGGATGAAATTGTTCTAAAGCATGCAGCTGAGACTCTTTGAAAAGTGAAAGGTGAGCTGGTGGAGGCGCGAATTCGAGCAAGTGTGGACAACTGATGTGATCTAAGAACAGATCAATCAGTCACAGTAAGGTGTGAGGATCATGAAGTGGAAATTAACGCGAACGGCGAGGCGTGCAGGCTACTAATAGCTTGTACGCTTTTTTTTGGCGTTTCGATGTGTATATCGTATTTATTAAGTGCAATTATGTTCAAAAAGCGATCTATTGTTTCGTACCCTATAGATATGGGATAATTATCATTATTGACAATGAGGATCGGAGCATATGTATGAACAAATTTAGCATCAAGAAAAAAGCTGATCTAGCACTGCTCTTTTCAGCTATCGGAATTATGGCTGCTTTTCCTTTTCACGATACGTTTGCGGGAGGGCTGTTATTTTCACTATTTAGCGCGGCAACAATTGGCGGTTTAGCTGATTCCTTTGCCATTAGCGCATTGTTCGGCAATCCGCTTCATATTCGTTGGCCGAGGTGGATGGGAACTAATATTATTTCGAGAAACAGAGAGAGACTAATTGGCGAGCTTGTACAAATGGTACAAAATGAGTTGCTCACGATTCCAAATATTAAAGCAAGACTGGACGAATATAACATTGCTGATGTTCTTGTAACGTATTTACGACAGCATGGAGGCGAAGAAGGCGTTAACGATATTTTGCAGCAGCTTGCGGATGATGTTCTGACGAAGGTCGATTTGCAGGAGCTCGCACAATCGGTGCAGGCCTTTATGCTTGATCATGCGGATATGGTTCAGGTTTCGGAAATTGCCGCAGATATTGGGGATTGGACGATCCGTCATCGATATGACGATCGTATTATTGAATTTATTGTTCTAGAGTTGATAAAGCTTGTGAAATCTCCACAATTTCTTGTGATTGTTGGCCAAATTGTCGATTCAGCTATTCGTTCATATGAAGGAGATAAATTTCGACGAAAGCTTATCGACTATTCGGCTGGCTTAGAAACAGCAACTATAACGGAGAAAATTCAAGTGTGGCTTGTTACCTTTATGAAGGAGTTCTCTTCCGCGGAGCATCCGCAAAGAAAGCAGTTGAAGGAGCTGATCGAGCAATTTGTTCAGCGATTACGGACAGACGAGGAACTGCGGTACCGAATAGAGCAAGGAAAGCTGACGCTGCTCGCATCCATCAAACAGGATATCAAGCTAGATGTTTACATTAAAGAAGGACTCGAAGCTCTGCACCAGAAAGCGACTGCAGAAAATAGAGAACCGTCCGAGCGTTATCCTTGGATCAAAAAGAAGGTGCAGCAGGGGGTTGCCCAGCTGGAGAGCAATATGGAGCTGCTCAATCGTATTGATCTTTACGTAAAAACGACACTGCTCAAGTGGATGGAGCTGAAGCATTCTTATATAGGAAAGACGGTGTATGACAAGCTAAGCACCTTCTCCGAGGAGGAGCTTATTCAATTGGTCAAGGAGAAGGCGGGCCGTGATCTGCAATACATCCGTATTAACGGTATCGGCGTTGGCGCGCTGATCGGGGTCGTACTTCATTTGCTAACGTTTTGGATCGGGGGATAAGGCACCATGGAAATGAGAAAGAAAGCAAATAGAAGTCTGATTATTTTAGCCTTCTTGTTTATTGGAGCTGTTTACTGCGTGTATCGCTTTCCTGACACGTGGTGGCCGCGTATGCTGCTCTACACCTCGGAAGCGGGACTTGTCGGCGCACTTGCTGACTTATTCGCCGTCACAGTGTTGTTCAGGCATCCTTTTGGGTGGAAATGGGTTCCACATACAGCGATAGTTCCTAGAAATCGGGATAAGCTTATTGACGGTGTTGCGACTATGGTGGAGCAGCAATTATTAGGCAAGGAAATGTTGAAGGAGAAAGTAAAGCAGCTTCATATTGTAGAAATCGCAATATCTTGGGTTGAACGCCGGCCAGCAGGATCGGTATCAGAGCAAGCATGGGCGCTTGTGGCAGGTATACTGGCGAAGATTGATTTGCAAGGTGTTTCCATTCAATTGGATGAGCAGGCTCGCAGAGGCTTAGGTAAAATTGATATGGCTCCTTATGCTGGTAAAGCGCTAAGATGGGCGATGGATAAGGGTAGTTTTCAAAAGGCTATTAGCCAAGTTGTAGAGTATGCGGCTACCCGAGTCACAGGCGATGAGACGAAGCGAGCGATCCGAGGCCTTCTGACCAAAGAGAAGGAGAAGTTTGTGAGTCAGGGCAGTATTTTCTCCAAATGGGTCAAAAAAATGGCCGTTGAAATCGCGGAGTCCACGAACGCGCTTAATCTTGATGATGCGACAGATGCATTATACGATGATTTGCAGAAATTAATGAATGATCTAAGAGATCCGAAGCATGAGCTTCGTGTTCTAGTAGAGGATATGGTGTATAAGCTGGCTGATAACCTTCAAAATCGAGCGGATGTTTCAGCTGCGGTTAATGAGTGGAGAGACGAGATGCTTGAGAAAATCTCGTTGCTGCCTTCAATTGAAGCGGTGTTAACGAATTTTAGACAAATGCTGACGCGGGATACAGAAATGAAGTATATCGTCCAAAGCACATCAGATGTGAATCGAGACGATATGAAGCAATTAATTAACAGAATTATTAGGACGTACTGGGAATGGTTCAAATCAAATCAGGAAACGAAGGATTGGCTTGAAGTATACGCTCAGAAGTTCGTCCATAAAATGATCGATACAGAGCATGCGATTATCGGAACGATCGTTCGAAAGACGTTGGACGGTTTTACTGAGCAAAAGCTAGTCTACTTCATCGAGAGCAAGGTGGATACGGATCTGCAACGAATCCGATTGAACGGTGCGTATATTGGAGCCACTCTTGGAGCCGCTTTTTATATTATTTTGTACGGTGTTTATGAGCCATTGTTAAAATTGCTGTAACAAAAATTAAGCATTTATTTCACTTTGATGAGAAGTGGGGTAAATGCTTATTTTTATTTTCCGAGTCATGTTCTTTATAAAGAATTCGGATGATGGTATAGTAAACAAAGTAAATATTATCCATGTGAAGGGGGACAGCAAACCAGCTCTTTAGGTAGATGGAGAAAATAGGAGGACTAAAGTGAAAATTACAAACTTAATAATAGGACTGCTGTTTGGTGTACAAGCCAGCTTATCACCGATCGCATTATCAACCAATAGTGCAACTGCCGTTACTGCTGTAGAAAATAATCAATACGTTGTCGAGTTGTCAAAGTGGGGTATTCATAATGATGGCACACATTCTGTTAATTCAACTGCGGGCATTAACAATATGCTAAAGTGGGCGAACCAAAACGGGAAAACGAAGGTTCTTCTTCCGTCTGGTACTTATTTAATTGCAAAAGACAGCCATATTAATATGGTTAGCAATATGACTTTCGAGTTGCCGTCCAATGCTATTCTTCAGAAGGAGACGAATGCAAAGGAAAGCTATAAGATTATGTACATCGGCTATGGTGCTAATAATGTGACTCTTAAGGGAGGCACTTACCGCGGAGATAAAGACACGCATAATTATACCAAGAAGGAATATGAGTATTCGTCTGGCACGCATGAAGGCGGGTATGGAATACTAACTGAAGGAGCTATGAATGTAAAGATTAATGGTGTGAAGGCCGAAAACTTCACGGGAGATGGACTTATATTAGGCGGCCACGGAACGATGGTTAAGGATTTATATGAGGATCATTTTATATCAGGCGCGCTTGATGATACAGGGAGACCTGTCAATAATGCCAAGAAGATCCGAACTAAGATGCCTTTAAATTTCAAAAATGCGATATTCAAATCCGAACGCTATTTTGAGCTGTCTAATCCAATCAATCTTCCCGGTACCTATGATATTTATATTTTCAAAGCCGATGGGAAGTTAATTACAACGTTGGCTAATAAAAAGGTGCGGGACATTATAGAAATTCCGGATGGAGCCAACTATTTCCACCTCGTATTCAACAAGCCGCCCAAGAAGGGGGCGTACATTGAGTACTGGAACCGAGTCGTAACGAAAAACGTTGTCGTTGAAAATTCGGAGTTTGCTTTCAATAGACGGCAGGGTATAACAGTTGGCGGAGCCGATAATGTCCTTATTGCAAACAATGAATTGCATGATATGAAAGGGACGATGCCGCAATCCGGTATTGATCTAGAAGGCGGATTTGGTGAGAACGGCCATCGCAACAGCAACATTACGATCAAAAGCAATAAATTCTATAACAATGCGTCCTATGATGTCATTCTTTACGATGGCCGTGATGCGATAGTGGAAGATAATCATCTCGCTTCTAAAGGTGCGATTGGTCTTGCCATTTCTGATCCGTTCAAAGGGGCGCTTATCAAAAACAATCATTTCGACGGCACACGTATTATTGCGGCTCATGACGCTACCTTTATCGACAACAAAATGAATGATTCCTATACAAGCTTCACTGGACCGAATATTAAGATCGATGGTATGGAATTTACGGATTCACTTTTTTCAGTAGGTTCTAAAATACCGTTTGGCATCAGTGTTTCGAATATTACGATGTATAATAATAATAAGAGCGAATCAGGGTTTTCCATCTGGAGCAAGCCAATCCACGTTAAAAATCTAACGATCATAGGTGAGCCAAAGCTGCGATCTGTTGTAGGTGGCGTTGCTGAAGGAAGTATTTTTGATAACTTGAAGGTTACTGGTTTTAACACAACCTACGGTTTGAGTCTTCCGCCGGGGACTTATAATAATTGCGAGTTTGAAGGGGCGGAGGGTGGAAAATTTGGGGCTGTTATGGTGGAATCCGCAGGGAAATACGTGTTCGACGGCTGTACTTTTAAATCAAATTCTATTGGAAGCGGCAATTTTACCGCAGGTCATCCCAAACTGGATTTGACGGTTAAAAATTCAACCTTCGAGCAGCTTGGAAATTTGCATGCCATTAGTGTACAGGCCGCGAAAAGCGTAGTTCTCGAAAATAACACAATAAACGCGAAGTATTTGATATCGGGAACCTCGAATAAAATCGAAGTGATCAAAATAAATGATTACTGGAAGCAGAGTGAAAAGCATGATATCTTAAAAGCAACGATTCGCGGAAATACGATTACATCAAATATAGAAGTAATTGGTATTTCGACGATTTACGCGGGCGCCGGAGCCCCTCCTTACACAATTGAGAATAACAAGCTGTTTAATGCGATACTTTCGTTAAAGAAAAATGATAACGCAAAGGATAATATTCTCAAATAAGTTATCGGGCAAACATGATGAATAGGATGAATGTTTATGCTGCAGCTATTTGTTAAGAGTATTCAAGATTTTCGACGAACGTTTAAGAAGCATCTATTGTTTGAATATCTCTTCATGCTGTTGACGAGCTTTGTGTTTATTCCGATGATGACTTACATATTTAATCGAATTATTCGCACGGTGGGGTCTGGCTCCATACTGAATGGTGAGATCTTCAAAATTGGGCTTAGCTACACAGGGATATTAGGTCTTATTGCGATCTGCTTGGTTGCTGTCATTGTGTTATTTATAGAATTTGGCGTTATTATAACAATTGCTCAAAAAAATTACTTTGGCAATGACGTTTTGATTTCGGATGCTTTACTTACAACGCTTCGGAAAACGCCGAAAATATTCGGGCTCGGAATTATTCCATTGCTATTTTTTTTGCTGATGTTAGTTCCATTTATTGAGTCCCCAATATCTTTAACTTTCTTCTCACAATTTAATGTACCGATATTTTTCAATAGCAGACTTCACAATACACCGTACTTTATACTCACTCTTTATTTCTTACTATTTTTAGCTGCCGCATATACATTTTTGCGCTGGATTTTTGTTATGCATTATATTTTTATCGAGGGAAAATCGATCTTTGCAGCCACTAAAAGCAGTATGGCCTTAACGAGAGGTCGGCCTGTTTCACTTTTTATTTATTTATTTCTGCTGAATGGAGTCGTCTTAATAGTCGGGTTTATTATTTTATCTTTGATTGCTTATTTTCCATCTTGGATGAATATCAATGTGCTAAAGGCTTTCACTGATCATTACTCATTAACAATCTCTACTGTATTAACATATATGCTGACCTTGCTTCTTGTACCGGTAAATATTATTTTTTTGACCCGTTTATTTTATAACTTCAACCGCAGCCGGGGAATTATGCCTCGAGATGAGCTGAGAATTTATCGAAGCCGCTGGATTGGTCATCTCGAGAGCATGTTGTATTCCTTTCTAAAGCGCAAGACCAAGAAACGCGTGCTGTATTCATCAATTGTGATCATTTATTTGAGTTTGATGCTGCTTGTAAGTCAATTAGCTAATGATAATCTAGTCTACATGAAATGGAATGTGTTACTGTCGGCTCATCGCGGGATTACGGACGATGCTCCCGAAAACTCACTCCGTGCTGTACAGGCGGCCATTAGTGAAGGTGTCGATGCAGTAGAGATTGATGTGCAGCTGACCAAGGATGGAATGGTTGTCCTGCATCATGATATGAGTCTTGAGCGCATGGCGGGCTTATCGAAGCGAGTAAGTGATTTGACCTATGATGAGCTTTTGCAGTTTGACCTTGGCAAGCGAACAGATGAGTCTCATGAAGCTGATCATATTCCATTGCTGTCTGAGGTGCTCGCGGAAGCGCAAGGGAAGACGAAGCTTATTGTGGATCTAAAGCCGTATGGTCCTGGCGAAGTGCTTGCAAATAAAGTAGTAGAGCTTATTGAGCAGTTTGAAATGATTGAGGATTGCTACATCCAATCCTTTGACAGGCAGACACTGCAGCAAATAAGACAACGAAATCCGGATATCAAAATCGGCCAAATATTATATTTTGCGATAGGTGATTTATCGCTCTTGGATGTTGACTTCTATACGATAGAGAAAGCGATGCTAACTGATCAACTGGTTGAACGCGCGCATCGAAATGGCCGTGAAGTTTGGGTTTGGACCGTTAATAGTGAATGGAATTTAAAAGAGGTATTGAAGTTTGAAGTTGATGGGATCATAACCGATTATCCCGCGCGTGCTCAAAATATGGTTGAGCTTAATCTTTAATAAACAAGGCAAGGAGCCTGGTAGAGCTGACTCAGATTCTGAGATACAAAGATGTACTGTTGTCATTACCTTCTGGAAGCTTGTCTAAAGACGATTTATTTATAAACGAGCTGCTTTTGAAGAAGGAAGGCAGCCTTTCGATCTATTATGTTCCCTATGAGTACGTTAATGAACATGCGAAAGTGATGATTATCGGCATCACCCCTGGATTTACACAAATGCGGCTGGCGCTTCAAAGCGCCAGAGCCGATCTATTGAAGGGCACTCCGATCGAGCAAATCGATCAAAAGGCGAAAAAACTAGCGAGCTTTGCGGGATCGATGAGAAATAATCTAATTGAAATGTTGAATGATATTGGGTTGCCGAAGGCGATTGGAATAACGGAAAGCGGATCCTTATTTGAAGAACATCGTGATATGCTCCATACCACATCGGTAATTCGTTACCCTGTTTTTATCGATGGCAAAAACTATACCGGTCATAATCCAGCGATACTGAGGACGGAGATGCTTTATTATTATGCGGAAACGATTCTGCTTAAGGAGCTGCTGGCCGTGCAAAGGGCGCTTATTATTCCGCTCGGAAAATCAGTTTCGGAAGTTATACAGTTTTTTGTTGAACAAGGATGGATTGATTCGGAGCGATGTTTATTCGATATGCCTCATCCCTCTGGAGCGAATGGACATCGGAGAAAGCAGTTCGAGCAAAATAAAGATAAAATGATGAAGCAGGTCAGCGAGTGGTTTGCTGGCTAAAATGAAGTGCTGGTTACTCCGAATTATCCGGAACAGATCATCATCGAAATCGAAAGCCGTGCATGCTACATGCACGGTTTTTTGTCATAAGCTGCGCTAAAAACAATAAATGATTTCTATGGATTTGACGCACGCGGACAACGCCCAGGACTATCGAAATATGTATGCATAGGCAGTATAATGGAATATATGACATGATACTGTCGAATAAACCAATGAGGTATTGAGGAGATGATCATATTCAGCTTCTAAAAGGACAAAAGGTGGATATTACAAAAGGACGAGGCATAAAAAATATATCTTTGAGTTTCGGGTGGTCAACTACTAATTCGTCTATGAGTATAGATACGGCTTGCTTCCTGCTGTCAGAGCGCAGCCGCTGTGAGCAGGATGAGGATTTTATTTTTTATGGCAATCCTAATTCTAGGAATGGTGCTGTAGCTCATACTCAATCTGAAAAGCTGGATAAAGAGAGTATTAAAATTTCTCTATCAAGAGTAGCGGAAAGCACAGCGAAAATCGCTTTTTCCGCTACGATTCATGAGGGAGAGAAGCTAGGCCATTTTATGAAAGATGTTACGGGGCTGTATGTACGACTTTTGAATGCCGATACTGGCGAGGAGCTATTCCGGTTTGATTATGGTTCAGAATTTTCAAAAGAGACAGCAATCGTAGTTGGCGATCTTTATCGACATCAGGGCGAATGGAAGTTCAATGCGATAGGCAGTGGATTTTATGGAGGGCTGGCAGCCTTATGTACAAACTTTGGTCTTGAGATTGATGAGGATACATCAGAGGCAGCGGCAGCCACCGAAGAACTGGTTTTATCGACTATTGATTTGCGCAAGAAGCTTGTGCAGATCACCTTGGAAAAGAAAAAAATGGTCGATGTAGTAGCTAGAGTAGGCATCGTGCTAGACATTACAGGATCCATGCTTAATTTATATAAGAATGGAACTGTGCAGGAGGTAGTCGAACGTATACTGGCAGTCGCTTGTAAATTTGACGATAACGCGACGTTGGATGTGTGGGTATATGACACCCATTTTAGCCGGTTGCCTTCCGTTACAGAGAAAGATTTTAGCGGCTATGTGCAAAATCGCATATTGAATAATAAAGACATCCATAAGTTCGGACGCAACAATGAGCCTCCAGTCATGCTGGATGTAATTAAGAAGTATACGGAAGAAGATGATTCCGGCGAGCCTGTCTTTATTATTTTCATAAATGATGGCGGGGTAGTGAAGCCAATTAAGAAGGTCATTATTGAATCCGCTGTACAGCCCATCTTCTGGCAGTTTGTAGGCATCGGCCATTCTGATTTTGAAGTGCTAAAGCAGCTGGACACGATGGAAGGACGGATCGTAGACAACGCTAATTTCATCCATATAGATGATATTAACGCCATATCGGATGAGTTGCTGTATGATCAGCTTTTGAATGAATTTCCAATGTGGATTAAAGAGGCGAAGCAAAAGCGGATTATACGATAGTAATTGCATATGATTGAGTGAATAGGGCTTTTTGAATTGGGGCTATGTATTCACAATGCTCACTCATGGCACTCAGGTTTACCGGAAGCATTTTTCTGCAGGATACTCTGAAGGTACATGCACTTCTAGGCTGATACCCACATACACTTTAGAACAGACTTCAGTGTTCATCTGTAATACAGCGTGGGGGTGTTTGTGCATGCCAGGATTGTTTTCAGCAATAGCGCTATTTATTAAACAATTGTCTCTGCTTGTATCATATGTCAAAAACAATGCTTTTCCGCAACCGCTTCAAGAAGAGGAGGAAACCAAACATCTTCAATTGATGGCAGAAGGTAATCAACGTTCACGCAATCTACTGATCGAACATAACCTACGACTTGTCGCGCATATAGTGAAAAAATTCGACAATACAGGTGAAGATTTAGAGGATTTGATCTCCATCGGTACGATTGGATTAATCAAGGCGATCGAGAGCTTCCAAACAGGGAAAGGCACGAAGCTCGCTACATTTGCGGCACGTTGTATTGAGAATGAAATACTTATGCACCTCAGATCTTTAAAGAAAACCCGTAAAGACGTTTCGCTGCATGATCCTATTGGCACGGATAAGGAAGGCAACGAAATTACGTTGATTGATATTCTCGGCACCGAGGCCGATGATATTGTGGATAAGGTGCAGCTTAAAATTGAGAAGAGTAAGATTTATAAGAATCTCGACATATTGGATGACCGTGAGAAGGAAGTCGTAATAGGACGTTTTGGGTTGGAGCATGGCGGGGATGAGCGGACGCAGCGGGAGATTGCGAAGGAGCTTGGGATTAGTCGGAGCTATGTGTCGAGAATAGAGAAGCGGGCGTTGATGAAGTTGTATCATGAGTTTTATAAGGTGAAGCGGTAATGTCGAAGTGTTCTTTCATCGCAGACTTCATTCATTTGGCATCAAATAATGGAGGCGAAGATAATGACAGCCTTAATTCAGATTGAGCATGTTAGTAAATTTTACTATATGGGTGGAGAAACCATTCGAGCGTTGGATGACATCTCGCTGGACATCGCACAAGGCGAGTTTGTCGCTATTATGGGGCCATCGGGGTCTGGAAAGTCCACATTGATGAACATCATAGGTTGCTTGGACGTTTCGGACGAAGGCCTGTATATGCTCGACGTGAAACAGATTCATTCGCTGAAGATTCACAATTGGCCGAGATTCGGAATCGGAAGATCGGATTCGTTTTTCAGAGCTTTAACCTGCTGCCGAGATTAAGCGCTTATGAGAATGTGGAGCTTCCGCTGATTTATCGCGGATTGTCGAGAAAGCAGCGAGAGCCGCTGGTGTTGCAAGCTTTGGAAGCCGTAGATTTGCTGGATCGCAGGAAACATTTTCCCTCGGAGCTGTCTGGCGGACAGCAACAGCGCGTTGCGATTGCACGTACTTTGGCAGGAGATCCACCGATCATTTTGGCGGATGAACCGACAGGTGCGCTGGACTCGAAGACAGGTGTGGAGATCATGGATATTTTCAGGCGATTGAACGAGCAGGGACGGACGATTATTGTAATTACGCATGATCGGCAGGTTGCGGAGCAGGCAAAGCGGATTGTTCGGTTTCGGGATGGGCGGTTGGTTCATTAGCTCGGTTTAAAGATACATTATTTGATACTGGCCTTACGAGAACTCGTAGGGCTATTTGTGTTCTCAAGGTAATAGAGTAGTTAAAGCTTATAGTTGAGGAGCTGCCGTGGTAGAGCTCTTTTCTAATTTAGTTGAAGTAACGAGCAGAAATGTAGAGTCAGTAGTTTTTACAATAAAAAATAATAGTCTGTTTGGCTTATTAATTCACGAGGCAAGTCTTACGAATTGTGCAAGATAACAACATTACAGAGCAATCTTACTAAACTTTTGTGGGTGAGATGTGATATAAAATATTAGGAGGGTACACCTTTGGAATAAATACTTATGTATCGCATATAAAAATTCTCACTATGATGTTGATCACTTTGGAACTTCTAACACATGCAGGATTAGTGAAAAGTTTGTTGAAATATAAACTACAGATCAACAAACCTCGAGGTGGAATAATGTTTTCTAAAACCAAAAATAATCGAAGATATCTACGAAAAATTTATCAGTGGATTACGTTAGCTATGCTCTTACCGCTTATTTCATTTGCAGTCATCGCATTTGTTAATGTAGAGAAAGCCGTATTTGACAATGAATATCAAGCGAACAAAAAAATATTGTACCAGGTAAAATATAATATTAACTTCATGGACGACATGATTGTTAATTCTGTTTTATCTATGTATTATAACCCTGAAATTAGTCCACTGATTTTTAATAAAGATGTCGATTTTACAGAGTTACTTAATGAAATGATCAAAATTAAATCTTCAATATTAAGCGTCAACCCTTTTATACATTCCATCTATTTGTATAACAGCCATACCAAAACTTACTTCACAACGCGGGAAGATTTGTTATTCAAAGATGTTAATTTTGAAGATTTGCTTCACTCCAAACAGGAATTGCCAAAATTGAAGCCTATACCGAGAAAAATTGAATACAACATAGAAAAAGATAAGAAAAGGTACGAGAATGTAGTCACTTATTTAATGTATGATTTCAAGGGTGAGTTCAATCAACCTGAAGGCGCACTAATCGTTAACGCTAGTACCGAATGGCTGCTCAACAGTATTAAACAGATCAACATGGTCGACGAGAAGCGGGATGATCAAATCATGATCCTTGACGATAGCGGTGGAATTGTCGGTCAGGATAGTGAAGAAAAAGGCACTTTGCAAGATTCTTTGAAAGCGATTTATCAACAGCACCATAGCGAACAAGCCGCTACCGATAACACGGGTTATTTTACAGAGGACATAAATGGAAAGAAGTATCTGATTACTTACACGTTTGTAGATAAAATGAATTGGACATTAGTGAAAGCACAGCTATACGATGAAGTGTTTCAAAAAATCAATGCATTGAAATTGACATTACTTGTGATTATCGTTGCGTTTATGATTCTGGCCTTTATAGCTTCCATTTTTATTTCTCGAAAAATTTACAAACCTATTGATAATTTGGTCAAGCATGTCGTATCCAATGTGAGTGAAATGGATCAATCCCATGCGAAAGACGAGATATCTTATTTGAACAAAGCGTATCAGCTCTCATTCGATCAACTAAACCAATACAAGCTTAATAAACAATCGGATCGTGAAATTATGAAAACATACTTCTTAAGGAAATTGCTTGTAGATAGTCAATCGGTTACGAAAGATGAGTTTATCAAAGCTGCATCCGAGTCAGGAATAGGCTTAAAACAAGATGAACCTGGACTCGTTTGCATTGTAAAAATTGATAATCGCACTCAATTTGAGGGGATGTTCAATCCGTTTGATCGTGACCTATGTACATTCGGCATTATGAACATCTCGCAGGAGCTATTTTCTCAATTTTATCGGATAGAAGTCGTTGAAATGAAAAATGATCATATGGCCTTTATTTTAAATATAGATGGTTCTGACAAAGAAAAGATGGTTTCGGAAATAACTGCAATTTGGAATAAGGCACAATCCTATATCAATCAATACTTTAAAGTAACAATTTCAATTATTATTAGTGACCATTGCGAAAATCTCCAAGTCTTGACCGGCAAGTATGACGTGGCATTGAACAATTCGGTATACCGTTTAATATTCGGCAAGTCCTGTATTTTGACGAACAGGATCATACAAGCCAATACGGACAATTCACAGGTTGGTTATTCAGCCATCATGGAAAAGAAACTGGTCGATTCGCTAAAAAGCGGTAACGTCCCTTCTACTGAAGAAACGTTGAAGAAACTATTTGATGAAATTGCCCAGCTGAGCTACAATAACGTTTTGTTATCTATCATGAATTTAATCAATACGTTGAAACAAGTAACTGAGGAAATCAACAGAAGCAGATTAGAACCTTTGTTGATTAATTTTAACTTGCTGTCCAACCAGCTTTTCAGTATGGAAACATTGGATGAGCAATACGGCAACATTTTGCAAATTTGCAGTAGTATCGTATCCAAAGCGGATCGGACTGAATCTGATAAACATTCCATCATCAATAACACGGTTATCGAGTTAATTCAAGCCGATTATGCGAACCCAGCATTGTGCCTACAGTATATCTCAGAAAAATTGAATGTATCTGCTAAGCAAATTAGTAAGATTTTCAATCAACAGTACGCTAGATCGGTTTCAGATTATATTAATGATGTAAGATTGGAAAAAGCAGCGGAATGGTTTGGAAATTCCAATCGCAGTATTAAGGAAGTTCTCCAAAAAATCGGTGTGGAAAATGAGAGCTACTTTTATAAACTGTTTAAAAAGAAATATGGCGTTACGCCGAAAGAATATATTATAACTAAACATGTGCAGGGAACACGTGAAATGAACTGAAAAATGAGATCTTACATAGGCACTTTATTGTACTTGAACGATAAGTACAATAAAGTGCCGTTTTTACAATGAAAAATGCAATGAAATGCTCTTTTTACACTACGATTTGTGAGCTGGTTAAAGTAAAATGTGGTCAAGAGAGAGGAGGTATGTAGAACTGCTGCTTTTCTCTCCTCGAGAAAGGCATTGTGATTATGTTTAAAAAAGTGGAATATTAGAACAGAAGGAGATGATCAAGCTGTCCAGCAGTTATAACTTATAAGCTATCCACAACAATTTCACTTTTCTCGTTTTTTTCAAAAAAATAAGAGGGATGACACCCTCGCAGGAGGAAAGTCTATGTTAAAGTTCATGGTCAGAAAGACTATCTGCACTTTTGTATCCGCTTCCATGATTTTGTCGGTATTCGCTGCAATAACAAATAGTGCATATGCAGACACAACAGGCGCATCCAACATTCAAGCAGAACTTTTTGTTTCGTCCACTGGTAGCGACGCTAACCCTGGTACATACGAAAAGCCATTTGCCACGCTGGATGGCGCACGCAAAGCTGTTGAAACAATTAACGGAGATATGACCGGTGACGTCTATGTTTTCTTTGAACCGGGTACATATTACACACCGAATACCGTCAACTTTACTACGGCAGATTCCGGTACAAATGGACACCATGTCATCTATAAAACATTGGGCGCGCCAGGCAGTGCCAAATTTGTTGGAGGCATGAAAGCATCCTCCGTTTGGACACAAGTACAGGCATCAGCCAGCCCGAATAATCCTGATTCGGATATGCAGCAAAGTTTGGTAGGCCAAATTTACAAGACCAACCTGAATGCACAACTGGGCGCCTTGTTCCCAGGTGGATTGCCTGCAACGTCAGGTCCCTTGCCAAACAATCCAAACGGCAAGTTTGACGTTAACACGCTTTATGTCAACGACACAAGAGCGACTCAAGCGCGAACTCTTAATTCAAATAAATACCCTGGTTATCCCTCGACATTGTTGGAGAATCCTCTCTTTTCGGCGGGCGGTTCATACTCCGCGATGCAATACAAAGCATCCGATGCCAACACTATTAACACGCAAGCATTGATCAATGCGCAGACGCGCGGAGATTTGAGTGTGCAGTATGTTGGTAACGACATTGGCAATGGACGCTCATGGGAGACTAATACGTTGCCGGTGCAAAGTATCAACACAACGACTCGCACATTAACCTATAACCCTAATGATACTGGCACATTTAGTGCGGCCGATGGAGCCTTCGCATCGTATTATTACATTGGTTCAAACTCCCGTTATTTCCTGCAAGGTAACCTTGCTTACCTGGACACCCCGGGCGAATTTTATTACAATGCAAAGTCCGGCGATTTGTACTATTATCCAACATCCGCACAAACCGATTTAAGTGCACAAGATATTGTCGTACCCACGACAGAAAGTATTGTAAATATTAAAGGCAACCGTACCGGCATATGGGACAGCACAGTAATTACTCCGGTAAAAAACATTACATTCGATGGACTGGGGTTTGAAGACACCAGTTTCCCAGATTATTACAGTCCGAGTTGGGGATGGTTGCAATATGGAGTTAGTACACGCGGATTTGCGTTCCCTAGCTATGCAGTTAATTCATCCAACCCGATTTACAGCGGTCAAAGCGATCGCCCACAGTACCAAGTCGGCAATATTACTGTTGAGAACGCCGATTCTATTACGATTACAAATGCTCATATTAAAAACGCAGGTATGTATGGTGTAATACTAAAAACAGGTGTTACAAACAGCGTGGTGAAAAATAGCCTTATTGAATATTGCGGTTATGGCGGCGTGCAAATTGAAGGTGGTTTCCCGGGTGTGGACGGCAATTCCGATGCTGTCAGTTTCACGAACCATAATTTAATTGAAAACGATGTTATACGTGACGTGGGTCAATTGGTCTTACAATCATCTAGCGTTACAATAAGTAACGCAACCTATAATACCGTTAGATATATCGAGGCGTATAACTCTCCGCGCAGAGCATTTATGCTGATTGGCGGCAACGTTCAAGGATGGAATAATACGGGCCCAAGCGGTGGACGCAACTATTCACCGAATGCATATGTACTCTCTCGCGATCAATATACTCACCACAACACATTTTCCAATCTTTACGCTCACAATATTCAGCAGGACGGCACTGACGATGGCGCATTAATGACAGCGTTCTTGTATTATCCGGCCGATAATTATTCCCAACCCAACTATTACAATCAAATAGTGATTGATAATGTCGCCTATAATCCGCAAATGGCAAACCAGGGTATGACCAATATCTCTCCAAATAACATTAATTTTGATATGGGTTGGGTCAATTTGAATGTGTCCAACGTCAAGTCAGTCAATCCGCAGCATTACAATATCGAAAATGACCATTTACAAGACGGACAGGTGAAAGTCACAAATAGTAACTTTTACTTTAAGAATGCAAATGACGGATTGTCAAATTTTGATGATTCGAAAATGGATTATGCCAATATCGGTGTTCTTCCAAGCAGCTTCCCGTCTGCATACTCGTCGGCTATTACGAAAACCAAAGTAGACACACCGTCAAACCTTTATTTTGGTGACAACTTTGAAAACGGAATTGATTTAAGCAAATGGAGTTACAGCGGCGTTTTGCCGACAATCAATCGTTTGTATATGTCGGAAGGCGGTTTTGGCGGCAAATCATCTCTAGAAATTAACGATTCCGGCGCCAGCAAACCTGTGTTGTATCGCAACTTCGCAAACAATCTTAACAAAAAGGTAAGCGTTAAAATATTCGATAATTTTTCAACCGACCACACCACCTATGGTGCAGGCTATGCGATCACCTATGCAGGCAAAACCTTCGCCCGTGCAGACGATGGCACAAATGTTGTCGGGCTGGGTATCGACCCTGGCGCCACAAACGGCGCTCAGAAATACGTGATGAATATTGGCGGCGTCGGAACACCAACTAACGTATTGCGTACCACTGGCTGGCATACCCTTTCTTTTGATTATTCTACCCCAGGGTCCATCGTGCTTTCCGTGGATGGAACCATTGTTAATACACTGAACAGCGCTACATGGGCCAATACACCAAACTCCTTTAACTATGTTTCACTCGGCTCTCCGGATGGTACTGGCGACAATTTTTATGATGAGTTTTATATTTACGGAGGTCAAGATGCCCCCATTGTACAGCCAAATGTGGCGTCAGGCGGTACGATTCCGGCATATACACCGCCATCATCGAATCCACTAATAAATTGGAATTTCGAAAGCGGTACAATGCCGGTAACACAAAGTCTGACTACGGGTACAGGTCCAATAACGCTTAATGCAAACGGATTTACAGATTTCTTTGCAGTCAACGCTTCTACACCTAGTCTTAGTGTTGTGGCAAATCCGCAAAAAGCGGACACCGGCAATTCCTATACCACGGATACCAGTAATTATGCCATGTATTTCAATCAAGGTATCGTTCATTATTCACCGCAACCGCTGCCCACATGGAGCAACTATACTTTAAACGTTAATTACATTCTTAATAGCTGGGCTGGAACAAATAACAACGACACTTTGGGGTTTAATATTTATATGCAACAGCCGCCAAACACTAATCTACAGTATATCCCGCAGACATACCAGGTAGCGATTATAAGGAATACATCTGGGACTGGAAACAATTACAGCCTTCCGAATGATGGCAGCCCTTATTTGCTATTACGACAAACGGGTAGCGGCATATCAAATGTAAATTTATCCTATTTGAAGCTTCCGGCGTCCTATGTTGATACCACTACAAAAGTTTGGCACACCTTGAGCATTGCACTCGACAATGGAAATATAACTGCAACGCTTGACGGACAATATTCAGTTACGGGTCAGTCCAGTACCCTTAATAGCGGTACCTTTGGATTTTACTCCTTTAATAGCAGTGCATACTTTGACAATGTTAATATTGTACCGACCCCACCTACTATCGTCTATGATGCCAATCTCAAAATTGGCAATGCAACCTTGAACGGCGCGTTCAATCCTGGCTACAAAACTTACTCAGCCACGATTACCGATATGGCGCAGCCGGTAACGCTGGTATTGCCCACTGCCGCGACAACGGGAACAACCTACAGCATTTCACTCAACGGCACAGACATTACAAGTCGTTTTCCGGACACAACGACTCCTGTAGCCCTATCTCTGGTTCACGGTACGAATATATTGACAATTACACAGAAAACACAGTCAGGCGCAACAACGAATTACAAGGTAAGTATCTTGAAGCCGTATACATCTGCAACAGCAGATCCAATCGCTCCTATATCTACTACGGTTGGAGTAACACCAACTCTTCCTGCCACCACAACCGTGCATTTTGATGACGGTGGCACCGATCAGATTACAATCAACTGGCATATGGTGGACAGAAGCATTATCAACAATCCAGGAACAAATACCGTGTTTGGAGAGCTGTCGGGTATTGGATTGCAGATCAGTGCAACAGTTACGGTTGAGGGTGTGACATCAGTTAGCGCTTTGCCGGATGTATCCACTTCGGTAGGAAATGCGCCAATTCTCGCACAAAATGTAACGCTCAACTACGAGTTTGCCGGTGCAACACCCACTGCTGTAACCTTTGATACGTTAGACCCTTCCCTGTATGCGCAGGCAGGAACCATATTTGCGGTTGGTCATGTGAATCAATATGCGGGCGATGTGTTGCAAAAAGTAACGGTATTACCAGTGCAAGTATCACCGCAGGCTACCCTTACCAATCAACAACAGGTAATATCTGGAAATTCATTAGATCTGACGATGGGACTGAGCAACGTTACACAAAGTGAATTCCAGCTCATAAATGCGCAAGATCTAACGCTTACCTATGATGCGGCGAAGATGCAGCTGGGTACGGTGACCTCACTTGTTTATGGCTTGCAAGTCATCGACCAACAAGAGACAATACCGGGACATGTTCAAATTATTCTTGCAAGCACAAATCCGGATGGATTTGTTGCCCAAGGAGATGTACTGAAATTCAGATTTACCGCCAAAGCTGTAACCCAAGTTACGACGACATCCTTTGGTGTAAGCAATATTACAATTGCCAACGGTCTAGGTAACGAATTGCAAATTAACGGAGCCTCTTCCAGCACACAAATTGTTTTACCTGCCGTACAGGTGGATAAGACAGCACTGAATGCTTTAATGACAAGTGCTCAGGCGAAGTATGATGCTGCAGTAGAAGGAAATAAGGACGGTCAGTATGTAACAGGTTCGAAGGAAACCCTTCATTCGGCTATCCTTGCAGCGAGTGTGGCAGCGAATGACCCGAATGCTACGCAGGTTCAGGTGGATAATGCCAAAGATGCGCTTGCAGCGGCAGTTCAGGCATTTGAAGACAGCAAAATAATAGCAGATGTTAATGAAAATGGCACAGTTTCCATTGGGGACTTGGCTATTGTTTCGGCGAGTTATAGCAAACAACCAGGTCAGATCGGCTGGAATGCTAAAGCGGATGTCAATAAAGACGGTAAGGTAGATGTTCTAGACTTGGCAATCGTAGCCAACGCTATATTGCATTAAACAGGTCATTGAAATGGGGGGAGATCTAATTCTTTCCCCTTTTCGATGAAATTTAAGAATTTATATGGTTTACACAGGTTCTAATGTGAATTGGAACGACAAATGCAATAAACAACCTTTTTTACACCCAAAAGTGCAATAAAACGCCCTTTTTACAATAGAATTTCTGGATTGATTACAGTACGATATGTTCAACAGAGAGGAGGTGAACATAATGGCTAATTCCAAAGTGATGGTGAATCCAACGATAACCTATAAAAAACGATTTGCTTTTTGGCGAGCGATTAGACGCAATTGGGGTTTAATTAGTATAGCACTTCCAGGTTTATTATTCGTTATCATATTTCAATATTTGCCAATGTTTGGCTTAGTAATTGCTTTTAAAGATTACAATTTTAGCAAAGGGATTTGGGGCAGCGATTGGGTAGGATTGAACAATTTCAAATTCTTTTTCACCTCGGATGCTGCTTTACAAGTAACACGAAACACCCTGGCATTGAACTTAAGTTTTATTATCTTAACCAATTTGTTTTCCATTGCTTTTGCGCTTATGCTTTTCGAATTGAGCCGCAAGGCGGTCAAATTGTATCAAACGGCGTTGTTTTTCCCTTACTTTCTGTCCTGGGTAGTAGTCAGTTATGTAACGTATGCCTTGCTTAATCCTCAATTGGGTGTAATCAATCACCTGTTTAAACAGTTTGGATTTGCTGAAATCAATTGGTATATGGAATCTAAATATTGGCCCTTTATATTAAGTCTTGCATTTCTATGGAAAAACATCGGCTATTCAACGCTTATCATTTACACAGGACTTATGGGCATCGACAAAAGTTACTATGAGGCTGCGGCCATCGATGGCGCTTCCAAGTGGCAGCAAGTTCGTCATATTTCCATACCTTTGTTAACTCCGTTAATTACGCTGATTTCCGTGTTGCAAATAGGAAAAATCTTTTACTCTGATTTCGGAATGTTCTATTTTCTGACTGCAGATTCTGGGGCGTTATACGCCACAACGGATGTTATTGACACTTATGTATATCGTGCCTTACGGGTGTCAGGCGATATCGGGATGTCAACTGCGATCGGGCTGTATCAATCGTTAGTTGGTTTTGTGCTCGTACTGACGGTGAACTTCATTGTTCGAAAGATCAACAAAGAAAATGCGATTTTTTAGAAAAAAAGGGAAGTGGAGTGTATGGGTTTACGGAGAAATATTAGCTTAGCAAGAGGAATTATTCATGGATGGTTTATCATATTTTCTATCTTCTGCATAATTCCACTGCTGTATGTCATTTCCATTTCATTCTCATCAGAATCAGACATTGCTAAAGAAGGATATAGTCTTATTCCGAAAACTTTTACAACCTTTGCATATGACTACTTGTTACATAGTCCCAAGCCGCTGATTACTGGCTATTCGGTATCCATCGCGGTGACTGTGCTCGGAACAGTGCTCAGTTTGCTGATTACTGCCATGTTAGCTTATGTTTTGTCACGCAAAGATTTCTCGTGGTCAAATGCATTATCTTTCATCATATTTTTTACGCTCTTATTTAACGGTGGGCTCGTCCCTTGGTATATTTTGATTAAAAAGTATCTGCACATTGATGATTCTTTACTTGCGTTGATATTACCTTATGTCATTATGCCGTGGCATGTGCTGTTGATGAGAGGCTTTTTATCGGAAATTCCGTTGGCACTTATAGAGTCTGCCAAAATTGATGGGGCGAAAGAGTGGAGAATCTTTTTCCAAATTATTCTGCCCTTAGCCAAGCCTGCTATGGCCACAGTAGGATTATTCATCGCTTTTATTTATTGGAATGACTGGTGGCTGGCATTGCTTTTTATCGATAACGAGAAGCTTGTCCCATTACAGTTTATGCTCTATAGAATTATGAACAATATTCAGTATTTATCGAACAATATGAAAATGGGTAACATCAACATCGATATTACTCGATTTCCAAATGAAACGGCTCGGATGGCAATTGCGATCTTGGCAGCAGGTCCAATTCTAATCGTGTTCCCGTTTCTTCAGAAATATTTCGTAAAAGGTTTAACAGTTGGCGCAGTGAAAGGCTAGGAAAAATCTTACTGCAGGTTGTAATCGGCAATGCTGTTACAAGAGATAAATACAAACTCAGGGAGGTTCTTTTAATTATGCAGAAACAAGCAATTAAAGTAATGAGCGTAAGTCTTGCAGTCGGTATCGCAATGACTAGTATGTTGGCAGGATGCGGCTCAAAAAATGAAACGTCGAGCAGCCCATCGGTAGCTCCAGCCACGACTGTTGCAGCATCTCCAACTGCCTCAACTGCACCTAAACTTGATCCTGTTGAATTAACGTGGTATTTGGACGGCACGCCGCAGACTGATATAGCTACGGTGGAAGCGGAAATGAACAAAGTTTTGAAAGACAAATTAAATGTAACATTACACCTGAAGATAACAGATTGGGGAGCTTTCGATCAAAAAATGTCAATGGTCAACGCAGCCCAAGAAAACTACGATCTTGCTTTTACGGCTAACTGGGCAAACAATTACTATCAGAATGTGAATAAAGGCGTATTTATTCCGCTTGATGACCTGATTGCTAAATATGCCCCGACGATCCTGCAAACGATTCCTAAACTAGGATGGGATGCTACGAAAGTTAACGGTAAAATCTATGCAATTCCGAATTACCAAGCTTGGACTATGACAAACGGTATATTTCTTCAAAAGGATGTAGCTGATACATACGGCATTAAACCAGGCGGCATAAAAAAATTAGATGATCTTGCTCCTTTCTTGGCTCAAGTGAAACAAAATAACCCTGATATGGTTCCATACGAGAATTCGAATGGCGGTACTTTTGGTACGAATCTCGTTTATTATGGATTCGATGAGATTGCAGGACGCAACGTGCCTGGCGTTATCAAGCTGACGGATACTTCATTGAAAGTGGTCAACCAATTTGAATCGGATGAATATAAGTCTTACGTTAAATTAATGAGAGACTGGTATCAAAAAGGCTTTATACGTAAAGATGCTGCAACGTTGAAAGACACCCTAGCGGATCGTAAAGCTGGTAAAACAGCGAGTATGAATGCAGGAAATATTGGACCTGGTGGAGATACAGACTTTAATCCAGGATTGAACGAAGATGTATATATCGCTAGACTTACACAGCCTACGCTGTTGACAAGTTCGATTATCGCGACAATGACTGGTATTAGTAAAACCTCCAAAAATCCAGAACGTGCTGTCATGCTGCTGGACTTGTTATTTAAAGATAAACAGTTGTACAACTTGTTAGCACACGGAATTGAAGGCAAGCACTACAATAAATTGGATAGTAATACTGTAGAAGTAATTAAAGACAGCGGTTACGACCCACAATTTGACTGGGAAATTGGCAACCAATTCAACGGTTATTATACCAAAGGTCAGAAGCCTGGACTTTGGGAAGATACGATTAAGATGAACCAGAGTTCGGTGGGTTCCCCATTATTAGGTTTCAGCTTTGATCCAACTCCAGTGAAAAGCGAGATCGCTCAAGTGGGAACTGTGACAACACAATATGTGGCAATGCTTGAAACTGGTTCTGCAGATCCTGATACTGTATTACCAGAGTTCATCGATAAGCTAAAAAAGGCCGGCAGTGACAAAATTGTTGCCGAAGAGCAGAAGCAAATCGAAGCATGGAAGCTTACTAAAGGAAAATAAGCAGTACTAATCTTCAGCAATAGGGAGCTTTCATACAGTGACATTTCAATATGTTAGTGTGTGGAGGCTCCCTTTATTCAAATTATCACTAGAAGGAGAAAATCACAAATGACTAAAATAACAGCAGCATTAATCGGAGCCTGACAACGAGGTGCGGATGCTTATGCATCCTATGCGCTGGACTATCCAGATGAAGTAAATTTTGTAGCCGTTGCCGATACGGATCCTGTGAGGAGAGAACGTTTTAAACAAGCTCACGCAGTAAAGGAAGAGCTTGTATTCGAGAGCTGGGAGCAGCTGCTTGCAGGACCGAAGTTAGCGGATGCAATCCTTATTTGCACACAGGACCAAATGCATTACAAGCCTGCTATTCAAGCTTTGGAGAAAGGTTATCATGTTTTGCTTGAAAAGCCGATGTCGCCTAACCCGACCGAGTGCGTTGTGATGGGTGAATACGCCGAAAAATATAACCGGGTATTTTCGATTTGCCATGTGCTTCGTTATACCGATTTTTTTGCAAGGATTAAACGGCTGTTAGTAGATGGAGCGATCGGACGACTTATTTCCATTCAGCATACCGAAAATGTGGAGCACAGGCATCAAGCTCATAGCTTTGTTAGAGGAAACTGGCGTGATTCTGAAACTTCCAGCCCAATGATTTTGGCAAAGAGCTGTCATGACATGGATATTTTGTCCTGGCTGGTGGATGCCGACTGCACGAAAGTTTCCTCATTTGGATCACTAACGCATTTTCGCTCCGGAAGTGCGCCGGAAGGGGCGCCGTTGCGCTGTCTGGACGGATGCCCGGTACAGGATGAGTGCCCTTACTATGCGCCTAAAATATATTTGGAGAGAGACGACTGGGTCGGTATCGTGCTACGCAACGTCGTAAGCAATGATCCAAGCGATGAAGGTGTTATGCAAGCTTTGAAGGAAGGACCCTATGGCAGATGCGTCTATCATTGTGACAACAATGTCGTGGATCATCAAGTCGTTAATCTTGAATTTGCAAATGAGGTCACAGTCGCCTTTACGATGTGCGCTTTCACTTATGAAGGAGGGCGCTCGCTTAAGCTTATGGGCTCTCGTGGTCAGATCAGAGCAGATATGGATAGGAATGAAATCGAGGTCACCAGCTTCATAACCGGGGAAAAAGAAAAAATTTCTCTGGATTCGCCCTTGGAAGGCCGCGGCGGGGGCGATCACGGCATTATGCGGGACTTCATCCGCTTAGTGAGCAGCGGAGGAGAAGAGGCAGGATTAACTGGTGCAAGGACTTCCGTGCAAAGCCATCTGATGGCGTTTGCAGCTGAAAAATCGCGTTTGGAGAGCAAAGAAATCCACATGGCTGAGTATAAGCAGGAATTGATTTCTAACCATCCCGGCGGAATGGCTTCTTGGTAGTGTCATATTGAAGATAATGGGGGTGGGTGAATTAGCATGTTGAATTCAGCAGTAATTGTATACCCGATACATGCGACGTTGCATGAAAAGCTAGCCGCCAAAGGAATTCGGCGGTACTTGTATTTACGGACTTCTGTACTTCTTCCTCTACTTTCGGATGATCAGCTTCCGGCTAAGTCATGCGGCTTTGTTATCGGGCATTACGGTCGCCCGTTCATAACCGATTTGATCGGTGAGCAGGAAGAGAGTCAGTCAACGGTTTCAGGACAGAGCTATCACTTGCAAACGCTTGTTGCAAATGGTGGAAGGTGGATCGTCGTGGCGGGCGGCCAACAAGGTGGAATGCTCTATGCCGCTTATCGTTTGGCAGAACACTATGGAATTCGGTTTTCGCTTCATGGCGACATTGTTCCGGATCGCCTGATTTCGTTGGAATTGATGGACATTGCTGAAAATGGCTCTCCATTGTTTCAGCAGCGAGGCATTTTGCCGTTTCACGATTTTCCAGAAGGACCCGACTGGTGGAACGAAAACGAATATAAAAGCGTACTTGCTCAGCTTCCGAAGCTGCGAATGAACTTTATCGGTTTGCACACGTATCCCGAGCGGCCTCGCACAAACTTGTACGCCAGCGCTGAACCAGCAACCTGGATCGGGTTGGCAGAAGATGTGAAAGAAAACGGCGAAGTGAAAAGCAGCTACCAGTCCCGGCATTTTACATCGATCAATGGGGCGTGGGGCTATGTCTCGCAAGAGACGGGCACCTATACCGATGGCGGCGACCAACTATTCGAACGCGATGACTACGGAGCAGACTACATAAAGGACATGGTGCCATGGCCGCAAACAATGGAACATAGTAACGAGTTGTTTAATCGGTTCGGTAAGTTACTAAGTTCGGTTTTTACATATGCCAACAAACTCGGAATATCGACTTGCCTCGGAACGGAAGCGCCTCTGACGATTCCTCAAGAGGTTAAGGATCGCTTGATTGATAAAGGAATAGAACCCGATGCTGCGGAAACGAAGAGGCTGTTGTATGAGGGCATCTTTACGAGGATCAAATACATGCATCCGCTGGACTACTTCTGGTTATGGACGCCGGAAACATGGACCTGGGGAGGCAACAGCGAGGACCAGACGCAGGCTACATTACGCGACTTTCAGACCGCGATTGATGCGGCGGAGTATGTCAATCCTTCCATACAAGTCGCAACTAGCGGGTGGGTGCTCGGTCCGCAAGCCGATAGGACGCTGTTTGATCGTCATTTGCCGAAGTCGTTGCCTTTTAGCTGTATTAACCGAAATCTGGGCTTCGATTTTGTGGAACCTGGATTCCATACGATCCAAAACCGCCCGAAATGCTCCATCCCATGGGTGGAGGACGATCCGGCGATGAATTTACCGCAGCTGTGGGCAGGACGGATGCGTCAAGATGCCGCCGATGCTCACGCTTAAGGATGCAATGTTTTAATGGGCATTCATTGGCGGACGAAGGTCATCGATCCAACGCTTGCGGGACTTGCTGCTGCGGGATGGGAGCAAAGCGAATGGAATGACAAATTTGGCAATCCAGAGGAAATGGAGCCCTACTCGGCAGAAGGATCCGCAGGAGGCCGGGTTGTAACACTTCATCGATTGGAAGCGGCGTGTGAGTCCATATATGATACGGCGCGTGTTGGTGCGAAAAGCTACAGCCTGCAAATCCCTAACGGTATGTATAAAGTAACGTTGAAATTCCGTGAGTGGGAAGTCGCCGGGACAGGAAAACGAGTTTTCGATGTTTTCACGAACAGCGGGATTGACAAACGGTTATACCAGGTTGATATTCTCGCAGGTGCTGGTCTGAATAAACCGTGGGAGCGATCCATCCAAGAAGTGAAAGTGTCGGATGGCGTACTGAAGCTCACCTTTAAAACACAAAGTGGGGAAACGGCTTTATGTGCCATTGTAGTTGAGGGAATGACCGATGGCATCAACCAATTCGAAGGATTCGTTTTCTCGCGTCAAATCAATTGCGGGGGGCTGGCGGTCGATAAATACGAGGCGGATTTGCCAGAATTGAAAGACCGAGATCGAGATTTACCAATTAGCGACTTCTATGTCGATTGGGCTGCTTCTCAGTTTGGATGTGAAGCGGCAGATGAGATTGCTGTTATCTTCACCGAAATTGATGGAAAGCTTCCACGGCCAATCACTTGGGTATCAGGTCCGGGCAGCACGATCGTAGTCAACCGTACCTTATGGAGAGATGTCGCAGAGCAGTATGCATTTGTGGATAGGCTGGAGGCATTGAGAAGCCGGGTTTACGGAGCAGGACAATTGGATCGGTTCGATTATTGGTCGGAGCAGTTTCGGTATTTGCGTTGCGCGGCCCAAATCGGCTGCACGCTCGGAATGTACGAAGTGGCGATGGAGTCTGTGAGAGAAGAAGATTCAGACGATCGGCAACGGGAGATGGCAAAAGCTAATCTGCTTCCCATCCGGAAGGAGCTTGTACATCAATACGCGGAAATGAATGTACATCTGCTGGCTACCGTTTCTTCGCCGGGTGAGCTCGGAACATTCGCCAACGTGCAGCAGCAGACGATGCATACCCAATTGCACCAGCCAAGCAAAGAACTGGAAGAGCTGCTCGGGGAATCGTTGCCGCCGGACGCTATGCCGATTTCCAAATACACGGGCAAGTCTCGCCTAATCGTTCCGACGGTTCGCACCAGTTTAACAAAAGGGGAGCCGCTTCAATTAAAAGCAATTCTCATCGGCGCTGTTCCTAGAGCATTGGTTTTATACTGGAGGTTTCTAGGAGAATACGAAACTCAGAATGCAAACTTCACGCATGTGAATCGCGGTGTTTATCAAATTTCGCTTGATTTGGAGACAAATGACGATTTTGAGTATTACATCGAAGCGACGATGGCTGAAGGTGAACCGCTTCGTTTCCCAGCATCAGCGCCGAATCTAAACCAGACAGTTGTCATAACTGAAGAAGGAGAATAAATGGCTGCCCATCCAAAACAATCAGAGGGCGGTCTCGTAGGCTGTTAATCCGGCTTTGAAAAAGAGGAGCGATAAAAGTGGAGTATACGATTTTCGGTAATACAGGATTGAGGGTATCCAAGCTTGGCCTTGGCGGTGCTCCGCTTGCCGGTGATTTTGGCAGGACGGATGAAGGCGAAGTACAGCGATTGATTCATGAGGCGATTGATTCGGGTATCAATTTCATTGATACCGCTCCCTTATATGGACGTGGGGAATCGGAGCGCCGTATTGGTAAGGCGCTGCTCGGTCGCAGAGAGGGCATAGTACTGGCTTCCAAAGCAGTCAGGTCGGACATGACCTACGATTATAACAGCACGATCCAATCGGTGGAAGATAGCCTGCAGCGGCTGCAGACCGATTGGATTGATCTTTTGCAACTTCATGATGTAGAGAGTCATCCTTATGAGCTTATCGTGAACGAAACGGTTCCTGCGCTGCAAAAACTCAGACAAGAAGGGGAAATCCGTTATATTGGCATAACCACACGAGATTTACCGTTGCTTATGAGATATATGGATACGGGAATCTTCGATACTATCCAATTTTATGCTCGCTATATGTTACTGGATCATACGGCCAAGGACGAAGTGCTGCCGCTTGCCAAGGAATTGGGCGTCGGAGTGATCAACGGCAGTGTGCTCGGTATGGGGATTTTAGCTGATTCACCGGCTCACTTTTTGGACGATGAAACGTTAGCAAAAGCCAAAGATCGAATGCAATTGATAAGCTTCTTGCGAAAGTCGGAGCCTAAAGGGCTAATTGAACCCGCCATGCGGTTTAGTTTAAGCAACCCTGATATTCATGTCACGCTTACGGGTACAGCTTCGCTTACTTCACTGCGAACTAATTTGGCCTTCTGTGATGGGAAGGGCTTGGAGCCTGAAGAGCTAGAAAAAGTGTATTCGTTATTTCAAGGGCAGCAATTGTTTGACTGAGTTACTTCATGATTTGGAAGGAGAAATGAACAAAATGTCATCTCATCATCACGAATTGCCCGCTTATGTTCGCGCATGAAACGAGTCGTTCTCCACAGTGGGCATTACAGGAACAGCTTCGGACGGAAGGCTCATTCGGTTCAAGTATTGGCAGGGGATGGATGGATCAGAAGATTCAAATGAAGGTTTTCAAATGAGAAACCATGTTTCGATTTACTTTGGGCTGCCGAGTGGTAGCTCTTTGTTCTGTTTGACTGCATTATGTAAAGTGAATTACGTTTCTTCGTGTCCACAACCTCAAAAAATTCGACAATACAGGTGAGGATTTAGAAGATCTGATCTCCATCGGCACGATAGGTCTCATCAAAGCCATCGAGAGCTTTCAAACAGGTAAGGGGACAAAGCTTGCAACGTTCGCGGCACGTTGTATTGAGAACGAAATACTTATGCACTTGAGATCTTTGAAGAAGACCCGTAAGGACGTTTCGCTGCACGATCCCATCGGCACGGATAAGGAAGGCAACGAAATTACGCTTATAGATATTCTCGGCACCGAGGCCGATGATATTGTGGATAAGGTGCAACTTAAAATTGAGAAGAGCAAGATTTATAAAAATCTTGATATATTGGATGACAGAGAAAAGGAAGTTGTGATCGGACGTTTTGGGCTCGAGCATGGTGGGGATGAGCGGACACAGCGGGAGATTGCGAAGGAGCTTGGGATTAGTCGGAGCTATGTGTCGAGGATAGAGAAGCGGGCGTTGATGAAGTTGTATCATGAGTTTTATAAGGTGAAGCGGTAGGGAAGAGCAGAGGTCAAATTTTCAATTTGGCCGTGTCGTTTATAACGATAAAGTTACGGTAGCGATTTCCCAATGTTATCAATATCTGAAACCAAACGGTAGAGGTTCCGTTTGGTTTTTTTACTTCTTACGCACTCCACACATGTGGAGTGTTGCTCATTGTTGGTCAGGAAAGACTAATAGTTGAGGTGTATTGGCGGAAATAGTAAAGAGGGGCTAATCGCCCCTCTCTTTTTTACCTAAACATATAAGGCAAAGCAGATATGAATGCTAATCAGATTAGACATAAGTTATTTCGCTGTTCGTTTTAGGTTTTGTAAGATGGTAATACCTCCACTTGTCATACGCTCTTTATCCATTTGAATGAACGGTATCTTTGCCACAAGAATAATGCGCGAATGTAATTATCTAATCCGATTGCCACCCAAACCCCCGCCAATCCAAACCCGAAGTAAACACCCTGCAAGTAAACACCCTGCAAGTAAACACCGAGTATTCTAATCACCCAAATTCCTGCCGCTGTAACATACATCGGGTATTTGGTGTCCCCCCCTGCCTGCAAGACAGACGTTAGTGAAGTGACAACGGCTGTTGCAGGTTGGGTCAAGGTATCAATCCCCAATACTGTGACAATGAGTAGAATAACGCTTTTGTTATCCGTAAATATTCTTGCGGTTACGCATGAACTAAGGAACAGTATTAATAATGTAATCGTCATGACGAGCATTAGAAGTAGTACGGAAGCCCTACTGTACCGTCTAAGAGCTTGATTATCTTTAGCCCCGATACTTTGACCGATGAGTGTTGCCGTTGCTGTCGCGATTCCAATTCCGATTATTGTAGGGAATATGGTGAAGTTCCCTGCCAGTGTATGAGCGGAATATGCTTCTAAACCCATTCTTATTATCTCAACTTTCGCAGAGCCAAAATCAGCTTCAGACCACATGTAGCTTGACTTTGAAGTCAATTAGATGTGGAGATTGACGGAAATAGAAAAACACCGTTCTGTTTGGTAAAGTGAGAGTGTCGAAGTCTACACTACCACACAGAAGAGGTGTCTTCTCCATGATAGAACAAAAGCAGTCCCTCGATCAGAGTACCGATCAACGGTCTTTTGGCGGACTATTCTATTTGCTCTGCGATGAAGTCGGCACGATCGACTGGGTGGTTGCCCTAGAACAATTGGTCGTTTTGATCAATGTAATCTACTGCCGGTTTGATCCGAAATTAGGGAGGTAGTTCATTTGCCGCGTATGCTTTTCATACGTTAGCAGTGAACTATCTCCCTTGTTTTTCTCTAATAAAGATGAGGCCTATTCAATGATTCCAATATTCACTTAGCTCGAGAGTTAAGCCCTCAATAGATAGTGTCATTATTGGTCAGAAAAATCCGAGGTCAGCCTTTTTTACTTATATCCTTATATCTGGGCTTGGTAAGCACTTGAATTCCGTGGGAGTTAATCCCGTAATGAGTTTAAATACTTTGCTGAAATAATATTGATTATTGTATCCTACCATTGCCGCGATATCTTTGAATTTGATGTTGGAGGTGTCCATAATCAGTAGCTTAGCTTTTTCGATCCTCAGGTGATTTAAATACTCAATGGGAGCAGAACCTTTATACTTCTTGAATTCTCGGCTCAGGAAAGAAACGTTGAAGTTAACCATTTCTGCAACGTCAGCAATCGTTATTTCCTCAGATAAATGATCCCTGAAGTAGGTATCTACTTTATCGATAATCAATTTAACGGACCCTGCAATAGGCTCTGAACCTTTGGGGGAATGAAAGAATTTTTCGAAAATGAATGCTGCGTTTTTATGCAACGACCGATAGTCTTTGGATATTGAGATAACTTCATCAAGCTCTAATTTTAGATCGTTAGTTATGATCGGATGGTCTAAACAAGCGTGAGAGGCTTCATATAAAATTTGGGATAAATACAGCTCTACCGCACTCTGTGTATAATTAAGCTGTTCCCATCGGTCAAAGATTGCTTGGATCTCATTGAGAAAAAAATCTTTCTTTTTGTTCTTTATGAAAGCAATTAACTTCTGTTTGTCAAAAGCTTTTTCGAATTCTATTTTAGGTTGAGTGTTCAAAGAATAATCCTTAACAAATAGGAGACTTGATTGACCGAAAACAGCATTTTTGTCTAGAATGATTCTGCTTAGCTGATACTCTAATCTTAATTCCGACAGCTTCTCAATTCGTTTGCTGACCGCAAAGGTAAAGCGTTGATTTGATAGTCCGAACTTGGAAAGAAAAGCCTCATAAAGTGATGTGAAATCGATAGAGCCCCTCTGACTGCAGCTAAGAACAACAATCATTTCATTCATTGCCTCGCCGTCAAAAACCCAAAAGTCCTCAAATTGCCCATTCGCGTGCCTTGCAAGGAAACTAGCCAAATTGGTTTGAAGCCAGAAGTCATACGCAGGATTAGATAGTTCGATAAAAAACCTGGATATGGAGCCGGCACAAAGCACGAGAATGAAATAGGTTTTACCTGCTGGCGACTCAAATTTACTTATCATCTGAGAATTCCGTCCCCTAAGCAGGTCGGATATAAGCTGCTGCTCTTCAGCCATATGGTTGGATTGAATGGACTGAGTTACCTTGTCTAAAATTCCTTCTATCGCTTGTTGGGTAACAGGCTTTAAAAGAAATTCCGTTACCCCAAGGCGCATAGCCTCTCTTGCATATTCAAAATCATTAAAACCGCTAATAATGATGAATATTGTATTTGGCATTGCCTTTTTTAATTGCGTAATAAGCTGCAGACCATCCATTCCTGGCATTCTTATATCCGTAAACACTATATGGGGCTTCAAGCTAAGACACATTTCTAGTGCGGTTATTCCATCGGCAGCTTCCCCAATAACCTGTATGTTAGGGCTAAAGCTATTGATTTTTTTAACTACATTTCTTAAGATAGGGTGCTTATCTTCCGCGACGATGACGTTGATCACGTATCCTTTACCTCCTCGGCTAAAATCTCCTTAACACCGAAACAAATCCGGCAGCCATGCTCCTCCAAATTTGACACGGTAAAGTAAAATCCTTCTCCAAAATGAATGACTAATCGGACAAATGTGTTAAGCATACCCATTCCGGATATTTGAAGATTTTTTAATAGCTTGCCTTCGATAAAATTAGTTTGGTAGGTAGATAGCTTCTGATTGAGATCAAGCAATACGGCAGGATCAAAGCCAGAGCCATTATCCTGAATAACTATTTCCCAATCGGATGTACTTTTGAATCGTCCTGAAATGATAATTCTCCAAGGTGGCAGACTTTTATCAAACCCGTGATTAATTGCATTTTCTACGAAGGGCTGCAACGATAATTTGGGAAATCGAAGTATGAACATCTGTTCGGGTATATGCATTTCATAAAATAAGCTGTTATCATAATGAAGCTTCATTAACTCCAGATAATAAATGGAATATTTACTCTCATCCGCTAATAATGCATCAGTATCAGTGGAGGAGACACTGTATCTCATCATCTCTGAAAGCCGGTAACACATGTCCGCAGCGATCATAGAGTCTGTTTCTTCGCAATGGACGGCAATCACATTAAGTGTATTAAATAGAAAGTGAGGATTAATTTGTGCCTGAAGAGCTGAGTAGTTGGCTTCTATTTCTCTGATTCGGGATTCAAATTCGGTATTGATAGACTGTTTAAGCTTATCTATCATGTTTTCGAATGAACGGTTTAACATAACCAGCTCGTTATACTCGTAACGTTTATCAGTGCTAGTATTGAAGGATAAGTTATCCAAACTCACTGATTTTACTGTTTTAGTAAGTTTTTTTAGTGGTTTCATTAAGTTTCTTATAGCAAAATAGTAGATAATCAGTACAAGTAATAAGGTTAAAAAACTAATAATAAAAAGAATAGACCGGTAATGCTTCAAATTATACTTCAAGGAAATGCCGTCATCCGCAACAACAGTTGTCCAGCCCAAGTAGCTTGAATGATTGGTACTTATCAAAGTAGATTGACCCTCTAGCTTTATCTCTCCGGTAGTAAGCGTCGTCTGCTCTCTTAATTGTTTGGAGAGCATCGTCAGCAACGATTGATGTTGCTTATCGGTTTTAGTTTTGGTTGGGAAAATAAGATTTCCAACTTCATCGAAAATATAGACCTGCTTGCCGGATTGATTATTTTCGATGCTTGTAATAAGCTCTAGGCTCTTATATGGCAATTGAATTTCTACCATTCCGAAATCCGTGAAATAAGGCGTGCTGAATTTTCTTACAACAGAAATAACGGACTCGGGTTCTGTTGACCAAAAGTCAGGATGAGGAGGAATCGCTGAAAATAGCTTGTCTTTTTTAAAGAGTTCGCCAATCGAACTTGAATTTATATAAGGGGAAGGAATATCTTTAACTAGATTTTCAGTTCTGAAATAAGGGAAGAAGATATTTTTATCTGGAACAAAAATAACAACCTTATATAGATCGCTGACTACATTGTAAATCGCATTTAAATTGTGGGAGAGCTTATTTTGGGAAACCAAATTATCAAGATAATTTGTGCTTGAAGAATTGCTTAGTTCAACCATTACATCCAGATTATCTTGGTTATTCGTAAATCCGAGTGCCGCGTAGTCAAGCTGTTTGTACAGAGTATCGACTTGATCTGAAACCTTCTGTGTAGTAGGGACAAGACCTGCCAGTTCGGTTTGAACAAGCATCGATTTCATATAGGTGTACAAGTAAAAAGTGGATAAGAGCAGGATTAAGAAAAAAATAATCATGATGGTAATAAGAAGTTTATTTTGAAAACCAAGTTTACTAAACATAATTTTTCTCCTGAAAGATGGAATGATGAAAAGTATAACACAGTCCGTATAATCAAAAAAGATCAAAAAAGTATAAACGAGATAGTCAGATTTCTACATTTCTTAAATAAGTGAATGCGATTACATTTAGTTTAACGGTTTCGAGTATCGAGATCGAGAAAAAGGGAGGGTCAACGTATGAAGTTGCTTCAAAAAAAAGCATTAGCCGTTTTGTTAATAGGATTACTTATTCTAGTGTTGGCGGCTTGTGGATCAAATTCTTCGAATTCGGGAAATGCTCCATCCGAAAAAAATGCTGAGACGAATAAGGTAACAGCAACCGAAAAGCCAGTAGAGCCAGAAGTGAAAAAAGATCCAGTAACAGTAAGTTATATTGCAGCAGCAAGTCAGTTGAATTACGGGGGAATTAAAGAGCTTATCGGCAAGTGGGAAGTGAAAACAGGTAATAAGGTTGACATTCAAGCGATTCAAGATGATCAATATGACAACCTCGTTAAGGCAAAGCTTTCCGGTGGCGGGGATATTGATATCTTCTTCGGTGCTTACCAAAAATATGATGTTCCAAATCAACTGCTAGAGATTAGCGGAGAGGCATTCGAATCTCGTTTGAATGACATTGCACTTCAATCGATGAAGTACACAGATGGTAAAATTTACGCCTTCCCTTCTCCGATGGCTTTAGGTTCATGGGGAGCATTTTATAACAAAAAGATATTTGAGGATTTAGGGTTATCTGTACCGAAAACGACAGAAGAGTTTAATAAGGTTCTTGGATCAATTAAAGAGAGTGGAACGGTTCCTATCTATTTTGCAGCAAAAGACGGATGGACAATGCTACAGCATCGCAACGCCGTGAATGGTATCGTAGGTGGAACTGATCCTACTGTTTGGGATAAGTTAAACAAAAACGAAATCGAATGGAAGGATATCCCTTCGTTCGTACATCAATACAAACAAGTGGAAGAATGGGCTAAGCAAGGTTATTTCAATAAGGATTTGATAACAGCAACTTACGAGAAACAACAGCGGGCATTGGTCGATGGACAAGCAGCAATTATAATACAAGGAAACTTTGTCGTACCTGAGCTTTATAAAATGAAAGCAGATACGGATATTGGCTTCTTCCCACTCCCGAATGAGGATGGAACGCAGTCGATCCCATTAACGGGTGCGACGCAAGTGTTTATTGCTAAGAACAGCAAACATGCTGAAGAAGCTAAAGATCTTCTGAGATTTTTATCGGATAAAGAACAGGCGCAATCTTATTTAGAAACTTCCCCCGGTGTAAGCGCATTTAAAGATATCGATGTATCTGACAAAATGCCGGAGGCGTTGAAAGAAATTCAATCGATTGTAAGTAGCGGTAAAATTTCGAAGCACGGAGACGATGCTTATGTGATCCCTCTTCCGTATGACGAAATGGTCGCTGCATATACAGAACTTCTTGCAGGTAGAATTACAGCAGAAGAATTCGCTCAGAAGCATGGCGATATGTTTTTGAAAAACGCTAAAATAGCCAAAATCCCTGGTTTCTAATTAAATACAAGAATCTCTTACCCAAAACAGAGAATGAACTTTTCCTGTCGCAATCGCGGCAGGTTTAGTTCCCACCACGGATAGATGGAGGATAGCCTTATGTATCAATCTTTTAAGAAAAAAAATTACCCCGTTATATATTTAATTCCGATTCTTATTATTTTTACTATATTTTATGTATCACCTGCCGTTCTAGGACTCTTGTATTCTTTAACCGATGCAAGTATTAAATCTTCGGGCATTCATTTTGTAGGACTCGAAAATTATAAGCTGCTATTCAGTGATGGGGATACTTTTTTCGTTAGCGTATGGAATCAGTTTAAATTTGCAATCATCGATGCGCTTGGTAAAACAGTTATTGGCCTTTTGATAGCGCTTCTTCTGAATAGAAAATTTAGAGGGAATCATTTTCTTCGCGCATTGGTTTACGTGCCTATTATGTTTGGAACGATTATGGTTGCTATTATTTTCAACTATATTCTTAGCTATGATGGATTTCTCAATACCTTTTTAAACACGGTAGGGCTTGATTTTCTAGCAAATGATTGGCTGGGCAGCTTTACGCTTGCCATCTATTCTGTCATTGCTGTTGATGTATGGGTTGGGGTTGGCTGGTCTATGCTTCTGATACTAGCAGCTTTGCAATCGGTACCCAAAGAATTGATAGAATGCTCTGAGATCGACGGTGCCGGACCTATTGTGAAATTTATTCATATTACAATGCCTAGCATCAAAAGTACGCTAAACCTTAGTTTCTTATTGTGCATCATTTCGGGGCTTAAGGCGTTTGATATTATTTACGCGATGACACGAGGCGGTCCGGGCCATGCGACGGAAGTTATGACTACCTTCTTGGTCAAATCGATGTCATCAGGCTCTATCGGATATCCAGCAGCAATTAGCGTCATTCAGTTTATCATTATTACTGTGGTGGCTTTCGTCATTAGTTATTTCACAAATAGGAGGGAGTCGTAATCATGAGTACTTCCTCTAAACTAAGCAAGATACTAACGTATGCTGCTGCCCTTGTCATTTTGGCCATTTATATTGTGCCCTTTATCCTCATCTTCTTGACTTCCATTAAGGATGAGACTGAATCAAAGATTATGGATTTAAGCCTGCCAACAACTTATATGCTAGAGAACTATGCAACAGCATTTAATCAAGGCCAGATTTGGCGAGGATTTTCCAACGGTATGTTTATTTCGACTGTTGTAACGCTATTAACCGTTCTTTTATGCTCTTATTCAGCTTTTATTATTCAAAGAAACCGCAATGCTTTTACAAGTTTCACATATAAGTTTTTGCTGGCGGGTATGATTGCTCCTTTTTCATTCATACCAGCTATTAAGCTGCTGCAATTATTAAACATGGGAAACGATTTCTCTGGATTAATAATGGTTGATTTGGCAGGGCAGATTCCTTTTTCGATTTTGATCTATTATAGCTTTGCCCAAGGGATTCCACGGGAAATGGATGAGGCTTCGGTTGTAGATGGCTGCGGTCCCCTTCGTATGTATTTTCAAGTTATTTTTCCTTTACTGCTGCCTGTTGTGTCAACAAATATCGTACTGACATTCACAGCGATTTGGAATGATTTCAGCAATGTTTTATTCCTTGTACCGAAGACATCCATGTGGACGATGCCGATGGGCGTGTTCAACTTCCAGCAACTGTACACCTATAATTATGGTCTTGTTTGTGCTTATGTCACGATTGCATTAATTCCTGTGCTGGCCATTTATCTTATCGGTCAAAAATATATTATTTCAGGTATGACAGCAGGAGCAGTAAAAGGTTAAACATGATGGAATTGGAAAAGGAGTAGGGTCATGATCCAACAGACTGATTATATTTCTTTATATTTAAAAGATTTTGGGGTTATCCCCAATAGTGGGACAGATGCCTGTGCTGGTTTTCAACAAGCTTTTCTAGCAGTTAACAAGCTACCTGAGAATCGGCACGTGGTACTGCATTTGGAGCAAGGACGTTATGATCTATATGAAGCTGGGGCTGACAAGCAAGTCTATTATATATCCAATACAGCATCAGAGCTGGATAATCCCAATCCAACGAAAAACATCGGAATTTATATGAAAGATATATCAAATCTGACCATCGAAGGAAATGGTGCGTTACTTATCTTTCACGGTAAAATGACGCCTCTGCTAATAGATACTTGTACAAATATCATCGTTAAAAATATGAGCATCGACTTTGAGCGTCCTACGATGTCAGAAATGACGGTAGAGGCAATCTATGAACAGGCATTGGATTTTGCTATTCATCCAGATTCCTGGTACCGCATTGAACGAGAAAAATTGGTGTGGATTGGTGAGGGCTGGCACTATACGTCCGGCCCTTCACAGGAATATGATCCGATCGCCAAAACTACTTGGCGTACCTGGAATCCAGCTGCGGAGACATTGTATGTGGAGGAGCTTGCTCAAAACAAAGTCCGCTTCCATTATGACCATCAGCCTACTACCCGATTAGGTAATACCTTCCAAATGCGAGATGGTATTCGAGATCAGGTAGGTACATTTATTGTAGAGAGCAAGCAAATTACGCTTGAACAGATGCATTATGGTTATATGCACGGGCTTGGGATTGTTGCTCAGTTTACGGAAGATATTGATTTGTTACAGCTGACTTGTGCACCGAGGCCAGAAACGGGTAGAACTGCGGCTGCATTTGCTGATTTTATTCATTTGTCGGGATGTAAAGGGAAAATAAAGATTTATGATGGCACATTTAAAGGCTCGCATGATGATGTTATTAATGTACACGGTACTCATCTGCGCATCGTTAAACAGACGGATGAGCGGACTTGCATCGTTCGTTTTGCGCATCATCAAACATATGGTTTTCAAGCACTATTCCCGGGCGATCAGATTGCTTTTATTAATCGGCTGACGCTTACAGAAATAGGTGAAGGGACTGTTGCTGAAGTTACTGCTTTAAATAACAGAGATTTCAAAGTGCAGTTTACCGAGGCTATGCCGGACGATGTTTGTTTGGATGATGTGCTTGAAAATGTAAGCTGGACGCCAGAGGTTGAAGTAAAAGGAAATCATATGTCCGAGATACCCACTCGCGGCGTGTTGGTTACTACTAGACGAAAAGTAGTCATTGAAAATAATGTATTTGACAGGCTTCAGATGAGTGCCATTTTGATAGCAGATGATTGCAATAATTGGTATGAATCGGGAATGGTGAAAGAGGTGACCATTGCCAACAATCGGTTTATGAATTGTTTTGGTGATCCTGTTATTCACATTCTTCCGGAAAATGAGATGGTTTTCAAGGAACATCCGGTGCATGAAAATATCATTATTCGTAATAATCAGTTTGCATTATGTGGGACTGCCTTGATTAAGGCTAAAAGTACAAAGGGCTTATTTGTGAGCAATAATGAGATAAGCGGCTCTGGTGCGGAGGATTGTAACTTAATTGTTTTAACAGCTTGTTCAGACGTACAATTACGCGATAACGAGTTTTTAATTAATGATCAAAATATTTGCATAGCGGAAACAGCGTCAGCTAAGCAATTTCAATTTATAAGTTTGAATGGAGGTGAAGCGACGAAATGGAGTTGTTAACGTATAGTCAGCCAGCCAAGACCTGGACAGAAGCATTGCCATTAGGTAATGGGCGGATTGGGGCGATGCATTTTGGAGGAATTGAAGAGGATCGTTTTCAGTTAAATGAAGATACTTTATGGTCAGGTCCGCCTGTGAAAAAATCATACGATGACCGGGAAGTGCTCCAATTGGCAAGGGAGCAGATCGCAGAACAACAATATGAGTCTGCGTTGGAGACGTCCAAACAATTGTTCGGACCGTATACCCAAGCTTATATGCCGCTGGGTAATTTAATTATGAAATATTTTCACGGCGATGTAACTGAGCATTATAAACGCAAACTGGATATTGCACAGTCTTTGGCGACTGTCGAATATCAGATAGGTCCTGTCTCCTACAAAAGAGAAGCTTTTATTTCTCAGCCGCATCAAGTGCTTGTTGTACGGATTACCAGTTCTAGCCCTCAAAAGCTGCATATGCAAATTACATTAGATAGTCCGCTAAAAGCGATAAGTTTGCCAACTGATGAAGGGAAAGTTGCACTTCAGGGCGTTTGTCCGGAATATTGTGCTCCTAACTATTATGCAGAAGATGAGCAACCTATCGTGTACGGCGAGTTTGAGCAAACAAAAGCGATACACTTTGAAGGCAGAATTTGTGTACAGATTGTGGATGGCGATGTGACGTCTGCTTCAAGCAGTCTATTCATTGGGCATGCGACTGAAATTGTGCTTTATATGTCGATAGCTACCTCGTTTAACGGTTTTGATCAAATGCCGGGACGCAGCTTCTCGCCATTAAGTGAACAGAATGAGACGCTATTAAACCGAGCGATGCAGATGGGCTATGAGCAGCTGAGAAAAGAACATATTGCTGATTATCAGCAATACTATCAGCGTGTACAACTGCAGTTAGGCAATCATGACAGTGATCAGCATATTAGTGCATATCTTGATACCGATGTGCTAGTTGAGCAGGCGGGCTCTAGTCATCACGGTTTAGCAGCCTTATTGTTTCAGTATGGTCGTTACTTGCTCATTTCTTCTTCTCGTCCGGGAACACAGCCTGCCAATTTGCAGGGAATTTGGAATGAGAAGACGAGGGCTCCCTGGTCCTCCAATTATACGTTAAATATTAATACGCAAATGAATTACTGGCCGGCAGAAACGACAAATCTGGCAGAGTGTCATAAGCCTTTGTTACAGGCTATTAAGGAATGGTGCGTTACCGGCAGTGAAATGGTCAAAGCTCGTTATGGATTGACTGGCTGGACGCTTCATCATAACAGTGATCTTTGGCGCCAGGCTGATCCTGTAGGCGGTAACGGTCATGGCAATCCAGTCTGGGCATTTTGGCCAATGTCCGGTCCATGGCTATGTCGTCATTTGTGGGAACATTATGAATTTTCACTGGATAAGCACTATTTAACAGATATTTATCCGGTTTTACATGGTGCGGCACAGTTTTGCTTGCAATGGTTAATAGAGGATGAGAAGGGTTATTTAATCACTTCTCCATCTACATCGCCAGAGCATATGTTTTATTCCGCCGATGGACAGCTAGGAGCTGTAACTCAAGCAGCAACAATGGATTTAGCGATCATTCGTGATTTATTCACTAACGTTTTGCGAGCGGCTAAAATTTTAAACAGGGAAAACGAAGAACTCTCTCAAGTGTCAGCTGCACTAAAACGGCTGCATCCTTTGCAAATTGGCAGTTACGGACAATTACAAGAGTGGCTTCATGATTATAAAGATGCCGAGCTGCATCATCGTCATGTGTCACATTTGTATGGTCTCTATCCAGGCGAGGAAATTCAGGAAGGTGCTTTTCTGGAAGGGGCTCGTCAAACCTTGCTTAGACGCGGTAATGAAGGAACTGGGTGGAGCTTGGGATGGAAAATGTGTCTATGGGCTCGTTTACAGGATGGGCAGCGGTTGCAGCAACTAATGGAACAGTTGTTTCAAATTGTCGCAGAGAGCAAGGAAGTTTTTGTAGGCGGCGGTCTTTATCCAAATTTATTAGGTGCTCACCCTCCATTCCAAATTGATGGTAATTTTGGCTATACGGCAGCTGTTGCGGAGATGCTGGTGCAATCGCATAAAGGCTATATTGAGCTGCTGCCAGCTTTGCCATCAGACTGGGAGCAAGGCAGTGTAACCGGCTTGCGTTTACGTGGCGGTATTGAATTGAATTTACATTGGAGCAACAATCGTTGGGATGAGGCAGAGCTGGTCGCTTCTGTTCAGCGGACGGTTAAATTAAGATCAGATTTTGCTGTAAGCTGTAGATCAGAGGGAGAAGCAGCGGAAATGATCCAACCTTCTAATGGTATGATTTCTATTTCACTAATTAAAGGTGAATGTTATTTTTTAAGAAATTCGTAAAACAGCTAAAAAGTATAAGGCGTTTCGTCAAAAAATAATATTTAGAAATGATTAGCTAAGGTCTATGCTTGGTGAAGCTGCATTGTGCAGAGTGAAATCTGCACAGTTGCATTTAATCAATAGAGGAGGAGTTTGAATTGAAGATGATGTGTAAGCGCTTTATTTCTACCTGGCTGGCAGTATTGGTTTACTGATTTCTAGGGGCGAAACAGAAATGTTGAGGCTCAAGAATCAGAGTATACATAAAAATTGAGAGGAGGTGTTGAGTATATTTTACATAACTCAGTTAATAAATCCTGTAACATTAGAAGAACATTCTTGATTTTTGTGCAGATAAAAAAGGATTTAACCAGTCAAGTCCCAATTAGTTATAAGGATTATCGTGGTTGGTAACTATTTATTATTTTAAGGAGGATTATCATGAGAGAACTGATGAAAAAACCTTTGCGCCGCATTATTAGTGTGATTCTGGTAGTATGCATGTTGTTTTCAGCCTTACTAATTACACCTATATCGCCGACAGTATTTGCGGCTGAAAAAGACGAGGGCAATCAAGTACCAATGCGGCGGGTGATCGATAATGAGCATCCCGTAGATCTGTTTACTTATTATCCTGACAACGGTTTCCCTACACCGAGTATTACAAACGAAGGGAAAAATGATCCAACACTCTCAAGTGGCGAATACGATGATAACATTAATAGAATTGAAGATATCATCGCAGCAACGCCGGAAGATTTGAGAGATTCTTTAGTTATTATATTAATCACCGGAGGAAACAGAACGGTTAAACCAGACGGTAGCTTCAATTATACAGCAAAGAATAATGACTATACGCAGACGATGCAGTCATACTATCAATTAGCGGATATTTGCGAGGAGCTCAACGTAGACTTTATCATTCAGCAAATACAGGGTGAATCAAGAGTTGACGCTTTCATTCCTATGGAGGAATTCCAACATATGGCGGACAACTACGAGCATTTTATCGGCTTCAATATGGCGGAGCTTGATAACAGTATTGGTTGGCGCGGAGACGTGTATGGCAATCAGTCTACGTACATAGCTGACGCGATTAACTTCTCTGCCGAAAACGGAATGTTCGTTTTCTGGAAAGATTCCAACAACGGCCAATTCGAAAATGGACTGTTTTTCGATTATTTGCAGGATAACCAGTATCTGTACGATTCGATGCAAGCAAATTCAAAAAACGTTGTTCTAATGTACAAGCAAAGTTTTCTCGACATTGAAACCGCTTCCACGATTCTGGGGCTTTGGCTCGGGGGATTCGCTGATAATTGGGGCATCGCACCTGACTGGTGGGGATATGACAACGCAACGAGCATTAATGGCGCGAATCCGAGCAGAATGAATGCGCCTGATACGCAACCCGCTATGAATCTGATGCGATCTTTGATGAACGGCGGCACGGTTACATGCGTTGAAGCGGGCTATTATGCGGTGAATACGTATGGAACGCGTATCGCTTCGGCTATGAATGTCATTTATCCTTTACATCAGGATATTGAGCATGGTCGGCTTTCCATCCCGTCAAAAGAAGAAGTCCTCACCAACATTCAGGCCGTAGCTCTCGGACGTGCAGCGTATGGCGGTAAGGGTGACGGTGGCGGTGACATAAGGAATTATACAGACTTTACTTGGGAGCCTATCGACCCTACATTGAATGGACGAGGTGTAAATCAGGCTACGGGTAAATACGGCTTGATTCCCTCTTTACCGTTGAATACCGACGAAGAAGTGTTACAGCAGTTCCGCGATGCAGGTGTCGAAATCGTTACGAAGCTGCAGGATCAGTCGTATTACGACACGCTCTATCCCGATAACACATTGCCCGGTACAACGGCGTTTGCGCAGAACGTAGCGAATACACAGTGGTGGTTCATGAACAGCATTTATGTGAGTGAAACGTATGCACGAACGAATAAGGACAGAATGCAGACGGCTAAAATTGTCCCTGTTGAAAACAAGACAACAAGCGTGGATATTACGATGCCCATCGCTGGTTTCGGATATATGAACGAGTCGGAAGAGGGTATGAACTTCACGTTCAACAACTATATCATCGACCACCGTAATATGCCGGGAGGATATCAGTGGCCACCTTTCTACAGTCTTGCTTACAGAAAACAGGCGGACGGAACATATGCTGCTAGAAACGATGATAGCCTTGCAACGTCCGGTCGTAAGACTACGATTAAGTTGTATAACCAGACTAAGAAGCCGGAAGTTACATTTATCGATTACGACCCTGCCGTTTACGGTATCGAAGACATTTATGTAACGCCCAAATATGAATATAAAGAACGGTTTGAAAATGGCGTATATACGCTGGAAATTCTCCACAACGGGAAGGTTGATTTCAATATTACAACCTATCCTGATGGCTCGGCTAAGAAAGAGCTCGGGTTGAATTACGCCAAGGCGGAAGAGTTGCGTGCAGAAATCGTGAAAGCGCGCGCTGTTGATACAACCGGTAAAACTGCAAGCTCGGTTCAGCTTTTGACGGATACGATTTCCAAGGCGGAAACGGCTTTGACCGAAAAGAATGCGGCGATCTACACAACGATATTAGACAGACTACGCTATGCGGAGGGAAAACTAATTTCGAGTGCAAATGCATCCGCCACGACGTCTATTGTATCAAGTGCTACCAACGACAGATTGGAATTAAGTAAATTTAATAAGACTCCTACCAAATTAAAGATTACAGGCTTTACACCCGCAAATCCGGCTGATGTTTTTCTTTCTTACGAGGTAAATGGTGATAGTGCTGAGGTAAAACAGATAACGAATTATGATTATGAGATTACGCCCAAAAAGGCGGGCAAGCTCACAATCACTTTCAAAACGACGTCTGGAACCAGTCCGGAACTGGTCGTAACCGTTGAAGTATATGAGTCGACTCTGGTGTACCGCAACGTTGCCGAAAACGCTACGGTCATCGGTCACGGAAAGTTTGAAAACGCCCAGAATCTTGTAACACCCGGCCAATATGCTTCTCTTCATACCGGACTGGCTGCGAATAGAAACTATAAGCAGAGCGAATTGCCCGAAGGAGAGAAATTGTGGCAGGATATCGGTTCCCCGACCAACGCTGACGGTTCACCGAAAACGACAGGAACTTTCGCGGACGATTACTTTATTGTCGACCTTGGCAAGGCGTACGATATCAAAGAAATCAATTACGGCGTCGGCAATACTGCCCATCACAAAGGAACTGTTATGATTTTAGGCAATTCCCCTGACTTTTCGGAGCTTTGGAATCAAGCACCTGCAACGAAAGCGGCCAATGCCGGTTTAGATAAAAAGGATTGGTATCTTGCTTGGGTTACTGAAGGATATGATACTAACGTACCCGCAACGATTTTTCCACAATTCGGTGGAGCGGGTATGAATTATAGCGAACAGCTGCCCAATTATCATGATCAAGCAAGTGGTTATAAGTGGAATGCCATCGGAAACAGAAACTTTTCATCAGATTTCAATAAAATACAGTCCGGCGATTCTAGTCACAATCCTCCCGATGTGCGTTCTTGGTTGAGAACGGAAGGCAACAAATATCGTTATATTCTTGTTACTTCGAGAGCGAGCGCCAGCTACGGTGATTTCGCGAGAGTGAACATTAATCTCAAGGTTATGGCGAATGACACCATTGATATCAGCAGTAACAATTATGAAGCATTGCAAGGGCGTGTTAATGAAGCGAAAGCACTCGATGAGGGATATAAACACGACGGAAGCTATAAATATTCCGGATATTCGAGGCTGAATCTTACGCAGCAGATGTCCAAAGCGAATTACATCATCAGCCAGAAAGATGTGCATAACACCATTTACAGTCAGGTAGATATTGATAAAGCTGTGGAAAACTTGGATGTCGCAATGAGCCTGCTAGTCGAAACAGAGGGTCTGCATGGGCTGATCCAGGATGCTTGGGAAATCATACAAGAGGCTGGGTATGTGTACGGTGGGGGCGTTAATGAGAATTACGGAACAAACGGAACCAAGCTTACTGGCGGACCGACAAACGTTTATGTGGCTAATTTGAAGAGTGGTCCATTTAACAGAGACGAGTTTGTTCAGCTATACCGCGATTTGCAGTACTTTATGTGGTCGTATCGTGCACCGACTAGCGTGTGGTCGGATATTATGCCAGGCAGTCTAAATTCGAACATAAGATTGAATAATACGGGCGATCTGAACTTCGGCAAAAACGAAAGCTGGACAACGGAAAGCGTAGCTGCTAAGCAGAAAGAAATAGACAAGGTGAGCGAGCTATTGCAGGCGCGCATCGATGAAGTTAAGGCAACGGATAGTAGAATACTTATTGATGAAATCGCAGCAATTGGCGAAGTTACACTCGATAAGGAAAGCACTATTATGGCGCTTCGTGCCCAATATGATGCTTTGACGGATACGCAGAAAGAGTGGATCACCAACTACAATGTGCTGACAGAGGCGGAAGATAAGCTTGGGATAGGCCCGAAGTTGAGCGCCATCACAGCGCCTGGCGATATTACGGGACTGCCAACTGGCACAGCCAAAACGGCGGCGGCGCTAGGTTTACCTGCCCAAGTCGTCATAGTAACGAGTACGAGGAATATGAATGCCAATGTAACATGGAATGTAGATGCTTCAAACTATGATCCTACTGTAATGACAAAACAGACCTTCACTGTTAATGGAACTGTAGCTTTACCAATTGGGGTGTCAAATCCTAATAACGTGCCTTTGACAACAAGCATTAGCGTAACTGTGCAATTTGTTGGTAAAGTAGAAGCGGAAGATTATATTGCTATGTTTGGGGTTCAGACAGAGAACAGCTCGGAGGGGACAAAGAACGTAGGATGGATAGATCCGGGAGACTGGATGGACTATACGGTTAATGTGCCAGAGACAGGAGTTTATAAGTTAAACTACAGGGTAGCTGTAAACAGTGGTACAGGCAAAGTCAATTTCCTTGTAGATGGTATTTCTCAAAAAATAACATCGTTGCCTTCAACCGGAGGTTTTCAGAATTGGAAGACCGTATCCGACGAAGTTTCCTTAATTGCCGGCAGTCATACGATAAGGCTGTACGTAGAAGCAGGTGGATGGAATATTAACTGGTTTGAGCTGGTTGCACCGCCAGCGCCAGTAGCGCCGCAGTCTACATTGACAGGTATACAGCAGGTGAACTCTGGTGAAATACTTAATGTAAAGATGGGATTGACCAGCGTAACAGAAAGTGTATACCAGCGAATGTATGCCCAAGATTTTACTCTACATTATAATCCAGCGAAATTGCAATTCGATTCGGTTACATCGCTGATAGATGGATTCCAAGTCATTGCGCAAGAGGAGACAGCGCCGGGTCAAATTCGGATTATTGCTTCCAGCGTGGAAGCAAACCAAGGGGTACTTGCCCAAGGCGATTTGTTAACTTTTAAATTTACAGCCAAATCAGCCACTGGGGCAACGACAATTACTGTCGACAATGTTGTAATTGCAAATAGTCTAGGGAATGAGTTGCAGATTAACGGAGCTTTCCATGAAATCCAAATTAGTATAGCTGTGGATAAATCACTTTTGAATGCTGCGATCTCAAGCGCTCAAGCTAAACACAATGCAGCAATGGAAGGTAATGAGGACGGCCTGTATGCGGTTGGATCCAAAGCGCAATTGCAGTCTGCTATTGATGCGGCCAGCGCGATTGCAAACGATTCGAATGCTTCTCAGCAGAAGGTGGATAGTGCGAAATCCACATTAGAAGCGGCAGTTCAAGCATTTGATAACAAGAAGATTAGCGCAGATGTTAATGGACAAAGCGGCGTCACGATTGGAGACTTGGCATTTATTGCAGCGGCTTACGGCAAAGAACAAGGTCAAGAGGGCTGGAATGCGAAAGCCGATGTCAACCATGATGGAAAAGTAGATATTGAAGATCTTGCAATCGTGGCTAAAGCGATCTTGAAATAAAGTAATTTCAAACAATGGTAATGAATCGGGGAGAGCTATGCTCTCCCTTCTTCGATTAAGCCGAGTATAGTAAGGGACAATTGTTCTATGTTAAAAAAACTACACGTATTTAGTCTAGCATTGCTTTTGACGGTACTCTTATTTCCCTGAGTGGATACTTATGCAAACCCCGGCACGAGCTCTTCTCTGTCCGTTTCGGATAAGAGCATATACGCAGGCGATGACTTCCAAGTGATAGTGAGCGGGAAGCAAATAAGCGACTTATACGCATATGAAGTCAATTTAACCTATAGTACCAGCCGTTTGGTATTTGTGATTAGCGTTACCGAAGGCAACGGCTTTACCGTGGATCTTATTGTGAATGGAAATAAGATTCAAATCGCGCATCCGCAAATAGGTAATACTGCAGGCCAGAAAGGGCATGTAACTATGGCTACGCTGACATTTCAAGCGGATAGTCAGGGTAAGGCCGATATTGTATTGGAAAGCGTGAAAATGGTGAATTCGCAGCTCGCGACTACTGAAGTTTCAAGCAAAAGCAAAGTATCGGTGAATATAAAAGCGTCGGGTCAAGAAACACCAAAACCAACACAAACGCCTAAGCCCACGAAACCTACGGGTGATGTATTCAAGAGCCACGTAGTTAATGTAACAAAATTGGTTAATACGATCTCGTCCAAGGTAGAGGAAACTAAGAAATCTGATGTAAAGGTTGAAATGGCTGACATTAAAAGACATTGGGACGAAAAGACCATCGGTATGATCATTCGTTGCAGAAGCGTACGGTACACAACAAGGTCAAGCGGGCTGGAATGAGAAAGCGGATGTAAAAAAAGACGGCAAGATTGACATCGATGACCTTGCAATCGTACAAAAGCGATCACGCAATAAAACAACGCCGCGTCAATTTCTTTGATCGCATTAGCGATATTCAGGATGAATCGGTAACGAAATGTGGGGAGAGATCTAGTTTCTCCCCTTTCATCACCTGACTTTGTTTTGTAAAACACACTCAATATACATGCTGGAGTAGCTCCGGTATCACCACCGATCTAAAATTCTTCAAAATCATCGGTTAAAAATTCCCGGAATTCACGAAAACGGCTTGTAATTCCTAAATAATCTCGCGAACTGCATAAGTCATGTCTCCTTCTTTTTACACAATCAAATATGTAATTTGGTTTTATTTGTAATGTTTAGAGTGTGTGAGAAAAAGTGCAATTTGTAATATATTTGTATGTTATTGTATTAGTTTTGAGTGTAAAACACCGTAAAATGCAGGCGTATTCATTCAAGCTTGATTCGTTAGAGGGGGGATAGAGATCGTGGGAACGGAGTTTTGGCGGCCCAAATTAATAATTACCATTATGCTCATAGTAACCTCTTTGCTTTCGGGATGCGGTTCTAGCAAACCTGCGGAGTTAACGGAAGATTCAAATAGCACAAAGCCTAAGGAACTTCCGTATGTGGAGTTGGATTATTACTTTCCCGCGCCTGCCCAAAAGGATTTGCAGGCAGTCAACGATGAGCTGAACCGGTTGATAAAGCCTAAAATCAATGCCACCGTGAAATTGAATGCGATCGATCTGGGAAATTACGATAAAAAGATGAGCTCGATTATCGCTTCGAGAAAAACGTTCGATCTGGCGTTTACGTCGACATGGATCAATAACTACTTTCAAAATGCGTCCAAAGGAGCTTATGTCGAGATTGACGAATTGCTTAACCGGTATGGCGCCGGGACGATGGCGGGGGTACCGGCTAACATTTGGGACGCGGTTCAAATAGATGGTAGGCTGTACGGAGTCGTCAATTATCAAATCATGGCGACGAGCTATGGATTTGACGTACAGAAAGCGATAGCGGACAAATACCATTTCAATTGGAAAAACGCGAAAACTCCCGATGATCTAGAGCCCCTGTTGGAAGCTGTGAAAAAAGGCGAGCCGGACAAATTTCCGTTAGAGTATTCAATTACCGGAGACATCTTTATAGGAGCGGCGCCGCTATACGGCTTCGACGTTATCGGGGATCAGAAAATGCCCGGCTGGGTCCGCTTGAACGATAAAAACTTGAATGTCGTGAATCAGTACGAGTCGACGGAATTCAAGGAATTTATCGCCCGTTCTAGAAAGTGGTATGAAAGAGGGTATTTCCGCAAAGACGCTTCCACGACGAAAGAGATTGCGGCTGACCGGAAAGCAGCCAAATATGCAATCGCGATGCCCGCTTATCAAACGTTCGATTCGACAGAAGATCCTTCCGTGCTCGGAGGACTAAGATCGATTACGGGCGTCGATTGGTACAGGAAGCGTTTCACCAAGCCTATCATAACGACGGATCGCGCAGCGGCTGCGATTACGGCTATCTCGAGCACATCCCTGAACCCGGAGAGGGCAATGATGTTTCTTGAGCTATTGAACAACGATCCGAAGATTGCCAACTTATTGAATTTCGGGATCGAAGGCATTCATTTTAAGAAAATATCCGATACACGAATTGAACGCATCAAAGATAGCGGATACAATCCGAATATTCCATGGGTGTTCGGGAACAATTTGATTTTATGGAAAACGGAGAATGATCCGGACGATACGATCGAGAAGTGGGATCAATTGAATAAAACTTCCGACGTATCCCCGATCTTGGGTTTCTCATTTAATCCGAAAAGCGTCAAATCGGAAATGGAGCAATGTCATATCGTGATCGATCAATATTTGTCCGCATTGACGACGGGGACTGCTGACCCAGACAAAATCTACCCCGAATTTATCGGCAAGTTGAAAACTGCCGGCGTACATAAGGTGATCTCAGAAAAACAGAAACAGCTGAACGAATGGCGTGTCACCAAGTGGCGTAGTTAAATTACAATTTGTTGGGTATTTACTACCCGTTTGTATTCTTGCACCACAACCATAAATAGTCTATAGCGAATACTGCCACATCAGGATGTCTCTTTTACGCAACCCATACATGTTGAGGCGGTAGTGTCAATACATTATGTTGACAAATAATCGGCAACGCCTAAACCCACTGTTTTGAATGTTCTGTATGGAAACATATCCTAAGTACTGTTATTGTCTCGAAACATGTGAGAATTCATCATAGTGGAGGCGAGGGGAGTTCAAATCCACTCGTCTCCACCATGAAAAGCCTGACCTCACGCGGTCAGGCTTTTGTTGTATCTTGAGAAAGTAGACAATTACTAGACATTGGTTTTATAAACTAACAGTTACGATGAATATAAGTAGACAAAATGTCTACTAAACTGAAAGGTACTTAATCATTTGCAATACGGTGAACCGTACCACAAATAGGGCGAATTTTTTGTTCTTAACCACTTACAAGCCCGGGAAGTTACTCCCAAAGGTAAGGGGAGACCACCCTAGGGGAACTTGATTGTGTCTAACAGTAGAATATCGTGAAACTGCAATACGCATTAGATGGTCTTTCCTAGCCGGTTATTTACCAGTATGAGAAAAGCTATTATATCATCTCTTTGAGTTGCTTTGGGATGACAGAGAACTCGTCGATTGACGTGTTCAACGCGAGCCTGTCCGCCAAGGTAGGGCTGTATTTAAGCCCTTCTGACTTTGTTACTTTGTGCCAGATAGGTAAGATGACTTTTCCACTCTCAGCCATTTCACGAGCGACTAAACTGCGGCCATTGTTTAGCGATGAAAGCAGAGGAAATGACGACGACGCCAAACCTTGAATTTGCAAATCTTTTGTCAATGGATCTGCGAAGACTATCTCCCCACTTCAAAGAAAACTCGTCGTACCAAACAGTAACACAAGCCAAACTAATTTAGTATGCAAAAAACAGATGGGCTAAGTTTGTGTTTATGGTCGAGGCTCAGAAATTTTATGGGAGCGAGTGGGACAAGAGTGTGCCGGATGATGGCGTTATGAAAGAATTGATCCAGTGGCAACTCGAAGTAGCAGTGGACAAGGAGCCCTGAAAGAAAGCATGACTGCTGAAGTTTTCGCAGGCACGCTTGGGATAACATATTAAAGAGACAAGAATTGTTCTGAGATAAGGGGTTCTCCATTTGCTATTGGATCAAGCGGCGCGGGGCTAAGGCATGGCGTGATCCTATCAATTTTCCGATTCACGGTAATTGCTATCTCCTTTATCAAAACATGTACAATCTATTTTCGGTTCTCATGGCTGATGCTTACGAAAATAGTGCCGAAGGATGCTAACAGTTCTTTAATCATCTTAGAGGAAGCAGGAATCAGATTATCCATGTTAAGTTGCTTTTGTATGACTGCATGTCGCTGCTCCAGAGGCTCTAGCCGTCGTGAAGACCGCTACCGGCGAGATGCAAGTCGATCCCGAGCGTTTAGACATCCAGAGAAGCGTTATTTCGAAGCAACTGGCGGAGCGAGACACTTTCGAGGAAATCAAGATTTGGTATAGGCAGCTTTACGCGACGATCGTTCAAGTCGTGAACAAAAGGAAAGACTCGAAGCAAAGTGAAATGTTCAAGCAACTCGTGGATTACATTGAGGAGGAAGTAGGCTTCGCGAATATCGGTTACTTCTACACGAGCTTCAAGAAATACGCCGGAGTAAACGCAGCTCAGTATCAGGACGATTATAAGGGGGGAAAAGGCTTCTAATTATCCTGCGCGACAAAGAAACCTCTTCTTTGCAAATGATTGCTCGACGCTTCCATTTTAACTGGTGAGGTTTTTTTTTGTTGTAATCATAATCGATCGACGTCACGGTGGGAAATTAGCTGTTCAATCATGTTAAAATAATCATTTCACTCTATCAGAAAAAGGGGCAGAGGGTTTGTTCATATTGGAAAACTTTACTGTTTCTTTAATTATTGTATACATTCCAGAAACAATTCATTGCTAATATTGCAATGATAGAAAATGATTTTGATATTGAATGCAGGAGGAATTTTAACAAATGAGACGATTGAAACGTAGTTTATCTCTAGTATTATCCTTCTTAATGTTCACATCTTTCATTTCTTCATTCGAGAAGGCTCATGCTGCAGAGCAGCAACTATCCAGCTTCGGTCAGATCCTGGATAAGAGAACGATGGAAATTGGCCCAGGGGCTCAGTATACTTGGCAAGATATGATGCTGCCGCAAGGGCTGGAGAAAGTTCATTATGTCGAGTTCGATCCTAAGAACGAGATGTTGGACTTGCAGCCCGGTTTGACGAACGGCAAGGTGTATGGCATGGAAGGCGTTACGAAGATGGCGAATGACGCTGATCGCGCAGGCAATCGAGTTATTGCGGCCATCAACGCCGATTTCTATGATATGTCGACGGGCGTACCGATCGGCATGTTCATGGGAGATGGCGTTATTCTGACTAGCCCGCCGAATGATTGGCAAGCTTTCGGACTCAATAAAGACGGCACATCGGTTTATGGGAATAGTCCGAAACTGACTAGAACGCTGAAGATTGGAAGCAAGGGCGTTGAATTGTCTTCGATCAATCGGATGCGATTCAATGATGAAGCATTGATTCTGTACACTTACGATTTTAATACTTCAACGATGACTAACGGCCTTGGTGATGAGGTGGTACTCGACGTATTGTCGGGCGAAGTCAGGAGCGGGAGTACCCTGCAACTTAAAGTTGCGGCGATTCATAAAGATAAGGGAAATACCCAGATCAATAATGGACAAGTCGTCTTGTCCGCATCCGGACGTTATCGGGCGGAACTGGCCGGCCTGAGTGTCGGTGATGAGCTGTCGGCCAGTTTTCAATTCGAGTCGAAATGGGAAAATGTAAAAATGGCCGTAGGCGGATCGCCAATCCTGATGAACGGTGGCGTCGTACTAGATCATAAAGATCCTGCTCTATATCCGCGCGTTGGTATCGGGACTAAAGCCGATGGCTCAATCGTCATGATTGAGGTGGATGGACGTGCTCCCGGATTTAGCGAAGGAGTAACGTTTAAGGACCTTGGAAAAATCATGAAGGATATTGGAGTGGTCGATGGACTTACGTTAGACGGTGGCGGTTCTGCCACATTCGTGGCGAAGCTTCCAGGCGAGCCTCTGCGCAAAATTCTGAATCGACCGTCTGATGGCGGCGAGCGTAAAACTTCAAACGGAATATTGCTCGTGAACAAAGCTCCGGAAGGTCCGGCAGCGAAGCTGGTCGTTCAGCCGAATATGGAGCGTGTGCTCATCGGTTCGTCATTCAAACTGAAGACCGCCGCAGTCGACGCCAATGGGCATCCGGCGATGTTCTCAGGAAAACCTCAATGGACGGTCGATGTTGATCAGTCCGTCGGGGCGATAGATCAATCCGGCTTGTTCCAAGCAGGCACCACCCCTGGCTTCGCCAATATTACCGTGAGTGCGGACGGACTGAGCGGACAAGGCCAAATTGAAGTTGTGAACGAGCTATCCGAACTGAAATTTCCGGATACGGTTAGAACTTTCACTACGGATGCTTTCATCCCGATGACGATTACGGCGCTGCGAAATGGACAAGTGATCCATGCGGACAACAGCCAGTTCGAGTGGCGTCTGGAAGGGCCGATTGGAACGATCGATGAGAACGGCGTGCTACATACAACGCACGATAATGAGCAAAGCGGACGAGTTTTCGTTAAGTACCAAGGTGTCGAGACATCGATGCAGATCCATATCGGTCTTCCGCCTGTTGTTCTTGAAGATTTCGAGAACGGCGTAGGGAATTATAAGAAATCGTCTGGGGCTCGATTTATTACGATGAAGTTAAGCGAAGAGACGGATGAGGATCTTGTACGGTTCGGCAACAAATCGGCCAAGATAGAATATGATTTCAAGACTACGATCGGAATATCTGGCGCTTACATTGAAGTCATCGATGATAACCATCGCATTCAAATTCCGGGCTACCCGGAGAAGATCAGCGCTTGGGTATATGGGGATGGCAAGAAGCATTGGCTTCGGGCGCAAATTAGAGACAAGAACAATGCTGCCGTACCTATTGATTTTGTTGAAGAAGGCACTGGAGTGGATTTTACAGGGTGGAAGTACCTGGAGGCAGTCGTACCTAAGGGAAGACCACTGCCATTGACGATGGATATGCCGATTCGTTACATGGAGACGAGGAATGACAACAAGACCGATGGCGTCTTGTATATTGATCAGATTCGTGCGCTGTATGGGCCTGTAGAAGATGATATGGACCCGCCGATTCTGAAAAATATTACGCCAGCTGAAGGTAGTGTCGTTAAAACCAGTACGCCACTGATTCAGGCCTACGGCGAAGATTATGGCTATGATCCAGCTATAGATCCGGGTACTACGCTGATCGATCCGGACAAAACACGCTTCTACGTGGATGGGGTTTTGGTCCATTCGACATTGTATCCTCCGAAGGGGCAGATTCATTATACTCCGGAAATTCCACTCACGGACGGCGTTCATGAAGCTAGAATCAAGATCAAGGATCTTGCGGGCAACCAAACGGAGAAGGTGTGGAATTTTACGGTGGATACTGGGTCTTCCAAGATTGTCTATGATCATCCGGAAGAGGTCTATGCTGGCAGTACCTATGCTTTGAACGTTAAGGCGATCAAGGCTCAATCCATAAAGGACGGACATATTGAATTTGCGTTTGATACGACAAAGGTAGAAGGTTTGGAAGTGATTCGCGGCTCCAAGCTTGCGGAAAGTCAGTTGCAAACGTCGATCGATCCAGCAACGGGTCACGTGCGGCTAGATTTCAACGGTCTTGATACGACATCGCTGACGGATAGCGATTCGCTTGCCAGCATTGCGTATCGGGTGAGGAATGAGGCATCTGGAACGGTAACGACGAAATTCTTTTCGGGCGCTCTGCATTTCAAGGACAAGGGAGATACTCTGTTCGGATTTTTCGGTCTTCCTGTCTCGGCTGTAGTTAAGAACCAATTGCAGCTTAGCTGGGATGAATTCGGAGTTGTGGAAGGTTATCCGACAACGTTCAAAGTGACGGATGAGACGGGCGGTCCAGTGGACGGCGCCAAGATCATGCTGGCGAACGGTACGGAAATTGGTATCACGAATGCCGAAGGAGTGCTTGTGACCAGCGTTCTGACAAGTGAAGTCAAGTCATACGAACTGCAGGCATCCAAGGATGAATGGCTCAGCTCAGTTCGTAAGTTCGTTGTATCGAAGCTTGCGGGATCGCCGGCTCCGATTAATGTCAACGTGACGATGGGGGCGGATCCGACGACCGCACGCGCCTTTACGTGGCACACCAATCCGGGTACGGATGCAACAGTTGTAGAAGTGGCGGAAGCGTCGACGTTCACCGATTTTACGGCTTCGGACGTAATGCGATTTGAGGGCAGCAATTATCTGTTTAATACGTGGGACAACGGAACTGTAAGGGTGCATAAAGCGGTGGCCGAAGGTCTGAAGCCGGGAACGAATTACGTATTCCGGGTTGGCGATGGCAACGGTAGCTATAGTGATCGTGGAACCTTACAGACGGCAGCCGCAGAAGGCGAACGGACGAAATTTATTTTCTTCGGAGATACTCAGGCTTCGAATCTAGCCGGCTTCAAGCTGTGGGGAGATGTATTGAGCAAGGCGATGTTGGATAATCCGGATACGGAATTCGTCGTACAAGGCGGCGATTTGGTAGAGGATGGCTTCAAAGAGAACGAATGGAACATGTTTTTCAATGCAGGTAAAGACATCTTGATGAATACGACGATTGTGCCAGTCGTTGGCAACCATGAAGTGACGGGAACCCGCAAGACGGAAGATTACCTGGCCCATTTCAATCATCCGCAGAACGGTATCGATTCGTTGAAAGGGAGTAATTTCTCTTTTGATTATAAAAATGCGCATTTCGTTGTGTTGAACAGTGAATACGATTTTGAAGAACAGAAGGAATGGCTGCGTAAGGATTTGGCTGCGACGGATAAGAAATGGAAGCTCATTGCTTTTCACCGCGGCCCATACGGAAGCATCTATGATTCGGAGCATATCCGTGATGCGTGGACGCCGATCTTCGATGAATTCAAAGTAGATATTGTTATGAACGGTCATGATCATGTTTATCTGCGTACGTATCCGATGAAGGATCAGATTCCTGTCGGCGATGGCGAAGGAACGACCTACATTGTCGGAGGCTCCGCAGGTCCTAAGTTCTATGCCGTGGTCGAGAGAAGCTGGCATAAAGTGACGGATGCGGAACAAGTGCAAATGTACGTAGCCGTGGAAATTGACGGAGACGAGATGAAATTCGTCGTCAAGACGGTGAAGGATCGCATCGTGGATCAATTTACGCTAAAGAAAGCGGCTCCGGAGTCGATCGTTCTAGATCAATCGGAGGTTAACCTTGCACTAGGTGGAGCCGTTAAGCTGAATGCGACGGTACTTCCGGCGCAGGCGTACGATAAATCCGTGACCTGGTCGGTTTATGAATCCTCAGCGGACAATGTCGTAACGGTCTCGGCGGATGGAATAGTAACCGCTGAGAATCTAGGAACGGCAATAGTGAGGGCAACTAGTGTTGTGAACAATGCATTATATGCGGACAGCGTAGTTACAGTCGGAATCCCGCAAGGGCCGGAAGTTGAGATGGTTCAGTTGGACCGGACGGAAGCTGAACTGAAGGTTGGAGAGTCGCTGCAGTTGAACGCAATCGTGCTTCCCGATGACGTTGCTAATAAGTCGGTTATATGGTCTGTATATGGAGCAGATTCGCAGGGTGTAGCTAGCGTATCCGATCAAGGGAATGTGAAGGCGCTGAAAGCGGGAACTGCAATCATTCGAGCAATAAGCTCGGACAATGCGGACAAATTTGCGGATATGACGCTGACCGTGAAGGATGCCGAAGTTCCGCCATATATTCCGCCATACATTCCGCCTGTAATTGAAGAGCCTTCGATTAAGGTGGAAAATGGGACGATTACAGCCGATGCAACCTATGACGCTGCTGGATCACTGGCTAAAGTAGAGATTGGCACAGATGCAATTGATCAAGCAATGAAGGATGCCAAGAGCGATGGAGCGGGTGTTAAAACAGTTAGGATAGAAATTCAGGAGGCTCATGATGCAAGCCGATATGAGGTTGTTATGCCTGCTCAAGCCTTATCTACGCTAAACATGGAAAGTAAGCTTGAGATCTCGACTGGACACGCCGTTGTCATCTTGCCTTCCAATTTCGTGGATGTAGCGGAAGTAAACAATGCGAAATCGATCAGCCTTATCGTCGAGAAGATGAATCCAGCAGCACTGTCCTTGGACTTGCAAAATCAGATCGGAAATCATCCGTTGATTAACTTGAGCATTAAGGTGGATGGCCTAGATCGTACTTGGAGCAATCCTGATGCACCCGTACTAGTGTCTATTCCATATACGCCGACAGCATCGGAATTGGCTCATCCGAATAGTATCATCATATGGAATATCAGTGATGAGGGCCGAGTGGAAGTTGTTAAAAATGGGCATTATGATCCAGTTACGGGAACCGTACGGTTTGAAGTGAATCACTTCAGCCACTATTCCGTCGCCTATGCGCACAAAACATTTGCTGATCTTGTATCACATAGATGGTCGCAGGGAGCGGTAGAGGCATTAGCGGCGAGGGGTATCATCGAGGGAACTGCGGCAGACAAGTTCTCACCCGAAGTGGTGATCACGCGGGCAGATTTCGTTACGCTTCTGGTCAGAGCTTTGGACCTGCATGCTGAATCTGCAAGCACGTTTACGGATGTGAAGCTGGACGCTTACTATTACGACGCGATCGCAACAGCCCAGCAGCTTGGACTGATTCAGGGAATGGAGAACAATACTTTCCGTCCGAAAGATCAAATCTCGCGTCAGGATATGTTCCTTATTGTAGCCAGAGCCTTGCAGCAAGTGAAGAAGCTTCCAATTGAGGGTAATCGGGATATACTGGGCAACTACTCTGACGGAGCGAAGGTTGCGAATTACGCTGTCGACAGTATGGCGGGGATGATTAGCTTCGGTCTGATCCAAGGCAGTGATGGGATGCTGAATCCTACAAGCCATGCGACAAGAGCCGAAGTTGCTGTACTTATTCAAAGAATAATGAACATTATGTACCCTTGAACTTAGATCTAATAGGCACGTCATTGAGCAGCGTAGCGAAGAGAAGTCTTCGTTATAGCTGCTCTTTCTATAACAGCCCAACTCCATTCCGGAACTGCGAAAGGTTGTTATTTGCTGCACATACGCACAATTTCAGTCGTGAGTCAAAGTTAAGCATAGGCAATCTAGGCTAGTCCCTTAAGCAACAACGATCTGGCCGGGTGATTGGTCATATCACTATGAATCTTTGAAGAGTACAGCCCAGTAAAAATATATGAAGCATCATCTTCTGGTTTTCGGAAGATGATGCTTTACTACTAACTGATACGCGGATGCGTATCGCAACCGAGTATTATAAAATAACCAAGAGCTTTGTAGGAATAACCCCTTATTTAAGAAGGATTCTTCCAGTACAAGCATACTCGATTCTAACCAATCTCTAACAATGACAATTTTGTGGTTTTACATAGGGTTGTGTACACAACGTCAAAAAATTCGACAATACAGGTGAAGATTTAGAGGATTTGATCTCCATCGGTACGATTGGATTAATCAAGGCTATCGAGAGCTTCCAAACCGGGAAAGGGACGAAGCTCGCTACATTTGCGGCACGTTGTATCGAGAATGAAATACTTATGCACCTCAGATCTTTAAAGAAAACCCGTAAAGACGTTTCGCTGCATGATCCTATTGGCACGGATAAGGAAGGCAACGAGATTACGTTGATTGATATTCTCGGCACCGAGGCCGATGATATTGTGGATAAGGTGCAGCTTAAAATTGAGAAGAGTAAGATTTATAAGAATCTCGACATATTGGATGACCGTGAGAAAGAGGTTGTTATTGGACGATTTGGGCTCGAGCATGGCGGGGATGAGCGGACGCAGCGGGAGATTGCGAAGGAATTGGGTATCTCGCGGAGCTATGTGTCGAGAATAGAGAAGCGGGCGTTGATGAAGTTGTATCATGAGTTTTATAAAGTAAAGAGGTAAGGATGACTTGAACTCAAATTTTTAATCCGGCCTTGTCGTTTGAAACGATAAAGTTACGGTAGCGATTTCCTATGTTATATCAATATCTGAAACCAAACGGAACTCTACCGTTTGGTTTTTTGTTGTATGCACACTCCACACATGTGGAGTGTACAGTGCTACTAAAATGGAAGGGGCAGGGTATGAAATACTTCCCTCACCGGCGCTGCCTGATATGTTCAAACTTAATGCTAATTTCGCTGGGAAGGAGTACCACGGTACCTTCTCATTTGATAAGGCAGATGCTATGTATCAAGATTATAAAGGAACAACATTTGTTGATATTAATTTTGATGGGATCAAGTGAATGAAGGTCATCGCCTCTTCAAAATAGGTTACCTAGGATTGGTTATGTATTCACAGATTAAATTCATAGTTGTTAAGTAAAAGGCCTCCGGGCCTTTTTTTTGAAATGATAAGACTTTATAAGCTCCACCCATCTATAGTGGCTTATCATTTTTGTGTTGGGAGCCTTTACGGACAAGAATGCACCTTAAGAAGCGAAAAAAGCTTCATTCAAAATGTTACGGACACAGATGAGGCTTAGCGCATCTAAATCGGTTTGACGGAGCGAAAAGCAGAGCGTAAGAGTCGCCATGTCCATTAGAATCTAGAAGTACAATTATTTTATAGGGGGATAATTGTCGTCGTAATCGCTTTCATCATTCTGACAACGCACAATCCCCACATTTTAACAATAGCATCATGATGAGGTATTTTTAATAGAATATTCAATTTGGATAGTCGAAAAATCACCTTTATGACCCCGTTGAAGCAACTGCTTGAGGGTAACCCTTGTTTGATTTAAATGGGAAGTTTATAACTCAACTTTCGGTGCGACCAAGATTAGGTTGTGAGGTAATGTCGGAGAAGGTGTACCTATTTGGAACTAATCTGTTGGATAGTAAAAATACGGTGGGATTCGTAGAATGCTCCAATATACAGACCTAAATTAATAATCTAGCTGATTCTATTCGGTCAGTATAAAATAAAGGCTAATTCTCATTCAATGTGAATGGAATTAGCCTTTATTTGACTTGTTACATCTGAATGATTATTCTTGCCAATATTGCAAGATCCTCAATATCAATCTTGCCATCACCGTTGAGATCTCTGAACTTATATTGATCCCATTGTGGATCGCTCGAATCTTTGCCATACCACGTGGACAGTAAAGCCAAGTCTCCGATACTAATTTTTCCGTCACCGTTCAGATCTCCCAGTATTCGGGTTATTACCGAAGCTTTAAATGTTTCCAGCGCTACACTCAGTTCACTTGCGGCTTGATCCACTTGCTCTTGCGATGCCGACGCATTGTCAGCTACTGCCCGAGCGCTATCAATCGCTGCTTGAAGCGTGGCTTTCGATCCCGCTGGATATTGACCGACATTTGTTCCTTCTGTTGCGGCAGCATATGCGGTTTGAGCAATCGAAATGAGTTCATCTAACGTCGTTTTGTTTATTTGGTTGATTGACACATGGTGCGAAGCACCTTTCAATTGCAACTCTTTTCCTTCGCCAGTAGCAAGAACCAAATGAGACAGGTTTATTTCGGTTTCTGCTGAGAGAGTAATTGATTTGGCTTTAAAGCTAAGCTTCATCAAGTCCCCACTTACATTTACTATGTTATCTTCTCCCAAACTTGCAGCAAGGATTCGAACTTGACCTGGAGCATCTTTACTTCTCACGATCTCGAATCCGTCTTTCATGGATTTCGCTGCAATGAATTCAAACATGGATGGATCAAAAGTGAATGTAAGATCTTGGGCAGCATAAATGCTGTCATTCACATTGGCCAGGCCATAAATCAATTCAAATTCGTCTCCTGCAACGACACTATTACCACCACTTAACGTAATCGAAATCTCTTCTGTGCTTGGAGGTGTGAACGTTGCTGGCCCCCCGCCATAGATTTCAAACTCTTTTAATGTGACCTCTTGGGTTGCGCTAATGGTTTTGTATTTGACATATCGTCCTACCGTGCCAATAGGCAATATACATTCGTTAGTTTCCTTTGCGTCCTGAGTCGAATACACGGTCGTCCAGCTGCCGGCTTCACCAGTATCGGAAACCTGTATCTCGAACGCACGCATTCGGTGACCAATGCCGGCACCCGTCTCCTCGTACAGAATGACGGTGTCTAGCGTTTCAGTTTGCCCAAGGTCAATAATCAGGTCGGATGTGTTGGCGTCTCCTTTCGATGCCCATCGGGTACCCATGTTCCCATCTACAGCCATGCCGGGTGCGTAAGGATCTCCCCAATAAGGGAAGGAACTAGAAGCCGTCTTATGAAGCGCCAGATTTGTGGAGCCATACTGGTTGAAGCTCGCGATGCTGCCAACTGGCAGATCGTTCTGGAACAGTTGCGCATTCAGACGGATGGAGCCAGCGGTCTCCAAAGTCAAAGCGTCGATATACTTCGCAGAGGCGGCGGTCGGCATGCTGCCGTCTAGCGTGTAACGGATCACGAATCTATCATCCTTAACCGAAGAATCAAGGGTCAACGTATCTCCTTTACCTACCGGCTTACGGCTGGGGGTGATCACCACGGACAGATTTTTGGCTTCCACCGGTGCGGTCGGTGATGAAGTGCCAGCTGGGGTGATCGCGGCCACCATGTAATAAATGGAACCAGCGCTTGCAGCAGTATCTGTATAGCTGTTGGTGCTCACAGTGTCGAGCTTCTCATAGCCTGTGCCGTAAACAGAGCCAGCGGACTGACCGGAGGCTACAGTCTGAAGCTTTTGGCGGTAAACGACATACTCTGTTGCGCCGGGAACATTGTCCCAGACCAGTTCGATAGTTTTATCGCCAGTGCGGACGGCTTCGACAGCCTGTGGCTGCGCCACTTTGGCTGAGGCTTCGCCGGGCAGGTTCGATAGGGTGTACACGCCACCCTCGGTGGTCTGGAAGGAAATTCTGTCGGCGGAAATCTTTTGGACGGATGCGCCGGACACGGTGGCGCTACCGATACCAGGATATTCGATCTCACTGACGCCGCCAGCACGAGAAGTGATAGTCATGGCTGAAAGTTTCGAGTCGGACCAGTCCATATCAAGGACGAAGTTACCTCGGGCAACTAAGCCTTTAACACTGCCACTAGGCCATGCGTCAGGCAGTGCGGGCAGCGGCTGGATGTAACCTAGCTGGCTCTGCAGCAACATTTCGGCAACGCCGGAGGTGTAACCAAAGTTACCCTCGATCTGGAAGATATATCCTGCACTGGCTATTGGACCACCATGGGTACCATGGGAATCCAACAGGTTGTTCATAATGCCGCGGGCGTTCTGGGTTAAAAACGACTGTACCATGCGATAGGACTTGTTGCCATCCATAGTTCTAGCCCAAAGGTTCAGACGATGCCCCTTAGACCAGCCGGTTGTGATCTCAAAACCGCGATGCTCCAGAGAGACCTTGGCGGCGTCCATGTAAGTCTGGTTATCTTTGTTGATCAGATTGCCAGGATACAAGCCAATCAGATTGGAAACGTGACGATGCACGTCTGCGCCGCCGGCATTGAAGTTGGAGGCTTTACTAGTCCCAATGTAGCCGATGTTTGTCTCATCATACCACTCTTTGATCTGGCCTTGATTGCCGATCTGAATCGGTTCAAGATCATCCATCTTCTCCTGCCAGTCTTTACGAAGCTCCTCATCCACACCGAGAATCGTGGCGGCTTCGATGGTCTCCTTATAGAGCTGCCAAACCAGTGATTGGTCATAGGCGCTGCCGACGGAGGTCGGTCCCTGCTCAGGGGAAATCGAAGGTGAGACGACCCAACGGTTCTGCTTTGTGCTCCAAATTAGATAGGAATCCCAGAATCTAGCCTGCTCGCGCATAGCCGGATAGATGGTCGAACGCAGGTAGTCTACATCGCCGGTGAAGCGATAGTAGTCATACACATTCTGCAGCGCCCAGGCCGCGCCGCCCATGTTCCAACCCCACTCCTGGCTGCCGCCGGGGGCGGTCAAGCCAAAGGGGTTATTAACAGTGTGGACAATCCAGCCGTTTTCCTCACCGGGTCCACTAATTACGCCATGAGAATTGGCAGCAGTGATGCGGCCAGGCTCGCGTAGAGAGTCCACATACTCCACAAAAGAGATGCCGCTCTCCGCCAGGTTGGTGTTGTACACTGGCCAGTAGTTCATCTGGACGTTGATGTTAAAGTGGAAGTCACCGTTCCAGGCCATGCTGCCGACGCCCCACATCCCCTGAAGATTGGTGGGCAATGCGCCCTCGCGGGAGCCGGCGATAGTCAGATATCGTCCGAACTGGAATACCATCACATCTAATATTTGGTTGAAATTTCCCTTGCGGTACTCACCAATTAGCTCGTCGGTGGGTATATTCGCCGGGGCCGCGCCTACATCCAGGCTGACTCTTGAGAACAGCGAGTAGTGATCCTCGACGTGGCGATTATGCAGTGTCTGATAGCCCATGCCCACTGCCTTATCCAGATTGGCTGTGATCTCCACATGGGGATCCACGCCGCGATAAGTGGGATAGTTATTCTCGTAGTCGGTATCGGAAGCCATCACGATGGTAACAGTATCGGCATTGCGCACCTGAATGGTTCCGGTAGAGGTCGCATTGATGGTGCCTCCATTAGCGATCACGCGGATTTGGCCTTCATATTTCAAGCCGTTATCCGTAAGCGCACCACGAAGTGTGATGGTGTTATCCAAAGCGGTGATCGTCGCACCACCTTGCTGGCTGGTCATACTGACATCAAAGCTTTGTTTGCCCTTGCTGTCGGCAGTGAAGTTATAGACTTGTACCTTGTCGGGGTAGCTTGAAAAATATTCACGACGGTAAGTATCGTCGTTGTACTGGTAGGAAACCGAAGCGATACCCGTATTGAGGTCTAGATCGCGGACATAGTCTTTGGCCGCGGCATCCGTATGACCGGCGGGTGCGAAATCCACCCATAGGTCAGCAAAGTCCTGATAGCTGCCCATGTTGTTAAGAGTGCCGAACATATCGCTGACATTACCACGGCCATTGTTGTATGCTTGGGCTTCCAGCGCATCTTGATTTTTTTTGATCGTTTCCTGTGACACCGGCGTGCTCCGGTTTCCGCCAATGTAGTTTCTCGAAGGTGCCGGTCCGCCGGTCCAGAGGGTCTTTTCATTGAGGTGGATCCGATCCTTGGCCACGCCGCCAAAAAGCACAGAGCCAAAGAATCCGTTGCCGATTACAAGTCCCTCAGTTTGCCAGTCCTTGGCCGGCTGTTTGTACCACATGCGCATCCCATTTTTGGAAGCCGCTTGCTTGGCCTGCTCCACCAATGTGAGCTCGGATGAATGCGTTTCTGGGGCATCTCCACGCGCCTGCACTGTCATATCCATGCTCAGCAACATGGAAAACCCCAGCAGCACCGCCATGATACGCGCGGATAGAGGGAACTTTCCGTAGCTTCTACTTGCCTTGTTCATGTTTGTACCGCCTACCTTCTAAATTATTTTATACGGGGGGAATTGGCGTCGGGACAGAATGATTTCAGGATTGCGTGGAACCAAACAGCAGGTAGAAAATATAGATTCCATAGGATTCTCCAATATTTGCAATCGCTTTCACAGTTCTGACGACGCGCAAAACCCACATTTTAACAATACCATCATGATGAGGGGATTTTAATAGAATATTCAATTTGGAAAGTCGAAAAATCACCTTTATGAACCTGTTCAAATAGCCCCCACATTAAAAAAGAAAAATCATTAATGTTCTGTTATGGCCCAGGCTGAAATTGCGGTGAATTGTGATAAATGCAAACGCGCTTAATCTGTCTGTAGCGGCTTGTATTTTTCGTGTTGGGAGATTTAACGGACAAAAATACATCTTATGAAGCTAAAAAAGGTATATTCAAAATATAACGGACAAAAATGACACTTAGCGCATCTAAATCGGCCAAATCGAGCGAAAAGCAGAGCGTAAGAGTCCCCCATGTCCATAAGAATTAAGAATCAGCCCAAAAGATGCCGTAAGTTGCTGGGGTGTCCGTCCCTCGTATTTAAGGGTTTTCCTCACGAATGCTCACTCAAAAAGATAAGCAGTAGCGTTCTGCGCAGAGACCGGGGTTAGCACATAGAGGTTAATCCCTGTCTCTTTGCAAATCACGAATGGTTGAAGAAGTCCTTCAGGTTGCAGACAATCCAGACAATTATTCTGAAGCTCGGTAGCTGTATCTCGTTTCTGATTTCGGGGCACATCGTATAAGATTTGTTCATACTGAACACTCAACACATGTGGAGTGCGGAAACATGAACATTATTTTAAGGGGACGAGCTGGGATGTGTTGACGTTTGGTTTACATCGGTTTGTGTCCACAACGTCAAAAAATTCGACAATACAGGTGAAGATTTAGAGGATTTGATCTCCATTGGGATGATCGGATTGATTAAAGCAATCGAGTCTTTCTCCTCGAACAAAGGTACGAAGCTAGCGACTTTCGCAGCACGCTGTATCGAGAACGAGATTCTGATGCATTTGCGTTCCTTGAAGAAAACACGCAAGGATGTGTCCTTATATGATCCCATTGGAACGGATAAAGAGGGGAACGAGATTACGCTCATCGACATTCTCGGCAGTGAGGCGGACGATGTGGTAGATGCTGTACAGCTCAAGATAGAGAAATCGAAGATATATAAGAATTTGGAGATATTGGATGAGCGTGAGAAGGAAGTTGTGGTTGGCAGGTTTGGACTTGAATTAGGTGGGGAAGAGCGGACGCAGCGGGAGATTGCGAAGGAGCTGGGGATTAGCCGGAGCTATGTGTCACAGATTGAGAAGCGGGCGCTGATGAAGCTGTATCATGAGTTTTATAAGGCGAAGAGGTAAGGGAATAGAATCGCAGACTTCATTTATTTGGGATCAGCGAGAAAACAGCGAGAGCCGCTTGTTTTGCAGGCGTTGGAAGCGGTGGATTTGCTTGATCGCAGGAAGCACTTTCCTTCGGAACTATCTGGCGGACAACAACAACGCGTTGTGATTGCGCGCACGTTGGCTGGAGATCCACCAATCATCTTGGCGGATGAGCCTACAGGGGCATTGGATTCGAAGACGGGTGTGGAGATTATGGATGTATTCAGCCGGTTGAATAAGCAGGGTAGGACGATTATTGTGATTACGCATGATCGGCAGGTTGCGGAGCAGGCGAAGCGGATTGTACAGTTTTGGGATGGGCGACTGAGAGGATAAATGGAAAATGAAGACCGGTATTCCGAAAGGGGTATCGGTTTTTGAAAAGCAGAAATTATGGATTTCCCTCTTCATCTTTACATTATAGAAGAATTTGAAAATACGCTTATGTCAAATTGGTTTAAAAATATTGTTGTTCATGGAGTGAAGAATGGGTATGGGGAAGGTGCTTTTTTTATGTAATTGAATGTTCTGCATAAACCATAGGAAAAATTGTCACATAAAGCATGGATGCTTCGCAGTTATGCGCTAACCTTTGCGGCTGTAACGCTTAGAATCTGGTTAGCGTCCCTTGCTCTGCTTTTTGGCGATTTTGAGGCTGGATATCGGGTTGTAGCTTGGTTGTGCTGGGTTCCTAATCTGCTTATCATCGAAATAGTGATTCGTGCGAGGGCATATAAGAAGAAAGCTCCCTCAGCTTCGTTATAAGTAATCAGACACCACTATTGTGTACAAAGACATTTTTCCTCTTTATTCGATGTGATTGGATGGTTTATCTTTGGCAAACTGCTGCTTTAGCGCCGCTGTTTTAGTAACGAACTGCTTGGATAGATCTTGTACGCGGTTGATCGTTTTAATTTCTTACTTCGTTCAGCTTGTTTATTCGGCTCATTTTACTGCTCAGATCACTGGGAGAGTTGCTTAATTTAATGTCTCTTTGTAATTGATTTATCATGAATCAGAGCTTTGCACCACAACCTCAAATTAAATATAACCATGTATAAACATTAAACAGCACCTAGTTATATAAGTAACGCGTGAGTTATAATACTACATAATAAATCATCTTGGCAACCGTTCAGTGGACGGTTGCCATTGCACATTGGTTTCGAAGGGGAGAGAGGAATGACTACAAACAAAAGGCAGTTATTTTTCTCGCTTCGACTCAAGTTTTTACTTGCATTTACGTTGTTTATTGTAGCTCCCATTTTATTAATGATGTATCTTTACTTCGTTCAATCTGACAAAATATTTATGAGAACAATGACCGACACACAAACCGAGGTTTTAAAGCGGGTTACGGATCGAGCCGATGATATGTTGAATCGGACTTTAAATGTTTCGAATTTGCTCTCGAACGACTATGATGTTCTGCAACTGCTAAGAAGTTCGGGGCAGTCAAATTTAGATGATTATCCTACATTCCAGAGGGTAATTGGTCTACAGAGTAAAATGGACAACTTGATTGCATATATTTTGGACAACCATGCCATTGTCTCTGTATATGGATTTAATGGCAACACTTATGCGACCAATCAAGATGAAGCGATTCTTAAAGTGATGCCTGATTATGTGAAACAAGCCAAAGAAAAAAGCGGAGCTCCTGCTTGGGATGTGAACCCTTCTTTGAGAGTTAAAGGTCTTGAAGGGAACCAAGAAGGGGGCTTTATTACCATGGCCCGTTTAATTAAAGGGGAGACGACAAAGGGGTATGGCTTAGTTTTTATCGCATTCCCAATCAAGGAAATGTTTCTCGTTTCCAATGGGTTAGAGAAGGATTCCCCTGCCCAATTCCTGATATCCGATAAAAATCGTCTTCTGTGGGGACGGGAAGAGTTGTGGAACAAGGCTGAATCAGGAGAGGAACGATCCACATTCATACAAACCTTAAAAGCAACCGGCTGGCAATTGCGATGGATTCCCATGCAGGAACAATGGTTGCAGCAGTTGAAAAACGTACGTTCCACAACGACATGGGGTATCATCGTTTTATTCGCGTGTATTCTTTTCATCTATGTCATTTTTACCCTCCGTTTGATGAAACCTATACGCTCGCTCGTGCAGGCAATGGGTAAAGCATCATCCGGAAATTTCGAAAAGCCCGCTTTGGCGGGAGGAAACGATGAAATCGGGCTTCTGAGCCATCATTTCAACCGTATGCAATCGAGCTTGAAGGAAATGGTTACGACTCTTCGAGAAGAGCAGCAGCTTAGAGAGGAAGCAAGGTTTCATGCCCTGCAAGCTCAAATTTCTCCCCATTTCTTGTTTAATGCACTCAATTCTATTAAGTGGCTGGCATTATTCTCAGGAGCTAAAAATGTTGGGGATATGATTACTTCCCTTGGCATTATGTTGAACTATAGTATGAAGCAGGAGAGCGAAGTTGTCACGCTGAGAGATGAACTTGATTTTATACAACATTATTTTTCGCTGCAAAAAATTCGTTTTAACGATAACATAGAGTTGTCGATTGATGTCGATGAAAATCTATTGTCTTCTCGTATTCTTAAATTTACCATGCAACCTATTGTGGAAAACAGCATCGTCCATGGGAACCGAATGCCTCTCATCATCCGCATCGCGGCTTACCATGAAGATGATTTGTTGTTTGTCACCATTACAGATAATGGACAAGGGCTGTCTGAGAGAAAGCTTGCTGGAGACGCTCTTGAGAAATCAGATCCCATAAGGCAAGGGAAATATAGTGGAATCGGACTTGAGAATGTTCAAAGTCGGATTCGCATGCATTTCGGGGAACCATATGGGTTATTTATGCACAATGGCATTGATGCTGGAGCGGAGACGGTTATAAAGCTGCCTTGGAAGAGGATGGAGGATCCAGCATGACAAAGCTTTTATTAGTGGAAGATGAATTTTTGGTGAGGCTCGGACTCAAAACGTTTATTCCTTGGGAGGAATTCGGCTTTGAATTGATCGGCGAGGCGGTGGATGGATTGGATGCGCTTACCATTCTTTCTGAAAAGCCATGCGATCTCTTGATTACCGACATTTCCATGCCGAATATGGATGGGATCTCGCTGATGGAACGGGTGAAGGTATTATATCCGCACATCAAAATTTTAATTTTATCTAACTATAATGATTTTGGGTATGTCAGGCGGGCTTTGCAGCTTGGAGCTTCCGACTATATATTGAAGCTGACCATGCAGCCGGATGATCTTCAAACCAAGTTGCAGCAGATTCAAGAAGAAATTGAGGACGAGCATAAAAAGCAGGAAGAAACATTACAACTGAACCGGACTGCGTTTCAATACCGTCAAGAAATAACGATTGAAAAGCATTTGCGTGATCTTATGACCATGCAGTACTCGAAGCGGGAAGCGGATGATCTCTCACAGGAATATGAAAGTTTGCTTCCTCCATTTCCTTGGACGGTATCGATGATGAAGATTGACCGATACGAATCTGTTGTAGATGAGAATCGCTTTCAGAGTGAAAAGTTGCTGCGCTTTTCTGTGATGAATGTACTTCGGGAAATCATGCGCAAATATAAGGCAGGACACATTGTGGAAATGGATGCAGGGCGTTTCGGTATGATATCCGGCATGGGGGCGGAGCCGATGCTTCAGGAGATGACGGAATGTATTCAACGTTATCTCAAATTGCCTGTCTATTTCGGTACGTACTCCCCTGTTGAACGAGTATACGACTTGCATGAAGCATGTAGGTTTGCTGAAGAAGCGCTTTTGGAGAGATTCTACAATGACTCGAATCGTGTCATTCCCTATAGAGAGCAAATGTTTGCTTCCCATGCTTCACCCATCTCATCACAGGATGAATGGCTCGATTTGATGGCTCGGCAAGACAAAGAAGCGCTTCAGAATGCCATAAAGAGTATGGCGGACGTCTACTTGGAAGACGGAGTATCCAGACCTTATCCGGATCTGGCCAGAGAACGTTGGCTGCATATTGTGCATCTATTCGAGGTGTTCCTTCAACATAAAGGAGGAGACCTTTACTCGATTGAGCCCTACGAAGGGAAGTATCCTCATCATGTCGTGAGGCTATCTGAGTCCATACAAGAAATAAGTGAGTGGTTGATTGGATGGATTTCAGTCTTCTTCGAGCATTTGCGCTCAAGCGCGGTTTATCAGCCTCGCCCGGAAATTCAAGCCGTTCAAAGAATGATCGAAGAAAAGTACAGCACTTCCTTTAAAATGTCCGACTTGGCCAAAGAAGTTAATTTTACGGAACCGTATTTAAGCTCCTTATTCAAGAAAGAAACCGGCGAAACGATGATCGATTACATGATCCGTATACGAATGAAGAAAGCCAGGGAACTGCTCAAGGATCCCAATGTTAAAATTTATGAAGTTGCGGACGCGATCGGCTATTCGGACCCTAATTATTTCGCCAAGCTGTTCAAAAAAATTGAAGGCATATACCCGCAAGAATATCGGAAGCGCTATATTCACTAAAAGTAGATAAAACAAAACAGGTAAGATCTTAAATGAATTCATTACGCAGGAATGATCACTTTGCTATGCTAATGATGTTCCAAACGGATGAAAACAAGTAAGAGAGGGGTTTTACCAGTATGAAGAAATCTATTTATTCCGTACTATCACTCACAATGGCATTTAGTTTGATGCTTTCCGGCTGTGCAAAAAGCGACAATCAAACAAGCGCATCTCCCACTGCAGCGAACACAGCAAGCTCCGCAGTTCCGAAGAAAGCCGTCAAACTTAAGATTTGGGGCGGCATTCCTGAAGAGAGCGGACCTAAGGATGTGGTCACGAAGTGGAACAGCACACATCCTGATATCCAAGTGGAGTATACACGTTACGTGAACGACGATAGCGGCAACACGAAGCTCGATACGGCTCTTATCAGCAACTCCGATGCTCCGGACATCTTCTTCAGCTATGGAGAAACGAATTACAATCGCCGAGCGAATGCAGGAGTCACCTTTCCTTTGGATGATTTGATTAGTAAATATAAGCTTAATGTGGATGATATCATCGGAAAAGATAATGTCGTCCCGTATAAAGGGAAAACACACTATTTACCTGCCATGAAGCTATTATCTTCCGTTATGATTAATCAAACGGCTTTGGAGAAAGTGGGAGAGAAGATTCCGGCTCAAGGATGGACATGGGACGACTACATGGCCCTTGCCGAGAAGCTGCATACAGCGGACCAGAAGGGCAGTTTTATCAAGGTTCCAGACGATAATATGGTGCGTTTTGCCATTCTTGAGAATAAGCCAGTGGATTCCTACTATACAGCTGATGGATTATCCACCTTCGATAGTCCTGTCGTCAAGAAGGGCTTGGAGTATCAAAAAGCGCTGCAGGACAAAGGATTATCCGTCAAGTGGCCAGAAATTATCGCCAACAAACTGCTTCCTCCAAATGAGCTTCTGACCGGTAAATCAGCCATGATCTTCGGAGGCACACATTTGCTAAGGAATGTGAAGGATACGAAAAGCTTCCCGCATGAGTTCAAAACGATTTTTGCACCGGTGCCCCAGTTGGAGAAGGGCGGCAAAGTGAATACGGCAGGCTTCAACGACTTCATGTCCATTAACAATACATCTTCGAACAAAGACGAAGCCTTTCAATTTATCTCGTGGTACTTAACAGAAGGCAACCTTCTCATGATACCTGGTGGACGTTTGCCGTCTTCCAAGAAGATCGATGTGGATAAAGTGGCTGATCTTATGGTTGGAGATGCAGCAAACCTGATTAACGTGGATTCCCTGAAATCTCTAATCAAAGGCGATTACACATTCCCAGTTCAAACGATTTCCACCGCTTTACCAGAAATGACCAAAATTATTAACGAGGAAACAGAGAAGTATGTAATGGGCGTGCAGCCCCTGGAGAAAGCGATTCAGAATATGAAGACAAGAGCGGATCAAGCGATTAAGGCTGAAAAAAAATAACTATTATGTTAAAAAAGGACCTGACGGACTTTAAGGAAGTCTATCAGGTCCTTTTTTTGGCTTGTTTCCATATATCTTAAAAACAGCGCTGTAACAACCTAAATCACGCCATTCCACTCTAGGTCGCTACTGCTTATGATTCAGGTATGGATTAAATATAGCTAAATGAGGTGGCATCATGCGACGAGTGTCCAAGCATAACATGAAGGAACAATTGGCGGGTTATTTGTTTATTTTACCGAACTTTCTCGGCGTTTTTTTCTTCGTCATTTTGCCTCTGCTTTTCAGTTTCATGCTGATTTTTGCAGATTGGGATTACTTAAAGGGCTTTGCTGGACTTAGCTTTGCAGGGCTAGGTAATTTAAAGAAATTATTGAATGACGTTTATTTATGGAAAGCACTAATGAACAATTTTATTTTAACCGGAGTAACGGTGCCCAGTGCAATGGCGATCGGTTTAGTTGTAGCTGTATTGCTTAATCGACATGTCTATGCCAAGGGTTTATTACGAACTTTGTTTTTCCTTCCTTATGTCAGCAGTTTGGTTGCCGTTTCTGTGGTATGGAGCGTGCTTTACAATGCCCAGGATGGCCCGATCAATGCATTTCTAAGATCATTGGGGGTTGACAATCCCCCCGGGTGGTTGGGGAGTACTTCATGGGCGCTGCCGGCTATCATCATTATGGTCGTATGGACTTATATCGGATATACCATGGTGCTGTACATGGCGGGACTACAAGGGATTCCCAAAGATTTATATGAAGCGGCTTCGATTGACGGAGCCACAGAGATGAGGCAGTTTTTCAATATCACTGTCCCCATGCTGAAGCCAACTACCTTTTTGATTGCTATTACACTTATTATTTCCACTTTCCAAGTCTTTGCCGTTGTGAATGTGATGACACAAGGCGGACCAGTCAATTCGACCATGGTTATGGCGTATCATATTTATCTCACCGCCTTCCAAAATTACAAAATGGGTTATGCGGCAGCGATGTCATGGGTTTTGTTCATTATCATATTCTCGATTACTTTGATTCAGTGGCGCAGCCAGAAGAAGTGGCAGCAGCATTTTTAATGGAGGAGTGGGTTCGTAGTGGTATCTTTGCGAAAATTAAGCGTATCGCTTGTCATGTTGGTTTTGGGTGTAATGGTCTTGATTCCTTTTATCTGGATGATTTCTTCGTCTTTCAAAATCCAAGCTGATTTATTCAAATACCCGATCAATTGGATTCCTAAAAATCCGATTCTCTCGAATTACGAAGAGGTTTGGGGCGGCAAATATAAATTTGCTTTGTTTTACTGGAACTCGGCCAAAATCACCTTCTTTACGGTTGTCGGCTCCATCATCACCAGCTCACTGGCTGGGTTCGCATTCGCCAAACTGAACTTTAAGGGAAGAGACTTTATCTTCCTCATGTACTTGGCCACGATGATCATCCCAGCTCAGGTGCTGCTTGTCCCAAGGTTTATCCTTTTCGATCGGGTTGGCTTGGTGAACACCCACTGGGCTGTCATTTTACCGGGGATATTTACTGTATTCGGAACGTTTCTGATGCGGCAATTTTTCAGTACGATCCCGAACGAGCTTCTTGAAGCGGCAAAAGTGGATGGAGCTGGATTCTTCCGAATATATTGGCAAATTTGTTTGCCATTAACGAAGCCTGCCATCGTGACACTCCTCATACTTACCTTTACATGGCACTGGAACGAATATGAGAATCCGTTGATCTTCCTGCGTTCGAGTGATTTGTTTACACTACCGATAGGTCTTTCCAGTTTTGTAGATGAATACGGTGCGAATTATTCGTTGATTATGGCTGCTTCGGTTTCGGCGCTGCTTCCTCTCATCATCGTCGTAGCCATCTTCCAAAGATTCTTTGTTGAAGGCATTGCCAGCAGCGGCCTGAAGGGGTAAAAGTAATAAAAAATATAATAAATGCCCTATATGCGTTAGGGCAATAATGAAGGAGAGATATCAATGAATGATTCCACTAACGTTTTTGATATTGTGATCGTAGGGGCAGGTGTAGGAGGTATTTGCGCTGCTATAGCTGCTTCTAGATTAAACTGTAAGGTGCTGCTTATTGAAAAGATGAGTGAAATTGGCGGGACTGGGGTACATGCAGCTGTTGCCTTAGTATGTAAATTTCGTGATCATCATGGACGGTGTGTGAACACAGGTATTCATAAGGAATTATTCCCACTGGCCTATCAGAACACAGGCTTGACCTTCGACGAGGAAACGGTATCAAGCTATGACGAACAGGAATTGAAAGAAATCTATCATCAATTAATTCGAAAAGAGAAAAGTCTGACCGTATGGACGGACTGCGAGGTGGATGCGGTACAGGTGGAAGATGGGAATATTCGTTCGTTGACTATCGCAGGATCAAAGCAAACGCGTGTATATGGCCGCGTGTTCCTTGACGGGACGGCAGACGGAAATTTGTCTGCATTGGCAGGAGCGGGGTTTCAAAAGGGGCGAGAGAAAGATGGGAAAATGCAAACGGCGACGGTTACTTTCAAACTCACTGGATTCGATTCCACTCTGTTTAAAGTGAAGGATGTCACAAGCTGGGGCTGCTTTTTTTGGCTGGAAGAGACGCTAAAACCATATTATCTTGCCATGAAACAGAAAACGAATAGCACCAATATGCGCCAAGGCGTGTTAGCATTCCCTTATCCAGATGGGAAGGCATTCTTATTTAATTCGACTGCTGTGAGCGATGTTGATCCTACAATTAAGGGATCAGTTGAACGTGCGTTTGAAATAGGGAAAGTTCAAGTATATGAATTGGTTGAAGCGATCAAAGAGCATCCTGCTTTTCGGGATGCAAAGATCGAGACTATTTTTACGAAGCTTGGAGTTCGTGAAGGCCGCAGAGTTATCGGCGAATATATGTTAACAGGAGAAGACTGCTTGCGTGTACGCAAGTTTGATGATATGGTGGCTGCTTGTGCTTATGATGTGGATGTACATGATCCTGATGGAAATAAAAATCAGCAAGAGTATATGACTATTTTACCAAGCCCAGGGTATTATCATATTCCTTATCGCTGTCTAATCGCTAAAGGGTTAAGCAACCTGTTATTAAGCTCTCGCTGCATTAGCGGTACATTTGAGGCTCATGCGTCTTATCGCGTAATGTCAGGAATTAGTGCGATCGGTGAAGCAGCAGGAACCGCCGCAGCGTTAACCGTCAAATCTGGCTTCAGTGATGTTCGTATGGTTTCTGCTGAAGAGATACGTTATATTCTGCAAAGCCGAGGGCAATTTGTAGAAGGTCCTGTAAAGGAAACACATGTGGTGTGTAATAAAATGAACATCTAGAGGAAGGGAAAATAGATATGAATTTCACTCAATTGCAAGGCAAAAGATTATCATTAATCCCAATTGAATATGATTGGGAGCAAAAAAGGAAGGAATCCTTAGGAAAAAATATAATGGATTAGATTATGTTGTATACAGTATTATTGATGAGGATTGGCACGATGTTAAGAATCGTCTTAAGTCATTCATAGAATATTCGTACAATTAATTGCCGAATCATAATTCCCGGTGTTTTTAAAAAGGACCTGACGGACTTCAATGAAGTCTAACAGGTCCTTTTCTGACTTGTTTCTACACATTTGTTTAAAGTATATTTTCCAAGCTAGTCAAGTCTATGAAGTAGGATGTAGAAGAAATTAAAAATGTCCCTAAACAAGTTAAAAGAGACCGTATACAATAATTTTCCAGTTAAGTAAAGTTTAAGTGTAACCGCTTACGATAATTAATTTAGTAATGGAGGTGGCATCACAAGTATAGAACATGCTTCGAATGATTTTAAATATTTTATTTACATTTGAAGGGAGAAGTGATGCTATGAAACAAAAGCTTGGTCGTTTATGTTCTTCATTTCTTGTGCTATCTCTGCTAGTAGCTAGCGGGTTCATCCTAATTTCAGGAAAGCAAATGGCTTATGCGGCAACACTTACCATCGAGCAAAACACAATAGGAAACATTTTCTATGAAAATGACACCAAGAGCTTCAAAATCAATACGGATGGGGACTCGATTGATTGGGTTTATTCCGATTATTGGGATAACACCGTAAAGTCCGGAAGCTTGGCGGTAAACGGTGGCTCCGTCCTACTAACCGTTAATCCCGGTAAAAAGGGATGGTTCAAATTGGTTATTACAGCGAAGCAGAACGGGAGCGTTATTGCCTCTCAAGAAACCTCGTTCGCCGTCGTTTCGAATTTCGATCTGAGTCAGGTGGCCGATTCGCATTTTTCCGTGCAAACGCATGCCGCTCGGACCGACTTAATTGCTCAAGATCCTGCAGCGCTACTCCCCATTGCCAAGAAAATGGGAGTTAAGTATGTCAGGGATGCCTTGAGATGGGAGTACATTGAGGATACGGCGAAGGGGGTTTATAACTTTAAAGATAAACCCTTCCTTGATAATTTCATGACGGGTGTGAAGTCAAATGATCTCAAGCCCTATATCACTCTGGCTTTATATAATGATTTATACGATGGGGGTAATGCACCGACTAGTCCGGAGGCAAGAATGGCTTTTGCTAATTATGGCAAACAAGTATTGGCCCAATATCCTCAGATCGGTCAGGTGGAGATTTGGAACGAACCAGACATTCCTTCGTTTGGAAAGGGACTTACCACGGAGGCCGAGAAAGCAGATTTTTATTTCAATTTGTTAAAAACATCCTACGAACAAATTCATCCCGATTTTCCCAATGTGAAAATTACCGGATTCGTGTTCGGCGATCAAGGTTCGGACTCCTTCTTAGAATCGCTTTATCAAAAAGGTGCGCTAAATTATCTGAATGAATATTCATTTCATGCGTACCCGAAAAATCCTGAGGATATCGTTACTGATATCAATAGGCACAGAAATATAATGAAAAAATACAACAACAATCAAACCATCCCCATGAATCTTTCGGAGACAGGATTTACTAACTATAATTTCACTGAGCATGTTCAAGCCAACTATGTGGCCAGAAGGATTGTCACTGCTTTGGCGGGCGGCATTCAAAAAATCAATATCTATAATTTACAAAATAAATCCACCGTTCCCAATGATATTGAGGGAACATACGGATTGATTCGGAATCCTGGCGATGCAAAAGGGGCTTATGTACCAAAGCCAGCTTATGTTGCTTACGCAGCTATGACCCGGGAATTAACGGGAGCGGATTTCCAAAATACGGAGAATGTTGCGTCCGGAATTTATGTTCACAAGTTTCATAAAGGAATGGGAGATATTCGGGTTATGTACGCTCCTACAGGAGCCGACGTTAAGCTTTATACCCATGGCAGCCTTGATGTCACGGACATCATGGGGAATACGCAAACTTATTCGCCGACGAATGGTTATGTGCGACTGCGATTGGATGAGAACCTGCTTTATGTCAAGGGTGGCTTGGAGGCTCCATATATCGAAGAGATTCCAGCGGCCATTACCTATCCGATCACCTTATACTATGGTTACAACAAGGGAGGCTATACGGAAGTCAATGGAACTAGTGGAGAGGCTACCAATAAATGGGTGGCATCCTCCGTGCTCAAAAGTTATGACGGGGGTATATCGAGAGCTATTACGAATCCAACGGGCGCATCCGCCAAATGGACGCCGACTATCGTCCAGCCAGGACGTTATCGAGTAACGGCATATCTTCCTGGAAAACCCGCCACTCCTGTGAATACCACAAATGCGGCTGAGTATTCGATCTATATCAACGGAGAGGAACAGAAACCGCATATTGTTATGGATCAATCCAAGCTGCAAGGATCTTGGCAGGTATTGGGTACCTACGAGTTTCCAAAGGGAACTGGCAGTTATATCCTGCTCAAAGACGGGAACCCCGCTCACAATCATCCGCTTCGGGCGGATGCCATTAAGCTGGAGTCCATCCTTCCGACAGGGATTGCTCTAGATACCGATTCACTGGAATTGCAGGTAGGAGATACGCATGCATTCACTGCTGTGTTTACTCCCGCTGAGGCAACCGAGCAGATGCTGGTTTGGAGCAGCTCGAACAGTCAAGTTGTAACTGTCGATGCCGAGGGGCATGTAAGTGCTACAGGGGCCGGAGAAGCGGTGATTCGTGCCACGAATCCACTGAGTTCCCTTTATGCCGAAGCTAAAGTGAAAGTGACTCCGGTTGATAAAACAGCACCAACGACAACAGACGATGCACCAAAGAATTGGGTGAATAAAGACGTAACAGTAACCCTGAAGGCAACCGACAGCGGCTCTGGTGTATTTGCAACTTACTTTAAAGTTGATAATACTACTCAACAGACAGGAACTTCAGTAAATATAACTACTGAAGGCGAACATCCTCTGACTTATTGGAGCGTAGACAACGCAGGTAATGTTGAAGCCCAACATACGGTAACGGTTAAGATCGACAAGACAGCGCCCGTAAGCGTTGCATCGGTAAGTACGGATGCTCCAAACGGCAGCAACGGATGGTATACGTCGGATGTAACGGTAGGCTTAGCTGTAAATGACAATTTAACCGGCGTGGCGACAACCGAATACCAAGTGAATGATGGTGCTTGGATTGCCTATGCGGGTTCCATTCCTGCCTTCGGTGATGGGGTTTATAAGGTCAATTATCGCAGCACGGATCAAGCAGGCAATGTAGAACAGACCCAAACTATCGAATTTAAGGTTGACAAAACGGCGCCAATATTAAACGTTCAATTGGATAAGACGTCTATCTGGCCACCGAATCATAAAATGGTGACCATTCAAGCTACACTGAATTCGAGTGATGCTGGATCAGGCGTTGCGTCTGTGGAGTTAACCTCCATCACGAGCAATGTACCCGATAGCGGTCAAGGTGACATTGGAGCTAATTTCGGTACAGCGGCCACATCATTTAATTTACGCGCTGAAGTATCAGGTAGTGGAACGGGACGGATATACACGATTACGTATACGATAGCCGACATTGCAGGCAACCAAACGATTACTTCCGTAACCGTCACAGTGCCTCATGATCAATCGGGAAACAACAATCAGTCAGGAAATCATTAAGATATGTAACCCTCTATAGCAATACGGGTATTTCTGGAGGAAGGCAATTCCTGCCCTCCTCCGTTTTTCTAATCAATTTTGTAGTAAAGTGAATCTTTTGCCATCAGAAGTAGATATATGAAAGTAGATGTAAATAGATGAAAGTATCAAACGAAATCCCCCTATTTCTTATAATAAATACATGCCAAGAGATTTGCATAAATAATAATCGGGGGTAAAGGGCTAAATGAATTGTTTTCAGAGTAGGAGAGAATACAATAGTTTATTTCTTAAAGAGCTGCCGAGAGGTAACTCTTTGTTTTGCTATCTGACAGTTGTACTGTAAATTTACGTTGCTTCGTGTTCACAACCTCAAAAAATTCGACAATACGGGTGAAGATTTAGAGGATTTGATCTCCATCGGTACGATTGGATTAATCAAGGCGATTGAGAGCTTCCAGACTGGTAAAGGCACGAAGCTCGCTACGTTTGCGGCACGTTGTATTGAGAATGAAATACTTATGCATTTGAGATCCTTGAAGAAAACCCGTAAGGACGTTTCGCTGCATGATCCTATTGGCACGGATAAGGAAGGCAATGAAATTACGCTTATAGATATTCTCGGAACTGAAGCCGATGATATCGTAGATAAGGTGCAGCTTAAGATTAAGAAGAGTAAGATTTATAAGAATCTTGATATATTGGATGACCGTGAGAAGGAAGTCGTAATAGGACGTTTTGGGTTGGAGCATGGCGGGGATGAGCGGACACAGAGGGAGATTGCGAAGGAGCTTGGGATTAGTCGGAGCTATGTGTCGAGAATAGAGAAGCGGGTTTTGATGAAGCTTTATCATGAGTTTTATAAGGTGAAGCGGTAAAGAGTCATTATTAATATTGTCCTTATAAGTTATATATTTGCACGATGTTATATCAATAAATGAAACCAAATGGCAGAGATTCCATTTGGTTTTTTTACTGTACGGCACAAGATGCATAGAATGCCCTAAAAGATCTGTTTGAGGAGACCTTGCAGGTAATAGAGATGGACACGCATCAATCCAATGTCATAAGTATAGAAGATCAAACCATTGCGTTGTATGCGAAATGCGTTAGCATGCGAGATATACAGGATCATTTTTTTGCATCTGTAAGGTATCGACGTCTCCAACGCTTTTTTCCAACGGCACAAACACGATTTTACCGCTTATTAAAGAGTGGCAGAGTGAAACAGGAAGGCGCCATTGTAAAAAAAGCAGCGTACATGGTCATCGGCAGTGATTTAGATGGAAATAAAGATGTTCTCGCGATCATGGCGTCCTCTTTATCATTACAAGTAAACAAAAGATACGAAAGTAATAGAATGCTACTAGTTTGGTGTTTTTAAACATGGCTATAATTAGGCAACACCAATGTGTGTATTCCAACTGGTAGTTAACAGTGAAGAGGAGTGTTGTTATGAGCTGGCTCTCTAAGCATCATGAATTGGAACAGATCATCTTACATTCAGGTGAGTTCCCAGAATCATTTCCTTATGGGGTTACTTTAGATAAAGGGCTATGGATGCGTGTTCGAGAGGAACCCGCTATGCAATTGTTGCTGAGCGAATTGAGAGAGGAAGCAGATCGTGCACTGCGGGAAGCTGTAACTCCCCTAACTTTTGAACTTTATAACCTTTATAAGAGGGAAGGCACACGTTACGAATATGAGCGTCCCTATTTTGATAAACGACGGCGCTTGTTAGGATTGGTATTGTGTACGCTAATCGATGATACGGACGAGTATATGACAGCACTGCATAATCTAATCTGGGATATCTGCAGTGAATATACGTGGTGCGTACCTGCGCATGTACAGGCGAAATTTAGATTGAAGCCGGATCAGCAGGTCGATTTGTTCGCGTCAGAGACGGCACATGCATTGGCAGAAACATATTATTTATTGAAAGACCGATTAGATCCTCGTATTCAACAACGGATACTAGATGAAATCGAGCATCGTGTCTTTCAACCCATGTTCCATTTTCCTCAACTGATGCATTGGGAGACTTTGAATGTGAACTGGTCAGCTGTATGTGCAGGAGCTATCGGTATGACAGCATTACTGATAGAGTCTGACAAAGAGCGTCTGGCTGGGATGATTCTACGACTTACACGCTCGATGGAATGCTTCCTGAAAGGCTTCGACCAGGATGGGGGATGTTCCGAGGGGATGAATTACTGGAATTATGGCTTTGGTTATTACGCTTATTTTGCAGATATGCTTTATACGTATACTGAGGGTAAGGTGGATCTGCTTCAAGAACCCAAAGTACATCAAATATGTGGTTTCCCATCAGGCATTTCGTTATCGAGCGATTATTTTGTTACATACTCGGATTCTATGGATGAAGTTCCGATACATACTGGTCTTATGTCTCGTTTGCACCATAGACTTGGTTGTGATCTTCCTAGCATGAAACAGGTGACTTCGATGCACGGTGACCATTGTTACCGTTATCCTCATACAGTGCGCAATCTAGTATGGACGGATTCGTCCCTACTTCACCAGCCGCTTACCGTAGGCATGAGCTACTTTCCCGACTTAAAGTGGGTACTGCACCGACAAAGTTTGGGAGGGAAGCCAGTCGCATTCTCTGCGAAAGGCGGTCATAACGACGAAGCGCACAATCATAATGATATTGGTAACTTTATGATTCATATTAACGGTGAAAATGTGCTCACTGATCTAGGAGCAGGCGAGTATACGGGTGATTATTTTGGACCAAAGCGATATACTATTCTGCATAATGCTTCATCTGGGCATTCACTGCCTATCCTGAATGGCCATGAGCAAATGGCTGGCAGACAATACGAAGCTCAATTGCTTTTACTGAAGGACACATCCCACGAGCTAGTGTTCACGTTGGATGTAACGAGTGCTTATGAAGAGGGAACAGTGGAGCGTTATGAACGGAAATTCCATTGGATTGTGGATTCGAAAGGTGCATACGCATCCCTAGAACTGACTGATTATTTCCGTAAATACGGTCCTCAGCTAACAGTTAGAGAAACCTTTATAAGTATGATTTGTCCTGAGTTGACAGATCGAAGGGTTGTATGGAAAGGCCAGAAGGGGCAAGTCGAGATGATGTTCGATCATGATGGATGGACAGGATGGATCGATACGATCGAAACACTTGATCACTTGGGTAAACCGATAGTCGTTTATCGTACTCAGTTAGAGACGAACACAACTTATGATGATGCTGAAGCAACTTATTCATTCCGTATGTTATGCACAGTATTATAGAATCGAAAGTATATAGGAGGCAATGAAAATGCAGCGAGTTCAGAAAGATCAACCTGTATTTCATGTTATATCACATACTCACTGGGATCGGGAATGGTACTTAACGTTTGAACAATTTCGATTTCGGCTTGTGCAGTTAGTAGATAATTTATTGGAGTTGCTGAAGAATGATTCTTCATTCAACTGTTTTCACTTGGATGCACAAACAATTATTTTAGAAGATTACTTGGAGATTCGGCCTGAGAAGAAAGAGATGTTGGAGAACTTCATTCGCGAAGGGCGGATCTTGACAGGACCTTGGTATGTACAAAATGATGTGTTTCTCACGAGTGGAGAGTCTACCGTTCGCAATTTGATGACTGGTATTCGTCATTCACGCATGCTAGGGGGAGAGATGAAGAATGGCTACTTCCCTGACCATTTTGGGATTTTCGGCCAGATGCCTCAGATTATGCAAGGAGTGGGCATAGATAATGTAGTGTTCGGCAGAGGCTATGATATTCAGATACATGGTAGTCCGCAATTGTTCTGGAAAGCATCGGACGGTTCGGAAGTAGTAGGTGTATTTATGCCGAATTGGTACAACAATGCCCAACGTTTGCCTGTTGAAATAGATGATCTGGTGAAGACGTTTGAGATGGTGAAAAACAAGGAGCTTCTCTTGAATAAGCTGCCTCATCATCTACTCATGAATGGTGTTGATCATCTAGAGGCCCAAGAAAATTTATCCGAAGCACTTGCTAAGCTAAGACAGCATTATGGGGATCAATATTTGATTGAACATAGTACACTGCCGCAATATACGAAGATTGTCAGGGAGCAGATGCTGCAAGCTCCTGACTCGTATCCGCTCATTGAGCATGAGCTGCGTGAAGGCAATGATCAATCCGTATTAGCGAGCACATTATCAAGCAGACTGTACATTAAGCAGGCAGATGCAAGGTGTCATGATTTGCTTGAAAAATGGCTGGAGCCAATCTCTAGTTGGTGCGAGATGTTAGATCTTGATCCATATGATCACGATTACATGCAATATTTATGGAAGATGTTTATGAAAAATCACCCGCATGACAGCATATGCGGGTGTAGCAATGACGATGTTCACGAACATATGATGGACCGCTATGCTTCCATTCAGGAGGCAGGAGAAGCAATGCTGGAGAAGAAGCTTGATGTTTTAGCTCATCAAGTGGATAAAAGTAATCTTGGAATAAATGATCAGAAGATCTTCCTTGCCAACACCTCACAGCTGCAGACCGAAGAAGTAGTGCTGACCGAGCTTTATTTCTTAGCGGATGATGACGTTCAGCAGTTCGTGATTGAAGATCATACGGGCAAGTCGATGCCTTATCGTATCGTTGAGCAGCGGGATAGTCGAATTCGTAGCCTTAGCCCGATTAACTTGCCGCTCGGTATAGATTGCAGAAAATACGTGATTGAATGGCAGCCAAAGGTACCTGCGTTAGGATACAGCACGTATGCAGTTCGGCCACAACATGCTGGAATCGTCATTCATGAGCAAGAGAAAGCCTCGAATGTGTTGGAAAATGATTATATTCGGGTACAATTTGCGAGTGATGGCACATTCGATATAACCGATAAAGTGAACGGTCATCAATATGAGCAGCTCGGCCGCTGGGAAGAACAAGGGGACCAAGGGAACCTCTATGTGTTCAGAGCTGCCGGTGAAGCCCAGAGGTTTAAGGGAACGGTCGAGTATTCTCCCGTCCTGTCTAATGAACTTTACGAAGAACTCAGTTACCACTTCACATGGGAACTGCCGGCAGAGCTGGATATGAGTTCAAGAACGAGAAAAAATGAGCTTAAGGCTTGTACGTTTAGAGTCCAATTTCGTTTGGAGAAGCTGTCCAAGCAGCTGAAAATTCGCTCGCAGATCGATAATCAAGTAACCAATCATCGTATTCGTTATGTGCTGCCGCTGCCAGAGGCAATGCAGGAAAGTGTAGCAGGCGGACAATATGATATTGTACGTCGAATCCCAGGAATGGACGAGCAATGGCCACGCAATACGTACATTCATCCGTTCTGGAAGCTAATCGCTGCGGATCTAAGAAGCAAGGGTATTGCGTGTTACGCCCCTGGCTTGCATGAGTATGAGATGGCAGCTGGAGGTAAAGAATTGGCGATCACTCTTATTCGAGGTGTTGGGTCTATTCATTTTGCTGATATACCATTAGATATCGATAATCAGATAAAGGGCCAATGCTTAGGGAAGAATGACTTTGAGTTAGCGATACGTCCGTTCGGGGACGAACCCGCAACTCAGTTGTACTTAGAGGCTGAGCTGTTTCATCAAGGGTTGAAGCAGAGAACGATGCCGATCGATGAGCTGAAGTGGTCTACAGGTCGTCCGTGGGTTCAGGACACCGGTATAAAATCCCAATTTACACGTGCTGATCCTAATGCGCACAAGCCTCTGTTAGCGATGACCAATAAGGTTATGAGCATTAGTGGAAGTGTCATTGTATCCGCGGTTAAAGGTGCAGAGGAGCGGGATGGGATCGTTGTTCGCTGCTATAATGCGGAGAAAGATAGAGAACCGATGGAGATTCAATTCCCAAGGACACTTGCTGAATGCTCGAAGACAGATTTGTTGGAACAATTCATATGTCCAGTTGAGTTTCTGGAGAATCGTATTCAATTGGATGTCTGTGTGAAGAAGATTGATACGATTAAAGCTAGGTTGATATCAAGTAATTGCTAGCTTTGATTATAGAAAATATACAAAACAAGTCTATGCTATCATAGACTTGTTTTGTGTATTAAAAAGGCACTATAAGTATTTTATATAGAAGAGAGAGGATGGTGACATCAGTATGGCTGTTCCCCGACCGATGATTACTATATTTCAAAATTTAGTTATTGTATTGCTATTAACGATTCTGCCAATCTACTTGTTGAATCAACGAAGAGCTTTGTATGAATAATCCCTTATTTAAGAAGAATTCTTCCAGCATCAGCATACTTGATTCTAACCAATCTCTAACACAGGTGAAGATCTAGAGGATTTGATCTCCATCGGCACGATAGGTCTCATGCAAATCTCTAATTCATGACAACGTATCTGATACGACGATCATGATATGTGGTCATGAATTTGGACCCTAAATAGACAAATGAATCCGCCCCTATTTAAAACCCACAAATGATTAGTACAGAACGGACGAAACTTACATCAAAGTCAAAGATCAATGGAAGTATTTATATAAAGCAGATCCAGTGGGGAAATGTATCGGGGCACCTCTGGCGGGAACGAATGCGCAGGGTGCCCCGATTGTTCTTAATCTCTTCCAGATCGGCTTCCTCTAACGAGTACCACCGGAATATCTTTCGTATGCTGCTTTGTAGATTGATAAGTATTGGTCTAATCCCATTTTTTGTACATTTGCCACATACTTGTCCCAGTCGTCGAAGGAGGCTGTGCCGTTGATAAGGTTGGCCTCGGTCTCGGTGATGAACTTATGAATGTCGGCACCCTTGGAGCTCATAAATGCCGTTTCAGCTTCCGTAAAGTTAAAGCTGTACCACAGCTCTTCAATGAGGTTTTTGGACGCTTTCTTACCCGCATCGACTGATTCCGGCAGGCTTTCAGAGCCTTTGAAATATTTCTCCTGTACATATCCCGGATAACTGCCTCCAGGCCATGTTGTGAATTTGGCTACCGCCTGATCTAGGGTCAGTCCGTTTGGATTATTTTTGACTTCGTCTGTAAACTCCAGCTTACCGTCTGGCTTTTGCGTATAGGTGACATCCTTTTGTCCCATAAAGTAGAAGGTAGCCCCTTCATCTCCATAGAAATAATCCATCCAGCGGAGTGTAGCTTCCGGATTTTTGTTTTTATCCGTAATGACGAAGGCCCCTGGCCATGCGATAGGATTTTTCACAGATACAAATAACTGATCCCCGTGAGGACCTTTAAGCGCACCAAGTCCTACATAGCCCTTCTGGTTCATGACCGCTTGGGGATGAGGGACGAATGCCGCTCCCAGCAGACCTTTCTCACCTTTGGCATAAAGCGCCGTATCCTTCAACGTGAATATCTCTTTATCAATTAGTCCCTCCGAATATAGTTTGTTCATATACTGCAGCACTTCTTTATACTTGGGATCGGTCCGGTAGAACCTCAGATTGTTGGAAGACGGATCCATGTCCACGTACTGATGGGCGACGGCTCCCCTGTTGCCGAATCCCCAGCCACCGCCGATGTAGCGTTGTATCGTTTGAATGCCGGACATACCGCTTAACGGGACCTCATCCTTCTGACCGTTGCCGTTCATGTCCGAATCTTTTACAGCCTTCAAATAATTGTAAAATTCCTGTGTGGTTTCAGGTTCTTTCATATTAAGCTTATCAAGCCAGTTCTTGTTGATCCATAGCGGCGTGCCGATCAGCATAGGCAAATATTCGGGACTATATATGGAAGGAAGGGAGTAGATGCCGCCGTCCGGCATCGTCAATCCATTTTTGAGATCAGGATACTTGTCCAAAAGCTTCTTAAAGTTAGGGGCATTCTTCTCGATCAGATCATTCAGCTTGATGAAGACGCCTTGGCTGCCATACTTCATCAGGTCCGCGACAGGCACCCTCGCTGAATAGAAGGCATCGGGATAATCTCCGCTTGCCAGCGCCAGATTTCGTTTCTCGGTAAGACTTTCAAAAGGAACCAGCTGGAATTCTGCATCAATGTTGGACATTTTGGCATACTCTTTCCAAACTGTCGTATCCTCGAATTTGTTGCCGTTTTGCGGTGATTTACCCGTAAACAATGTGAGCTTAATCGTCTCATTGACAATAGGAAAACCGGTGGAATTAAAATTCTGCGATGCTTTTTCATCCGATTTGGCGGTGTTTCCTTTGTCTTCCGTGTCTCCGCAGCCGCTCATCACTCCAAGCGTAAGTACGACGGACAGCGCCAAGGCTGTCATTTTGATTGTTTTCATAATAAATAGACCTCCATTATAATTTTTATCCTTTGAGGGCGCCGACCATCACGCCTTTGTTAAAATATTTTTGCAGGAACGGGTATAAAATGAGAATGGGCAGATTCGCTACAATTACAATAGCGTACTTGATGGATTCCACGTCGAGCACGGAACTGGACAGAGACCCTTCAGATACGTCAACCATATCCTTGGTTTCCCCCTGTACCAGAATCTCCCTTAAAATGAGCTGCAGCGGGTACTTATCCCGATCCGACAAATAGATCAGCGCATTGAAGTAAGCATTCCAGTGCCCCACACTATAAAAAAGTACCATAACGGCCAAGATGGGCGCTGATAGAGGAAGCACAATTCTCCATAAAATTTTTAGATTCGAGCAGCCGTCGATGGCAGCAGCCTCCTGCAGTTCAAAGGGCAGCCCGCTTTGAAAAAAGGTCCGCATCAGCATAATGTTCCATACGGAAACTGCGCCTGGAAGAACCATGACCCAGTAGGTATTCAACAACTCGAGCTGTTTGATTAACAGATAGGTCGGGATCAGTCCGCCGCTGAAGAACATTGTAAACACCATGAAGCCTGAGATCCAATGTCTGCCCAAGAAATTCCGCCGTGACAGAGGAAAAGCAGCTGCTACAGTAAGCGCAACATTGATGGCCGTTCCGCTCACCGTATACAGAATCGTATTACCGTAGCCCTGCATGATCTCCTTATTCTGAAACAGCTTCTCATAGCCCCTCCAGGATAGTTCCTTTGGCCAAAGCCAGACGTCTCCGTTCAGTACCAGTTGTGGGCTGCTGAAGGAGGCAATCAGCACAAAATACAAAGGGTACAGCACCATCAGCATTACAATGATTAAGAGGGTATATACCAAAATGATAATAATTCGGTCCATCAAGTTTTGATTCATCGATTGTCTCCCTTACCATAGGCTGGTCTCGCTAACTTTGCGGGCGATGGCATTAACCACAACCAGCATCACGAAATTTATCAACGAGTTAAACAGGCCGACTGCCGCAGAGAAACCATATTCCGCTCCGAGAATCCCGCTGCGGTATACATGCGTGGAAATCACGTCGGAAGCCTGCATATTCAGCGAGTTTTGCAGCAAATAAATTTTCTCGAATCCGACGCCAAGCACCGTCCCCATATTCAGAATCAGTAAAATAATGATGGTTGGCCTCAGACCCGGCAAATTAATATGCCAGATACGCCGAAGCCTGCCTGCACCATCCATTTGAGCGGATTCGTGCAGATGAGGATCGATGCCGGCCAAGGCAGCGATATAGATGATGGAATTCCAGCCCATTTGCTGCCATACGCCGGAAGTAACGTACATGCTTTTGAACCAGCCCGGATTTGTCAGAAAGGCAATCGGTTTAAAGCCCATCCAAACAAGAACATGATTGACGAGACCATTTTCCTGCGAAAGGAAGATCATCATTAACCCAACTACGATTACGGTAGAGAGGAAATGAGGGGCATACAGGATGGTTTGAATCCATTTCTGGCATTTTTTCCGCCCGATCTCATTTACCATCAGCGCCAATAATATAGGTACAGTGAATCCTGCGGCCATCTGATAAACCCCGATGGACAAGGTATTTTTAAGAATTCTCCAAAAATAGAAGCTTTCAAAAAAGCGCGTGAAATGATCGAAGCCGATCCACGGGCTCCCCCAAATTCCTTTGGTCACGAAAAACTGTTTGAAAGCAATCTGTAATCCGTACATGGGCACATATTCAAATAGGATGAAGAAGACAATCACCGGAAAGATTAGCACATATAAATCCCAGTTCCGCATAATTCCCTTCCAGCGATTTCTCCAACGCTGTCCGCTAAGCTTTTTTTTCGGATACGTCTTGCCACCCGGTACGATTTGCTCCAAGAAGTTACACCTCCTTTCTTCCGTTTTCAAGGATGATCATAGTTGGTGACCGGTAGAAAAGAAATTGACTTTTTTTTAGACAATAGACAATTTCTTTGATTTCCACAGTGGGAGAAATGGGCTAAGTCCTTACGGTACATGGTCATGATGAGGTTTTACCAGAGGATGATAAGGTTTTGTAAATGTATTGATTGTTACTTTTACGACCTGCTAGCATGAGTATAGGAGATTTAGAGGATAGGGAGGGGCATCATGGAACTCTTGAATCAGAAGAGCAAATCGTTTCTCGTCCGAATATTTATCAGCTTTTTGACCATCATTATGCTGTTATCCGTCTTTAATTTTGTATTATTTTCTTTTTTTCAACAGAATATCAAGCAGGAGATCATTCATTCCAATGAGCGTATGCTGAATCAGGCTGCGGAGCATTACAACAGTCATTTTAACCGTCTGAGAACCGTACTGTTCCAGATGTATCACGACAATACGATTACCAAATTTAATGGGCAGTTGATTTCCAACGAAAACGGAAACGCCAATTATCTACTGGTAGTCGATATGGTGCGAAAGCTGAGGGAAACTGCCGGTAATCCGTTATTTTACTTAGATAATCTCATGGTGCTGTACCGCTCAAATCTGTTTATGGCGGACAAGGAAGGTAGCAGCACGGAAGTCGCACTGGATTCCCTAACGAACTTTCATGCGCCTTACGACCTGTCTTATTGGGAGAAGGAATTTGAGCGTCCAAGGAACTATTACATGCATCCAGCGCAGGATTACCCGCTCGATCACTTTAGTAAGGAGACCAAAACTTACATTCCATTCTCCTTTAAGCTGCCCAATGCGAATTACGAATTAATCGCTATGCTGGACGCAGACAAGCTGAACCAGACACTGCTGGGCGATGTACCTTTTATCATTCAAACCGAGGAAGGAGAGAGTCTCTACCGTTCAAATTCCTCTGCGTCCATAGAAGAAATTCCCGTCTTCGCTACAGGCGAATCGTACAAACTATTCCAAAACCGATATTTCTTTATCCATGAGGACTCGGAAAATCACCTTCGTTACGTGACAGCTGTTCCTTATGCTAACATCGCAGCACAAATCTCCAAGCTTAGGGTTACTCAGATCGTCGTTTTGTTTATTTCCATAGCAATCGCTCTGGGTATGTCTTACTGGTTCAGCCGTCGTCTTCAGTCACCGGTGAAACGTATTATCGCCTCCCTACAGCATCCGGAAGGACCACATCTGCGGATGGAATCCGCCATTCATGAGTTTGAAACGATCAGCAATCACATTGATAAGCTGTCGGAAGAACGGACAAGGATTCATAACGAGCTAAAGAGTAGTAACTCGCTACTGACCAATTACGGTTATATTGCTAAGCTGAAATCTCTTCATGTAGGCATCTCGGAGTGGCGCGAATTTGTCCAGGCGGAGGGACCCTTCTCTCTGGTTCTGTTTCAGCTGAATGCAAGAAGTATGGAAAGGCTAAGCGAGAATATCAAACGTTATATCGGGGAATACATTGAAATCGTCCTCTCCGAGTATGAGTTGAATGCCTATACGTTCCAGATCGAGAACGATCAGATCATCTCCATCGTTTTCCGGCAGGATAAAACGGACCGGATGACGGAAGCACTTCAGCAGGTCAAGGAAACACTGGATAAAGACCGTCAAACCTGTCTGATAATGATGGCAGTCAGCTCTGTTTTCGAACAGAGCGCCGAGCTGAACACGGCCTATGAGCAGGTGTCAGGAATGATTAAGCAGGCCCGTCCGCTGGATGAAACACAAATTATCGTAAAGCAGGAGCCCGCTGCATTCTTATATGTTTTTACCACGGAACAGGAGCAGGAATTATACGCCCATCTTCAAGCTGGCAATGAAAAAATGTGCCTCCATGTTGTACATCGTATGTTTGAAGCGATGGAGCGGAGCCAGGCGACATTGGCCCAGTTTCGCCAATTCAGTGAGGCATTGGCTTCCCGTATCGTGAAAACATTGGAGCAAAATGAAGCGGATAACGCAGTAAGAAACCAGGCCGTGAGACTGCGGAAGGAATTGGATATCAGTTTTACCTTGACGGAGTTTAAGCAATGCTTTGACACACTTGTTCCTATATATGCAGATTGGGTGCGCGTGAAGAAGGAGGAGAATGACGAAGTGATCGAATTTGTGATGAAAACCATGGAGTCACAATATTCGGATGACATTTCACTAGATCTGATCGCGGAGAAACTGGACATGTCCAGTGCTTACTTGTCTGTATACATAAAAGAGAAGACGGGGGCGAATTTCAGCGAGCATATGAATCGGATGCGGATTCAGAAGGCAAAGGAGTTGCTAGTCGGCTCCAGCCTCAGCATTCAGAACATCGGGGAACAAATCGGCTACCGCAACGGCACCTCGTTCATAAGGATGTTCAAGAAAATAACCGGAGAAACGCCCGGAGAGTTCCGGCGCTGCCAGACGGGTTAAATTTGGTAGATGAATCGTGCGGTCGGGTAGTGCATCACAATACCGATATTTGGGGACACACCGCGCCGGCAGGCGGTTGGGGCGAAGGCGATGCAATGTGGGTTATGTGGCCGATAGGCGGCATTTGGCTCGCTCAGCATCTCTGGGAGCACTTTTCTTTTGGCAGGGATCTTGTTTTTTTACGAAAACAAGCTTATCCTACGATGAAGGAAGCTGTTTTGTTCTGTATGAATTTCCTTGAAGATGACGAGTAGGGCCGACTCGTTACCAATCTGTCCACCTCACCGGAGCATAAGCTTCGCTATGGCGAGCAGTTGGTCGGAATCAGTAAGGCTTCCACGATGGATATGTTTCTGATTTGGGATTTGTTCACGGATTGCATCGAAGCCATGGCAAGAAGGTGAAATTGAGGGATTGCGTGCCAGGGGCGGATTCGAGGTTTATATTCGCTGGCGTTACGGTAGGCTGGAGGAAGCTGAGATCGTATCGCTTCTCGGCGAAGAATGCGCCTTGGCATCCACAGCAGCTTTAGTCGCTTCACAGAACGGCTCCGAGATTAAGGGAGAGTTGAAAGCTGATGGCGTATTACAGTTCGCAACGAAGGCTGGACAAACGTACAAAGCCCGCGAAACCCGGTAGCCTGAGTTCAGGTAAGGGGCTTTTGCGAACTTTTATTAAACCGGTTTAATAAAAGTTGACGGCGTTTCGCTGAGCAAAGACACCAGGATTATTGGAGGTAGACAAAAAAGATGGCAAAGATCAAAAAAGTACATGTTATTTTTAAAACGCATCTGGATATCGGTTTCACACATTTGGCTGAAAACGTCATTAAGCAGTATATGGAGGAATACATTCCGAAAGCTATTGAGCTTTCGGAAAAGCTGGAGGCAGAAGGCGGAAGCGAACGGTTTCTGTGGACGACGGGCTCGTGGTTGATTCACCATTATCTCGAAGCGGCTTCCCCAGAGGGAAAACAACGGATGGAAAACGCGATCGCCAAAGGTTATATTGCTTGGCACGGTTTGCCGTTTACGACGCACACCGAGCTTATGGACCCCGAGCTATTGAAATTCGGAATTTCACTAAGCCAAGAGCTGGACGAACGATTTGGCAAAAAGACGATAGCCGCGAAAATGACCGACGTGCCGGGGCATACGCTTGGCATGGTTCCTTATATGCAGCAAGCCGGCTTACGCTATTTACACTTAGGTGTCAATCCGGCTTCGAGGCGTCCTGACGTGCCTCGGTTGTTCCGCTGGCAAGCGGATGAAGGCTCGGAAATTATCGTCAACTATGCGGGCACTTATGGGGAAGCGCTGGAGCTAGACGATTTAAGCGATGTGCTGGTGTTCGCGCATACTGGAGACAACTGTGGTCCGCCGAGCACGACAGAGATTCGCGAGCAGTTCGAGCAGTTCCGCAAGCAGTATCCAGGGGCTGAAGTTGTCGCTTCGACGATGGACGCATTTGCCGAACGTCTGCTTACGGTAAGCGGCAGCTTGCCGGTCGTTCACGAAGAGCTGGGCGATACTTGGATTCACGGAACGGGTACGGATCCGCTCAAGCTTGCGCGGTACCGTGAGCTGCTTCGCCTGCGGAAGGAATGGCTGGCGCAGGGTCGGATGAACGAATCCGATCCGGAATATAAAGAGATGAGTAAGGCGCTGATGCTCGTTGCCGAGCATACGTGGGGACTAGATGTAAAGAAATGGCTTCCCGATTTCCGAAATTACTCGAAAACAGATTTCAACAAGGCACGGATCATAGACGTCGTGGACCTTGAAGACATCCCTGCGAAATTCGCTTATATCGGCGCATTTGCCATGGATGAATTCGACAGCCATTCCAGCGATCTGTTCGCAGCAGAGCAGAGCGTCCGCTCTTATTCGATGATCGAGAGCTCTTGGAAGGAGCAGCGGCAATATGTCGATCAGGCCGTCTCATATCTGGAGAAGGACAAACAGGAGGAAGCGCTGCGCGCACTTGCACAGTTGGCTCCTGTGAGAACGGATGTATCCGGTTATGAGCCGCGCAACATTCGCCAAACGTATCGCAGCGGCGGCTATGAGCTGGCGTTCGGAGAAAATGGGGCGTTAATCCGTTTAACGGACGGCAACGGCAAGGAATGGATCGATGAGGATCATCCGTTTGGCGTTTACGCGTATGAAAATTTTGGCACGGACGATTACGGACGTTATTTCCGAACTTATATGCAAAATTTACCGGTGACGCATCCATGGGCGGATGCAGATTTCAGCAAGCCCGGCTTTGAATTCGTTAGGCCGCTTCCAAGCAATGAGCTGTTCCATCCGCATGTGACCGATATGTACTGGATCGAAGGCGAATCCGTCGAACGATACGTGCTGCGGCTGCAGATGCCGGAAGAGGCGCATGAACGGTACGGCGCGCCGAAAGAACTGGAGCTTGAATATGCATTCCATCAGACAGGAGAAATTGACGTATGTTTGCAGTGGTTCGGCAAAGACGCAAACCGCCTGCCTGAAGCAAGCTGGTTCGGCTGCGCGTTGAAGCTGGATAACCCGAATTTGTGGACGATGGACAAGCTGGGGCACGCGATCTCGCCTTTGCGGGTCGTTAAGGACGGCAACCGCAATCTGCATGCCTTGAACAACGGCGTTGCCTATGAAGGCACAGATGGCTCGGCTCTGATTTCGCCTCTTGATTCCGCGCTTGCCGCTCCAGGTCAACACAGGCTGCTGCAATTCGACAACTCCTTCGTGTCACTGGATTCGGGATGGCAATTCAATCTGCATAACAATATTTGGGGAACCAATTTCCCAATGTGGCATGGGGATGACGCAAAGTTCCGCTTCCAGCTTCGGTTGGCATCGAATCGCAAATAAGAAGACAACGACATGCAATTTTTTAAAAAAAAACGTGAACCCTGATCCAAACCCTAGAGTGTAGACAATTGAAAAACGATATGCTGCAAGTTGGCGCCGTAATTCTAACGGCGTCAGCTTTTTTTTTGCTTTAACGGGATGTGATCATTGCATCTTTTCAGAACCGCATTTGAGGGATGCGGGAGGTATCGAACTGGATGGATGATGCGATCGGATGAGGGAGACGGCGCTGGCGCTTCCAATACGGTGACACCGACACTTATCGGCTTGAACGGTTCCAGACGATCCATATACAAAATCGGTGAAACACGAAGTACAGTATCACAATGAGGCAGAAAATCGATGTAAGAAAATTCTTCATTAAATTTGTGATTGATTTATGAAGCGCCAATATGTAATATATAGATTAAGCGCTTTACCTGTTATTAAAATGTTGATTCTGGTTAATTTGAAAGCGTTAATATAAAAAGCGCTTAACTTAATAGTCGAGGAGGATACTATGAGCACAATCCGCTTAACAATGGCACAGGCCTTATTGAAATTTCTCGATCAGCAGTACATTTCCATTGACGGAGTAGAAACGAAGTTCGTAGCTGGGGTTATGGGCATTTTTGGCCACGGGAACGTGACGGGTATCGGCGAAGCGTTGGAACGCAGCCCGGGTAACCTGGTTTTCGTCCAAGGCAAAAACGAACAAGGAATGGCGCATGCGGCAACCGCTTATGCCAAGCAATTGAACCGCACAAGCATTTACGCCTGCACGACTTCAATCGGTCCCGGCGCTCTGAATATGGTAACCGCGGCTGGAACGGCGACGGTTAACCGCATTCCGCTGCTGCTCCTTCCAGGAGACAACTTTGCATCGAGGCAGCCCGATCCGGTGCTGCAGCAATTGGAAGCCGGACATGACTACACCATATCGGCAACAGATTGCTTCAAGCCGGTGAGCAAATATTGGGATCGTATCGTGCGTCCTGAGCAATTGATGAGCGCAGCCCTTCAAGCAATGCGGGTATTGACGGATCCGGCGGATACCGGAACGGTTACGCTGGCTTTGCCACAGGATGTTCAGGCGGAAGCATACGATTATCCGGCATCTTTCTTTGAGAAACGGGTACATGTCGTGGATCGTCAGCTACCATCGACAGACGCGGTGAAACGCGCGGTTGAACTCGTCGCCTCAAAACGCAAACCGCTTATTGTAGCGGGTGGAGGCGTGCAGTATTCCTTCGCGACGGAGGCACTTGCCGCATTCGCTGAAAAATTTGGTATTCCAGTCGCCGAGACGCAAGCGGGCAAAGGCTCCTTGCCTTGGAATCATCCGTTAAACGTCGGAGGCATTGGCGTAACCGGGGGATTGGCTGCAAACAAGCTAGCTAAAGAAGCAGACCTGATCATTGGAATCGGAACGCGGTATTCTGACTTTACAACGTCCTCCAAATCAGCCTTCCCTCATCAGGATGTCCAATTTTTGAATATTAATATCAACCGTATGGATGCGGCAAAGCTTGAAGGCTTGGCACTTGCGGGGGATGCGAAGGAAACGATCCGCCTGTTAGCAGAAGGACTTGCAGAAGCTGGTTATGTATCTGACTATACAGACGGCGAGATTGCTGATGTCAATGCAGAATGGAATGCCGAAATTGACCGGTTGTATACGATGGAGCTGGAAGATGGCTTTGCGCAAACGCAGGCGCTCGGCGTTATCAATAAAACCATTGATGAAGATGCCGTAATCGTCTGCGCAGCTGGCAGCCTGCCGGGCGACCTTCAACGCTTGTGGCGGGTTGGCTCGCCGGGCGGCTATCACATGGAGTATGGTTTCTCCTGCATGGGATACGAAGTGAGCGGCGCGTTTGGCGCTGCGCTGGCGGAACCGGACCGGGAGGTTTACGCCCTCGTGGGAGACGGAAGCTATTTGATGCTTCACTCCGAGCTGGTGACGAGCTTGCAGGAAGGAAGAAAGCTAACGGTGCTGTTGTTCGATAACCATGGTTATCAATGCATTCATAATCTGCAGCGCGGCCAAGGCAGTGACGGCTTCGGCAATGAATTCCGCTACCGCGAGCCAGAGACTGGCCGTTATACGGGCCAACCATTGCCAATCGACTTTGCGGCCCATGCCCGCAGCTTGGGCCTAGCTTCGTACAAAGCATCCAATGCGGAGGAGCTTCACCAAGCGCTGAGGCAAGCGAAGGCGGAAACGCGCACGACGCTGATCGAAATTCCCGTTCTGGCCGGCACGAATACGGGCGGCTACGAGTCGTGGTGGAACGTTGGCGTTCCAGCCGTATCGGAGAGTGCAAAGGTCGTTGCGGCGCATAAAGAAATGAACAAAAAGCTGGCACAGGCAAAAGCCTATTAGGAGGAATTATAGATGGCGTTGTTTCCTTTTCACTTAGGTATCCATCCAATCAATTGGGTCGGTGAAGACGTAAAGGAGCATGGTGAGCATACGACTTACGAGCAAATTTTGGACGACATTCAGGCGCTTGGCTTGAGGGGAACGGAGATGGGCAGAAAGTTTCCGACTGATATCGAGCTGCTTAAGCAAGAGCTTTCGAAACGGAATATCCAGCTCGTCTCCCAATGGAAATCGGTGCTGTTCTCCGATCCCACCTATCGGGAAGCGGAGCTGGAAGCTTTCCGTAAGCATGCCGAGTTTTTGCAGCAGATGGGAAGCAAGGTCATCAGTACGTGCGAGGTTGGAGGATCACTGCATTTTGATCCACGCCGCACGCCGAATGAAACCGAGGTAATCCGTTTCGATGAAGCTGGCTGGGCGAGCCTGGCTGAAGGCTTGAACGCCGCCGGTAAAATTGCGCTTGAATACGGGTTGAAGCTGACGTATCACCATCATGGCGGAACGGCGGTCGAGAGCCCGGAGGAAATCGACAAGTTGATGGCTTTGACCGATCCGGAAGCCGTGTTCCTGCTATTTGATTCAGGCCACGCGTTGTACGGTGGGGCAGATCCCGCGGAGCTGCTTCGCAAACATTATGACCGGGTCGCCTATATTCATCTGAAGGATGTGCGCGTGAATCGGCTTGAAGAAGCGAAGGCATCAGGCGTCGATTTTGTCTCTTGCATCCGAAACGGCGTGTTTACCGTTCCAGGTGACGGGAATATCGATTTTGGGCCGATCTTGAAGGAGCTTCTCGAACGGAAATATGATGGCTGGGCGCTGCTGGAGGGCGAGCAGGATCCGAGCGAGCATCCGGCACGCGAGTATGCGGCCAGAGCTATCGAATACCTCAGCTCCTTTATGGGCGAGAAGGAGAGTGAGTAAATTGTCTATTCTATCGTTCCCTGCCGACAGGAAGTTTGACTTTACGGCGATTGGCCGTCTTTGCATCGATCTCAATGCGAACGAAACCAACCGTCCGATGGAGCAAACGATGACGTTTACGAAATACGTAGGCGGCTCACCGGCAAATATTGCTATTGGAATGAGCCGACTGGGCAACAAGACAGCATTTATCGGCAAAATTGCGAATGACCAGATGGGCAGATTTATCCGGAACTATCTCGATAATGAAGGCATCGATACAAGCAATGTCGTGACAGACAACACAGGAGCTGTAACGGGCCTCGCTTTTACTGAGATTAAAAGTCCATCGGAATGCAGCATCCTCATGTACCGGGACAACGCTGCCGATTTGCTGCTGAGTCCGCTGGAAGTGAGTGAGCCGCTCATCGCGGACAGCAAAGCGCTGCTCGTCTCCGGTACGGCGCTGGCGGCGAGTCCATCACGCGAGGCCGTGCTTCTGGCGTTGGATTATGCCCGCAAGCATGGCACAACCGTTATTTTCGATATCGATTTCCGGCCTTATACCTGGGCTTCTTCGGAAGAAACAGCCGTATACTACAACTTAGCGGCAGAAAAAAGCGACATCATCATTGGAACGCGTGAAGAGTTTGACAGCATGGAGCGGTTCGAGCAAAACGTGGAACACAGCGATCGATTCACCGCTTCCAAATGGTTCAATCATTCCGCTAAAATCGTCATTATCAAGCATGGCAAAGAAGGCTCGATTGCCTATACGACAGACGGTTTGGAGCATCGTGCGAAATCATACCCGGCAAAAGTCGTCAAAACATTTGGGGCAGGCGATTCCTATGCAGCTGGCTTCCTTTACGGAATTATGTCGGGCTTGACGCTTGAGAAAAGCATGGAATTCGGAAGCGCGGCGGCATGCATCGTCATCTCCAGCCATAGCTGCTCGGATGCGATGCCAACGGTAGAGCAAGTCAAGGATTACATCGAACGCTGCAATCGTGGTGAAATTACCGCAAGTTAGATTTTCGGGTTATCGACTTGCAAACTTACAACTTGAAGAAACGAGGGAATAATATGACGACTATGCTTAAAAACTGGATTGGCGGACAATGGGTCGAGGCATCGGCCGAAAAGTACGACAATGTATTTAATCCTGCAACCGAGGAAATTTTGGCGCAAGTTCCGCTCTCATCCGAGGCTGACGTGGACGCGGCCGTTCAAACGGCAAGACATGCATTCGAGAGCTGGAGCAAGACGCCGGTTCCAAAACGTGCCCGTGTATTGTTTAAATACCAGCAGCTTCTCGTTGACCATTGGGAAGAGCTTGCGCGCCTCATTACGACAGAGAATGGCAAAAGCTATGCCGAAGCGTACGGTGAAGTGCTTCGCGGCATCGAATGCGTCGAGTTCGCTGCAGGGGCTCCGACGCTCATGATGGGCAAGCAGCTGCCTGATATCGCAACGAATTTGGAATCCGGGATGTACCGTTACCCGATCGGCGTCGTTGGAGGCATCTCGCCATTCAACTTCCCGATGATGGTTCCTTGCTGGATGTTCCCGCTCGCGATTGCTTGCGGTAACACATTCGTCCTGAAGCCATCAGAGCGTACGCCGCTGCTGGCTAACCGCCTTGCAGAGCTGTTCCATGAGGCCGGATTGCCTGCGGGCGTGCTCAATGTTGTCCACGGCGCACATGACGTGGTTAACGGCATTTTGAAGCACCCGAACGTACAGGCTATTTCCTTCGTCGGCTCGCAGCCGGTTGCCGAATATGTGTACAAAACGGGCACTTCTTACGGCAAAAGGGTTCAAGCGCTTGCCGGCGCCAAAAACCATTCCATCGTCATGCCGGACGCGGATCTTAACCTTACCGTTAAAGAAATCGTCAGCGCGGCATTTGGCTCTGCGGGCGAGCGCTGCATGGCTTGTGCCGTTGTAATCGCAGTAGGCGATGTCGGCGATGATCTGGTACGCCGGTTGTCCGAAGCGGCGGACAACATTACGATCGGAAACGGACTGGAAGAAGGAACGTTCCTCGGTCCCGTTATTCGCGCACCGCATAAGGAAAGAACGATCGGCTATATAGAGTCAGGCGAAACCGAAGGCGGCTTGCTCGTGCGTGACGGTCGTAAAGATGCAGCCACCCAATCCGCCGGCTATTTCGTAGGACCGACGATTTTCGATCAAGTTAGCTCCGAGATGAAAATTTGGAAAGATGAGATTTTCGCTCCTGTCCTGTCCGTCATGAGAGCAGAAACGCTGGAAGAGGCGATTGCGATCGCAAACCGTTCGGAATTCGCCAACGGCGCTTGCTTGTTCACAAGCAACGGCAGCAGCATGCGGCAGTTCCGCGAGACGATTGACGCAGGCATGCTTGGGATTAACCTAGGAGTACCAGCTCCAATGGCATTTTTCCCATTCTCAGGCTGGAAAAAATCGTTCTACGGCGACCTTCATGCCAACGGCACGGACGGCGTAGAGTTCTATACCCGCAAAAAAATGGTGACCGCTCGCTGGTAATCACGGCATAAGCTTGGAGGCTGATCCGAAATGACTTTAGTATCGATGACTGACATGCTTCGCACGGCGAATGCGGTCGGCTATGCGGTTGGGCAATTCAATTTGAATAATCTTGAATTCACGCAAGCTATTTTGACCGCCGCGCAAGAGGAGGCTTCACCGGTTATCCTCGGTGTGAGCGAGGCTTACATTCCCTATATGGGGGGACTGCCTTACATCTACGGCATGGTAAAAACGTTGATCGAACATTATGGAATTACGGTACCCGTCGCTTTGCATCTCGACCATGGCTCCTCTTACGAGGTTTGCATCCGGGCGCTTAAAGCGGGTTTCACCTCCGTCATGATCGACGCTTCGCATCATTCACTGGAGACGAACATTGAGACCACGAAAATGGTAACGAAGGCAGCCCACGTGCTGGGCGCTTCCGTCGAAGCGGAGCTTGGTAGAATCGGCGGACGCGAAGACGATCTGGAAGTGCTGGAAGCAGAGGCTTCCTATGCGGAATCGGCGGACTGCGTGCGTATGGTGAAGGAGACGGGCATCGACTGCCTAGCTCCCGCGCTTGGTTCCGTTCACGGCCCTTACCGCGGTCAGCCCAAGCTTGGGCTAGACCGGATGAAGGAAATTCATTCGCTTACTGGTGTACCTCTTGTACTTCACGGAGGAAGCGGCATCCCCGAAGCTGAAATCCGGGAGGCTATCGCATCGGGAACGGCAAAAGTCAACGTCAATACCGATAGCCAAACCGTCTTTACGCAGACGATCCGGGACTATTTGCAAAACCATCCGGAAACCTATGATCCAAGACATTATTTGAATCCAGCGCGCGAAGCGATCAAGGCTGCCGTCCGCGACAAAATGCGGCTTTTCGGCAGCTCGGGACAAGAGAAAGGCGGACGAGTATGACAAAAATTAGAATCGGCATCATCGGCGCAGGAAGAATCGGCAAAATCCACGCCGACAATTTAAGGAGACATCCGCAAGCGGAAATCGTAGCGATCAGCGATCTTTTTGCCGGTCCTGAACTGACCGAGTGGGCGCTGGAAAGAGGTATTCACATCGTGACAAAGGATAGCGATGAGCTGCTGGCAAATCCGGACATAGACGCTGTTTTCATTTGCTCTTCCACGGATACGCATGTGCCTCTCATTAAACGTGCGGCACAGCAGGGCAAGCATATTTTTTGCGAAAAGCCGGTTAGCATGGATATACGCCAGACGGAGGAAGCGCTGGAAGAGGTTCGCAAAGCCGGCGTTCAGCTTCAAGTTGGCTTCAACCGCCGATTCGATCATAACTTCAAGCGAATCCGCGATCATGTTCAAGCCGGAGCGATCGGCGAAACCCATCTAATCAAGATTACTTCCCGCGATCCTGCACCTCCGCCGGAAGCCTATATTAAAGTATCGGGCGGTATTTTCATGGATATGATGATCCATGATTTCGACATGGCTCGCTTCCTTTCGGGCAGCGAGGTAGAAGAAGTATACGCACAAGGCAGTGTACTTATTGACCCAGTATTTGGCAAGCACGACGACGTCGATACGGCGATCGTGACGCTCCGCTTCGCTAACGGCGCACTTGGAGTTATCGATTGCAGTCGCAAAGCGGTGTACGGCTATGATCAGCGCGCCGAAGTATTCGGCTCGAAAGGTGCCGTGGCAGCAACGAACGATCACCCTAATACGGCTGTGCTCAGCACGGAAGAAGGCGTCATCAGCGAGAAGCCGCTTCATTTCTTCCTAGAGCGCTACAATATGGCATATATCGAAGAAACGGAGCAGTTTATCAATGTTTTACTTCAAGGCGGCGAAGTTTCGGTCAGCGGAGCAGATGCATGCCAGGCAGAGAGAATCGCGCTCGCAGCGAAGCTTTCTCTGCGCGACAACCGCAGCGTCAAGCTCTCGGAGCTTATGGAATTGAAAGAAGGGGTGTAATCGAATGAGCAAACTGATCGTTAGCCCACAGCATCAAGCTTCGGGACTTACTCCCGTACTTTCGATTACTCCGGAATCGGCAGGCTGGAGCTATGTCGGCTTCGAAGTTTACCAATTAAATCCGGGGGAGAAGTTAAGCCGCGCAACGGGTGAGAATGAAGTTTGCCTAGTGCTGCTCGGCGGATTAGCCAACGTGACGACGGCGAAATCCTCATGGACGAATATAGGCCAAAGAATGAGCGTCTTCGAGCAAACGCCTCCTTATTCCGTCTACGTGCCAAACGACGACAAATACGAGCTGGAGGCTCTTACGAAAGTGGAGCTTGCCGTATGCGAAGCGCCTGGAAAAGGCAACCATCCCGCACGTCTTATCGCACCGGGAGACGTCGGCGTCGAGGTCCGCGGGACGGGAACTACGCAGCGGCACATTCACAATATTTTGCCCGAGCAAGAGCCTGCAGACAGTCTGCTTGTCGTTGAAGTGTTTACACCGGAAGGACATTGGTCCAGTTACCCGCCGCACAAGCATGATCGCGACACGCTTCCCGAGGAGTCGCTGCTGGAGGAAACCTACTATTACCATGTAAAGCCTGAGCAGGGCTTCGCCATCCAGCGCGTCTATACGGATGACCGCTCGCTTGACGAGACTTTGGCGGTCAAAGACGGTGAAGCGGTGCTTGTTCCGCAAGGGTATCATCCGGTTTCGGCGCCTCCGGGCTACCAGGTATACTATCTTAACGTTATGGCGGGTCCAACCCGCATCTGGAAGTTCCATAACGATCCAGATCATGCTTGGATCGCAACAAGGCAGCAGCCGTAGTCACCGTTATATTTGCAAATTGTTTGCAAATATAGCGGAAAAATCGGATAATATCCGGGTAAGGGGGCTTATAGCCTGTCCTTAACATCCTAGGGTAATGAGGTTGGGCATGAAAGCGACCACGATATATGATGTTGCCAAGGAGGCAGGCGTTTCCATCGCGACCGTCTCCAATGCGATAAACGGCAAAGGAAAAGTAAGCAAGAGAACGCGGGATGAAATATTTAAGGTAATGGAGCGTCTCCAGTACCAGCCGAGCGTAATCGCTTCGGCGTTGATGGGTAAGAAAACGTACACAATCGGTCTGCTCATTCCCGATGTATCCAACCCCTTTTTCTCCGAGATTGCCCGTACTGTGGAGGATTTGGCGCATTTCGAAGGATATAGCGTCATCGTCTGCAGCACAGACAACAAGGATGATCGGGTAGAGAAATATATTCGGCTGTTGGAGCAAAAAAGCGTAGACGGCATTTTAATCGGGACCGGCGTGGAAAATGCAGATATTTTGACGCAGCTGGTAGAAAAATCACTGCCAATCGTTATGATTGCTAGGGAAGCCGTCGCGATGCCGGTTCACAGCGTGCTTACGGACGATTTCAAAGGCGGGTCGCTTGCCGCCGAGCATTTGCTTGGCAGAGGTCATCGCAGAATGGCGGTGTTATCTGAAAACTTTAAAGTAACAAGCAGCTTCGAGCGGATAAGAGGCTTTAGATTCGCCTTGTTCGAGGCGGGAATTGCCTTAGACGATGCCTACATTTTGTCATGCGATTCCAGCATTAGAGATGGAAAACGGGCGGCTGCGGCGCTAATCCGCGGGGAAAAGCGTCCATCGGCGATATTCTGCTGCAACGATTTGCTTGCAATCGGTGCATTGCAAGCCGCCAAGGAAGCAGGAGTACGGGTACCGGAGCAGCTGTCGATTATCGGCTTTGACGATACGATTCTGTCTACTGTGACGAATCCAGAGCTTACGACGATCGCCCAGCCGATGGACCAAATGGTCAAGCTGGCGTTCGATTTGCTAATTCGCAGCGCGGAGAACACGGATGAAATTAAGCAAAGGATCGTTATGCAACCCGAGCTGGTCGTCCGGGAATCCACAGGTACACCAACAAATTAATATGGGGGAAGGGTGTTCTCTCGCGAATTGTCAAGATCGGAAACAACTTAAGCCGCGAAATGAAGAGCGCATATGCTGGACATCTTCCAAAGTTGGACGCCGAGCTTGCCTAATACGCGCAGCGGATACTATTGGTCTTATACTTATTAAGTGAAGAAAAGCCCTTCAGGCAGCCTGAAGGGCTCTCTGTCAGTCTGTGGTCGGTGAGCAGGACTCGTTCATCGAGCCAGGCTCGTATTCCTGTTAATCCGCCCAGCGACGGTCATTTCCATCCAAGATGCGCATACCGCACTGAAAAATGTGTGAAAGAAGTTCCAGAGCTGTGCGAAGTAGGCTATAATCATTTTACAGCTTGTCATTACGCGGAGGAATTAAGCTGAAAGGCGTTCACAGCAAGCTTGCAAACGAGGCTTGACTCTAACGGCTTACGGGAACGAGGTTTAGCATGCTTGAAAGCGATTACCCGAACGACTTTATGGTAAGCAGTAAAATTATTGAACGCAGCTCTTGTTCACCGATCATCAGTGGAAACGAGAGTGTGTCTAAGTAAATGAGGTGGGTTTATGACACAGTTTACTTCACTTATTGTTGATTTTTTTACTGATTTTGAAATGTATTTCCGTATTTTAATTAGCGCCATCCTGGGGCTGTTGATCGGGTTCGATCGTACGCACAAGAATAAACCTGCGGGTGTGAAGACGTATACGTTCGTGACGGTCGCATCTACGCTCATCACGATCGTGTCGATTGAAAGCGTGGCGAGATACGGCCATATGCATGATCGAACGATGATGGACCCGATGCGCTTGACCGCTCAAATTGTTTCCGGTCTCGGTTTTCTTGGAGCGGGACTCATTATGAAAACAGGATTCGAGGTGAAGGGTCTAACTTCTGCGGCGATGATATTATTCGCTGGCGGGGTTGGAATCGGTATCGGGGCAGGTTTCTATGGTATCGTCATTTTTACGATGGTTACCGTCTTTTTATTTATTCGGGTAGGCGGCTGGATCGAGAAGAAGGAGCATGACCGGCTTCATACCATAGACGATATCGATTTGTCGGCATAAGGTATGAACGTTTTCTTGTGGTCTCTGCCAGGAATCCGTAAATCCTGATTACTTAAAAAGTGCATACCACACTTTTTAAGTAATCAGTTTTTTTTGCTCTCAAAGACGTTTGCTCCCTCAAACCGATTAAGATGTTTTAACCTGTCTGCGGTATTCAGCTGGCGTAACGCCGGTGATTTCCTTGAAGACTCGTCCAAAGTGACTGGTGTTAATATATCCGCTTTGAATGGCTATACCAGAGACTCGTTCCTCACTTGTTTGAAGTAAATTCTTGGCGTGGTCTATACGCAGATTGGTCACATAATCCCAGAAGGTTACATGCAATTGATCCTTAAACAGATTGCAGAAATGAAATTTGTTTATATCCAAATGGTCAGCAATTTTCTGCAGATTAATGTCTGTCGTATAAAAGCGTTTACAAAACTCTACTGCTTTGTCAATTAAGACACCTTGGTGATCTGTTATGTTTTTTGTAATTATAAAATCTTGTATAGCAGTAGAATACTGTAGAGCATCCTCATATGCTTCTGGCAATTGCTGAGGGGGTATTTGCTTCGGCTGGAACCGACCTTAAAAGGTTTATGGAAATAATTCAACAGGATTCGAATACAGTCTTGAATGAGATGAGTATCCGTGTCCTTAGAAGCGTGTATCACAATGATTTCGTTAAGCTTGCGGAAAAAACTGATTCCGTGATAACCAGAATAAAGCAAATGACTGTTCATTTCCTCTGTAATGCTAATTTTAATGACTTAAGCTGGATCGGTGTCAGCTTGTTTAACTTTATTTGGATACGTTCTTCGTTATAAAATTGGATAAAAGCTTCAATTCGTTGTTGAGCCTCTTCAATTGAACGGATATCATATGGATAGAGCGCTTCCGCTTTAAGGTGCGAGAAGAAGCTTTCCATAGCGGCATTGTCTAGACAATTACCGCGACGCGACATGCTGATTTTGGCGCCAACCGTAGGCAGCATGTCGTGGTAAGCATGAGACGTGTACTGGAAGCCTTGATCGCTGTGAACGATCAACCCAGACACGTCTTTGTGCTGTTGAGTAGTATCAGTTAGTCACGTTCCCGAAGCTGAATTCAAGTATGGGGGGAGAATAATAAATCTCCCCCTACTTCAATCCTGAATTTCACTAATCTAACTAAGCAAACAGATTTTCCATCCCACAGTTTGCGGGGTTGTTTTATTGCAAAATCGCTTTGGCTACGATTGCAAGATCTGCAATGTCAACATTGCCGTCTTTATTGACATCCGCATTCCCGTTCCAGCCCTCTTGACCTTCTTCTTTGCTGTAAGCCGCTGCAACAATAGCCAAGTCTCCAATAGAAATTTTTCCATCCCCATTGACATCGGCATTGATTTTCTTGGTGTCAAACACTTGAATGGCCGCTTCCAATGCAGCTTTCGCGCTATCCACCTGCTGCTGAGTGGCATTCGGATCGTTTGCTGTCGCTTTGGCCTCGGTGATTGCCGACTGCAATTGCGCTTTGGATCCATTCACATACTGGCCGTGCTCATTGCCTTCCTCTGCTTCATCGTGCATAGCCTGAGCGCTTGTGATTAAAGCATTCAAGAGTGATTTATCCACAGGTATACTAATTTGTATCTCGTGGGAGGCTCCGCCGACCTGCAGTTCATTCCCCTGTCCATTAGCAATCACAACATTGTCGACAGAAATTGTCGCTGCCTCCGCTGTAGATTTGGCTGTAAATTTGAAATTCAGTAAATCGCCTTCGGCAAGTATCCCTTGGTTTGCTTCCACGCTGGCAGCAATAATCCGAATTTGCCCCGGCGTTGTCTCTTGTTGTTCAATGACTTGGAATCCATCTTTCAGCGATGTAACCGAATCGAATTGTAAATTCGCTGGATTATAATGCAGCGTCAAATCTTGGGCATACATTTGCTGGTATACACTTTGTGTTACGCCGGTCAATCCCATCTTTACATCAAATATTTGACCAGCGTTCACCTGCTGTAAACCAGTCAATGTAGTCTGAGGCATTGCAGCCGGAGGCACCGGCGCGAAAATTTTCATTTCCGACAAACCGACATTTGATCCGCTTCCTCCGGATACCTGGAATTTGACCCATGTCACCGTCTTCTCAGGGAAAGTTACAGAATAAGCGCTTCCATCATTCGGGATTCCTGAAACCGCAAAAGTGCTTCCGTCGCTAAAGGTAAGCGTTCCGCCGGGCGCCCAGTCCGCTGAATTAGGCCGATCATTGAAAATAATCTTGTCGAACGTTTGACTCGTCGGCCAATTCACCTGGATCCATGGATTCTTTTCTCCCTTGGAGGCCCATTCGCCCATAACCGCTTGCCCTATGCCGTCGAACACTTTGTCAGGAGTATAACTGGCATTGTAATACGATGAAGCGGTAAATGTTGCGTTCAACGCTGGGATCTTATTAACAGTTACTGTAATTCTTGTTGTCAAAGGCACGTTATCGGGATTTAACACCCCAGGTGGCAAAGTTACAGATCCATTTACAGTGAAGGTCTGCGCTGTCGTGGCAGTTGGATTGTAGCTTGCACTATCTACATCCCAATTCACATTGGCAACCAAGTATCCCAAATCGGTTACAAGCGTTACTTTGGCAGGCAATCCAAGGGCGTCCGCTGTATTCGCCGTTCCGATCGCCACGTCTGTTATGTCAGCAGGCGCAGTGATGCTGTTCAATTTAGTCTCTGTCGATCCATATATCAAATCCGCAATAATTGGCAGATGGTCGGAAGCGATACGGGTCGTTTCCTTTAGCAGGACATCCGCGTTCTTCATCACTATATTTTTGGAGGCAAAGATATAATCGATTCGTTTTACCGGGTTCGGCAACGGATCGGTGTAATCCTCGTTCTGACCCAATGAGCCGAACACATCGTTATAGGCTTGCATCATCGGTTGCATTTCGGCGCTGTTCGGAAGAGCATTGAAGTCGCCGACGAAGATAGCTGGTCCTTCGCTTTTCTCACCCCACGCTAGTATTTCCTTGATCTGCTGCGTCCGTTCTGACGCTCTTTCCCAATCAAGATGGGTGTTGAAGAAACGGAATTGGGTTCCTTTAACGTCGACTACGGTTTCCAACAATCCCCGTTGTTCGCCCAAGCTGAAAAGGAAGTGATTCTCGGAAGAAACAATCGGATATTTGCTTAAAACGGCCGTTCCGTATTGATGGCCATTCGAATTCAGATTTGCCCCGTACGCGAATTCCATGCCCAGATACTCGGACAGCCGTCTGGCTTGATCTTCGAAATTGCTCCGAGGACCGAAGTTATTATCTACTTCTTGCAGGCCGATGATGTCGGCATTCGAGTCTTTGATAATGTCACCGATCCGTTTCAAGTCCAATTTCCCATCCGATCCTGCAGCGTGATGCATGTTGTAGGACATCGCTCTGATTTGAACCTTCTCCAAATCAGAAGATTCCGCCGCCGTAACGGATGTCCCCATCGCGAACGAGACCGCCAACAAGGACAATATGGTGCCGACGAGAATTGATTTCTTAAAAATTGATTTTATAAACAAGCTACCACTCTCCTAGATTTTTTTAAGTAAAAAAGCAACAATAGAGTTAAGAAATGAGCGTTTGTCGTCTTGCTTTGCCCGTTAACGTCGAATCATATTTCCCTCCCTCGTCGTAAAGCTTTTGAGCTGAATTCGCTAGCATTGATCCTATACAGCTCTTGCTACAAGATCTCCACACCAATTTATCGTATCAACTATCACTGATATATTCTATTTAATATATTGTTAAGATAAGGATAATTTGTTTTAAAAAGTCAATTTTAGTTGACAAGAGAAGGAGAGCTTGATCGGCAGAAGGAATGGTATTATGACAGCGCTTCCTCAACGCTATATCTTTAGGCTTTGACCGGACGCTCCTGTATCCATAAGTTCTGTGTTGAAGAAGCCGGCGATGCCGGCTTTTTTTATCAAGTTACCATATATGGTGTCGCGGAAGATACACAAGTTTTTAAAGGTTCTGTAAATGAAATGAAATGTCATGTCATCTGAAGTAATATATAAATAAACAGATGTAACGAGTGCAAGGAGAAAAATGACAAAAAAACAAAAAAAGTATAAACGATTCAGGGATGATATAAAAAAAACATTTATCATTTATGCGTTTACTCCAGTTATCATCGTTGCACTTACCAGTTATATCCTTTTATTTTCTAGTTTTTATAAGACGATTGTTTCAAGCAACTATGATTACAACGTCCAGATCGCCGAGACAGTAAGTAATATTATAGGTTCTTATCAGAATCAAGCCTATCTTATGTCAAAAGATAGTAGCTTGTTAACATCACTGGAGTCGAAGCTTCCGAACAGCGAAATATACGGAGAGTTATACAATTTCATAAATCAAATGCAAATAAAGGGTAATTTCTTTGTGTTTGACGATAAGCTTAACCCTATATTACAAAGCTCGAATCATATCCCCGAATATGTCCAAGGTAATGATTCTGTGAAATGGGGACTCCTTCGAAGAATGCTGGATAGCCCTGAAGAAGTCATATTGGTCAGGGAACATGGTTTTATTGACCACAGTCGAAGCTTGACCATTGGCAAAGCCATAGTAAAGGAAAGCCGTGTAATCGGATTTATTATCTTCGACATTAACCAAAGTGACTTAGTCAAGCTTATCAGCACAAATTTTTCAACTAGTGTCGTTATAACTGATTACTTCGGATATGTAATTGCAGACACAAATGAATTGCTAGTCGATCAATTAGGAAAAATTGATTCGAATTTGAGAGATAAATCCGGAATTGTCAAATCGAATAAAGATACTGAATATGTGACAAGAACAGAAATACTAGATGGGCTTGTTATTATTTATACACTCACCTCTGTCGGTTACTTTAAATCGATGCTAATTCTGGCAGGTTCATTATTAGGCTTGCTTGTCGGCATGTTTGCCTTGACAACGTTCATATCAGCAATAAAAATTGCCAACAGTAAGACCAGAGCCTTAGATGACATAGTAAGGGCGATTGAGAATGTTCAACACGGTAATTTGGATACCCGGCTCATAGTCAGTACGAACGATGAATTCCAAGTCTTTGCAGAAACTTACAATCAAATGCTTGCCGATATTAAAAAGTTGATTGAAGCGAACAATGAAAAGGCCCGGCAAAACGTAGTATCCGAAATTAAACAACTGGAGTCCCAATTTAATCCTCACTTTCTTTTCAACACGCTGGAAACGATTCGTTATATGGTAAAAATGGATCCTTCTACTGCTGATAAGATGATCATCGTGTTATCCAATTTGTTAAGATACAGTATCAATAGCACCATTACGGAGGTTAGCCTCGGGGAAGATATTGAGTATACCAAGAACTATTTATTCATTCAAAAATACCGTTTTGGTAAAAGTTTTGATTACGAGATCCATGTGGATGAAGCTGCACTGGACTGCATTGTCCCAAGGCTTATCGTGCAGCCGATTATAGAAAATTCAATCATACACGGATTTGCTAGCCGTAAGTCCTTGAATATACAGATTAAAGCGGTCATTACTGAAAAACATCTGGTCGTCGTCATTCGTGATAATGGTAAGGGGATGGAGCCGAATGTTTTGCAAAACATCAAGGAAATTCTAAAGCGGAATAAAAACAATTCATCCCATATCGGTTTGTACAATGTTCATCGGAGAGTACAGCTAATTTATGGTGAAAATTACGGAGTAGACTTATCAAGCGAGCATCACGGCGGGACAGTTGTCAAAATTACAATACCTGTTAGTCAAGGGGGAGTATAATCGTGTTGAAGGTAGTTATTGTGGAAGACGAGGAAATTATTAGAAAAGGGCTAGTTCACACGGTTGATTGGCTGTCTATGAATTGTACCATTGTAGGTGATGCCGGTGACGGGCAGGAAGGACTCCAATTGATTGAGCAGCACCGTCCCGACTTAGTCATTACTGATATCCGGATGTGTGTCATGAATGGGTTAGAAATGGTAGAGCAAGCTTTGAAAATATATCCGTTCCAAAGCATTATACTGACCAGCTATAGCGAGTTCGATTATGCGAAACAGGCAATCTCATTGAAAGTTTTTGAATATTTGTTAAAGCCCGTAGATGAAATAAAGCTTGCAGGCATTATCGAGAATATCAAGCGAGAAATAAAACAAGGCAAAGTGTACGACGAGTTCGTCAATATAACGAAAACGGAAAACGATCATTATTTGATTGATTTGGATGGTTATCTGTTTACCGAACATAGACAAAATTATTATGTCAGTGAGATGATCAAGCGCATTAAGAGCGATTACGATCAAAAGCTGACTATAGAAGCTATCTCCGGTCAACTGGGAGTCAGTCCGAGTTACATGAGTCGAAAATTGAAGGAGGTTACTTCCCAGACATTCTTGGATATCCTAAACAAGTACAGAATTCAAAAAGCTGTTGAATTGCTCAACATTGGTAAATGTCGGATTTATGAGATAGCCAATATGACTGGATTTAGTGAGTATAAACATTTTTGCTCTGTATTCAAAAAATACACAGGCACAAATCCTACCAATTTTATGAAGTCCGGTCACCGAATAGTCATCAAGAATAGATCAGTAAGCTTAATTAACGATTAGAAGAAACAGCTCAATTAGGTCGATACCTTTATGAGCTGTTTTTTTATTGAGAGTATTTATGTTCATTTACTAGGATAGTTAAACTATTTTTTCGGATTGTTCAGATTATTGGTCTCTATTAAAATGATTTCGAAGACACAGTAAATATGAAGGGATGAAAGAAAGTTGAGATACAATTATCACATGCATTCCTGTTATTCTGACGGCACGGACACACCGGAACAATTAATTAATCTGGCACAAGAATATGAAATGAAATCAGTTGCTTTAACGGATCACGATACTGTGGATGGAGTAGAGGCTTTTATGGCTGCCGCTGCACGAGCGAATATTGAAGCCATTCCTGGAGTAGAAATTTCATCACGCATTGGCCAGAAAGGCATACATATTCTTGGGTATGGGATCGACATAAAAAACATAGAGCTGCTCAAATTGCTGGATACTTTATCCCTTGAAGCTACAGCTTACACTAAGCATACTTTTGATAAATTTGTAGCTGATAAGTTCGGTTATTCTTGGGAACAAGTGGAGTTTTATGATAGATATAAGAAAGGAAAGGGGCTTTATCTATCAGATGTGTTCTCAGCCATGCTGAGTGATGGATTATTCAACAACTGGTGGCAGTACGGAGGGCTTGTTGATTATTGCTTTAGTAACGTAAAGCAGGAATATGGTGCCCCGGCTGAAACAGTCATGCAAGTAATTAAGAAAAGCGGAGGAAAAGCATTTCTAGCTCACCCTAAGCTCATGAAAATGAGCCTGGAGGGGGAATTAAGTATATTTAAGCAACTAAAAGATTTGGGGTTAGATGGTATAGAAGCCTATTACCCCGAACACTCGCCTAAAGAATCCAGCTGGTATGAACTCTGCTGTGAGAAATTAAACTTGGAGGTATCTGGCGGAACGGACTGGCATGGAATGGCACGCCAGAAATCGCCTTTGTACTTTTGTGGCAATATATGTATAAAATGATGACTTAGAATCGTATCTTTGTCGGAATTTTATACTTAAGTGAATTCAGTTATTCGGATAATTGTACTTTATTTTCAGATTGTTCGACCTATTCAGACAGAATACAATAAATATGAAGACAAAATAGAAATATTTGGAGGAGTTAGAATGAAACGGATTTTTGCAATCGGACTGATGGCAAGTACACTGTTTTTAGCCGCTGCTTGCTCAAACTCAACATCAGTAAATACAGGGGAAGCAACAACCAGCCCAACAGCAAATTCATCAGCTAAGGCACCAGAATCCAAGTCGCTCGTCGTTTATACGGCAGCAGCGCAAGATGTCATGAATGTTGTAATCCCTGAATTTGAAGCTCAAACTGGAATTAAGGTTGATGTTGTTACTGCGGGTACCGGTGAGCTGCTTAAGAGAATCGAAGCGGAACAGGCAAATCCGTTGGGCGATGTTGAATGGGGTGGAACAGCATCGGTTATTGCTCCGAAACAAAATTTGTTTGAACCTTATACATCAGTGAATGAAAGCTCTATTATAGATTCGGCCAAAAATACGGAAGGGATGATCACCAGAAACAACATTATTCCGATGGTGCTTCTCGTGAACAAAAATCTTATTGGCGATATTAAAGTTGAAGGCTATGTGGATCTTCTCAATCCAGAACTGAAAGGCAAGATTGCATTTCCCGATCCTGTCAAATCGTCAACAGGCTTAACTCACGTAGCAAACATATTACAGACTATGGGTGCCGGTGATGAGAATAAGGGCTGGGATTACATCGAAGACTTGGTCAAGAATCTTGATGGCAAGCTTATCGGAAGTTCGTCCGCAGTGCCCGAGGGTGTTGCTAAAGGCGAGTATACTGTAGGTTTCACTCACGAAGAGCTGGCGTCCGCGGCTGTCAGACAAGGTTCTCCGGTAGAGGTTGTCTACATGAATGAAGGCGTAATCGTATCGCCTGGCACCGTGCAAATTATTAAAGGTGCCAAAAATATGGAGAATGCAAAAAAATTCGTTGATTTCCTGACATCCAAAGATTTGCAGACTCTTACAGCTGAGAAACTTAATATGCGTGCTTCCAGGAATGATATTACTGCGCCAGCAGGGTTAAAGCAGATTTCGGATATCAAGATCGTTCCGGAAGATCTGGAATCATCGCTAGTTAACACGCAAGCATGGCTCGACAAGTTTAAAGATGTTTACACAAGCAATTAAGTGATAGTCGATACTACATTACGATAAGAATTAGAGTGCTATGGAAGCCTGTGACATACACATGTTGTAGGCTTCTATAGCAAGGGAGGAAATCAAGTGAGCATTGCCATTCATGTTAACCAGGTTGTAAAAAAATATGATAACGCTAAACTTACGATCATTCCGGGGCTTTCAGTTGAAATAAAGAATGGTGAGTTTTTTACACTTCTTGGACCATCGGGCTGCGGCAAAACGACATTGCTAAGAATGATTGCTGGGTTTAACTCAATCGAGGAAGGGGAAATCCTTTTTGGCGATCAAGTCATCAACGATATTTCGGCTCACAAGAGAAACATTGGCATGGTGTTCCAGAATTATGCCATATTCCCGCACCTGACAGTACAGCAAAATATAGAATACGGATTAAAGCTGAGAAGGCTTCCCAAAGCAGAGATTAAGAAAAAAACGGAAGAAATCATGAATATCGTTAAGATTGATCAATACAAGCAGAGACTTCCGGAGAAGCTTTCCGGCGGCCAGCAACAGCGTGTAGCTCTTGCAAGAGCTATTGTCATTCGCCCCAGTGTTCTTCTGATGGACGAACCGCTCTCCAATCTGGATGCCAAGCTGAGAATTGAGATGAGAACCGCGATAAGGGAAATACAAAGGGATGTAGGTATTACCACCGTCTATGTAACCCATGATCAAGAAGAGGCTTTGGCAATATCCGATCGAATTGCAGTCATGAAGGATGGCGTGATCCAGCAGGTTGGAAAACCGAGAAATATTTATACTCGTCCGTTCAATACATTCGTCTCGAAATTCGTGGGTCATTCGAACTTATTTAAGGGATCCATTCGGTTAAAAGCAAACGAAAAACGCATCGAATTCCAAAACGGCTATTCTATATTGATGCATAATTTGGCTGATGATGTGTTTGATGGACAGAATGTTATTATTGCGATTAGACCCGAACAATTTTTCGTAGCAGAGAGTGGCTTGAAGGCAACAATCAACAAAAGTACATTTCTGGGTCAATATATTAATTATGAAGTGAATCTCCAAGGAGAGATGATGACAGATGCCGGACATCCCTGTGAATTTGTTCAAGATTTGGGTCAAGCGAGTAAATTTTACGAAGTGATGGATGAGCTGTTTCTCGCTCCAAACAGTGAAAAGATCAACGTGTTTACCGAGGATGGAGAACGGAGTTTAATCGAGGGCGTGAAAAGGCATGACTAAAATTAAATTAGATTTCTGGACAATCATGGCCCTGGTTATAGCTATATTATTAGCATTATTCCTGATCTATCCTATGTTTTCGTTGTTAGTAAGCAGCTTTAAAGATCCTGTGACAGGAACGTTTACGTTCCAAAATTTCATTAAGTTTTTCGAGAAACCATATTATTATCTAGGTTTATTGAATAGTTTCAAGATTTCTATTTCTGTTACTTTTTTATCCATTCTAATCGGCGCGCCGATGGCCTATCTTATGACGGCATACGAAATCAAAGGCAAAAAAATGATTGAAATCCTGATCATCATATCGATACTTTCGCCGCCATTTATCGGAGCATATTCCTGGATCCTTCTTAGCGGTCGCAGCGGTGTGATCACGAAGTTCTTCTCGACTCTGGGAATCGAAATGCCTAGCATATATGGCTTTGGTGGTATTGTTCTGGTGTTAACTTTGAAATTATTTCCATTCATATATCTCTATGTGTCCGGAGCATTGAAGATGGTTGATGCATCACTCATCGAGGCGGCCGAGAGTTTGGGATGCAGTCCATTCAAGAAGGTATTCAATATTATCCTGCCATTGATTGCTCCAACATTGCTAGCTGGCTCGCTCTTGGTATTTATGGATGCTATGGCGGATTTCGGAACTCCGATGCTTATCGGGGAAGGGTTTAATGTCATGCCTGTTATGATTTATTCCGAGTTTATCAGCGAAGTGGGCGGGCAGGCGAATTTTGCAGCAGCATTGGCAACTATTATGGTATTGATAACAGCCTTATTATTTGTTGGTCAAAAAATTTATCTTAATAAGAAATCTTTTACGATGAACTCCTTAAGGCCAATACAGCCGGCAAAATTCAAAGGGATTAGTGGAATTTGGGCACATATCATGATCTATTTCGTTGTTTTGTTTGCAATTATTCCCCAGTTGACCGTAATGATTACCTCTTTCCTTGAAACGAAAGGCACCAGATTTATAGCAGCCTTTTCATTGGAGAGTTATAGAATAGTTTTTGATACTCTTTGGGAATCGATAGTCAATACGTATATTTTTGGCTTTGAAGCGTTAGCTATTATCGTTGTTTTGGGGATGTTCATAGCCTACCTATCAACAAGGAAAAGAAATGCGCTTACTTCCTTAATCGATACCATTTCAATGTTTCCATTTGTTTTACCTGGATCAGTGCTTGGCTTAACTCTACTTCTCGCGTTTAATCAGAAGCCTATGCTGCTGAGCGGAAGTGTGATGATTCTGGTGCTTGCTTTTGTAATAAGAAAGCTTCCATATACGCTTCGGTCCAGTGCGGCAATTATTTACCAGATTAGCCCAAGTATCGAGGAAGCATCCATCAGTTTGGGGTCTTCGCCGGTAAAAACATTTTTTAAGATTACGGCGGTCATGATGCTTCCGGGCGTCCTCTCGGGAGCGATATTGAGTTGGATAAACGTTATTAATGAATTAAGCGCATCTATTATTCTTTATACCAGTAGTACCAAAACGATGTCAGTTGCCATATATGCGGAAGTAGTCAGGGCAAGTTACGGAACAGCCGCAGCGATATCTAGCATTCTTACTTTCACAACCATTATAGTACTAATGATTTTCTTCAAGCTGACCGGGAACAAATCTGTCACCATGTAACAATTTATAGCAGATCAGAGTATTTCCATCTTCACCGTCTGAGCTAGGTGCGGATTATATTAGTACGACAAAGGAGTAATAACTGTGCTATTAGAAGGTCAGCCAATGTATTTGCGAATAGCAAATGAAGTTGAACGAATCATAAAGCACGGAAATTTTAAACCACATGATCCTGTTCCTTCTGAGGTAGAATTGGCAAAAATGTTTAGTGTCAGTCGAATGACCACCAAGCTGGCACTTGAACATCTTGCCAAGCAGGGAATGGTTTACCGAATGGCTAGAAAAGGGACGTTTCTAAGTGATCTCTCGAGCGAATTATCGCAAACTGACGGCAATAGAAAAAAAATAACATCTACTGGCATGATGAGTAATTGTATTGGACTAGTAGTATCAAATTTGGATCCCTATACGTCCCAAGTCATATCCGCTATTGAATCCGAGGCAAGAAATCTGAACTACAACCTTATCATTAAAGTAAGCAAGGGACTTGTAGATGAGGATTTCTGTCTTCGTCAGTTTGTTCAAGAACAAGTTAGAGGCATTATTTTGCTTCCTCGGACGCGCACGTATTACAGTGACCAAGTGATGCGATTGAAGATAGATAGATACCCTGTTGTTATAATTGACCGTTATTTTCGAGAACTCCCTATTGATTGTGTATATCATGATTATTTCCAGGGAGTATACCAAATGGTTGAACATTTGATTAAGAAAGGACACACGAAAATTGGCTTAGTCACAAACATAGTCTCCGCAATTAATCGAAGTGAAGAACAACATGAAGGCTATTTTAAAGCACTGTATGACAATGGAATCCCAGTAAAAAGTAATAATATCCATATCGTAGATCAATTAAAAGATCATACGAATTATTCGGATTTTGATCCGCTGCTGGATGAATTTATACGAAAAAATTCCGACATAACCGCCATCATGTGCGGAAACGACTACTTGGCAGCCTCGGTTCTTTATTGTGCAATGAGTCGGAAAATCGTAGTGCCGGATCAGCTTTCGATCGTTGGATTTTCAGATATTCAAATGGCAACAATGCTTCCTGTTGCTCTTACAACCGTTAGGCAATCGACGGAGGAGCTGGGAACAGAAGCGGTTAAGCTTCTGGTTAAGCGTATGAACCTCTGTGACGAGAAGGAGATTACTGTGAAAATAAGAACGCAAATTATCGAACGGAATAGTGTTTCCGTTTGTTCAGAATAATATTCATATGAAGGCTTGTACATTGGTCACTCCATTTTATTCATTTGAAGGGAGCTTGTAATTATGCTATCCACGTATACTCGAGTCAGTATTCACGCAGCTACTGCGGTTTGCTTTCTCCTCACTATTTTCGTTGTTTTAAACCAAGGCGCTCCGTTGCAATTCTTTATGACTTCCGAACAGGTACAATCCTTCAAAACCATTTTCATCAGCATTATATTGGAGGCTATTCCTTTTATTTTGATCGGTGTATTTCTGTCTGCTGCGCTGCAAAGTTTTGTTTCTGAACAGACGATCCGGCGCTTGATTCCTTCCAATCCATTATTGGGTATTATATATGCCTGTTTATTGGGCATTCTTTTCCCCGTATGCGAATGCGGCATGATTCCTGTGGTCAGAAGACTAATGATGAAAGGAATGCCCGTATATATCGCTGTAGTTTTTATTCTTACAGGACCCATTATTAATCCTGTTGTGTTCTCCGCCACTTATTTAGCTTTTCGTAGTTCTCCTGCTATGGTTTACTCGCGAATGGGGCTTGCTTTTTTAGTTGCCTCCGTGATCGGCTTGTTGCTGTACCGTTTCTTGAAATCAAATCCTCTGCGCAGCAATCACTTACATGTTTCATCCCACGAAGGACATCAGCATCATAACAACAAATTAACCACTTTTTTCGTCCATGCATCGGATGAATTTTTTGTAATGGGCAAGTATATTGTCTTCGGTTCCCTTCTTACCGCAATCATCCAAATCTTTATGCATAGGGAAAGTCTTGTCGCTATCGGACAAGGACCGGTTAGCTCGCATTTATTTATGGGGGGCCTCGCTTACATCATGTCGATATGCTCAACATCGGATGCTTTTGTGGCGTCGTCCTTTGGTACGACATTCACATCAGGGTCTCTTCTGACCTTCCTCGTGCTCGGCCCAATGCTTGATATTAAAAGTACACTGATGCTGCTCTCAGTATTTAAATCAAAATTTGTGCTCGTACTATCGATACTTATTGTTATTACCGTACTGGCGGGATCCATGCTTTGGGAGGTTTTGTTATGAATAACAATCGCATGCTGAGCTTGCATTATATTATTCGTATGCTTATACTGCTTGGCTTTTCCTCTTATATCGTATATTTGACTAAAACCGACGCACTACAATATTACATTGCTGCACGCATGATGATCTTCGTCAAAGGTGTCGCTGTTGCCTTATATGTCATTGCCTGTTTTCAGGGTTATTTGGTTTTCAGCGTTTACAGGGGGAAACGAGTAGACTGCGAATGCGAATGCGAACCTCAAGCTTCGCGATCTTCCTTTCCTATCTCCCTGTCTTACTTATTACTGATCTTACCTTTGCTTCTTGGCTTTGGCCTTCCGGATACTGCTCTAGGAAGTGCAATGGCTTCGGCGAAAGGGATGAGTCTTTCAACAGTGAAGCAAGAACCACAGCAGCGCAGCGCATCAGAAATAACAACCCCAAAAGCAGGGACGGAAGTAACCGATGCGGAGATCGAACAGATGTTCAACGATGAGTGGGAGGAGGTATATTCCAAAATAGGAAGGAGTCTTTATAAAAAAGATCCGATCGTTGTCAAACAGTCTCTTTATAAAGAAATTATATCGACGATTGATTTGTTCAAACATCATTTCATAGGTAAAAAAATCGAAATCAGTGGCTTTGTTTACCGTGAAGAAAATATGACAAGCAATGAGTTTATCGTTGGACGTTTTGTCATCAATTGCTGTTCCGCAGATGCCATGCCATACGGGGCGATGATCGAATTCCCAGCAGCTCAAAATTATCCAACAGATACTTGGGTCAAGGTCACAGGAACCATTCAAAGCGGCAGTTACAATGGCAATGAGATCTTCAAGATAAAGGCTGACCAGATTGAGGAAATCGAAGTCCCGGATTCACCGTACCTTAATGCGAATTACGATCCCCTTAATGATCTTGACTAAAATTAATAAAAAAGAGGTAATCAAGTGAAAAATTTGCGTTTATTCCTGTCTTTATTAATCATCTTGTTAGGCTTAGGCGCTAGCACAACTGCATCTGCGCATATTTCAAATGCGGGATACTCGGAGTTATACGTTGAAGGAAACGAGATTGCCTATGAACTTTTTATTAGTGAATCAGAATTAATGCAACTGTTCGATTCCAACGGTGATAAACAATTGGAGAACGAGGAATTGGCATTGCAAAGAGAGAGTCTCGAATCGTATTTACAGAAAGGTCTTCGTATAGATATAGATTCAAAGCCCTTAAAGATGGAATTGCTTTCAGTTAAAGTGGAAAGAAGAGTCACAAGAGGCGTGGTGTTTCAACTGACGTTTACCGGAGATGAAGAGATTGAAAAATTTAATCTTCATTATAATCTGGTGTTTGATGACGCTGCGCTTGACCATATGAATGTACTTTTAGTCCATTCAGGGGAAAATTTACAGAATGATATTATAGATAACACGAAACGAGATTTTCTGATCAACCTTCCTCAGCCTAAGACTAGCGCTGTTTTGTGGCACTACTTTAAGCTTGGCATCGAACACATTTTGATTGGTTATGATCATTTGCTCTTTTTGCTTAGCTTGGTATTAATCGCGACTCGCTTCAAAGATGCCATTCAAATTATTACAGCTTTTACAGTTTCTCATAGCATAACCCTACTTCTTGTAGCCACGGGAAGGCTCCACGTCAACTCGTCTTGGGTCGAAGCCGCGATTGCCCTGACAATTTGTTATATGGCAGTGGAAAATATGTTTGTTCAAAAGGCCAAATGGCGCTGGATATTGACATTTGTATTTGGCCTTATTCACGGCATGGGCTTCGCTGGGGCTTTAGCTGAAACGGGTCTTCCAAAGCACAATTTGCTTAGTGCTCTCCTGACGTTTAATTTAGGTGTGGAAGTGGGACAGCTAATGGTCCTATGTCTGTTGCTGCCTTTCCTCATTTGGCTGAGAAAATTCAAGTTTTATCGTAAAATAATACTCTCAACGTCGTGCTTAATTTTTGTGGTGGCATTTATTTGGTTTATTCAAAGATTGTAATGAGATTTTTTATATTACTGATATGAAACGGATAATGGTCTTCAAAATTCTTTAATATAAGAGCCGTTGAATATACCAGTGACATTATATACCATGAACTGGACTGAAGATATTAGGAGCAAGGGCAGCAGACATCCCTGCTTGCGAATGAAATGACGAGGGGGGGCTCATCAGAACGGAGGCTCGCAGAGACGATCGTCCATTCGTTTCTTGATTCATCATTTGATGGTACAAATTAAACTGGAGGTTATGAGTATGTTTTTTCTTAAATGGTTAAGAAAGTCATTTCTATCGCTAAGTTTAATCGTTGCAATCCTGCTAGGCAGCGTTGGTCTTGGCACTGTGCTTTTTCAAGAACCAAGCTTGGCTGCGGGGTCGGACCCTGAGAGCGGTCCTCTTCTCAGATTCATGTCCATATCTGACATTCATGTCAATACAACAAATCAATCCAAGGCGTTGGATGACGCTGTTGCTAACAATGTCGAAGCAATAGCTGTAGTCGGAGATCTAACCAATCACCAAACAGATGGCGAATATGACGCTGTCATGAATATGATGAACTCGAAACCTCATCCTCCAGTCTATTATACAATGGGCAATCACGAGTATGATTACGAAAATGATTTCGAGATATCCAAGAAGAGATTTTTAGAGAAGACAGGAGCGCCGAGTCTAAACTACGATGAATGGATTAATGGTTATCATTTCATCTTTTTAAGTGCTGAGATTAAACCGGCAGGTTATACGGACGAGACGATTAGCTGGTTGGAAAACACGCTTGCTGAAAATGCCGACCCAAGCAAGCCGATATTTCTGTTCATGCACCAGCCATTAGATTCAACTGTATCACTGACATATCCAACTAATAATTATTGGGGACTTAACCCACAGTCCATGTATAAAGTAAAAGACATTTTGGCGCAATATCCCCAAAGTGTGTTTGTAACAGGACATATTCATGACGATATTAAGATCGAGGGTAATTTATATAGCGAGGAATTCTCGGCCGTAAGAGATGGCGCTATTGTGAGCAATCAGGGTGTAATCTTTGATGTGTATAGCGACAGGGTAGAAATGATGGGAAGAGACATCAATTCTAAAACAACGATTTGGAATGGAACGATACAATTACAACCGAATACAACCGGCGTATACGAAGCCGAAGATGGTTCATTCTCTTATGCAACCAAAGCCGATGATGCAAATGGGTCTGGAGGCAAGGTTGTCAATATGAAGGATGGACGTGCCTATCTGGAGATGCTCAGAGTTGACGGAGGCGCATCAGGCGGCGAAAAAGTATTGAAAGTAAATTATGCTGCTGCTGCTAACGCTTCGATGGGAGTATATGTAAATGGAACCAAGGTACAGACGATTAGCGCTCCGGCTACCGGAGGAACGAGTACCTATAAGGATTTGGATGTAGCTATTGAACTCAAGCCAGGTGCATATAACAAGATCGCCTTAAAAAGAGAAAACAACGCAGTAGAAGTGAACCTGGATAAATTACAAATTCTCGAACCAGTCAATTACAGCACGATGTGGGGATTCAACAACAATGGCGACGACAGTATCCCGAATGGGTTCAATGCAACCTTGCATGGAAGTGCTGCCTTTGACACGGCCAATAAAATGGAAGGCTCAGCTTCACTCAGCCTCGACGGTGCTGACGGTAATTATGCAAGTGCTGACCTTGTATCAACCCAAACTGACGATGTAACCCTCACAGCATGGGTGAAGTGGGATGGCGCAACTTCAGGATCGCAGCAGATCTTGTCCAATGGCGACGGTCTTTCCAACGGCTATTCCATCATACTGGATCATGCCGGGGGCGATAAGGTGTCCATAGCGGTCAACGGCCAGACGATTCTAGGATCGCAGACTGCATTGACGCCGGGACAATGGACCAATATTACGGCGGTAAGACGAAGCGGCACCTGGGAACTTACGATTAATGGCATCAACGCACCGATAACGAATAATACATCAGCGCCTGCTACTCCTACAACGGGGACGTTCATTGGTGCAGACAGCAGCGGCAAGCAGGGCTTTAACGGTCTTATCGATTCGGTTAGGTTCTACAATCAAGCTTTGTCTAACGAACAGATCAAGGCGATTGCCAATGAAACCTCCGCCCCTAAGTTGGAAAGCATCGAAATTACAAAGCTGCCAGACAAGCGGAGATATGTGGTAGATGATCGAATTGATGTCAGCGGTATGACCGTTGTTGGTACCTACAGCGATGGTTCTACAAAGAATGAGGCCATAAATGGAAACAACATCAGCGGTTTTAATTCTAGTAAAGTGGAAACAGGTCAGACGTTAACGGTTAATGTAGGCGGGAAGACGGCTACCTATACTGTAGATATCTATACTTTAAAGGTAGGTACAGTTTCCGTGCCTGGAGTGATTCAAGCTGTAAACTATACAGCGAAGCATGACTTTGTATACATGGGAGCAACTTCTACAGGTATTCTACCTCCAGACACATGGCTTGACTACTCAGTGGATGTAGAGAAAACAGGAACTTACCTAGCAAATTACTTTTACGGTAGATACGACGGTGGTTCCGCGGCAGTTGATTTTATTGTTGATGGTGAATTGCAGAAAACAACAACATTGCCGAGTACCGGTGTGTGGGGAGGTAGTAGGATAGTTTCAGATACCGTAACATTAACCGAAGGCTCCCATACGATAAGGCTGAAAGCTTCAAATAGAATGGTCATTCAATCGCTCGAGTTGCTAGACGCAAGTCAAGGTTACAGAAATATAGCACCTTCCGCAACAGCAACTGCATCCACCGAATATAACGCAAGTTATGCCTCTAAATTTGCAATTGACGGGGTAACTAACGTTAATGGCAGCGGTGAATGGGCATCGTCTGAAGTGAATCCATGGATACAGCTGACATGGGATAACAGTCAAACGATTGATAAAGTAATCTTGTTCGACCGAATGAATGCTAGCGCTAACGTAAATGCCGGTACTTTAACTTTCAGCGATGGCAGCAGTATCGATGTAACGGGAATTGAGGAGCTCGGTTATGGCAAGGAGGTCACGTTCCCGGAAAAAATAGTGACCTGGGTTAAGTTCCAGGCAACTGGAGGCACGGGAGCTAATAACGGGTTGTCCGAAATTCAAGTATACTTCAGCGGGAATGGAACGCCTGTAACATCGATCAATGTAAGTGGCGCAGATGGTGTGAATAAGATCACTAGCCAGAGCGGGACACTTCAAATGCAGGCTGAAGTTCTACCAGTGGATGCAACATTCAGAAGTGTGACATGGGGTGTCTTCGAGGCCGATGGAGTCACGGCCACGAATAAAGCGACGATTAATGCCAGCGGATTGCTGACGGCAAAGAACAATGGAACCGTGAAGGTGATTGCGACATCCATCGCCGACGACAGCATACAAGGTGCCGCTACAATTACAATTCAGGGCCAAAGCATAGCATCTCTTGCAACAGTAGAAGCATCCAGCGAATTTAATGCTGATTATGCCGCAAAATTTGCAATTGATGGGACGATCGGCGCTGCTGGTCGCGAATGGGCTGCAAAGAATGAACGAAATCCATGGATTAAGCTGACATTGGACACCGTTTATACGATTAATAAAGTAGTCCTTTACGACAGACCACATACTGGCGAAAACGTGAATGCCGGCACGTTATCTTTCAGCGATGGCAGCAGTATTAGTGTAACGGATATGAATACGGCCGGTGCTGCCAAGGAGGTCACATTCCCGGATAAAACAGTCGGTTGGGTCAAGTTCACGGCAACTGGAGGCACGGGAGTTAATAATGGGTTGTCTGAAATTCAAATATATGGAGATCCGGCAATACCTGTTACATCGATCACTGTCAATAGTGCAGACGGTGCGAATGCGATCACTGATCCAAATGGCACACTGCAAATGCAGGCTGCTGTTCTGCCCGCGAATGCATCAAACAGCGAAGTAATATGGACCGTCTTCGAAGAAGATGGCGTTACGGCGACGAATAAAGCGGCAATCGATGCGAGCGGATTGCTTACGGCAACGAACAATGGAACCGTGAAGGTGGTAGTGACAGCCAAAGATGGCTCCGGCGTAAAAGGTTCCACAACGATTACAATTAGCGGCCAACCGATCGTGCTCGTTACATCAATCACGGTAAGTGGTGAAGGCGGTGCAAATACGATCAGCGCCTTGAACGAAACCCTGCAAATGCAGGCTGCTGTTCTGCCTGCGAGTGCAACCGACAGCCGTGTAACGTGGACCGTCTTTGAAGCGGATGGCGTGACGGCGACGAGTAAAGCGACCATAGATGCAGATGGTTTACTTGTGACGAAGGAATATGGAACCGTGAAGGTAGTAGCGACAGCTAAAGATGGAAGCGGCGTACAAGGTTCCGCAACGATTGCGATTAACGATCCAACGCAAACGCCAATAGCCTGGTGGAAGTTTGACGAAGGTACCGGTTCAATGGCTGGCGATGCATCGGGTAATAACAACAACGGAACGCTAATCAGCAATCCGACATGGACTACCGGCAAGTATGGCGGAGCCCTTCAATTTTCTGGAAACCGAGTTGAAGTGCCGGGTTCGAATCTTTCAACAAGTCTTTTGTATCAAGCAGGACGAACGACGTCGGGGATGACCGTATCAACTTGGTTTAAGACGAGTTCGAAATCTACGACTACTACTTCTATCTTGCGTTATAGCTCGCACCTGACGGCATTTCAGTATTATGGCGGCGGCAATGCTCGCGTAGCCTATTGGCCAAGTGCGGGGTGCGGTAGTTACTGTGGTTATACGTACGCGATCAATTCATACGCCGATGATAATTGGCACCATTATGCAGCATCTTACGATACAACGACTGGATTAAAAGTCTATATCGATGGTGTATACGTGCCGGGTGCAGCAAATCCGAATAACACAGGAATTTTGGGCATCCCGACAGAGGTCTTCATGATGGGAGCAGCGCCAGGCAATGGTGAACCCTATACAGGAGCGCTGGACGACGTTCGCGTATATGGTGTCTCGCTAAACCAAGACCAAGTAAAGCAAATCATAGGTCTGGTTACATCCATTTCTGTAAGTGGCGCAAACGGTGCGAATGAAATCTCAACCAAGAATGGTACACTGCAAATGCAGGCTGACGTTCTGCCGAAGACCGCAAACAACACCGTAACTTGGAGCATCTTCGATGCCGATGGAATCTCGGCAACGGATAAAGCGACGATTGATGAGAATGGATTACTTACAGCGATAAAAGATGGATCAGTGATTGTAGTAGCGACAGCGACAGACGGCAGCGGCGTAAAAGGTGCTGCGACGATCACGATCAGCGGTCAAATGGAGCAGCAGCCTCAGGCTACTTTGACTGGTTCACAGCAGGTGAACGCTGGTGAAATCTTCAATCTTAAGATGGGATTGACCGGCGTAACAGAAAGTGTATACGAGCGAATGTATGCCCAAGATTTGACGCTGCATTATAATCCAGCGAATTTGCAATTTGATTCGGTTACATCGCTGAAAGATGGCTTCCAAGTCATTGACCAAAGGGAGATAGCGCCGGGTCAAATCCGGATAATTGCTGCCAGCGTGGAAGCAAACCAAGGGGTACCTGCCGAAGGCGACTTGATGACTTTCAAATTTACAGCCAAATCTGCAGCGGAGGCAACGACAATTACTGTCGACAATGTTGAAATTGCCAATGCTGAAGGGAATGAGCTGCAGGTCGGCGGAGCCTCCCATGAAGTACAAATTAGTATACCTGTGGATAAATCACTCTTGAATGCTTTAATCACAAGCGCTCAGACTAAGCACGATGAAGCAGAGGAAGGCAATGGGCACGGCCAGTACGTGAATGGCTCCAAAGCGCAATTGCAGTCGGCAATCACTGAGGCCAAAGCGACAGCAAACGATCCGAATGCCACTCAGGAGCAAGTGGATAGCGCGAAAGCTGCATTGGAAGCGGCAATACAAGTGTTTGACAGCAAGAAAATCAATGCCGATGTCAATGGGGATGGAAAAATTTCTATTGGAGACCTGGCTATTGTTGCAGGAGCATACGGCAAACAACAAGATCAAGCGGGCTGGAATGCGAAAGCGGATGTAAATAAAGACGGCAAGGTGGATATTGTAGACCTTGCAATCACAGCTAAAGCAATCTTGCAGTAAACAAACCCGCAATTATGCTTGCCTTAGCGAAATTTAGGTTGTGCTGGTAATTGAAATGGGAGGGGAGACCTATGTTCTCCCCTCCTCACTTATGACGAGTACAGAAAGGGCGAATTGTCCAATGATAAAAAAACTACTTGCATTTAGTCTGGCGTTGCTTTTGACAGTACTCGTACTTCCCCAAGCCGTTACTCAGGCAAGCTCGGGCCCTAGCTTTTCGCTGTCCATCTCGGATAAGAACATATCCGCAGGCGATGACTTCCAAGTGACGGTGAGCGGAAAGAAATTAAGCGACTTGTACGCATATGAAGTCAATTTAACCTATGATACCAGCCGGTTGGTGTTTGTGAAGGGCGTTACCAAAGGAAGCGGTTTTGCCGTGGCCCCTATTGTGAACGGAAATAAGATTCAAATCGCGCATACACAAATAGGCAATGCTGCAGGCCAGAACGGGGATGTAACATTGGCTACGCTGACATTTCATGCGGCTAGTCAGGGTAAGGTCGATATTGTACTGGACAGCGTGAAAATGGTAAATTCGCAGCTCGCGACTACTGAAGTTTCAAGCAAAAGCAAGGAATCGGTGAATATAAAAGCTACTGCGAAACCTGCGGACGATGTATTCAAGAGCGACATTGTTAATATAACAAAATTGGTTAATACGATCTCGTCCAAAGTAGCAGAAGCTAATAAATCTGGTGTAAAGGTTAAAATGTCTGACATTAAAGGCCATTGGGGCGAAAAAACCATCGGTACGTTCGTGAAACTGAACTTTATCGAAGGGTATGGGGATGGAACGTTCCATCCGATCGGCAGCATTACACGCGCCGAATTTGCAGCGATCATTTCACGTGTATTCGATATCAACGGAGGCGGCAATCAGTCGGCAGTTCTGAAAGATATTAACAGCCACTGGGCTAAAGAAGAGATTAAGAAGCTTGCTAGCGCAGGAGTGATTACCGGATATAATGACGGGACGTTCAAGCCTAACAAAACGATTAACCGTGAAGAAATGGTTATGATTCTATCCCGTATTGTGGACTTAAGTAAAGTGGACAAAGATGCTTCCAAAGGCAACTTTGCTGATATAGCAAGCGCAAGCTCTTATGCAGTGAATCAAATCAAGGATGCGGCAAAAGCGGGCATCATCAGCGGCAAGGGCAATGGCTTATTTGATCCGAAGGGCAACTCCACACGCGCAGAGGCGCTTACGATCGTGCTGAACGCATTGAACCTTAGCCCTGAAGTAAAAACACTCTTGGACAGCTTGAAATAATCCTTTTTTCATCATTAGGCAGATCTGTGAAATTCGCACAGGTCTGCTTTCTATCATAATTTTTTTATTCAGGCGACAACTGGGCGCTGCAAAACCTCTCGGGAATGGCCGGTTCGGTTAAAGGATGAATAGCGGGGCGACCATAAAGAAACAACGTGGAAAAAAAGGAGGACTAATCCTTTGAAATATTGCTTATACGATAGAAATCATGAACGGGTTGTTCTTATAGAAAACAATATACTTTCAGCTTTTAGTTTGAAGACTAAATGTGGACTGTCCAGTGATATTACTGTACTCCCAATCCTGTCAAAAGATGAGTATATCTCTTTTCCCGCTTCGCTTCGAGGAGAAGTTAACGGTACCTTTTATTTACTTTAAGAGGTTCCGGGTGTTTTGAAATCAAGGTTTGATCAAGTTATTGTTCGGGATTAGGTCATTGCCTCCAGTCTCCGGATCGATCCGAATGCAACGCAACAGCAGTTTTATAAGGCGAAGCGTTAAGAATTACCTGATTTATTATTAAGCTTAAGCAAAGATATTGCTTGAGCTTTTTTCTATTTTTCTCAGATTTGGAGCTTAGACCAACTGGAAGCGATGAGGTCAGGGGATCAGTTCGTATGACTCTACCAAATCAATAACTCAACCCACTTTAGAAAGTGTTTAATATGGGGGAAGCCGCGATATGAAGGGCGCCAATGCGCTGGGCATCACGAGTATTTTCCAAAGTTGGACGCCGCGCTACCCGCACACGCCTGCAGATGAGTCGGAGCGCCTAACCTATACCGTTCGCGAACCGCTTGAACTGGTGGAACTGATAGATCGGCTGAACGCCGAGCTTGCATAATACGAGCAACGATATTATCGGTTTTATAATTATATAATGAAGAGAAGCCCTTCAGGCAGCCTGAAGGGCTATTCTAATTTCTGCGGATAGCAAGCCAGTCATTTTTCCGATTTGGCAACGGGAAATCGTGAAGCTTTGTTTATGAGGCATTTGAAATCGAACAAGATGCTGATATAGGCGATAGAAGTAAGTTCAATATGCTGAAATAAATCGAGATACGCATACCGCACTGAAAAATGTGTGAAAGAAGTTCCCGAGCAGCGAGAAGTAGGCTATAATCATTTCACAGCTTGTCATTACGCGGAAGAATTAAAGCTGAAAGGCGTTCACAACGAGCCTCGCAAACGAGGCTTTACACTAACGGCTTATGGGGACGAGGTTTAGCATACTGTGAGAGGATGTTAAGGCAAAGATGGCAAAAATCGATGATGTGGCTCGTCTGGCGGGCGTCTCAAAAGGTACGGTTTCCAATGTGTTCAGCCAAAAAAGACGCACCAGCAAAACCGTAACTGAAAAGGTGCTGCGGGTATCCAGGGAATTAAATTACGTTCCAAACCATATTGCACGCAGTCTGGTCACCAAAAAAACGATGGCGATTGGGCTTACGATACCGTACGGAAATTTCTTCTTCAGCGTATTTCATAACCAATTTATCAATGGCGTAGTACTGGAAGCTTCCATATATGGCTATCGCGTCCTATTGGACATGATTCCAATTGAGGAGGTCAAAACGCCGTCGCTAGCAAGCTATCCGATCGACGGGGCTATCGTACTTGGACCGACGGAGCAGGATGAACGGATCAATCTGCTGCATCAAAATCGGGTGCCGTTCGTCACCGTCGGCAAAATTATTAATGATGGCTTGCATGACGCGACAACCGTAAACAACGATAACGACAAGATTATTATGGATATTTGCAGCTACCTGATCGGGTTTGGACATCGTAATATAATGTTCCTTAACGCCGGGAGGCATATGACGGTATCCATCGAGAGAAAAGAAGCGTTTGCACGAGCGATGCAGGAGCATCAGATTGAGTTACAGCCGCATATGGTACATTATAAGCCTGATATTCACTCCGATGAATATATGACTTATGGCTATGATGAGACCATCCGCGTTCTGGATGAACGCAAAAAAAGGGTAACCGCCATCATCGCCGATGACGATCGTACGGCATTTAGTGTAATGAATGCGATCAATGAGCTTGGCTTGCGCGTACCCGAAGATATTTCGCTATTCGTCATTTGCGGTGATTTATCAATGATGCATCAAGTAACGCCATCCCTTACGGGCATGGACCTGCAGCCTTCGGAGCTTGGGTCACAATCGGTCAAACAGCTCATGCATAAGCTCGGCGTGCTTGAAGGTGATTACCCGGACAACTTTATGGTAAGCAGTAAAATTATTGAACGAAGCTCTTGTTCGCCGGTCTTCAGTGGAAACGAGAGTGTTTCTAAGTAAATGAGGCGGGTTTATGTTGTGGTCTATGCCAGGAATCCATAAATCCTGATTACTTAAAAAAGCATACCACGCTTTTTAAGTAATCAGGATTTTTTTACTCTCAAAGGCGATTGGTCCTTCAAAACTGATTAAGATGTCTTAGCCTGTCTGCGGTATTCAGCTGGCGTAACGCCGGTGATCTCCTTGAAGACTCGTCCAAAGTGACTGGTATTAATATACCCGCTTTGAATAGCTATACTAGAGACACGTTCCTCACTTGTTTGAAGTAAATTCTTAGCGTGGTCTATACGCAGATTGGTCACGTAATCCCAGAAGGTTACATGCATTTGGTCCTTAAACAGATTGCAGAAATGAAATTTGTTTATATCCAAATGGTCAGCAATTTTCTGCAGATTAATGTCTGTCGTATAATAGCGTTTACAAAACTCTACTGCTTTATCAATTAAGACACCTTGGTGATCCGTTGTGTTTTTTGTAATGATAATATCTTGAATAGCAGTAGAATACTGTAGAGCATCCTCATAGGCTTCTGGCAATCGCTGAGGGGGGTATTTGCTTCGGCTGGAACCGACCTTAAAAGGTTTATGGATATAATTCAACAGGATTCGATTACAGTCTTGAATGAGATGAGTATCCGTGTCCTTAGAAGCATGTATCATAATGATTTCGTTAAACTTGCGGAAAAAACTGATTCCGTGATAACCGGAATAAAGCAAATGGTTATTCATTTCCTCTGTAATGCTAATTTTAATGACTTCCTCGATTTCCTCTGCTTTTAAATTTGGTCCGCCAAGCTGAAAGACACTGACCACACATTGTTCCCAACGACCTTCAGTCATTTCTAAAAATTCATTTATTCCATTCGAATCCAGTTTACCTACAAGCAGCTTTTTCAAAGCGTTCTCTTCAAACAGTGGTATGGCTTTGGATAGGATGTTCTTATACCCGTTCTCTGCCTCAATCTCTTTGGTGACGCGAAGTACCTCCTTGATGAGTTCGCTTTGGATATAGGGCTTAAGCAAATAGCCGGATGCACCGAGCTTAAGTGCTTGGCGCGCATATTCAAATTCACCGTAGGCGGTTAGCAGGATAACTTTGATTGGCAGCTCTGCGTCACGTACTTTATCCAAGAGCTCCAGGCCATCCAATTTCGGCATCCTTATGTCAGAGATAATGAAGTCGGGAACCCGATTTTGGAGGATCTCCCAAGCTTTCAGTCCATTTGTCGCTTCTCCCAATATTTCAATGTTGGGAAAATGGTTTTCTATAATTTTGCGAAGCGCTTGTGTCGTCAGTGGCTCGTCATCAATTAATAATGTCGTTAGCATCCTGTACATCTCCCAATGACTTAGTTTTAGGAATAATTAGGGTGATTGTTGTTCCTTGTCCCCATTCACTCTCGATCTTTAATGTGGATTGAGATGAGAACCTCAATGCCATTCGATTTGCAATACTCATTAATCCTATTCTGCTTGTACTAGCTGCTTTAGAGGAAAGTTCCTCATTGATTATGCTTAACCTTTGCTCTGTTATCCCAATTCCGTTATCTTTCACGATAATGCGGATATGATCTGTCTCATTCTGAATAAGGAGGTGGATAATCCATATCCCATCTTTGCTTTCCAAGCCATGATAGATGGAGTTTTCTACAATAGGCTGTAGAATAAATTTGTTAATAGGGAATTCCAGTACATCGTCATCGGCTTGGATAACGGATTGGAGACGTCCGTCATAGCGGATATTCTGTATGCGTAAATAATTTTCAACAGAACGTATTTCATCTTTAATTTGAACCATTTCGTTCATCTGGTATAACGAATAATGGAGCATTTCTCTAAGGGAATGCGTAACCAGCTCGATATCTTGATTCCTGCCAAGTATGGACAAAGACGAGATAGACTGCAGCGTATTGTAAAGGAAATGAGGGTTCATCTTGGCCTGTAAAGCGTTGTATTCGGCTTCCTTCTGGAGAAGCTGTTGTTTAATAGAATCAGCAATGAGCTCCTTCATCCTATCAAGCATATTGTTAACACCTTTATTAAGGACCATAATTTCCTCATATTCGGTATGACGATCAATCCGGATGTCTAACTTACCTATGCCGACTTCCTTCATAAAGGTAACCAATTTTAAGATGGGCTGCGTCGTACGAATGGTGATGACGGAAGCTAGGACAATCGTAATGACAATCATGATAGTCAGAAGAAACAAGGTTGTATTACGAATAACAGATAGTTTCTGGTTGAACTGGGTAAAAGGAAGCATACTTACGGTTTTCCAGCCTGTTACCGAGGAGGTTGAATAAGCGATAAGCATATTTGTTCCGTTCACCATCCGGGTCCAATATCCCGAAGTATCATGAAATAATCGTTCCATATCCGATTCGGTAAGGATTAGAGAAGGGTCTGATTGGTAAACCACCTGTTCTTCGTCATCTACAACAAAAGATTGTATGTCAAGCTGCGTTTGAATCGATTCAAAAATGTTCTTGAGTTTATTAATGTTGTAATCGAATACAGCAACACCATACAGATTAGGATCGGATGGATCATAAGCATTCTTAATGTTGGCCGCTATCGTAATTACGTTATTAAGATCGGACTCACTACTATAGTTATCATAGTAATCAGGTTTGTGTGCCCCGTAGAATTTGAATTGCAAGGCGTATTCGGTGTCTTTAAAATCCTGCCACACTTTCTTTAGAAAAGGGGACTCAAAATTAATAGACTGGGCGATGTTAATATATTCCATGCGATGATCGTAATTGTAAATAAAGTAACCGCGTATATCGGATTTCTCAGAGAAAATATTGTTCAACAAAATGGAAATTCGCGAGCGGTCTTGTTGAGATTCATACACTTCGCCATCTGTAATAGAGTCTTCAAGAATAGATATTAAGTTCTGATCGATGGCGAGAAAGCGGAGAGAGTCCTTGATTTCACCTAAGTATAGGTCTAGACTTGAATTAACTTGACTCGTAATCGATGTGGTGCTTTTTATCATCTCTTTTTTCGTAAAGCTAGAGAAGGTTTGATAGCTGGTGGCACCGAGCACGCTGAGTGAAACACATATTAATAAGGCGAAATAGAGGATGATAGTTGACTTGAATGATTTTAATTTCATGAACTCACCCTCTCGCAATCGATCCCTATGTGACTATTCTAAGCGCTTTAGAGATTTAGCACACTTGAATATGACTATCCCGGGACCAGCTCCGTCATTTTCATTCGGAAGCTGTTTTTTAATGTTTTTGTCTTTTGAGATATATCTCAAAAATTGATATTTTTGCTAGTTGTACTAGGCATAATGCTCATTTTAGCTCTGCTAAAGTTGAGTAGCCAAGCTTTACTTTCAAACAAGTATAGTGCTTAAAACATTGAAAAACAATATATCCAGTACGAATCTCAATATTAGAATACGAACAAAATATTAGAACATCTCATCGTGCAAGCTGGCGAAGTAAGCGTTTCCCAAGATTAGAACAGGATCAAAAGATTTGACTATTTGCAAATAATTGAACATCACTTAACATGTGGTAAGCGGTTACAACAAGAGAAAGGAGGATTGAAAATGAAAATTGGCAACAGTATTGCAAGGGAGCTGTGGACGAACAGAGCCTATTATCTAATGGCTCTCCCAGGTCTCTTGATCTTATTCGCTTTCTCTTACTTGCCTTACCCGGGGATCATTATTGCATTTAAAAACTTTAATCCGGTGAAGGGGATTTTCGGAAGTCCATGGAGCGGGTTTGAAAACTTTAAATTTTTTCTATCCAATGGTGACTTTCTGCGAATAACATTTAATACGTTCTGGATCAATTTCAATCAAATTTTATGGGGAACGATCCTCGCAGTAGTGTTCGCAGTTCTATTGAATGAAATAAAGAGTAATGGAATGAAGAAATGGTTCCAGAGTATTTTGTTTTTGCCTTATTTCTTCTCCTTCGTCATTGTTGGGAAATTAGTTCTTTTAATTTTCAATAGTGAGAATGGTCTTGCGAATGAATTGATTGAAATGTTCAATGGCGTGCCAATTGATTGGTATACCTCACCTCAATATTGGGTGAAAATCATTGCTTCGGCAAGTATTTGGAAAAATGTGGGGTATTCCGTTATTATATATCTCGCTGTTATTACATCCATTGATGAAGAGATGATGGAAGCGGCCTCTCTAGACGGTGCTTCTCGGGTACAAAAGATTCGGTACATTTTGCTGCCAAACTTGGTTCCTACTATTATCATTTTGACACTGCTGTCCATAGGGAGAATATTCTTCGGGGATTTTGCACTCATCTATGCAATTGTAGAGAACAATGGACTGTTATATCCAACGACGGATGTGATCGACACCTATATCTACCGAGCTTTAATCAATGGCGGACAGGAATACGGCATGATTACTGCAATTGGGATATGCCAATCCATCCTTGGCTTCCTTGTTGTCGTAGGCAGCAACTGGGCAGTCAAACGGTATGATAAAGACTATTCCTTATTTTAAACAGCAAGAGAGGTGACTGCATTGAAGAACAAGTTTGGTTGGCTGGATATTTTCATTTATTTGGTATTCATCATCTTTTCCCTGGTAACCCTGGTCCCATTCATCTTGGCGATAATGGTCTCCATTTCGGATGAAAGCTCCATTGTTTTGAATGGGTACAAGTTCATCCCTGATTTATTTTCATTAGATGCGTATAAGATCATCTTCCAAGACAACATTGTGACGAATGCCTATAAAATCACTATCATCGTAACCATTGCAGGTACATTCATTTCGTTAACTTTATCATCGCTACTCGGCTATATGATGTCTGTACAAAAAGTAAAATATCGTAACATCATTGCCCTGCTTATCTTTATACCCATTGTATTCAGTGCAGGACTGGTTCCTTGGTACATTGTAGTCACTAATTACCTCCATTTGAAAAATACGATTTGGGCCCTTATCCTGCCGATTGCGATAAATCCATTTAATATTTTTCTGCTTAGAAATTTTTACAAATCAATTTCACCTGCGCTTTCAGAATCAGCACAAATCGATGGAGCCGGGCCTTGGTTTATTTTCTATAAGATCATTACTCCGTTGTCTAAGCCGATATTAGCCACTATAGGTCTATTCTCTTCTTTAAGCTATTGGAATGACTTCACGATGTCCCTGTGGTTAATTGATGATCGGAAGTTGTTCTCCGTTCAATTCCTATTGTATCGGATTAATTCGATGATTGCTTATATGAGTCAGCATTCTAATGTGGCAACTGGTCAGGTACCATCAGAAACAATTGTTTTCGCGATGTTCTTAATTACGATTGGACCGATTATTCTCGTTTATCCGTATGTGCAGAAATATTTTGTCAAAGGTATTATGGTCGGCTCAATCAAGGGTTGATTCAAGAAGAGCGGACAACATACACAACATTATAAAAAAGGAGCGAATAATATGTTCAAAAGAAAGTTCTTTATGGGAAGCATAATTGCAACTGTTTTAGTATCAACGCTATTAGTAGGCTGCGGCACGTCAAATAATAAGAATGCGCCTTCTAATAAGGCTGAAACGCAGGGTGAAACCGCTACAACTGGTGAAGAAGTTACACTAAATATCTTATTCCCGGGAGATCCGCCTAAGGATCTGGACGCGGTTAATGCGGCTATTGCAGAGAAGCTTAAAGCAGACGGCTTAAATATGAAGTTGAACTATACTTTTGTACCGTGGGATACGTACAAGAACAAACAAAGTCTAGTTGTGGCGGCAGGAGAAAAATATGACTTAACTTGGACTCACATTTCCGATTTATCACAAGGTGTAAGTAAGAATGTGTTAATGCCTCTTGATGACTATCTCCAAAGCGACGGTCCCGAGTTACTAAAAGATATTTCGGACTTTGTATGGAAATCAGTTAAGGTTGACGGAAAAACCTATGCTATTCCACGTGTCGTTCCTGTTGCTCAAAGCAATGATACTTTCCAAATTCGCGGTGATCTGCGTAAAAAATATGGCTTACCGGAAATTAAAAGCTCGGCTGATTTCGAGAAGTATCTGGAAGCCGTTAAAACCAATGATCCGACGATCACTCCACTAGCTGGTGGGGCTGGAGGACTTGTCAGAGAAATAGCGCCAAGTTATTTTGCCAATGGAGATTTTACTGGAAGCTTCTTCTATATTGACGTGAATGAAACACCGCTTAAAGTAAAAAATCTATATGCTTCAGAAGCTTATGAGCAGTATGTAAATAAAACAAGAGAATGGTATAAAAAAGGGTATCTGCCGAGTGATCCAAATATGTTCAAAGACATAAACGGAGATTTTGCCAAAGGCAGAATGGCTGCGATGCCTTCTAATATCATTCGTCCCACTGAAATTATTGATGCCCTAAAAGCGAACATTCCGAACGCTGAGCTTGAATTTGTACAATTTGAATCGGATAAGCCCAAATATATCTTCACTAGTGCAGATAATCTGTTGTCGGTATTATCAACAAGCAAACATCCGAAAGAAGCAGTAGCGTTCGTCAATTGGTTACACAGCAGCCAGGAAAACTATGATTTATTCTCCTTGGGCGTTAAAGATGTAAACTACAAGGCCGAGGGTATTAGTGCTTCCTATGAGGGGATCTCACCCGATAAACAATATTTCCCGATTAGCTGGGCCTGGACAGATTTAAGGTATAACAAATTCAGTAAATACATTACTCCAGAGCAACTTGATGTTATTAAAACCTGGGATGATGGTGCCATACAAACACCGCTTATTGGTTTCTCAATTGACACTGAGCCAGTTAAAGCAGAATTGGCTAAAATCTCAGCAATTGCATCTGAGTATTCAACTCAAGGTCCGCTAATGAATGGGATCATTGATTTTTCATCAGTGAAAGATAAATTCCTAAGCCGCTTAAACGATGCGGGAATCGAAAAGGTTCTTGCAGAATACCAGAAGCAATTAGATACTTTCTTGGCGGAGCAGAAATAACTGTATGGGCAGCTTCAACTCGACTGTAATTAAATAAGCGATTAAGGCCAATCGATTCGAATCGGTTGGCCTTACTTACACCAAGATCAATGAATGTTAGAGGATTCCACCCCCAATGATTTATAAAGTACAGCTAAACGAAAGGTAGTGTGCAACAATGGCTACATATGTTTCAACAACGGCTTCAACAGATATTCCACGTCCTGAATATCCGCGCCCGGATTGGGAACGGAAGGAATGGCTGAATCTCAATGGCATCTGGTCGTTTCGATTTGACCCGAATAATGAGGGCTTGAAGGAATCATGGGAGACTACTGATGAGAATGCTTATAGTTCGAACATCATCGTTCCCTTCTCTTGGACTAGCCCGTTGTCGGGAATCGGCGTTGAAGACAAAGGCATCGCCTGGTACCGCCGTTCGCTGAGTTGGAATCCATCCAGTGACGATTCCGGAGTGTTCATATGCTTCGGCGCGGTCGACTATTCCACCGATGTCTGGATCAACGGAACCTATGTTGGCAACCACAAGGGCGGATATGGCGCATTTGAATTTGATGTGACCGATGTTTGGCAGACCGGTTCCGAAAATACAATCGTTGTGCGCGCAGAGGATTTGGATCAAGATTTCCAGACACGCGGCAAACAAGGCTATGGTGAAATCCGTGGCATCTGGCAGCCCGTATGGCTGGAGGCGAGGCCGCAAACCTATATTCGGAACGCCAAGTTCACAACGGCGATAAGTGGTCGAGTTGATGTGACGGCGATCATCTTCGCCCATCAGGCAGGGAAGGTAGAGCTCAGTTTTCAATTTGCGAAAGGCGCGGTCTCGCATAAGACGGAGATTACACTTAACGAAGGCCAGAACAAGATCGCAACGTCTTTCGAAGTAAACAATCCGATGCTCTGGAGCCCCGAAACGCCGCACCTATATGAAGGCGAGCTTCTTTTGGAAGGCGATTTCGGAGTGGATATGGTAGCCACCTATTTCGGTATCCGCGAAATCGGGACGGCACGCATTGATGACCGGGGTTACCGCTGGATTACGCTGAATGGCAAGCCGATTTACTTAAACGGTACACTGGATCAATCTTATCACCCTACTGGCTATTTCACTTATCCTTCGGACGATGAGATGCGTGACGAAATTTATCTCATGAAGCGTCTGGGCCTTAACTTCGTGCGGATTCATATCAAGCCGGAAGAGCCCCGTAAGCTGTATTGGGCAGACAAGCTTGGACTTTTGGTCATGGAAGATATGCCGTGCTTTTGGGGAAATCCGGATAAACGGGCGAGAGACTCTTATGAGAGTGAAGCGCTGGAGATCCTGGAACGGGACTATAATCATCCGTCCATTTTCTCATGGGTTATGTTTAACGAAACATGGGGTCTGAAAACGGACAGCAAGGCTACGTCTCTCACGAGTGATCAACAACATCCGAATAACTATCTTCCAGAAACTCAGGAATGGGTGCGGGGAATATACAAATGGGCCAAAGGAATTGATCCGACTCGAATAGTTGAAGACAATTCACCTTGCAACTGGGACCATGTGGAGTCAGACATTAATACATGGCATTTCTATATCAACGGATATGAACAGGTGCGCGACCATATTAATGAAGTGGTGGAGAAAACATACCCGGGATCATCGTTCAATTGCATCGGTCCCAATGTGCAGACGGATGCTCCCCTGATGAACAGCGAATGTGGAAATGTTTGGGGCATTACGGGGGGAGCGGGCGACAGCGACCTTGCCTGGCATTACCGGTACATGATTAACGAGTTCAGACTTCACGACAAGATTTGCGGCTTCGTATTCACCGAATTCCGCGATGTAACGAATGAGTTCAACGGCTACTACCGCTTGGATGGATCAGATAAACAATTTGGTTACGAGGCATTCGTGCCGGGCATGACGATTGCTGATCTGCACTCGTCGGACTTTATTGTTATTGTTGCTCCTCCAAGCCAGACGGTTAAAGCGGGCGAGACTGTAGCTGTGCCCCTGCTTCGTTCGAGCTTCTCAGACCGTTATCATGGCCAAAAGCTGCAGGTTGCCTGGGAATTGTGGTACGACAATCTCGGTATACGCAAAGTGTCTGATAATGGCAAAGTTTCCGTTGACTGGGGCTTATACGGCGTATCGCCTCTTGAGCCGTTGTCCGTCCGTATGCCGAATCAAGATGCCGTTGCCGTATTGGCCATCCGTTTGCTGGACGAATCCGGTGAGACGGTAACGCGCAATTTCATTACCTTCGATGTGCGCAGTGGCAAAGTGAACGGCGTATATGAGGAGCCGGGTGCATTTATTTCCGTCCCTGTGAATGAATTCGTTGAACAAACATTTGCCTATGAGTGGGAAGCGATCCAGGCGGCGAAGGTGAACGGTGCCAATGAAGGTGGTTTCCTATACGAAATTAAGCTGCCTGATCAGTCTGAGCAAGCATTTATCGGAGAACTGGAAATTTTGTTCGAGGCAAGCGCCAAGCGTGTACTGGCGCGCAACATCGAGGTAGCCAAGGATCTCGTCGCCGGCCTCAACATGATGCATGGCGACGATGCGATGGTTGAATACAATAGAAACACCTATTATATGACCGACGATGAGCGGCACGAGTCACGCGTAAGTGTGCTGGTGGACGGAGAGAAAATCGGCTCGATCGTTCTGCCGGACGATCCGGCCGATAGCAGAGGCGTATTGTCCTGGCACTATCAGCCGGTTCATGACAAATTGGATGAAGCGGGCTCATACGGTTATCTGTGCCGGATAAATGTGCCGGGCCGTGTTGCAGCCAAATTAAACCGGAGCCGCAGCATGAAGATTGAACTGCAAGCCGACCATGGGGGTCTCGCACTATACGGACGCAACGCAGGACGTTATCCGATCGAACTTATGGTGCGGTTTCGATAGAAAAAGCCCAATAAGGGATTAGTGAATACACATGACGATTTCATATTGAAAGGAATTAAACGATGAGCACAAAGAGAACCGCGCATATCATTTCACATACACACTGGGATCGTGAATGGTACTTGCCCTATGAAAAGCATCATGTTCGTCTCGTAGAGCTGGTGGATACGCTGCTGGATAAACTGGACCAAGATCAGAATTATCGCAGCTTCTTTTTAGATGGACAAACGATTATTCTGGAGGATTATCTTCAAGTCAGACCTGATCAAAAGGATAGATTGGCCAAATTTATTCAAGACGGCCGTATTTTGATCGGTCCTTGGTATATCCTACAGGATGCATTTTTGACCAGCGGCGAGGCCAACGTGAGGAATATGCAGATCGGACACCAAGATGCGAAGAAATATGGCCCTGTGGCGAAGATCGGCTATTTTCCCGATACGTTCGGTCTGGTGGGTCAAACGCCGCAATTAATGAAGCAGTCTGGGATTACGAATGCGTTGTTTGGCCGAGGCGTTAAGCCAACGGGCTTTAACAATACCGTATCTGACTCCGATTACGAATCTTCGTTTTCAGAGCTGATTTGGGAAGGACCTGATGGTTCCCAGGTACTCGGAATCCTTTTTGCGAACTGGTATAATAATGGATCTGAAATTCCTGTTGACCGCGAAGAAGCGAAGGCTTACTGGGAGAAGAAGCTGGCGGATACTGAGAAATATGCATCAATGGGCGAGCTGCTCTTTATGAATGGCTGCGACCATCAGCCGATTCAGTTGGATTTGCCCGAAGCGATTCAAGTCGCGCGCGAGCTTTATACGGATACAACCTTTATTCATTCAAATTTCATAGATTACTTGCAGGCTGTTCAGCACTCTTTGAATCATGAGCTATCTATTGTAAAAGGCGAGCTTCGCAGTCAGCGTACAGACGGCTGGAATACACTCGTGAACACCGCTTCCGCCAGGGTATATTTGAAGCAAATGAATCAGTTAGGACAAGCGATGCTGGAAAAGGTAGCCGAACCTCTGGCCGCTTTAGCATATATCCTTGAAGCACAAGAGAAATACCCGCATCATCTGTTCACGTATGCTTGGAAAACATTGATGCAAAACCATCCGCATGACAGCATTTGCGGCTGTTCTATAGATGATGTGCACCGTGAAATGGTGACGCGCTTCGATAAAAGCCGACATGTGGCTGAAGCGATCGTTGATGAGAGTAAACGAGCTATTGCTGAATTTGTAGATACGTCTAGATTTGCCAGATTGGGAGACAACGCCCTTCCCCTCATCGTTATGAATACATCCGGTTGGGAGCGAACCGGTGTCGTGAGTATCGAGCTAGATGTCTTACGTGTGTATTTGTATGACAAATATACGCATGAGGAAGCCAGTGATATCGTGAAGTCGGCGGATCTTTCAGGCATTATTCTCGTGGATGAGAATGGGAGTGCCATTCCATGTACGTCCCAAGATCTCGGACTTCAATTCGGTTACGATCTGCCGGAGGATAAATTCCGCCAGCCGTATCTGTGCCGCAAGGTGAAGCTTACCTTTGAAGCAGAGAATGTTCCTGCATTGGGGCTGAAGGCGTATGCTTGGGTTAATCGTGAAACGGAGATTCCGGCTTCCAGGGTCTTAGCGGGAGAACGCGTTTTGGAAAATGAATCGCTAAAGATTGAAATCGCCGATAACGGTTCATTCAGCTTAACAGACAAAGTGAACGGCCGTATTTATCGGGATCTAGGCATTTATGAAAATACAGGGGATATCGGTAACGAATATATATATAAACAGCCTGTCGGTGAAACACCGCGTACGACCTATGGGGTAGATGCACAAATTCGGGTGTTAGAGGACCATCCATACCAGGCATCCATTGAAATTGTAATCGATTGGGAAATTCCTGCGTCTGCTGACGAAGTGCTCGAAGAAGAGCAGCGCGCTTTGATTCATTTTCAAGACCGGAAAGCACAGCGTTCGGAGCGCATGGTACCGATCCAGATTCGTACGGTTGTAAGCCTGAGCAGCAAAGGCAAAGGGGTGGAGATCTCTGTTACTTTTAACAACCAAGCCAAAGACCATCGTTTGCGGATGTTGTTCCCAACCGATCTGAACACGAAAGTTCATCGCGTCGATTCCATGTTTGAAATCCCTCAGCGGGACATTTTGCCGGCATCCAAATGGGAAAACCCAAGCAATACACAGCATCAGCAGGCATTCGTTGACATTAGCGAGGCAGATGCAGGTCTTGTTGTGGCCAATTTAGGTTTAAATGAATACGAAGTGCTGCGCGATGGTCGCAATTCAATTGCAGTTACGCTGCTTCGAGCGGTTGGCGAGCTTGGCGACTGGGGCTTATTCCCGACGCCTGAAGCGCAATGTCAGGGTGAACATACCGTCCGTATGGTCATCATTCCACATAACGGTGACGGTGTACAGTCGGGCGCCTATGCGAAAGCCTACCAGTTCCAAATTCCGTGGACTTCATGCCAAACAGACATTCACCAAGGAAGTATTGCACCAACGTTTGCGCCATTCAAGTGGGAAGGCAATAAGATGGCTTTCTCCTCGATGAAAATAAATGAAGGAACGGATGATCTGTTACTTCGTTGGTACAACATGGACTTCCAAGAGGCTGAATTAAAGCTTAGCTCTAACCTTCCATACTATTATTTCTACAAAAGTTCAATCATGGAAGATAAGGGACAACCAATTGAATCTGGCACGGGAGGCCAAATGTCTCTAGCGATTGGTTCTTGTGAAATTGTGACAATCGGGATTAATCGTTAAATCTGCGCAACTTAAATCATACATCCGATTTACTAAAAGGCATACGCAGCGATATTACCGGCCTGTGAAACGTTCTTTGGGTTTTTATCTAAATGCTTATGATTTTACTGGAGTAATTGATTCGGTTAATAAGGCTTCAGATAAAAGGGAAGGCGCAGCTGAGCAAGGTCTGCAATTCTGCAACCAGCTTTTCGCGATGACCGGTAGCAGTAAAGCACAATGGGCGGCCTGACGCCTCGGTATGATGGAAGTACGTAACGGGTCATAGCTCTAAAAATTCCATCATCCAGGAGGACGCTCTACTATAAAGTTTTAAAGGCAAGCGAGACAAAATCAACTCATTGAAAAAAATGTCGCTCAACATCTAGTCGATACCGGGTTATGAGAGCGTTGTAAAGATAAAAAGAGCAAGCGCTGCGACAGCGTTTGCTCTTTTTATTGAGGTAACGGGAAGAAAGCTTAACGTTGAAACACTCCTTACTGATTCTTTTTAACAAGAAGCGACCCGTGAGGAGCCCGATATTCAATTAAAGAATTTCATTAACAGATCGGTTTTTTATGATATCTAATACATAAAAACCTAAATCATCATAACTCATTGTATTTAATTTCTCTTTGAAAGCCTCCGGAATAGTCTCTTTTTCAAAAACTCCTTTGATAATATCAATTACTAATTCAACTCTAGCCTGATGCCGGTCCTTAGTGTCTATGCTCATTCATTTGTTCTCCTATTCTAGAAAAATGTCCTTCTCTCTTGGCTATATCTATAGCGTAAATAGATGATTGCCGATTTTCTTGGTGGCTGTACGCGTCTTGAACCAAGCCGATTTGGAGATAACCGGATTATAGTAGAACAACGCATTGCCGGTAGGATCCGTCCCTTTTACAGCAGCTTTAGCCGCCTTGAATGCTGTTTGATTCGGAATTAGCCAGTACTGTCCGTCTTTTACGGCTGAGAAAGCATTTGGCTCCATAATGACTTCTTTTACTGTATTCGGAAACTTTGAAGACTGGAGGCGATTCATTACGACCGCACCTACCGCCACTTGACCTATATAATCTTCCCCTCTGGCCTCGGCATAGATGACACGCGCAAGCATGGAAAGCTCTTTTTTGTTGACCGACAATTTTTTGAGCTTCGCCCATGTTTTCGGACCTACAACGCCGTCACTCTGGAGCCCGTTATTTTTTTGAAAACGTTGAACTGCGCTGCGGGTGGCCTTACCAAAATTTTTATCTATGGGCAAATTGTAATAACCCATCGTCTGAAGCCGGAACTGCAGATCCGGAATATCTTGTCCTTCGCTGCCGAATTTCAAGACGGGTGAAGCATCTACTTTGTGATTTGCTGCGGTTGCGGTAACGAGTATGAGCAGAGTGAATAGAGCCAGAAGTCTGTACATGATGATTAAATCCCTCCGTATGCGAATAATAGGTAAATGATCGAATGGCTTTGAGCGTTTATTCTAGCACAGCATGAATAGGATAATCTTGTTAAGATTTTCTCATATACATCCCCCCTGAAAGAATGGAAAAGCATCGAATTATTATTATATTAACGATGATTAACTGCTAAAAAATAATTTAAAATCGCAGATCACGGATAGTAGGAGTGTACAATGCAGGGTGATATAGAATTAGCAATGGAAAAAATTGAGCAACTTAATTTTCGTAATCAAAGAGCTATGATGGAACTAGTAAAAAGAAGTCTAAAATTAAATGATGATGAATTTACTAAAGAATTGCTTTTAGCTTACGCTCATCAAAACCCTATACATATTTTAGAGGTAGCAGTTGCTCTACAATATGAAGAAATCCTTAAGGCTCTTCCAGATAAATTTTCTTAGTCAAGGAACAGATTGTCTAGTAAGCTGCTCTTTTAGTTTTGGCTTAATCCACTATAGGGTAACGTTAATTGAACGACACATGGAGTAGTTTGCCGCGGCAGCTGCTCCTTGTTTTTATTAACCTAAAGGGTTGTGGTGCAAAGCTCTAATTCTTGATAACCCAACATGGAAGCATTATGAATCAGCAATCATTTTACTAACAGTGAGATGGTATTTAAAATATAGTTTAAGCTATCGGGACATAGTAGAAATGATGAGCTAGCGAGGATTAGAGATTTCTCATACGTTGAAATCGCAAAGGAGCTGGGCATAAGCCGCAGCTATGTGTCGCGGATAGAAAAGCGGGCGCTGATGAGGCTGTATCATAAGTTTTATAAGGTGAAGCGGTGAGTTTCGTTCCATTCATGGAAATGACCGCTCTTTCGTAAGGATTGCGGTCATTTCTTGATCTCTATCTTATTGATGAGGCAATATGTCTTTTCATACGAACACCTGACAAGCAAACAAGCCGAGGCGTTTAGCCCCGACTTGTTTGCTGTTATTTGATTAAAACGCTGAAGCCGTTACCGTATAGATCTTGCTTTTAGCTGTAACCTTGATAACAACCCGATTAGGTGCTTGGGTGGAGTTGTAGGACGTTGACCACCATTCATTATTGTTTACGGGTTTCGTAGGAGATACCGTACCCGTCAGACCCGCATAATTTTTAATAGTAGAAGCAAAGGCTTCCGTAGCCGTCTTCGTCCCTACCAATTCATTTCCTACGTAGAAGTACGCGGAAGCCGCTGTAATATCGTCTTTCGTTACGCCTTGAATTCCTGTTCCAAAGTTGACGTTAAATTGGTATACCGTGCCGACATCGCCGTCATTTGTATCGGTTTGGTCAGCGGGTAACAGGTAAAGCTGTGCATCGTTCAGAAGTCCAATGCCGTCTAATTCTTCTGCGACAGGGTTAGCCAAAAGGTTAGCGGAAACCACGTAGGTAACACCGTTAGCGATTACGGATACGACTACCCGATCAGGTGCTTGGGTGGAGTTGTAGGACGTTGACCACCATTCATTATTGTTTACGGGTTTCGTAGGAGATACCGTACCCGTCAGACCCGCATTATTTTTAATAGTAGAAGCAAAGGCTTCCGTAGCCGTCTTCGTCCCTACCAATTCATTTCCTACGTAGAAGTACGCGGAAGCCGCTGTAATATCGTCTTTCGTTACGCCTTGAATTCCTGTTCCAAAGTTGACGTTAAATTGGTATACCGTGCCGGCATCGCCGTCATTTGTATCGGTTTGATTATTGTTCAAAAGGTACAATTGAACCTCATTAAGGAATCCCGTACCGTCTAATTCTTCTGCGACAGGGTTAGCCGAAAGGTTAGCGGTTACCACGTAGGTAACACCGTTAGCGATTACGGATACGACTACCCGATCAGGTGCTTGGGTGGAGTTGTAAGACGTTGACCACCATTCATTATTGTTTACGGGTTTCGTAGGAGATACCGTACCCGTCAGACCCGCATAATCTTTAATAGTAGAAGCAAAGTCTTCCGTAGCCGTCTTCGTCCCTACCAATTCATTTCCTACGTAGAAGTATGCGGAAGCCGCTGTAATATCGTCTTTCGTTACGCCTTGAATTCCTGTTCCAAAGTTGACGTTAAATTGGTATACCGTGCCGACATCGCCGTCATTTGTATCGGTTTGGTTATTGTTCAAAAGGTACAATTGAACGTCATTGAGGAATCCCGTACCGTCTACTGTGGCTGACAATGTTCTTGCTGTAAGTGTCGCGCTAGCCGCCGAACGGTTACCCGCCGCGTCTTTCGCCTTGACCGTGAACACGTAATCCGTATCTGGGGTTAGTCCCGAATACGTAAACGACGTTACAGCAGGGCTGCCCATGAGCGTACCGTTTACGAAAACTTCGTAGCCCTTTACACCTACGGAATCGGTCGAAGCCGTCCAAGTTAACGTCAGGGAATTGTGGGTAACGTTGGTTACCGAAAGCCCTGTCGGTACGGTAGGTGCGGTCGTGTCTGCGACAGGTCCGCCACCGATAGGTGCAGTTGGAGGCGTTGGGGTCGGTTCAGGCGTAGCCGTTGGTTCAGGTTCCTTCAGGTCTTCAAGATTTTTAGACGTGTCAATAAAGTTAGAAAACATAACCGCCGCTTGTTCTCGCGTCGCCGTGCCTTGCGGATCGAACGTTCCGTCTGGTTTACCGTGAATCAGCCCGTATTTCAGAGCTAAGGCTACAGCATCTTTCGCCCAATCGGATACGCTGACGCCATCCTTGAACGTCAGTTCCGCTGTTTCATCTTTCGGAATCGCGCCAGTGGAAATCAATGCGTTCACCATTATCACCGCCGATTGTTCGCGGGTTAGCGGTGCGTTCGGGCTGAACGTGTTTTTGCCCGTTCCGCGGATGATTCCTGCATCGGAAGCGGCGTCGATGTAAGGTGCAGCCCAATCAGGTACGTCCGAGAAGTTGGAAGACGTCGTTTTGTTAGGGTCGATTTTCAGGGCCATAGACTTGACCATCATTACCACAAATTGTGCGCGAGTTAATTGCCCTTGAGGATTGAACTTACCGCTTCCGTCACCTTGGATAATGCCTTCATCGAGAAGCCGTTGGATTGCGGATTGGGCGTGAGTGCTTGCCCCATCAAAGAATCCTGTGGGCGTTGCTGCAAAGCTAGTACCAACCGCGTTTAACGATCCGATTACCAATGCGGCAGTCAATGCTGTAGAAAGTACCTTTTTATTCATTTAGTTGTCTCCTCAATAATCACAATTTGTATTATTTATGATGAACATTTACGAGCTGGGACCATAATGTGCTATGTAAATATTGATTCACATATATGAGTCCGAAGAACTATTTAGCGGCACGGTTACTATTAGACTAGTGTAAAGCCCACAACCACTCCCTTATAACGAAAAAATATAGTTCTATAAACCTATTAAATATTATTACCTCTATCAAAAGACATAAAACCTAAAAATATCACAAGGACTATTATCCTATAACATAATTATTGTGTCAATATGTGGAATTGAAGATAAATTTTAAGTTGGGGGATGTTGTTATATTCTACACGATAAGTTGTCGAAAAAAGTCGTGCTTCCAAGCAGTAATCAGTTATATCGATATTAACGACGTACGATTGACATACTTTTCGAATGTCAGGACTGCGGAAGGATTAAATGATATTTTGCTCAAAGTGCATGATCTCATCGACCAGGTGGATTTGGCGATCTACCAAACACTTATTGATACAGAAACATCACTTGGCTTAGCATCCATCTGGAGGTCAGTATGCAGCAAAATGGGCAGAATCCTTGAATGTAGGGGGCATGCCATTATTCATTCCCATTTAGAAGAATCAGTCGAAGACGAAAGAATTCTGAAGGTTGGAAGCGAGTATTTAATTCATTCCTAAGAAAAATTGTGCGGATCAGTGGGATCTAATTAAGCGTAATAGAAAACTGGGAATCCTATCAAAAAGGAGCCAATCTCGTCGTGTAACGAAGCTTCAAACAGAATAGAAGTACAATCAATTAAGTAAGCCACTCCAGGATAGTTGCCTTATTTCAGTTGCCGTTTTTCCCGTATGTTGCTTAACTAGTCTTGCAAAGTGGTGAGATGTTTTAAAGCCGCAGCGATGGGAGATTTCTGAAATAGTCAATCCAGTACTAGTTAGTAGTTCAATGGCTCTATTAACCCGATACTCCCACACATAATGTATAGGCGTCGATTGAACATTTGACTTAAATAGTCGCAGTAGATGCTCAGGTGAGATGCAGGCTTGTACGGCTAGCATCTCAAGCGTGATCTCGTCTGAGTAATGTTCATGGATCCACATTAAAGTGGAATATACGGCAGGGTGCTTTTCCTTCTGGAGAAGTACTCTTTTTGATTCAATTGGATATAGATGAATAGCGGCAAGTCCCAAGCTTAGAATGGCGGAATCGTCATTGGGAGCGTGGCGCTGAACGTCGAGCATAAGATCGGTTAGTTGGTTCATCTCCTTAGTTAGCGTAATACATTCAGGTAGCTGGTATAAGACTTCTTGCGTCTCATCGGCTAGCTCGGTTAAATGGATGGATATCCAACGATGCCACGATTGTTCAGTTTTGGAGAAGATGAAGTTCTCCTCGTGTCCAGGCTTTAGGAGAATCAGCTGACCAGGTAAAACTTTGACATGTCGTCGATCGATCGTGATGTTCATTTCTCCAGTATAAAGCATGACGAACTGAATATCTTGCTGGATCCGGGGACCGAATCTGCCTCCAGGAGGGTAGACAATAGAACCAGCATTGGCATATTGTAAGGCATCGAACGGGATATTTAATTTATCAATAGTCATAAGCAATTCTCCAGTCGACATCGTATACGATAACTTGCATAATGTCAATTTTAGATACAATAATGCAAGTTATAGATATTGTCAAGTGAGATCGATCAAAGTATCCTTTAGATAGAAAATTAATTGTTATCGCCAAAGGAGAATGCATGATGAATGGAATATATACGAAGCCGCTCACACCTTTAACGGAGTCACAGATTGAATTCTTCAGAGAACAAGGATATATCCTATTCAAGAAGGGGATGACCGAAGACCTTATTGATGCCTTTAACGGACACATTTATGATATCCGAAATCAAGATCCAATGCCAGAGTGGGCGTCTTGCGACAATAATAAAAGATATTCTGTTAGACTGTTCAATCCTCACAAGCACGATAGCTTTTCTAGACAGTTGATGAAGAATGCAATCGTTCGCGGGGCGCTTGCTCAATTGATGGGCAAGGAAGCGGTATGCGTACAAAGTATGTACTTCTATAAGGAACCAGGCTCTCCAGGACAAGCAGCCCATCAGGATTACTACTATATTAAGAATGATCCAATGACAATGATTGCAGCCTGGACAGCTATGGAAGAAGTGATAGATGTCGAGAATGGCTGCCTATGGGTAATGCCTGGCACGCATAAACTGGGACTACTACCGCATGGTGCTGTTAAGGATCTAGAGGAGCATGAGTCACACACCGAAGAGACGGAAGGAGTCGATACCTCAAGACAAATTCCAGTTCCAATGGAGAAGGGAGACATTCTGTTCTTCAGTGAATTACTCATCCACTCATCTACTAAGAATCGGAGCATTGATCGCTGGCGACGTTCGTACGTTTGCCACTACATTCGCGAGGATTCGAACGTACTTCACCGCGAGGACCTCCGTCAGAAGTACCAGTTATATTAATCTTGAAACGGACAGACTTTTTATAATCCAAGCTGCCCAAGATATGCGCTCGATGATTGTTGACAGAGGTAGGGTTCTGCTATATTATGGAATCAATCAAGCGATATGGATATTTGTAAATTAAATAAGCCTATTACGTGTTACCCTGAGGGCAAGACAGAAGGGGCATTAGTAAAAAGTTCACACTTTTTGCTAATGCCCCTTTTTTGTTGTGAAATATAGCCAAGCCAGGCACAACTAGTCGGCGGGAGCCCAGTTGAAGTCTCGCGATGATGGGTGAAGACCAATGTCGCTATACCAAAAATAAGGGGGGGATCATTAACTGGAATTTAAGCCCACCATGTTGTGAAAACGGTTTTTGCCTTTGTTTTGAAGGAATGAAATGAGTTCTTCCAACGCAATGCTCACGACCTTGTTCAGGCTCCAGATATTGGATCACTTTGAATTTACTCCATTTCAGTTGTCCGGAGCAACTGAAAAAAGAACAAAATGATCTTACAAGTACGATTATACGAGGAGGATTTACATGGGAATCAGGGCAAGGGGCAAAATAAATATCGCGATACTTTGCATTCTCTTATTAATGGTAAATATGTTTCAGGGAATTAAAGTGTCGGCGGAGGAAAGTGAATGGAATAATCATAATCTAGCTTTGGCTGATGCAGTAGCCTACTCGGATGTCGGGGATGGAATCAGGACGACCGATATCAACCTTGCGTTGGGGAAGCCTGTGTTCGAGAGTGGACATGACGGCAGCTTTGTAAAGGAAAATCTTGTTGACGGGAATGCAGGTACACGCTGGGCATCCAATTCGGGCAATACGTCCGAGGTGTATGCATCGTGGGTTTATATCGATATGGGACAACAATACCGTTTCAACAAGATCGAGGCGATTCTCGAAATGTACCCCACGGAGTACAAGCTGATGGTGTCCGACGACGCCGAGCAGTGGACGGAAATCGCGGTCAAGGTACGTGAGGACAGCGCCAACTATGCGGCAGGAGGAACGGACACCTTTGAGTTAGAAACGCCGGTCACAGCACGTTATGTGAAGTTTCAGGGCGTACGGCCCCGTCTGAACACGGACGGTGCTGCTTGGGTATGGGGGTACTCGCTGTATGAACTGCGCGTGTTTCAAGCACCGCTTGATGACAGCGGTTACATAGCGATCGCTAAGCAAAACATCACGGTGCCCGAGCGGATATTCAACCATTTGACTCTTCCGCTGACCGATCAAAATGGCGTTAGCATCGCATGGACGTCGAACAGCAACGCCATTTCTATCGACGGCGGAAACGCTACAGTTACAAGAGGCGAGCAGGATCAAGCAGTTACGCTTACCGCAATCTTTACGAAGAACAATGCATCGGATACGAAGGTCTACCCGGTTGTAGTAGGGGGCAAGACCAAAGGCAAATATGTCTTTTATCCAGAGGTGCACCGTTATGCTTACGGCGAAGGCGTGATGCAGCTTGCGGGAAAAACGATCAATCTTGTGATGGAAGAAGACGTCAGCGAACATACGGCAGCCAAGGCGCAAAGAATTTTCGAGGAAAGGGGCTTCACTGTTACGAAGGCAGGGCAGACCGCGTCAGTGGATGATATTGATGTTCTGATTGGCATCGATAACGACAAGGGAGCCGATTATGAGTACTTAAACGGAAAATTTGATCCGGAGGTTTCCGTGAAAAAGGATGATGGCTATGTGCTTAAGACCTCCGAATCCGACCAGGTCATCGCCATCATGGGCACTGACAATGGCGGCGCTTTTTTCGGAGTCACCACGCTCGATCAGATCTTGGAGCAGGCAGAAGGATTTTTAACCGACGTGCTGGTCGAAGATTATTCGGATATTAAATTTCGCGGCTTCATCGAAGGCTTTTACGGCACGCCATGGTCACACGAGAACCGCAAGGACCTGATGGCGTTCGGCGGCGACTTCAAGATGAATTCCTATCTGTACGGACCCAAAGACGATCCCTATCATGCAGCGCAATGGAGAGAACCGTATCCGTCCGCAAAGCTCGCTGAACTGAAAGAGCTGGTCGATAAGGGGCTGGAGACCAACGTTGAATTCGTCTGGGCAGCCCATGTCGGGGGCAAGATTAATCTCGGCTCGGAAGACGACATTCAGGCGCTTAAGAACAAGTTCGACCAGATGTATGGCATTGGCGTTCGGCAATTCGCCATTTTCTTTGATGATTCCGCGACGAACAACGATCAGCTCGTGAGCTTCATCACGCGGATCGACAGCGAATACATCAAGCCTAAGGGCGATGTCAAGCCTATTATCTTTTGCCCTCAGTATTATCGCAAGGATAACGGCAGTCAGGCAACGATCAATTATTTGCAAAGTATTAGCAAGTTCCCGAAAGATGTACAAATCATGTGGACGGGTGATGGCGTCATTTCGCCGATCAATCAGAGCGTCGTCGACTGGGTCACGCATTATATCGATAGGCCGGTCTATATCTGGTGGAACTATCCGGTGAACGATCTGGGGATGGCGGGCTATGTTCATATGGGTCCTTCTAACGGGCTTCACTCCGGCGTTAACAATATCTCAGGCCTTGCCTCGAATCCGATGAATCAGGCGCAGGCGTCCAAGGTATCGCTGTTCAGCGTTGCGGATTATACTTGGAACACCAACGAATATAATTATGAGCAAAGCTGGAAGGATTCGTTTGACTACATCATACCGGATAATCCCAAAGTGGCGAATGCACTGCGCATTTTTTCGCAGAACGCCACGGATGGCATTTACTCGTTTGAAGCGGGCGAATCGCTCTTCATGCTGCCAGAGATGAAAGCCTTTAAACAGGCGTTGGCAGGCGGAGGGGAGATTTCGGAATCTGGTGCTTCTCTGGTTCGAGTGTTCGAAGGGATTGTCAGCGCTGTGGATACGCTGAAAGCCTATCCGGGTACAAACGGCATCTCGAAAGAACTTACGCCCTGGTTGGACAAAATGAGGAAGATCGCACAGGCAAGCAGAAATGCCGTACAAGCGCTGATGGAGTTAGGTGAGATCTCTGCAGATGATTCTTCATCTATCCAGGCGGCTATGACATTGATTTCCGAGCGCAGAGCAGAGCTGAGAACAGCGTTGTCCGCATCCAAAATTATTTCGCAAAAGGAGATCGCGCCATTTACCGAGGAGATCTTGAACCTGCTGGAAACACAGCTGATGGAAAAGCTCTCCCTGCCGCCCAAAATGCGCGGTTTCGGCAGCATGACCCTTGACTACACGAAGATGATGGACGGCAATATGACAACGGCCGCGGAGACATCCACAACCTCCTACGGCGACGTTGTGTCGAAGGGTGCGTTCTTCGGCGTGAACCTGGGCAAGAAAACGCATATCGACAATGTATCCATCGTGATGGATAACACAAAATACTATAAACAGGGCGTACTTGAAGCGTCAGTGGACAACAAAAGCTGGACGGGGATTGCGGAATTCAATACGGGCGCGGTCTCTGCACAGGGACTTGACCTTTCTGCCCAATTCCTGCGTTACCGTGCAACAGATGCGTTCACCGACGAGAAAACCGGTTCGCCGAACCGCGGCCTATCGGTCAAGGAGTTTCAAGTAAACGTGGAGCAACCCGCGGCGATCTATACCAACGTGTCCGCTCTGGAGAATCGGGCGTTGACGTTTACAGGCGCTTCCGTAGCGCTGGAGAATGTTGCAGCAATCACTCTAAACCCTGGGGATTATGTCGGATTCCAATTTAACAAGCTAAAAAACACACATTCACTAAAAATTGATGCGGCTCTCAAATCTCTGACTGCTGAGTTCTCGGCGGATGGGATGAACTGGAGCGTGATGCCTTGGTCGGACTCACATATCATTGCGGCCAAATACATCCGATTGAGTAATACGTCTCAGGAGGCAAGGAACTTTGCGCTTACCGAGCTTTCGGTAAAATTCGGAGGCTCGCCATCCCTGAAGGCAATGGCTAACAATGTCGTTGTCTGGGAAGGAAACGCGTCCAATATGGTTGACGGTAATCCGTCCACGTCTTTGTGGCTCCGGCCATCCCCGAACGGAGATCGGAATTTTGTATTCGATCTGGGAAGCGAAATCCCGATTTACGACGTGCTCATTCATTCCGATACGGACATGGTAACCTCCGGTAAGATTGAATTCAGTTCTGACGGAACCACTTGGCGTGACCCGGTCACGTTCAGTAACGCGGGGAACATTAATATTATCGACTGTAAAGGTACATTAGGACGTTATGTGAAGCTCACCGACAGTAAGCAGGGTGAATGGCTTAAGGTTCATGAGGTTGAGATTAACAAAAACATCAAGGAGGATACCCTTGTTCTCTCAGGTAATTTGAGCGGCCTAGAGAAGCTGCTCGATCAGGATATTTTCAGCTATACAGATGTCGGCAAGTCAGCAGGAGAACTTACCTACAACAATATCAATACGCCGAATGCGACTAATCTGATCCTGATGAAAAACGAGGGGTCGGAAATAAAAGTGATGGTCAAAAAAGCCTCGCAGGATGACGCGGAATGGATCGAAGTTGGAAAATTTACAGATGCGTATCAGAACATCGATCTTCGCTCATATGTGCCGTTCAACGAACTCCAACTGAAGTGGGACGCGAATTCCGGCCTGCGTGTAAACGAGCTCTACGTCGGCGTAATTGAACTACCTCATTCACTTGCCAGCATTAAACTTGATCCGAAAATCGGAGCGGATAACAAAACCGTAACGGTTGATGTAGAGGGTAATTCGGGCAATGGTACTTTGCTTGACCTTACGGATGCAGAAATTATGATCACAAGTGAAAATCCGTCAGTTGCAGCTGTTGGCGCAGATGGGGTGATTACAGCGGGGTCAGAGGGCAAGGCGAGGATCTACGTAACCGCGAGGCTTGACGGCTACAGCGCTAGTGATTTCTTCTATGTGGATGTAGATGCTGTCGGAAACGTACATCTGAACCCTTATCTGAGAGAAGTGAAGCTTTCTCTAAGCAGCAACACCATTAGGGAGAATGAGCCGATCGCAGGTGCTCTAAAGGGAACGTTAAGTACAGGCGAGCAGGCTGATTTGTCAAGGGCCGCGGTTGAGTATATATTTAGCGATGACAGGTTGTCCGTTGTGGAAGGCAGCAATACGATTATTGTGAACGGTAGTATTGATAATGGTTTTAAAGCGACAGTTGCAGTAAAGGTTACTTTGGATGGGGTGACCGTTAGAAGTCGACCAGAGATGTTTTCTATTTCTGCATCCAAAGGCAATACGATCCCTCAATCGCAAATGACGGCAACGGCGACAAGCGAAGAATTGGGCAGCGAAAATAACGCAGCGTCTATGGCGATTGACGGCAATCCGCAATCATTCTGGCATACAAAGTGGAACAAAGCGGATGTTCTTCCCCAATCGATTACCTTAACCCTTGGAGAAGCCTACAATATTAATCAAGTCGCGTATTTGCCAAGGCCATCGGGCAGCAACGGAATTATTACAAACTACAATGTATACGTAAGTACGGATGGGGCGGCCTTTACAAAGGTTGCAAGCGGAACTTGGGAAAATAACAATACAGAGAAAAGTGCAACCTTTGCTTCGACAGCTGCATCCTATGTCAAACTCGAAGCAACAGAGGGCGTTGCCGGATGGGCATCGGCTGCGGAGATTAACGTCTTTGAAGTGAAACCATTCGTAAAGACCATCGTCGACTATAAATCGGTCGCCGTGGATACAAAAGTTGGTGTAATCCCCTCACTTCCTGCACAAATTGAGGCTGTATACAACGATGGATCGACAGGACTTGTTAACGTTGTATGGACTTCAATTACAGCAGACATGGTTGCGAAGGCGGGTGTGTATGCCGTTAAAGGAACTGTTGAAGGAACAACATTACAAGCAAGTGCTGTCTATAGAGTGATCGCTGATCAACAACCAAAAACGACAATAGCGGTATTGTCGGGCGCCGACAAAACCAATGCCGGCGGCTCCTTTGACTTGACTTACGGCTTGCAGCATGTGGGCGGAGCTATTTATGCCCAAGATCTGACCCTCCAATATGATCCGGAGAAAGTAGAATTCGTATTTGCGAAATCGTTGAAAGATGGATTGAAAATCGTGGAGCAGCTAGATGACAAGGCAGGTCAAGTTCGTCTGATTGTGGCAAGCATGGGCGCGGATCAGGGCGTGAATACGGATGGGGCGTTGCTGACACTGAAGTGGAACGCTAAAACATTAGAAGTAACAGAGTCGACAAGCATCACGATTGCAGGCGCGACTGTCGCTGACAGTGAGGGTATGGAACTCCAACTGGAAGACGTATTCCACCGTATCCAGATTGTTGCGGTGAAGAAGGAAGAATTAAATGCTTTGATTGACCGTTCACAAAGCGCACACGATAGCGCGGTGGAAGGCACGAAACCGCAGCAATACCCTGAAGGCTCCAAAGCCGTTCTGCAGGCTGCCATCGACAAGGCTAAAGCGGTAGCGGATAAGGCCGAAGCGTCGCAAGAGGAAGTCGATCAAGCGATTGCGGACCTGAATCAGGCGCTTCAGACCTTCATCGATTCGGTCATTCCGCGAGTGAAAGAGGATCTCAACGGGGACGGCATCGTATCCATTGGCGATCTGGCCCTTGTAGCAAGATATTACGGTAAAAACTCCGACGATTCCAACTGGGAAGCAATTAAGATTGCCGATATTAACGGAGATGGTAAAATCGATATCGCCGACCTTTCAATGATTGCAATAAAAATTTTCAATCCATAATAAGCGCAGATGGCTCGAAATGTATCATCTATTGAAGAACTAGCGTCGCATTCATATTCTCAGCGCAGCTACAGCTGATGAAGAAGCAATATCTAGTCAATGATTGTTGACAGGGGTAGGGTTCTGCTATATTATGGAATCAATCAAGCGATATGGATATTTGTAAATTAAATAAGCCTATTACGTGTTACCCTGAGGGCTAGACATAAGGGGCATTAGTAAAAAGTTAACACTTTTTGCTAATGCCCCTTTTTTGTTGTGAAAAATAGCCAAGCCAGGCACAACTAGTCGGCGGGAGCCCAGTTGAAGTCTCGCGATGATGGGTGAAGACCAATGTCGCTATACCAAAAATAAGGGGGGGATCATTAACTGAAATCTAAAATTGGATCACTTTGCATTCATTCCATTTCAGTTGTCCGGAGCAACTGAAAAAAGAACAATATGATCTTACTAGTACGTTTATACGAGGAGGATTTACATGGAAATCAGGACAAGGGGCAAAATGAATTTCGCGATACTTTGTATTCTCTTGTTAATAGTAAATATGTTCCAGGGAATTAAAGTGTCGGCGGAGGAAAATGAATCGAATAATCTTAATTTAGCTTTGGCTGATGCAGTAACCTACTCGGATGCCGGGGATGGAATCGGGACGACCGATATCAACCTTGCGTTGGGGAAGCCTGTGTTCGAGAGTGGACATGACGGCAGCTTTGTAAAGGGGAATCTTGTTGACGGGAATGCAGGTACACGCTGGGCATCCAATTCGGGCAATACTCCCGAGGTTTATGCATCGTGGATTTATATCGATATGGGACAACAATACCGTTTCAACAAGATCGAGGCGGCCCTTGAGAGGTACCCCACAGAGTACAAGCTGATGGCGTCCGACGATGCCGAGAAGTGGACGGAAATCACGACGAGGGTGCATGAGGACAGCGCCAACTATGCGGCAGGAGGAACTGACACCATTGAGTTAGAAACGCCGGTCACAGCACGCTATGTGAAGTTTCAGGGTGTACGTACCCGTCTGAATACGGATGGCACCCCGAACAAATGGGGGTACTCGCTGTATGAACTGCGCGTGTTTCAAGCACCGCTTGATGACAGCGGTTACATAGCGATCGCTAAGCAAAACATCACGGTGCCCGAGCGGATATTCAACCATTTGACTCTTCCGCTGACCGATCAAAATGGCGTTAGCATCGCATGGACGTCGAACAGCAACGCCATTGCTATCGACGGCGGAAACGCTACAGTTACAAGAGGCGAGCAGGATCAAGCCGTTACGCTTACCGCAATCTTTACGAAGAACAATGCATCGGATACGAAGGTCTACCCGGTTGTAGTAGGGGGCAAGACCAAAGGCAAATATGTCTTTTATCCAGAGGTGCACCGTTATGCTTACGGCGAAGGCGTGATGCAGCTTGCGGGAAAAACGATCAATCTGGTGATGGAAGAAGACGTCAGCGAACATACGGCAACCAAGGCGCAAAACATTTTCGAGGAAAGGGGCTTCACTGTTATGAAGGCAGGGCAAACCGCGTCAGAGGATGATATTGATGTTCTGATTGGCATCGACAACGACAAGGGAGCCGATTATGAGTACTTAAACGGAAAATTTGATCCGGAGGTTTCCGTGAAAAAGGATGATGGCTATGTGCTTAAGACCTCCGAATCCGACCAGGTCATCGCCATCATGGGCGCTGACAATGGCGGCGCTTTTTTCGGAGTCACCACGCTCGATCAGATCTTGGAGCAGGCAGAAGGCATTTTAACTGATGTGCTGGTTGAAGATTATTCGGATATTAAATTTCGCAGCTTCATCGAGGGCTTTTACGGCACGCCATGGTCACACGAGAACCGCAAGGACTTGATGGCGTTCGGCGGTGACTTCAAGATGAATTCCTATCTGTACGGACCCAAAGACGATCCCTATCATGCAGCGAAATGGAGGGAACCGTATCCGTCCGCAAAGCTCGCCGAACTGAAAGAGCTGGTCGATAAGGGGCTGGAGACCAACGTTGAATTCGTCTGGGCAGCCCATGTCGGAGGCAAGATCAATCTCGGCTCGGAAGAAGACATTCAGGCGCTCAAGAACAAGTTCGACCAGATGTACGGCATTGGCGTTCGGCAATTCGCCATTTTCTTTGATGATTCCGCGACGAATAATGATCAGCTCGTGAGCTTCATCACGCGGATCGATAGCGAATACATCAAGCCCAAGGGCGATGTCAAGCCTATTATCTTTTGCCCTCAGTATTATCGCAAGGACAGCGGCAGTCAGTCAACGATTAACTATCTGCAAAGCATTAGCAAGTTCCCGAAAGATGTACAAATCATGTGGACGGGTGATAACGTCGTTTCGCCAGTCAAGCAGAGTGTCATCGACTGGGTCACGCAATATATCAATAGACCGGTCTATATCTGGTGGAACTATCCGGTAAACGATCTGGGGCGCGCGGGTTATGTCCATATGGGTTCTTCCAAGGGGCTTTACTCTGGCGTTAATAAGATCTCGGGTTTTGCCTCAAATCCGATGAATCAGGCGCAGGCGTCCAAGGTGTCACTGTTCAGCGTTGCGGATTACACCTGGAACACTGGTGAATACGATTATGAGCAGAGCTGGCAGGATTCGTTTGACTACATCATACCGGACAATCCCAAAGTGGCGAACGCACTGCGTATTTTTTCGCAGAATGCATCGCACGGCTTGAACCCGTTTGACGCAGGCGAATCGCTCTATCTGCTGCCGCAGATAAATGTCTTTAAACAAGCGTTGGCAGGCAACGAGGATATTTCGGAACCTGGCACTTCTCTTGTTCGGGAGTTTGAAGAGATTGTCGGCGCTGTGGACACGCTGAAGGCCTATCCGGGTACAAACGGCATCTCGAAAGAACTTACGCCCTGGTTGGACAAAATGAGGAAGATCGCACAAGCAAGCAGAAACGCCGTACAAGGGCTGATGGAGTTGGGAGAGATCTCTGCGGATGATTCTGCATCCATCCAGGCGGCAATGACGGTGATTTCCGAGCGCAGAGCGGAGCTGAAAACAGCGGTGTCCGCGTCCAAGGTCGTTGCGCAAAAGGAGCTTGTGCCCTTTACCGAGGAGATCTTGAACCTGCTGGAAACACAACTGATGGAAAAGCTCTCCCTGCCGTCCAAAACACGCGGTTTCGGCAGCTCGACCCTTGACTACACGAAGATGTTGGACGGCAATATGACGACAGCTTCGGAAACCGATTCGGGCGCAGTGGTTTCAAAAGGCGCGTACTTCGGCGTGAATCTGGGCAAGAGCACGTATATCGATAATGTAACCATCGTGATGGATAACACGAAATGCTATAAACAGGGCGTACTCGAAGCGTCAGTGGACAACAGAACCTGGACGGGGATTGCAGAATTCGATACGAGCACGGTCTCGGCGCAGGGACTTGACCTTTCTGCCCAATTCCTACGTTACCGTGCAACGGATGAGTTCACCGACGAGAAAACCGGATCGCCGAACCGCGGTTTATCGGTCAAGGAGTTTCAAGTAAACGTGGAGCAACCCGCGGGGATCTATACCAACATATCCACGCTGGAGAATCGGGCGTTGACGTTTACTGGCGCTTCCGCAGCGCTGAAGAATGTAGCGGCGATCACTCTAAAACCTGGGGATTATGTTGGATTCCAATTTAATAAGCTGAAAAACGCACACACGCTGAAAATCGACGAGGGCCTTAAGTCTCTGACTGCCGAGTTCTCGGCAGATGGGGTTAACTGGAGCGTGATGCCTTGGTCGGACTCACATATCACTGCGGCAAAATACATCCGAGTGAGCAATACGTCTCAAGAGGCAAAGACTATTGAGCTTGCCGAGCTTTCGGTAAAATTCGGCGGCTCGCCGACCCTGTTGGCAACGGCTCATAATGTGTCTATATATGAAGGAAACGCGGGCAATATGGTCGACGGAAATCTGTCCACGTATTTGTGGCTCCGTCCATCCCCGAACGGAGATCGGAATTTTATATTCGATCTGGGAAGTGAAATCCCGATTTATGACATGCTCATTCATTCCGATAAGGACGTGGTAACCTCTGGTAAGATTGAATTCAGTTCCGATGGAAAAACTTGGCGTGACCCGATCACTTTCAGTAATGCGGGGAATATCAATACTATTGACTGTAAAGGGACACTGGGGCGTTATTTGAAGCTCACCGACAGCAAGCAGAATCTATGGCTTAAGGTCCATGAGATTGAGATCAATAAAAACGTCAAGGAGGACACCTTCGTTCTCTCAGGTAATCTGAGCGGCCTAGAGAAGCTTCTTGATCAGGATATTTTCAGCTATGTGGATATCGACAAGTCAGCAGGAGAACTTACCTACAACAATATCAATACGCCGAATGCGACTAATCTGATCCTGATGAAAAACGAGGGATCGGAAGTAAAACTGATGGTCAAAAAAGCCGCGCAGGCTTCCGCGGAATGGATCGAAGTTGGAAAGTTTACGGACGCGTATCAGAACATCGATCTTCGCTCATATGCGCCGTTCAGCGAACTCAAACTGAAGTGGGACGCGAATTCCGGCATGCGTTTAAACGAGCTGTACGTCGGCGAAGGAAAAATAACGGAAGAAAATATTAATCTGGCGCTGGAAAAACCCATCACCTATTCGGGCGTGGAAGGTGGAAAAGTAGGGGGGAATTGGAGGTACCCACAATTTGTAGGCGAAATGGCTGTAGACGGAGATGTGGGCACACGCTGGTCTGCCGATAAGATTGACAATCAGTGGCTGATTGTGGACTTGGGAGAAGTACAAGACGTAAGTGAAATCATCATTAACTTCCATGCTGTCTCGCCCGACTATGAAGTATTTACTTCAGTGGACGGCAATGCTTATGAAAGCGTATATAAGGAAATAAGCAACAAACAAGGCGATAAGGAAGTACGGACGATTGTATTCGACCAAAAACCGGTCAGATATATTAAATATCAACAAAATAAACAATGGAAGCATACGAACAATCAATATTACGGCTCCAGTATGTATGAATTGGAAGCTTATCAATATGAACATTTTACAGCGAACCATGTACTGAAAGCAGCCGAAGAGCAGCAGCCTACATTATCGAAGGATGGCAAGAGGCTCGTTTTACCAAAGGTTAGCGGTGATTTTAAGATCAGCTTGTACGGTTCCGACACGCAGGAAGTCATTGCGATGGACGGTACGGTTCATCAACCGCTGGTTGCTATGGATGTCAATCTGCTCTACAAGGTTGAAAATATTAACGATCCTAGCGACTTTGCGACCTCGGAAAAAGACATTAATATTGTCGTTCCCGGCCAGTATACACAAGAAAGCGGAGACAATCCTGTTCCTAAAGTGCTGCCAGGTTTACGGGAATGGAAAGGCGATACAGGCAGCTTCACGTTGACAGATCGTTCAAGGATTGTAACAGCTGACAGCTCCTTGAAGGATACCGCTCAATCGATTCAAATGTACTTCAAAAATATGCTGAACAAGGATATTGCAATTAGTGATGGAGAGGCGCAGCCAGGTGACATTGTGCTGAAATTTGATAACGCTCAGGCTATACTTGGCGAGGAAGGCTACACCCTTGACATCAATGACAAGATTATTATCGCATCTTCGACAGCTAAGGGCGCATTGTATGGCGGAATTTCGATTACCCAGATTCTTTATCAAGATAAGGATCATGCAAGCGTGCCGAAGGGCCTCGCTCGCGATTATCCGAAATACGAAGTAAGATCGGGTATGATCGATGTCGGAAGAATGTATATCCCGCTTGAATATCTTCAAGAAATGACGATTTATATGGCTTGGTTCAAGCTGAATGAAGTACAGGTTCATGTGAATGACTATTGGGGCGCTTCCGGGTATTCCGCGTTCCGTTTGGAAAGTGAAAAGTACCCGCAAATCGTGGCCAAAGATGGGTATTACAGCAAGAAAGATTATAAACAGTATCAGATCGAGATGAAACAGTATGGCATTGATGTCATTACCGAAATTGACACTCCTTATCATTCGGAAGCGTTCAGAGGAGTACCTGGAGTGAAAATGCTCGGCTCGGGATCGCTGGATATTCGGGATGAGAATACTGTCAATTTTGTGTTGGATCTGTTGGATGAGTATTTGGATGGAGAGGACCCAATCATTCAGTCCAATAAGTTCCATATTGGAACGGATGAATACGATAAGGCCTATTCGGAGCAAATGCGCGCCTATACGGACAAATTAATTAAACACGTCAACGGCAAAGGATATGAAACGAGGTTATGGGGCTCGCTCGGCACCAAAGGATTCAATGGAAAGACGCCGGTCACCAATGAAGCGACGATGAACCTGTGGGCTCCATACTGGTCCGATGTCAAGGAAACGTATGCGGCCGGCTACGATATTATTAACACTGTAGGCGGATGGCTGTATATTGTACCTGGTTCGAATGCTGGGTACCCGGACCGCATGAATTTAACGAATTTGTACGATAATTTTGATGTCAACAATTTCTTGCCGGTCAGGGGGGCGGGGAACGGAACGGCGATTATGCCGATTGCCCATCCGCAAACGAAAGGCGCCGAATTTGCTATTTGGAATGATATGACTTCGTTTGGCGGAGGATTCTCCCCGTTTGATATTTTTGATCGGATGAGATCCTCGGTAGCCATTACAGCTGAAAAGACATGGTACGGAGAAAAAACGGAAGGTCAAACCGCCGAACAATTCGTGAAGCTAGCAGAGACGTTGTACAATGCCGCCGGAGGGGCCAATCCGGGACGCTTTGTTCCATCGGACGGCGATGTGATCGCGAATTATAAGTTCGACGAGCTGAAGAATGACTTTGCCGAGGACTCGTCTCCTAACAAGTACAATGCTAAAGTTGTGAACGGCATTCTTGGAGAAGGCAGCACCGGGAATGGAATTAAATTAAATGGCGATGGCTATATTTCACTGCCGTTTGACAGCATTGGATTCCCGAACACAGTTTCATTTGATATCAATATGTCCGAAATTCCGGAGAATACCGAGCTGTTCTCAGGGAAGGATGGAAGCTTGTATGCCAATTTCAAAGGTACCGGCAAGCTTGGTTTCAAACGTGGAGAGCTGGGCATTGCCTACGAATTTTTGTTTGATTACGAGTTGCCTGCCAATGAATGGGTCAACATTGCTTTGGTGCAGGAATTGACTTACAGGACAGGGGCAAGTGACTCCAACAGCAGTAAGACGAAGCTTTATGTGAATAGAGAATACGTTGGAGAAGCAGTTAGCATAGCAGCGCCCAAAAACGGCAAACGCTACTCTTCCAGCTTTGCGCTGCCAACAGAGAAAGTAATGGATAAGGCCAAAGGCAGTATCGATAATCTGGTCATTTACAACCGGACGTTGGCGGGAGGCGAGCTGGATCAAAGAGAAAACTTGGCCCTAAATAAACCGGCAACCACATCAAGCGTTTATCCTGATAGGCCCTGGACAGGGAACAAAGCGGTTGATGGCAATGATGACAATCCGGATAGCCGCTGGGGTTCGAAACGGGCAACTGGAACAGGCTCGAACGAGGACGAAGGCGAGAATGGCACCAAGGAGCAATGGATTTCTGTCGACCTTGGCAATCTCTATTCGCTGTCCGAGGTGTACATCTCTTGGGAAGCCGCGTACGCCAAATCATTCAAACTGCAAGGCTCACTGGATGGCGTAGAGTATTTCGACATGAAAAATATTACGGAATTTACCGGCGGCAAAATTACGATCCGTGATATCGGAGATCAGCCGGTTCGTTACATCCGTGTGTATGCCATTGATCCGTTCAATGCGAACTGGGGATACTCGATCTATGAAATAAAAGCTTACGGCGAGCAGGTCTTTGACACGGTAAGCAGTGTGCTGTCTGGTCCATCTACTATTCAGCCGGGCGGGACGTTCCAACTGACCTATGGCGTCGAGCATGCGGATCGGCCGTTCACGGCCCAAGACATCATCATCCGGTATGATTCTGAATCGCTGCAATATACAGGGGCGCAGGCGCTCGCTCCGAGTATGTATTTGGTCAGTGAGCAGGAAACGGCTCCCGGTATATTGCGATTGATTATGGTGAGCTTGGGAATCGAGCATGCGATTAGTGGTGACCAGCCTAGCCTGTTGCAGCTGACTTTCCGGGCTAAGGACGTTCCGGACCATACCAATGCACGAATTGAAGTGATGCAAGCCGTTATTGGCGGTACGTCAGGCGAGGAGTATGACATCGAACCGTCCTCACACAGCATAGCGGTGCTGCGGGATAACAAGCCGGGTGATGTGAACAACGATGGCAAAATAAGCATCGGAGATTTGGCGATGATTGCGGCTCACTATGGTAAATCAAAAGGAAGCCCTGATTGGGAAATCGTGAAGAAATTTGACGTTGCCCAAGATGAAGTGATTGACATTCTGGATCTATCGTTCATTGCCCGTCTCATTTTCAATCCATAATAAGCTCAAGCAGGAATAAAGGCTCTTCGGCCATTGAAGGGCCTTTATTCAAATAAGGTAGAATAGTATCGATTCAGTAAAATTGAGCCTTTCACGCTATTCTTCCGCTATCTTCGTACGCCTTTCAAGTCCATCGTCTCGGAAGCGATGGAGTCGGACCTTGGTGTTTTTTTAACCTTTAAGTAACTATATAACAATTTTGGTAAAAATTACTTTACACTTATATAGATTTGCGATAAAATCAGTATTGTTAAATGATAGCGGGGTAGAGTGCGTTACTATTTAATTAGGCGTAAACTCTCGGAAACAGGCTTTTGTCTGCTTCCGGAGAGTTTACGCCTAATTTTTTTTTAGGCGTCGAAAAATAAAAAGATACATGTTATCAAGGAGGGATGCTGCGAAAAAGCAGGCAGAAACGGTAAATACCATTATGCGAGATACGAGGGAGGAGAAAAGAAATTGAATGCGATGAATGCTATAAAACGTATGATGGCAATTGCATTGGTATTGGTCATGATACAATCTTTATTCTTGGGGGCGGTGTCGGCGGCCGAGGCACTTCCCGATGAAGAAATCACAAATCTGGCACTGGGCAAGGAGACAAGGGCGTCTGGTGTAAGCGGATTCGCCAAGGAGAATGCGGTGGATGGCAGAACGGAGACCCGCTGGGGGCATGAAGTGCGTTCAGCCTGGATCAGTGTGGATTTGGGCACGCTTAGTGAACTGAATAAGCTGGAAATAGAGTGGGAGAATGATTCCATTGATATGGACTACTCGATCCAGTTTTCAAACGACAACGAGGTGTGGGGCGAGGCGATCACTGGGAAAAAGGTCGGTGCGTCGCACAGCACGATCAAATTGAACAGTGACATGACTGCGAGGTATGTCAAGGTCAGCGCTCAGGTGACAAAAGGTTATCCTGCGGTTTCCATCCGTGAGCTGGAGATCTGGGGCGTTGCCTTCGACACTCCCCTGCCGCTGAAGGAAATCAACCTCGATGCGGCTAACATCGCTCTGGGCAAAGTCGCGACAGCATACAGGAGCCCAATCACTTACTGGGGTCCGGAAAAGCTGACAGACGGAGTTGTAAACCGTAACGCCAACAAGCCGGACCAATCCCGCTGGTCCAGCGAGGCGGGCGCGCCGGGCTGGGTCGTCATCGACCTCAAGCAGCAGCAGGCTTTTGATCGATTGACACTCGAATGGGAGCAGAAGGTCGTCGAGGATTATCATATTGAAGTCTCGGACGACAACAAGACGTGGTCGAAGGTCTACACAGCAGAAAAAAACACGGAGGGCTATCCGTTTACCGATCAGGTCGTGCTGGAGAACGCGGTAACCGCGCGTTATGTCAAGCTGTCAATCGACAAGCTTAAACAGAATGCATACCCAAGCCTTTCCTTGTATGAGATCAAAATTTGGGCGCCCGATGTGTCTAGTAAAAATAAAGCGATCGGCAAAACGGCGAGCGCGTCGAAGGACGACGGCATGCACACGCCAAATTTAGCGGTGGATGGGATTGTAAACCGCGACGCTGACAGGAAGGACCAGTCCCGCTGGGCTAGTGAGCCGCAGGGAAAGGGCGCATGGCTTATGGTAGATCTCGGCATGCCTCTGGACTTCAACCGCGTGGCGCTCGATTGGGAGACTATGGACATCAAGATTGACTTCCGCATTGAGGTCTCCAACGATAGCAATACATGGGTGACCGTGCACACTGCGGGTACGCGTGAATACGCGCTGCATGAGGAATTCATGCTGGCGGATCTATGTAACGCACGGTATGTCAGGCTGGTGGCTGATAAGGTGGAGGGCTATCCGTCAGTCTCGCTTTATGAGTTCGGAATCTACCAGGATCTGGACTTTGTTAGCGCAATCGGTAATATCAAGAAGCAGCTCAAGGACATTACCCTGAAGCCAGAGGACACCGAGCTTCAAATGCCGATCGGACTGCCAAGCGGCGTGCAGGTGACTTACGGCGGCACTGACTACGAACAGGTCATCGACGCAAATCGAAAAATCCACAAGCCGCTGGTTAACACCGAAGTAGCGGTGGAGTTCAAGATCAAGTCTGCGTTCAGTAAGGACACCGAGCTGTATGAGGTCAAGCTGACCGTTCCGGGCAAATACGACAGCACGCAATCTAAGAACGCTAAGCCCAAGGTGCTGCCCGAGTTGCAGCAGTGGTTCGGCCAAGAGGGCGACTTTATTATCGGATCGACAAGCAAAATTGTGGTGAATTCAGCGCTGGGCCAGGCATATCAGGACATGGCACAGGCCTTCGCAGCGGACTATGAGGAGATTACGGGAAATGTGATCAACGTGGTGACCGGCACTACTCCCGCCGCCGGTGACTTCTACTTCAAGGCCAGCACGGAGAAGCTTGACAAGGAAACCTACGACATGGAGATCGGGGAGTTTGTGACCATTTCGTCCAGCGACAGTGTGGGCGCGTTCTGGTCGACCCGTACGATCTTACAGATACTCAAGAGCAAAGGCACAGCCATTCCGAAGGGGCTGGTGCGCGACTATCCGAAGTTTGAGGTGCGCGGCTTGATGCTCGACGTAGGGCGCAAGGCGATCCCGCTGGATTTCCTGAAGATGTGGGTTAAGCAGATGTCATGGTACAAAATGAACGATTTTAACCTCCATCTCTCTGATGAGGCGTTCGACCTTAGCTATTGGGGCTTCCGCTTGGAGTCTAATGTACCGAAACTGACCAGCACCGACATCTTCTATACCAAGGATGAGTTCCGTCAGCTCCAGATCGACAGCAAATCCCAAGGCGTGAACATAGTGCCCGAGTTCGACACACCGGGTCACGCAGCGGCCTATACGCACGCACGGCCAGATCTGGCACGGCCGGGTAAGAGCAACTATCTCGACGTACAAAACCCGGATTCGCTCGTATTCATAAAGGAAGTTTTTGCAGAGTATATGGAGGAGGAGAACCCCGTATTCCTGCCGGATACTGTAGTACACATCGGCACCGACGAGTACAAGGGTGGCAGCCAGGCGGAAAAGGAAGCGTTCCGCGTTTATCAGGATGCGCTGCTCAAGTTTATTCGTGACGACATGCACCGCACGCCGCGTGTATGGGGCTCGCAGACTGAGAACAGCGGCACGACCCCGATCACCGTGGAGGGTGTGCAGATGTATATGTGGTATCCGGGCTATGCGAACCCGAAGGCGATGTACGATCTTGGTTATGAGATGATCAACATCCACGACGGTAACGTATACATCGTACCGGGAGCGGGCTATTATTGGGATTATCTGAGCAAGTCCAATATTCTTAACAACTGGAAGCCCAACAACGTCATGGGCCTAGAGCTCCCGGCGGGCGACCCGCAGGTCTTGGGCGGCTCCTACGCGCTGTGGAACGACAAAACCGGCGATAAGAACGACAACGGAACCACTGACGTGGAGTTGTTTGACCGTATGTTCCACATCCTGCCCACCTTCAGCGAGCGGCTGTGGAGCAGCGCCAAGGATTACACGGTGGCGGACATCGACGCGCTAGCGGAGCAGATCAAGTACGCGCCGGGGACCAACCCGACCTATGAGGTGAAGAGCAAGGATCAAGTCGTACAGTCCTATGCCTTCAACGAGGGCAAGGAAAAGTCTGACGCATCTCCTAACGGCTACAATCTTAAGGACGATGCGGTCAACGCGGCCTTTGTTGAGGGTCGGGATGGCCAAGCGCTCCAGCTTAAGGGCGGCGAAAGTTACGTGGAGACGCCGGTGGACAACATGCGCATCAACTCCACGTTGGACTTCTGGGTGAAGCGCGCGGCAGATGACGATGACACGGAAAAGATTCTGTTAGAGTCCGATATCGGCGCGATCAAGGCTGTGCAGAAGGGAACCGGCAAAGTGGGCTTCTCCCGCGACTTCCGCGACTACTCCTTTAATTACACGCTGCCTAAGGGCGAATGGGTGCGCCTGACAATGGTGACGGAGTACACCAAGACTACTCTCTATGTTAACGGCACGAAGGCTCACACACTGGAGAGGACAGCGCAGGGCGGCAACAAATGGGCGTCGCTGATCATGCCGCTGTCCCGCATCGGCAGCAAAATCAGCGCTTTCAGGGGTGAGATCGATAGCGTCGCGCTCTATAACTTCGCGGCCAAGGCGGAGCAAGTGAATAACCTGCCGACGCCGGACATTATCCACACCATCACCTTTAAGACCAACGGCGGCAGCGCGGTTAGCGCAGCTGCCGTAAAGGACGGCGAGAAGGCGGCGAAGCCCGTCGACCCGACACGTGAAGGGTATATCTTCGCTGACTGGTACACGGATATGGATCTGACGCAGGCCTATGACTTCAACACCAAGGTTACAAAGGATCTCATCCTGTACGCCAAGTGGGCGGGGAAGGAGCCGCAGAAAGCCGTATTAACAGCTCCTCATACGGTGAACCCCGGCCAATCATTCGATGTAACGATGGGATTGAGCGGCATTACGCAAAGTGAATATCAGCACATGTATGCCCAAGATTTGATGCTTCACTATGACCCGATTAAAGTGAGTCTCGAATCCGTTGTATCGGCTAGAGACGGATTCCAAATCATCGATCAAAAGGAGTCCGTGCCGGGGCAAGTCCGGATTGTGGTAGCTAGCACGGGTAATCAAGGTGTGCTTGCCAAAGGTGATTTGTTGACATTCCATTTCAACGTCAAATCTGGAGCTCTGGCAACATCTATGACCGTATCTGTAGAGCAAGTTGTCATTGCTAACGGATTGGGGAATGAACTGCAGGTAGGTGGAACTTCACATGAGATCCAAATAAGTATACCAGTAGATCAGTCGCTCTTGAATGCTTTGATCACAAGCGCTCAGGCGAAGCATAATGCTGCAGAGGAAGGTAATGAGGATGGCCTATATGCAAATGGAGCTAAAGCACAATTGCAGTCGGCAATCGATGCGGCGCATGTAATCGCCAACGATCCGAATGCTGATCAGCAGCAGGTGGATCGTGCGAAAGCTGCATTGGAAGCAGCGATTCAAGTGTTTGAAAGCAAGAAAATATCCGCAGATGTGAATGGAGATGGAAGCATCTCTATTGGAGACTTAGCAATCATTGCAGCGGTTTACGGCAAAGAACAAGGTCAGGCGGGTTGGAATGAGAAAGCAGATGTGAATAAAGACGGCAAGGTGGATATTGTAGACCTTTCAATCGTAGCCAAAGCGATCCTGAAATAATAATAACTTCGTAGGATTTTTGTGAAATACAGAGGCTGTCCCATAAGTAGTTTTTAACTACAATGGGGCAGCCTCTTTTCTAATTCTTTATGTAAAAAGTGCGAGTCTGGGGATTATAGGGTCCCCGCAACTCGCACTTTTTGGTTTATGTTTGCCCATTGAGCAGATAGGCCATACTCACTCGAATCTCCTGGTTGCCATTCGCTTTCGAGCAAACACTCTTGAACGAGCGGCACTACAGCGGCGAAGAGAGCTACTCTTGGAGCTGTAGTGCTGTTGTCGAAGAAATTATTGTAGACAAGTTATATTCTGAAAAAGACAATCTGGCTGAAATGAAAAAGAAGTCAAACACTTGATACGGTCCATGAATGCTTGGACATTGGTTCGGATTTCAGCTGTTGTGTGGTAAAAGACGTTGTTGATTACATCTGCTTTCAGCCATTTTCAGAGGCCTCAATTTCGCCGTTCTCGTAATTTTTTTAACCTTAGGAAGGTGGCTTTGACAAACAATCGTTGCTTTTCTTCGTCAGCCGCCGCCAAGGTGTAGGTTGGTTTCGTGTAGCTTAAACCCATGCGATGCATCAGTTTAGAGACGCCCCGTATAGAGTAGCTCTTCCCAATTTCGAGGTTAATGTAGTCTGCGATGAGTTGGAGTGTCCAATTAAACTTACCTGTAAAGCCAATATCATGTGGAACATTCCAACTGAACTATGACGTTTAGCATGTAGACCGGCCGTTCACGGCGCAAGACATCATTATCGATTATGATTCCGAAGTGCTGCAATATATTGGAGCGTAGGTGCTGGCTCTGGGTATGCAACTGATAAGCGAGCAGGAAGTGGCTCCCGGAATTTTGCGTTTCATTATGGTGAGCCTTGGAAGCGAGCATGCGATTAGCGGCGACCGGCCTGAGCTGCTGGGGCTAACTTTCCGGGCTAAGGACGTACCGGACCATACCAATGCACGAATTGAAATGACACAAGCCGTTATGGGCGAGCCGTCAGGCGAGGAGTATAGCGCCAATCCGTCTTCGCACAGTATAACAGTGCTGCAGAATAAAACACCGGGCGATGTAAACGGTGATGGGAAAATAAGCAACTTAGATTTGGCGCTCATCGCAGTTCACTATGGCAAAACCAAAGACAGCCCCGATTGGGAATTCGTTAAGAAATATGACGTTGTTGGGGACAATGTCATTGATATTCAAGATCTATCGTTGATTGACCGTCTAATACTAAATCTATCATAAGCTTAAGTAGGAATAAAGGCTCTTCATCCATTGAAGGGCTTTATTCTTTGGGAGTATGATTTGATAAAAAAGGTAAAAAATAGTATTAATTCAGTCAAATTTAACTGGATGAAATGCAAGGGGATATCCGCGTGGTCGATTGACCGCAGGATATCCCCTGTTGAGTATGCATTTTCACTCAACTCAGAATTTATAGAAATCAAAAAATGCGGAGGAAGAACACCCCATTTTGGATGTTCCTCCTCCGCGGAGGGGCTTGTCTTTAGTAACATACTCTTCTTTTATTTCACTGCGCCAGCTGTTACACCTTCGGCGATTTGTCTTTGGAATACGATATAGACGACGATAACCGGGATGATGGAAAGCAGCAGACCGGCAAATAGCGGACCCCACTCCGTCCGATACTGCATCTCCGTCTGCATGACGGCAATGCCTACCGGAAGCGTATAAAGCTTTGGATCATTGACGAATACCGTTCCCATAATATATTCGTTCCATATATTCAATCCGTTCATGATTCCCACTGAAATCAAGCCGGAGCGGGCAAGCGGCAGCATGACGGAGAAGAATGTTCGCGAGTAGCTGGCACCGTCAATGAACGCTGCTTCTTCTAATTCTTTAGGCAGCATTTTAAAAAAACTGACGAGTACAAATATACCGAAGGGCAGGGCGCTGGCGGTATAGACGATGATTAGGCCGGCCAACGTGTTGATTAAGCCCATATCGTTCAATAGGAAAAACAGCGGAATGAGGCCCAGGATCATGGGGGTCATCATGGCAGACAGATAAAAGTAATACAATGTACGTCCCATTTTGAAAGTGAATCTAGCCAGCACATATGAAGATGTCGCTGCGAGAAAAACGGATAGTATAATGCTGGAGATGGTCACGATCGTCGAATTGATAAAAAAGCCGCTAAAGCCGTATTTGCTCCATACATAGGTGAAATTAGACCAAAGCAATGGAAATTCCGGCAGCGCCCATGGCTTCTTGAGCAAAAATTGCGGGTTATCCTTTAAGGCGCCCAACATGGTCCATAGTAGGGGATATAGAACCGCAGCAGTCCATAAGAGCAGGATTCCGTTCGTAATGATGCGGATCAAAGGATTTTGTTTGTTTAAGATCATTTCGACATTTTCACTCCTCAAGCCAATTCGGTTGTATTTCGACTAAGCAAGCGCTGAAGAATCAGGGTAGTGAACAGAGAAAGTGCAAGAATTAACACGCCAATCGCAGCCGCATATCCCATGTGATATTGCCGGAAGCCCATTTGATACAAATAGGATCCCATAACTTGAGTGGAGTTGTCCGGGCCGCCTTCGGTCATAATCCAGACGATAATAAAAGAACCGTTCAAAGTAGTCATGACGATATGCAGGATGCTGACTTTCATCTGCTCCCAGATTAGAGGCAGGGTGACAGACCAGAACTGTCTGGCTTGAGAAGCGCCGTCTAGATTGGCGGCCTCGTATAGATCCGCTGGGACGCTTAATATCGCGGCAATTAACAGGATCATATAAAAGCCGATACCAGCCCAGATGGAAGGCCATAGCAACGACCATATGGCCAAGTTTTCGGTTCCCAGCCAAGTGATCTGAACCGGCTCGGAACTGAACAACGACAAGAAGGAATTGAGAAATCCCAAGTTTGGATTGTAAACGTATCTCCACAGCACACCGATGACGACAACCGATATAACATTCGGAATAAAAAAGAGCACCCGATAAAATCCGCTACCGGCGACTTTCAGGCGGGTTACAGCGATTGCGAAGAAGGTTGCGAGTAGCATGATGCCGATAACCTTGCCGATAACAAGGAAATAGTCGTTCTTGATTGCCGTCCAAATAATCGGATCATTGAACAACTCGCGGAAATTATCCAGGCCGATGAAATCCATGTTCTTCGAGCTGCCAGACCAATCGAATAAGGAGATATGAATACCTTTAACGATCGGATACAGGGTGAATAGACAGAAGAACAAAAAAGTGGGAAGCAAGAAAAGAGTAATAAATGCGTTGCGTCTAGTCTGTTGTGACATCGCGTTCACCTTCCTTTATCCTGTCGATGAATCAGACAGCCAATAAGGGAAAGAGCCACACTTATTGCGGCATTTCCCCTATTGGCTGCTTGTTTTTTGCTATCCAATCTTGAATCTAATCATTCGTGAAAGTTACTTACGTGATTTTGCCGCTGCTTCTTCCAGACGTTTCATCCATTCTTCCGACGTGATTTTACCAACGGTTAAAGCAACAATCGCGTCTTGCTTCACTTTTTCTACGTCCGCATTCAACACGGCGACAGGAGCGACGGTTGTTTTGTCGGAGTTGAAGAAGCCCATCGCATCTTTGACGACATCACTAGCCGAGGAGGTGCTTAGATCTGCCTTAATGTTCATAAGCGCTCCAGTCAGTTCTGCCCAGCGTACTGCGTTTGCTTTTGTGAACGCGAATTCTAGGAATGCTTTGGCTGCTTCAGGATTTTTTGCATCCTTGGCAATGGCGATCGTACTCGTGTAAGGAATGACAATGCTGTTTTGTCCTGCATCTTGGGCAACCGAAGGAAGGAAGCCGAATTCAAAGCCTTCAGGAATATCCTTCTTCATTTCGTTCTCTAACCACAGACCATTAGGAATGAATGCGGCTTTGTGCTGCAGCCATTGTGCTTGCGAATCTGTATGATTTAAGGACACGGAGCCTTTATCAATCAATTGCTTGTCGACAAGCTCCACGATTTGATTCAGCGCTTTCTTCACTGGCTCTCCGGAGAAGCTGCCTTCTTCCAGGTTAGCCTGCCGCGTGAGTATAGAGCCGTCGCCGCCGTTGGCAGCCACGATTGCGGAATCAAGCAGTCCGCCGTTGATGTAGTATGGATAAACGCCGGTATGAATCAAGGATGGAATGCCGGACGCTTTTATTTTTTCGCTAGTTTCGATGAATTCACTCCAGTTGCTAGGGGCGGACCAGCCGTTTTCACGAAATAACGCTTTGTCATAGAAAAGGCCCCATGAGCCGAATACGAGCGGAAGTGTAAAGTTTTTGCCGCCTTCGTAATCAGTTGGCTGTGCAATGAGAATATCCGTTAATTTCTCGCCATCTACGTTAGTTGCATTACTTAGGAATTCGGTAATATCAAGCAACTGCTCGTCGTCAATCATTTGACGCTCGTTGGAACCCGCACCATCGATATAGATGACATCAGGCGGAGTGCCTTGAATCCAGCGGGGCTTCATTTGTTCATTGATTTTAGGTCCTGCGGATTGTTTGATCTTAAGCTCAGGATTGGCTTTTTGGAATCCTTCGATAACTTCCAGCCACCAAGCATCGCCGTAACCGCCTACGAAGTATTGAATTTCGAACTCACCGGTTAAGCCAGCTTTCTCGGCGTTCGGATCGCTAGGCTCGGCAGATGGGGTGTTGCTTGAGGTCGGAGGGGTTGATGATTGTCCAGATTGGTTGTCATTTTTGTTGCCGCAGGCAATCAGTGACAGCAATAATATTAAGACCATCCCATACACAAACATTTTTTTCTTTACCATGTTTTAAGACACTCCTTTTAATTTCTATTTCCGTTTTTAGGTAAGGGCTGTTATCGAGTGGAACGCAAAAAAAGGCACAAGTTGTGTAAGCATAATCATTGCTTACATAACTCATGCCCTTGCGGTTACACGTCATGTTGCCTTACATATTCGGTTTGAATCAGCATATATCGTGCAAGTAAAGTTGTCAACTAAAAAAATATTGAACCTATGTAGAAAGGTGAAGCGATGACATAAAAGATTAACGTTTCTATTGACCAAAATGTGTAATTAATTATATTATATACTAATATTAGGCATGTTACTAGTTAGCTACTAGGCATGAGCCGAAGATATTCGACATACGATTTGTTGTCGTTATCTTCGGCTTTTTCTTTTTTCATACCATTGAAGCACGACGTTCAATAAAAAGCTCTGTAGAATTTATATTCCGCAGGAGGGATGGATTTGTCCAAAAAAGGGATGCTGCAAATTGATCGCGTCGTAGGCAATAACGTCATTTTGACTCTAGATCCCGGCACGGTCAAGGAATACGTTTTATTCGGCAAAGGCATCGGGTTCGACTTCAAAGGGTGTAAATGGGTCAATATCGAAGATCCTCGTATTGAGAAGCGCTACCGATTGGACGAAGAGCAGCCGGCCAGACAGTTTCAAGAGTTGGTTGAGAATATTGACCAGGAAATTATACAAATTTCTGAGCAAATTATCGAAAGTGTGAAGGAGCGAATGGGCACCCCAGTGCAGCCCAAAGTATATTTTGCGCTTCCCAATCATATTCAGTTTGCCGTGTACAGATTGCAAAATGGGATGGAAATCAATAATCCATTTCTTCATGAGACCAAGATGAGTTTTTCGTTAGAATATGAGATTGCCACCCAAGCCGCCGTTATGATTAGTGAGCGATTCGGTATTCATGTCCCGGAAGACGAAGTTGGTTTTCTGGCGCTTCATGTCCATTCCTGTGCAGGAAATGTGACGGTAGGACAATTGGTGAGAATAACCGGACTTTTGAATCGAATCGTGGAGCATATTGAACAAAAAAAGGGAGAAAAGCTGCAAAGGATGGGAAGCGATTACATTAGGCTAATTGCTCATATCCGGGGGACGCTGGAGCGTCTGCTCATTGGTCGTCATGTCCATAATCCGTTGGCAGCTGAAATAAAAGCCCATTACCCTCAGTTATTTGCCCTCGCCGAAGAAATAGCCGAGTTAATCAAAGAAGAGCTGGACGTTGCGGTCTCTGAGGACGAAATCGGTTATTTGGCTGCCCATTTGCATCGTCTATTTCAGCTCCAGCCTTCAACCGGAAGGAAGTGAGTGATGCCTGATGTCACTAAGGTGGATTGATCGCAAACCCCAAGAACGATGTTATGTTGCAGTGGCGGCGCCAGTTGCCGGCAGGTTGTTTCCGCTTCACGAGGTGCAGGATGAAGCATTTTCCCGCGGTTTCATGGGGAAAGGAGTAGCTATAGATCCTTTGAATGGTTATGTAGTTGCACCCATCAGCGGCAGGGTGAGCCATGTCATCGATACGAAGCATGCCATACTGATCGAACATTCATCCGGCCTGCAGTTTCTTTTACATATTGGAATTGATACTGTCGATCTGAAAGGTGAGGGATTCCGTGTGCCAGTTAAGGCTGATGACAGTATTACAAAAGGACAAATCCTCATGGAATTCGATCTTCACAACATCCGTAAGGCGGGATATTCAGCGCATGTTCTTGTTATCGCCATTGGGGAGCGGCTTATCGATTATATTGAATGCGAGTACCGCGAAGTTCAAGCAGCGGAGCCAAATGTATTCCGTATCGCACTGAAATAAATCAGTTGAGCTGAGGAGAGATTCAAGTATGTTTGCTTTCCTGCAAAAAATCGGAAAATCCCTTATGTTGCCTGTTGCGGTTTTACCTGCGGCCTCGATCCTGTTTCGATTCGGCAACATTGATTACGAGAAAGATTTCCATTTCGGCGATTTCGGCAGATGGCTAAATACTTACATCGCCCCGTTCCTAGACGCAGGAGGCTCTGCTATCTTTGACAATCTTCCGCTCATCTTCGCGATCAGTATCGGGATAGGTGTCGGAGGGGATGCGGTTGCGGCATTGGCCGCTGTTATTGCTCATTTGATATTGAATTTTGTATTTGTTGAAGTTGCAGTCGTATTTTCGGACTGGTCCGTTTTGGATGCGGAATTGAATATGGGCGTAATGGGAGGCATATTAGCGGGTCTTGTAGCTTCTTTCTTCTATAAGAAATATTATCAAATCACACTTCCGGACTGGCTTGGCTTTTTCTCAGGCAAGAGGTTCGTTCCGATTATTACTTCATTTTCCATGGTTTTCATCGCTGTTGGCTTAGGCTTAATTTGGGGTCCTATCCAAGTCGTCCTGAATGATTTCGGACAATGGATTACTGGACTTGGGGGGATTGGCGCTTTAATTTATACGATTGCTAATAGGCTGCTAATCCCTTTCGGACTGCATCATATTCTGAATAATATCGCATGGTTCCAGATCGGGACTTACACTGAAGCTACTGGGCAGGTATATCACGGCGATATTAACCGCTTTTTTGCTGGTGATCCTACAGCAGGGCTGTTCATGACTGGTTTCTTCCCGATTATGATGTTCGCGCTTCCGGCAGCCGCACTTGCGATTGTTCATACAGCCAAGAGGGAAAACCGAAAGCTAATCTCATCGATTTTTCTGAGCGCGGCGTTAGCATCATTCCTGACTGGCATTACAGAACCGCTGGAATTCGCTTTTATGTTTGCCGCCCCCCTCCTGTACATTGTCCATGCGATCCTTACGGGTATAAGCGCATTTATTGTCGCTGAGCTAGGTATTAGACATGGGTTTGGCTTTTCTGCAGGATTTATAGATTATGCTCTTAATTACCCGCTAGCAACGAAACCTTTGCTAATCATTCCGCTCGGATTGCTCTTCGCCGTCAGTTATTATTTTCTCTTTAGAATTATGATTGTGAAATTGAATCTGATGACTCCTGGCCGGGAACCCGATGATGGGAATAAAGAGGAGATACCTGCTAAACGGGCACCAGTAGAGGAGAATATCGCTGTCCATGTTGCTAAGGCGCTTGGCGGGGCAATAAATATTCAAAGCATTGATGCTTGCATCACACGCCTGCGGGTAATCGTACACGATGAAGGCCTTGTGGACGAACGAAAGCTGAAGGAATTGGGAGCGGCAGGCGTCATTCGATTAGGTAAGGGATCCATACAGGCGATTTTCGGTATGGAAGCGGAAAAGCTGAAGGATCGAATTAAATCGATATTATAGGAGTGCGTTCCTTTGCAAAAAAACTACACGATTACGAATTTAACGGGAATTCATGCACGCCCTGCAAAAAAAATCGTCGAGGCGGCCATTCGATACTCTTGTGAGATCTATTTGATAAAAGAGGGAAATCGGTTCAACGCCAAAAGCTTGGTCGCGATGATTTCAATCGGCGCGAAATTTGGGGATAAGATTATTGTTGTTGCTGTTGGGGAACAAGCAGAGCACGCAATAGAGGAAATTGGCATTATATTATGCTCCGATCATTAAAAAATCAATTGCGGGAGTTGGATGTGACAAATATTTCCTTGGAGGTTAGAGGCATGCAGATGATAGGGATACCAGCATCCGAGGGGATTGCATTCGGTCAGGCATTTATTATACGCACGGCAGTTCGGTCACCACAGGAGACTGCGATGATTAAGCCGTCCATGGTCCTTTCTGATTTGAGTCGTTTCGATACTGCGGTTGAGCAAGCCAGCAGAGATTTGAATGAAATCCGCTTCGGGCTATTATCGGAAAATCGGAAGAACGATGCGGAAATTATAGAAGTGCAGCTGCTTCTCTTAAAGGACGCAGCGTTGATCGACACTGCTAGAAATAAAATCAAGAAGTTATTTTATTCACCCCAAATCGCGATTGATGAAACAATGAGAGAAATCGTAAAAGATATTCAACGCCTGGATGATGAATATCTGAAAGAAAGAGCAGCGGATGTAGAGGATGTATGTCGCAGAATTATTCGGAAGTTATGGGGAGAAGAAGAGGAACTTAAAGCGATAGAAAGTAAAACGGGATTGATATTGCTTTGTGAGGATCTTACACCTTCGGAAGCAGTGCGCCTTAATCCAAAGGTAGTAGCGGGTCTGGCCATGGTGGATGGAGGGACGATGTCGCATTCGGCTATAATTACCCGCTCGATGGGAATTCCTACCGTTGTTGGTATGAGTGATAAGCTGTTCGAGATTCATGACGGACAATGGCTGCTGTTAGATGGTACGAACGGTATATTAACCGTAGACACATATGAGATGCTTAAAGATGAGTATCAGAAGTCTTTGGTGATTGAAAAGCCTGGGAGCTCGGTAATTGATATACAATTGCTTTCTACGACTGTAAAGAATGAGTTCCCGGTAATCGTCTCCAACATTAGCTCGGTTACGGAGGCACAAGCCGCGAAAATGAATGGAGCGGAAGGGATCGGTTTATTTCGCACCGAGTTTCTGTTCATGGGAAGGGAAGACTCCCCTTCGGAGGATGAACAATACGAAGCATATAGAGCCGTAATTTCAACCTTTGATCAAGGGGCTCCAATCGTTATTCGGACGATGGATGTGGGAGGAGATAAGCAGCTTCCTTCACTAAAGCTTGAGAGAGAGGATAATCCCTTTCTCGGCAATCGCGGTATTCGTATTTCACTTCATCACATCGATCAGTTCAGAACGCAGATCCGTGCTGTTCTGAGGGCAAGTCGATTCGGAAACGTAAAACTACTGTTCCCGATGATCTCCACACTGGCTGAGTGGAGGAGAGCTGTTGCCGAAGTGGAAGCTATGAAGTCCTCGCTTCATGAGAAGGGTGTGCCGTTTAACGACAAGATGGAACTCGGGATGATGGTCGAGGTTCCTGCGGCGGCACTGATGGTAAATCGGCTGGCGGACGAGGTTGATTTTTTCAGCATTGGAACAAATGATCTGATCCAATACATGATGGCCGCAAGCAGAACGGCCACTCACTTGAATGCATTGAACGATCCACTTCAGCCGGCGGTATTGCATTTAATCAATAATGTCATTACAGCAGCGCATGCGAAAGGGAAAAAAGTAGGGATGTGCGGCGAGATGGCCGCTCATCCTTTGGCAGCTCCGTTACTGCTTGGAATGGGATTGGATCTGTTCAGCATAAGTGGAGCGACGGTTGTGCAAATGAGAAGTCTGTTGAGCCAATATGACAGAAAGCTTCTGGGGAGTATGGTGGAAATTGTCTTGAACTTGGATGATGCGGAAGAGATTAGACATTATATGGTGCGAGAACTGCAGCGTAGTTGAGTTCATAGAAAGACGGACTTCATGTTGTCGGTTAGGATTACACCCTGAATTGTGAATACGAGAGCAGCAACTGTAGCCCCTATTTTTTCTGTCTAACTTAGTTCAGCCTATCCACAAGATATCTTGACAGGGGTAGGGTTCTGCTATATTATGGAATCAATCAAGCGATATTGTTATATGTAAATTAAATATAGCGTTTACGTGTTACCCTGAGGGCTAGACAGAAGGGGCATTAGTAAAAAAGTTCACACTTTTTGCTAATGCCCTTTTTTTGTTGGAAAAAATAGCCAAGCAAGACACAACTAGTCGGCGGGAGCCCGGTTGAAGTCTCGCGATTATAGGTGAAGACCAATGTCACTATACAAAAAAAGGGGGGGAGGTGTATAGTTTGATACAAATTGTATCCAACACAATCAAACAATGATTACCATGAACAAGCTATAAGGAGATGAAATGAATTGAGAATAGTAGCATAGAGGAGTGATAAAGTGAAAATATTAGTTGGAAAAATAGTGAGTATCATTTGCATCATCACGATGGTTCTATTTTCAATTCCGCTTCAGTCTTCATCGGCTGCTGAAGCATCAACTAACCCCAAGCCTAAAGTCATTCCTAGTTTGCAGCAATGGAGCGGGGATTCGGGCATGTTTACCATGAGTGAACATACTCGTCTAGTCATTCCCGGTGCTAGCGATTTTGAAGTGTACCAGCCTAACCCGAACAACGAACCGGTACCGAAAATTCGCTATGAGCAAAACTTCGAGGATAATCAGGTCGGAGGCTGGCAGCACGTAATAGGTACGGGGAGCGGCAGTATGGCTCTGGTAAGTGGTCCGACACAAGCAAGTCAGTATGCGCTTCAGCTTACGGCTAACAATGTAAACAACGTCTTTATCGATCAGAATTCGCCGAACATTAAGGATGGCGAGATCGAATTTCAGATCACGCCGACAAATACAGGCAATATTCGCGCGGGCATTATATTCCGTTATACGAGTAAGGATGCTTGGGCATCTGTCGGTTACGATAACGGCAGCTGGTATTGGGTGAATGCACAGGACAATTACGGACTGATGACCAACAATGCCGGGGCCAAACTGGCACAGGGCGTCACATCTACGGTGAAAGTGAAATTCGATGGATCGCTCATTACTCTGTTTGTTAACGGTATGCAGTATTACCAAGGTACATTGACCTCCCTCCCGAGCGCAGAAGGTAAGATGGGCGCCAGAGTGTTCGGTCCGACGGTAGCCGTCTTCGATAACTTCAAATATCGCAATAACGTGCCGGATACGGCAGTGCCTGTAACTGGAGTGCAGCTTGATAAACCGTCATTATCGTTAAAACTCGGGGATACGGCGGAGCTTTCAGCTACCGTATTGCCGGAGAATGCCACGAATAAGAACGTAATCTGGAAAAGCAGCGATGAGAATGTAGCGAAGATTGAACAAATTGGCGGCAAAGTGACGGTAATCACTAAAAATGCCGGCAGTGCAAAAATAACGGTGACTACGGCGGATGGCTCTTTTGTGGCAGAGTGTGTCATTACTGTAGAGGAATCATCCGCTCCAAGGCTAAGGGTTCTTACTTATAACATTCATCATGGTGCAGGTACCGATGGTGTTTTGAATTTGGATCGTATCGCGAATGTAATTAAGAGTGCGAATCCAGATGTTGTTGCACTTCAAGAAGTTGATGTAAATGTACCGCGTAGCGGAAAAGTAAACGAAGCGACGGAACTGGGAAGATTGACGGGCATGAATGTCATCTTTGGCAAAGCAATTGATTTTTCCGGAGGAGAATACGGCTTGGCGATTCTGTCCCGATTCCCGATCACCTCTTCGGAGAAAATTTTCTTACCAAATATAAGCGGCGGTGAGCAGCGGATTCTATTAACGGCCAAGATCGCTCCGCAAAACGGTCTCCCTGAGTTCACATTTACAGACACGCACCTTGAATATATTCAAGAAAGCATTCAAATGGCTCAGGTAAATAAAATCGTAGAGCATTATGGTACTACCTCTCCTTATATTTTAGCGGGTGACCTTAATGCAACTCCGGATACCGATGTCATAAAGACTTTGACGAATAAGTGGACTGATGCAACGTCTAACATTACCGATTGGACCAATTTGGAAGGCGGGAAAATTGACTATGTTATGTATGGCAACAACAATCAGTGGCGAGTAGCCAGTGCACAAGCGATCCACGAAGATATCGCTTCCGATCATAGACCGGTATTGGCCGTATTGGAATGGCTAGGTTCGCAGGAGCAAGCAGTGACCGGAGTGCAGTTGGATAAAACGGAGATAGCACTGCGTCCGGGCGAATCAGCAGAACTTGTGGCCACCGTATTGCCGGAGAACGCGAGCAACAAGAACGTCACGTGGAAAAGCAGCGATGAAGCGGTAGCCAAAGTGGAAACGAACGGTGGCAAAGCGGTCGTAACTGCCCTGAAGGAAGGAACCACAAGCATTACCGTCACGACTACTGAGGGCGGATTTACATCTGTCAGTAATATTACGGTGCGAGCGGGTACGGACAGTCCTGCGACAACGCTTAGCGGAGCAAGCTCCGCCACGGCAGGCAGTACGTTCGCAATCCGGCTGGGGCTGAAGGATATAACGCAAAATGTATACGGCCAGGATATCACGCTGAGCTATGACACGAGTGCTATGGAATTTGTTTCGGCGAAATCGTTGATAGAAGGCGTCAACATTGTCGAGTCTAGGGATCAAGCGGGTACGCTCCGCCTGATTATGGCGAGCCTGGGCGCCGATCATGCCGTTACGGGTATGTCAGAAGTAATCGAAATCGTCTTCAAGGCGAAGGACGTATCGGCGCCGGTTACCGGAACCATTGAGGTAACGGATGCAACGCTTGGCGATGACAAAGGAATCGAAACGGAAGCGATTGGTTCGTCAATCCGTATTCAGGTTACGCCAGTTCCGATAGGCATCCCGGGAGATGTCAACGGGGACGGAAAAGTCACCATCGGTGATTTAGGCCTCGCGGCGGCGAACTACGGCAAGGACTCTACGAGTCCGGATTGGCAGCTCATCAAAGGCGTGGATATGAATGGCGACGGTAAAATCGACATCGAGGATCTTGCTGCCATTGCCAGAATACTCATTCAATAGCTTCATATAAGAAAGGTGAGACGAAGGAGCGGGAAACTTCTCCTTCGCCTCAAAATGAAGCTTAGAATTGTTTTTTGGGTTCAATATCGACAGACAATAGGCATGACCTAAAGGAAATATAAAATGTAGAAGAGGTGAAAGAATGATAAAAAAATCAATTGTTAAAAAAGTAGTTTCTACAGCCTTCGCTTTACTTTTATCAGTGAATATTATGAGCTCAATTCCTAATATTGCTAACGCTGCAACAAGTCAGCCTTCGATATTGCCAAAGCCTGTTAGCTATACCGTTGGATCCGGGCAATTTCTTTTAGCACAAACCGCGTCCATCTTTGTAGCTGGTAATACCGCTGAGGAAACAGATGAGCTATTCAAAATTGGGCAAGTACTCGCCAATAAGCTGAATGCATCGACAGGGTACCAGATCAGCGTCATAAAATCAAACAATCCAAGTGCAGGTAGTATTTACCTAACTACAATAGGTGGAAATGCTGCCCTAGGCAATGAGGGTTATGATTTAATCACAACTTCCAATCAAGTTACAATCACTGCCAATAAACCGGTAGGTGTTTTTAGAGGCAATCAAACCTTATTCCAGCTCTTACCGGCAGATATTGAAAAGAACACCGTTGTATCCGGGGTACAATGGGCGATCCCTAATTCCAATATTAGTGATAAACCTGCTTACGAATATCGTGGACTCATGCTTGATGTGGCACGACACTTCTTTACCGTGGATCAAGTTAAACGTCAGATCGATCTGGCATCGCAGTATAAGATCAACAAGTTTCATATGCATTTGTCAGATGATCAGGGTTGGCGTATTGAAATTAAATCCAGACCTGATCTGGTGGAGATTGGAAGCAAGGGACAGGTAGGCGGTGGTCCTGGCGGACACTACACACAGGAGCAGTTTAAAGAAATCGTCAACTATGCGGCTGAACGATATGTTGAAGTCATTCCAGAAATCGATATGCCTGGTCATACGAATGCCGCTTTAGCTTCCTATGGTGAACTAAATCCTGATGGCAATAGAAAAGCTATGCGTACCGATATAGCAGTTGGGTATAGCACACTAATGCCCCGATCAGAGGTTACCTATGAATTTGTTGATGATGTCATTAGTGAGCTTGCTGCAATATCACCTTCACCGTATATTCATATTGGAGGAGATGAAGCTGATTCAACTTCATCTGCTGATTACGATTACTTTATTGGAAGAGTTACAGCTATTGTTAATAGTTATGGTAAGAAAGTGGTTGGATGGGACCCATCGGATACTTCAAGCGGAGCAACTAGCGATTCTGTTCTGCAGAACTGGCATTGTAACGCTTCAACTGGAACTTCGGCGAAAGCAAAAGGGATGAAAGTCATCGTATCCCCAGCAAACGCTTATCTCGACATGAAATACTACAGTAACTCGCCAATTGGCTTACAATGGAGAGGATTTGTCAATACAAGCAGAGCTTATAATTGGGATCCAACTGATTGTATATCAGGAGCAAATATTTATGGGGTTGAAAGTACATTATGGTCAGAAACCTTTGTGACTCAAGATCATTTGGATTATATGCTTTACCCAAAATTAATAGCGAATGCTGAAGTCGGCTGGACGGCTAAGAGCGATAGAAACTGGGATGATTTTAAAGAGAGAGTAAACGGTCATACTTCAAGATTACAAAATAAAGGAATTAAATTTTTCGCCGATCCTGCTGTATGGGAGGCTCCGATTGTCCCAATTAATTCCGAATGGAAGATGGATGAAGGAACTGGGACTGTAGTAGTCGATACGTCAGGTTATAAGAATGGCGCTCTAGTTGGCGGCGCAACGTGGACAGAGGGTAAACATGGAAGCGGGGTGAGTTTTAATGGAAGCACCGGCTACATTAATCTAGGCGGCGAAGATATAACAGGAAACTGGACAATAGGCGCTTGGGTTTACGGGAAGCCGAACACGGTAAGTAATGAGGTGCTTCTAAGCGGCTCATCTTCATCAATTAAGATTAACCAGTGGAATAAAACAGGTAAAGTCGGGATTTCCATTTATGGTGTTGATGACTATATGTACAATTATAGTATTCCTGCCAACCAATGGACTCATCTGACTTTTGTAGGCACAAGCACCGGAACTGCTCTTTATGAAAATGGTGTGCTAAAAGAAAAAATCGCTGTTAAAATGAATGGCCCAATGGCATCTGTTGGAGTAGAAAAAACGCCAGGGACTGGAACTTTAACTTCTTTTTTCAAAGGCAGTTTGGATGAATTGAGAATTTTCAACAGGGAACTAAGCGCTAGCGAGATTGTTGCTTTGACAAAATCATCAACAGAGCCGAGAGCAGTATTAACAGGTCCTCAGTCGGTGATTGCAGGCCAAACGGTTGATCTAACGATGGGATTGGCCGACGTTCCTCAAAGTGAATACAAGCAACTCTATGCGCAAGACTTAACACTTCACTATGATGCTACAAAATTACAATTTGATTCGGTTACATCGCTGAAAGAAGGATTTCAGATTATTGAGCAAAAGGAGACAGCACCTGGTCAAATCCGGATTCTTGCTGCCAGTGTGGGTGTAAACCAAGGGGTGCTTGCTCAAGGCAATATGTTTGCTTTCAAATTTACAGCGAAATCAGCTAGCGATGCAACGACAATTACAGTAGACAATATTGTGATTGCAAACGGACAAGGGAATGAACTGGAGCTTAACGGAGCCTCCCATGAAATACGAATTAGTATATCTGTGGATAAATCACTCTTGAATGCTTTAATCACAAGTGCTCAAGCTAAGTACGATGCTGCAGTGGAAGGCAATGAGCACGGGTTATATACGATTGGAGCCAAAGTGCAATTGCAGTCGGCTATCGATGCGGCTCATACAACAGCAAACGATCCGAATGCGACCCAGCAGCAGGTGGATAGTGCGAAAGCCACATTGGAAGAGAAGATTCAAGTGTTTGACAGCAAGAAAATAAACGCCGATATCAATGGACAAAGTGGTGTCACGATTGGAGACTTGGCTATCGTTGCAAGTGCCTATGGAACACAAAAAGGTCAAGCAAATTGGAATGAGAAAGCGGATGTGAATCACGACGGTAAAGTTGACATATTAGACCTTGCAATCGTAGCCAATGCGATCTTGCAATAGAACAGCCTGTACAATGTTTAATTGAAGGCCGGATGGCATGATCTTTGTTGCGAAATTTTGGATTGATCGGTAACGAGAAGGGGAGAGCCAATGTTCTCCCCTTTTCAATTAGACATGTTTCATAAATATCCAATTTGATTTCATCCGCTATCCTGTACATTTATTACTGTAGTGAATCTATAAATGGAGGTTTAATGATGAAGACAATGAATTCCCGTAAATCAAAACGATGGCTAGCAACCTTTTTGATAGCGACAACGGTTGCTTCTCAGCTTCCTATACATTCCAATGTCTTTGCTGCAACGGCAGGTGATTTGGCGCTGAATAATCCCGTCACGGTCTCATCCTCTGAAACAAGCGGCTTCTCCGCACAGAAAGCGGTAGACGGCGATTCTACGACACGCTGGTCAAGCCTTTACACAGATGGGGAATGGATCTCAGTGGATTTGGGTCAAATCTATGAAATAAATGGTGTCAAGCTGAATTGGGAAGCAGCATACGGCAAAGGATACAAAATTCAAGTATCGACGGACGGAAATACGTGGAAAGATGTGTTTACCACGGGCACGGGAGACGGTGGATTCGATTATATAACTTTCGATCCGGTCCAAGCGAAATTCGTCAAAATGCAGGGAACAAGCCGCGCTACGAGATACGGTTATTCATTATATGACCTCGAGGTCTTTGAACCGACGAATGAAGTTACAGGCATTCAAATGAACCAGACGAGACTCACGATCAAGGAAGGCGAGCTTGGGAAATTGGAAGCGTTACTGCAGCCGTTTAATACGTCCAATAACCAGATCAACTGGACAACTAGCGATGCGTCAGTTGTGAAAATTGTAAGCGCTAGCGGCGGCAAAGCTACACTAGATGGTATAAAGGAAGGCACATCAACCGTGACTGCCACAACAGCGGACGGCACCAAGCTGACAACGGCTACGGTTAAGGTTGCTAAAGAAATCATTAATCCTTTTAATCCTAATTACCGCGCCTTCGAGCCGCCGCCATCGACTTACCAATATAATGAATTTCAGCTTGCGGGCAGCGTCCAATTCGAGAAGAATAACGCACAAATTCGATCCCACAAAAATAAATGGACCGTTCGCATACCAGGGCAGACAGTGAAGGATGAATTGACATTGGGCGATGTAACGGTGACCGGGTTGCCAAATGGATTAAGTTACGATTTAAAGAAAAGCTCCAATGAGACGATCGACATCATTGTGAAGGGCAGCGTCGCAGTTCCGGTTCAAGATGATACACCTATTCAAATAGTAGTGAAGCAAAGCGCCTTTAGCGGGACAAAAGACCTCGAGCCGATACCAGCAATAATTCATTATGGCGGACTTGAAATTCCTTCGTTCGCCCAAGTCAACTGGGCAAATCAAGAGATCGGGATGTTCATGCATATTAACCGTCATCCCAATGGTTCAGCCCTGCCACCGTCGCAAATGACATTGTCAAAATTGAATACGGATCAATGGGCAGACGTTGCCGAAAGTTTGGGCGCGAAATATATGGTTGTCGTTATTAAACATATGGATGGTTTCGCATGGTGGAATTCCCCGGATAATGTTCTCGGTATCCATCAGATACCTTATAAAGACGGAGAAGGCGACGTCATGGCGGATCTCGCCAAATCTGCGAAAGAGCGCGGGCTGAAACTTGGATTCTACCTCTCCCCGCAAGACAAAGCTTTTGGTGCTGGATTGGGAGGTACGATTAGTGATCCAAACAAAATGGAAGAGTATGTTGACTACTATGTACGGCAGTTGGAGGAATTAACGACGAAATATGGCGATATTTTTGAAATTTGGTTCGATGGTAATTTGGATCCTCGTCTCGTAGAGCGTGTAAAAGAAACGATCGACCGCAATCAGCCGAATACGATACAGTTCCAAGGCACATACAACCTGGTGCGCTGGGTAGGCAACGAGGGAGGAAGTAAACCGTATAAGCCATGGAATACGGTCTCTCAGGCCGGTTTGGATCGATTTATGAACAAAGAAGGTGATGTGACGAGTGATTATAGCGATCCGAACGGCGTTTATTGGCTGCCGAATGAGACGGATACCAGTTTGCATGAAGGCGGAACATACGAAGGACAGTGGTTCGGGGGAACGCCAAAGCCGCTGAATACGCTGGTAAATGCCTTCTACAATTCGGTAGGAGAAGGAACAAATTTGCTGTTGAACGTATCGCCGCAGACCGATGGCATGATTCCCGATAATTATGTTCAGCGGGCCAAGGAGTTAGGGAACACCATTTCGGAACGGGTCGGCAATCCACTTGCCGTCACCAAAGGGGAAGGCAAGACGATCGAGCTTGACTTGAACGGTGCCAAGGAGATCGACCATATCATTGCCATGGAAGATATCGCATTTGGTGAAAGAGTCCGAAAATATACGTATGAAGGACAAAAGGAAGACGGAACATGGATAAAGCTTGCGGATGGCGATGCGATCGGCCACAAGCATATTATCAAATTGAATCCCGTAACGCTCAAGAAAGTTCGTCTGCAAATCAGCGAATCCGTTCTGACGCCGAAAATTTCGAAATTATATGTTACTCGAACGGGTGTTACAACCTTAGATCTAACACCGCCAACGATTCCAACCGAACTTAAGGGCGAGGCGAAGAATGATACCTCCGTTACGTTATCCTGGAAAGCCGCCTCAGATCCGGAAACGGGAATTAAACAATATTATATTTACCGTAACGGGATTAAGGTCGGAGAAACGTCTGGAGCAAATTACACCGATAACGGATTAATCGAGGCGAGTGAGTATACGTACCAGGTGTCGGCTGTAAATGGTCAAGGAATGGAGGGAGAGAAGAGCGGTACGGTGACCGTTCGAACAGGCGTGGATACGACTCCTCCTATGGTTGATAAAGTAACATCTCTCCAGAACGATAAGATTTCCGTTATATTCAACGAGCCTGTCGATCCGCATACTGCGCAAAATATAGAAAATTATGTACTGGACACACAAATCTCTGTGCGCTCTGCCGTGTTGGTAGACGACAGGACGGTGGAACTGACGCTAGCTGTACCGCTTGAGGAATTGAAAAGTTATACCCTTACGATGAATGGGATTAAAGATCGTGCGGCTGCGTCAAACACAATTGCAGCGAATACGAAAATCACATTCAAGGGCAATGCGAGTCTTGAACAATATTTTCAATTCGACGAGAATCAGGGCAATACTGTAGTCAATAAAGTAACGGGACAAAGCAGCAACATTCAAGGACCGGCTCCGCTCTGGGTGGAAGGCAAAGCTGGTCAAGCGCTCGACTTTAACGGCAAGGATCACTCGATCATTATTGATCCAATTGTTACTCGCTCTAACTTCACGTTATCAGTCTGGATCAATCCGCGTTCATTTGATGATAAAAAAATGATTTTATCGCAGGGACAGCAGAACAAATCTCCATATCAATGGGATTGGTGGATTTCGAAAGGGAGAATGTACTTCCAAATAACAAACGAACTTGGCCAAGATTTTGGTCTATATGAGTTTGTTACGCCGGCAGGCTCGATCCCACTTAATGAATGGTCCCATGTTGCCGTTACTCGGGATGGGAATAAATATAAAATGTTAATAAATGGGGAAGTGGCAGCAGAGAAGGTGATCTCCGGATTTATCGATCAACCCTATAACCCTTACCAATTTCGGATTGGTTCTAGATTGAATGAGAACGGATCGACATTGGTGAATGTGTTCGATGGCGCGTTAGACGAAATTCGTTTATATAGCAAGCCGCTATCGAACGAAGAAGTGCGCAACCTATACACGTCAGTTAACGTGGTACCTACTGTAGATCCTGCTGCTGTGTTAACAGGTGCGCAAACGGTTCAGGCGGGAGATACCTTCAAGCTGAATTTGGGATTGGAAAGAGTCAAGGGGATTTATGCCGAGGATATAGTCTTTAATTTCGATCCGAATATGTTCGAATTCGTCTCGGCAAAATCGCTGCGGACGGGAACGGAAATTCTGGATATGGTCAAAGAGCCCTTAGGCAAGCTCCGCTTCATTCTTGCAAGCCAGGGTGGCGACCATGCTATTGACGGGGATGCTCAACTATTGGAACTAACGTTCCGGGCGAAGGATACAAATGAGGATACTTCCGGGATTGTGGAGCTGAGTAAAGCGCTATTAGCGGATGGACTTGGCCAAGAGACACTGCTTCCGAATGTATCCGCAACAATCGACATTTTGGCAGCCGGCATGATCGAGGATGTGAATAAAAACGGCAAGGTCACCGTTGGCGATCTGGCAATGATCTCATTCTATTATGGCAAAGATCAATCCGACGGCGACTGGCAGGAAGCGAAGAAAGCGGATGTGAACCGTGATGGCAAAGTGGACATTTCCGATTTGTCGATGGTTGCAAGCAAGATCATTGGCGGTTGATGCCTCAATTAAGCGTCATGCCGATGCTGGCAGTCACATCCTAACGGCAATCGGAGATGCTAGTGTCATTGTGGGCCAATCCTTTGATGTGACCTACGTCTTGAGCAATATTACAGAAAGCGTGTATGCGCTGGATCAAACGATCCATTATTACCCGACCCAATAGGAATTAGGCAAAATAATATTTTAAATGGCTTCCGCTTCGTCGTATAAGACGATAGAGGAAGCCATTTTTATGCAGCCTGATCGATTTTACACCTTATTGAGGTAGCAATTATAAGTAAATTAAAACGTACTTGCTACTTTAACAGCTTTTTCAAGCCCTGCGGCAATAATTTCTTTTGCTTTATTAGGGAATTGGTTGTGACCTTCAATTATTACTGTCGTTATATCTTTTACACCGAAGAAACTCATCATGCTTGTCATATATTTAACAGACATTTCCACTTCAGACGCTGGTCCATTAGAATATACACCGCCACTTGCATTTAATAATGCAACTTTCTTATTTCCAAGGAGACCTACTGGACCTTCTGAACTATATTTAAATGTTTTGCCTGCGCGGTTTAAGTAATCAAGATATGTGTGAAGTACAGCTGGGATTGTTAAATTCCATAATGGAAAACCAAATACTACTTTATCAGCTGCAAGAAATTGATCTAAATATTTATCAGCAACAGCTACTGTGTTTGCTTCCTTTACTGTTAAATCAAGTCCTTTATTAGCCTTAAATGTTCCGTTAATCATGTCTACTCCTACATATGGCAATTCTTCATTGTATAAATCAAGCTCTGCCACTGTATCATTTGGATGTGATTCTTTATAGCTCGCTAAAAAAGTTTCATATAATTTCACGCTAACCGATTGTTCGGCTGGACGATTGTTTGCTTTTACAAATAATACTGTTGTCATTTTCTGTTCCTCTCGTGTTGCCATATTTTCTGCGAAATTGTCTTGATTCATACACGAACCAAAGGCAATTACGTGCTCTTATTTTTGATGACAAAGTGTCGAACATTGATTTTACAATATTTTTTTAAAACTATACTCCATTTCTCCAGCCATAGCTTCAGGAGTATCACCAGTTTCTCTGAAATCATGCGTATAAATTTGTTCAAACGGTCCAAAGTTTACTTGCTTATAAAATTCAAAACAAGGAAATCCATCATGTGCTCCTTGCATATTGACAGTACCATCTTTTTTGACATGTACTATTAATAGGTAGTCAACAGGAGGAGCATATACATTTAATGGATTGCTAGCACTTGCATTCATTTGAAACTTGACGTCATCAGAACCCCATACAATATCAGTACACAAAATACCTTCTGTACTAGCTTTTCCTTTTTTTTTAATAACAGAACCATCTGGAGTTGTGACTCTTTCTGTTGTTATGCCAGTATTTGCATATGTGAAAATTTCTTTTTTGTAAAAATCTACAACTACTTCTTGTTCAACTCTGGAGCGCATAGCGTTGACAGCATATGGTGTAAACTCACGTGAGTCACCTTCGAATTGGATTATGTTTCCCGTTTGATTATCTTTCTTAGGTTCAGTCCAGGACATAGGGATAAATACGCTTGCTCTAATTTTAACGATATTAGCCATGAGAAACCTCCATAAAGTATTGATTTTTATTTCAGCGAATCCTATTTCTTTTATAAGTGAAACATAGTCAATTTGATTGACCATGTTTAGCATAGTACAATAGGACTTAAATAAAGTCAACTTAATTGACTTTATCTGAGGAGGTTTTATGTATGAATCATCAAATATATAGTGAATTGGATTTCACATCACTTTTGTCATTTTCCTTTAATGCATTGATTGATGAATTACATGGCAGATTGAGCGAATTAGGGTTTGCAGATATTAGACCTGCACATGGCTTTATGTTTAAATATATGACTACTAGTGGAGCAACAGGTATAGAACTAGCTGAGTATTTAGGCATTACAAAGCAGGCTGTAAGTAAAATGGTGGATTATCTAGAGAAAAATGGTTATGTAATACGTCAGAATCATCCCACTGATAAAAGGGGGAAAATTATTATTTTGACCGAACGAGGTTGGTTAGTAGTGAAAGCAAAAGAGAAGATCCTAACTGAGATTGAGGGACGCTGGATTGAAGACATAGGTATCGAACGAATGCAAATGCTCAAAGAAGATTTAACAAAATTAGTTTATAAAGCAAATGAAGGAAAATTATCATCTAGGTCAAGACCTGTTTGGTAAATATTATAACCAACGCTTCGCTACCCGATGTCACATTGGCTTCGATCAGTATTAAACACTCTTATTTGGAGGTCAATCAGATGGTAAACGATAATCGATTTCGTGGTTGTTTTATTGGTCTTGCTATAGGGGATGCGCTTGGTACGACAGTAGAATTCAGTGCTCCGGGTACATTTGATCCGGTAACGGATATCGTCGGCGGTGGTGTATTTGGTCTGCAGCCTGGTCAATGGACGGATGATACTTCAATGGCATTATGTCTTATGGAGAGTTTAATTCAATCAAACGGATTTGACCCTGAAGATCAAGTGCATCGTTATGTACAATGGTTTAGAAAAGGTCACCTTAGCAGTACAGGGACATGTTTTGATATAGGGAATGCGACAAGACAAGCATTGTTGCATTTTGAACGTACTGGCGAGGCTTATTGCGGATCTATGGATCTGTATTCCGCAGGAAATGGATCGATCATGCGGTTAGCCCCCGTTCCAATGTATTATGCTCAGGATCCCTATCGCGCTATTGAATATGCGGAACAAAGCTCCCGAACAACACATGCAGCACAGGAATGCATTGAGGCATGCGGCATTATGTCTGCTATCATACTATCTGGTTTGCACGGATCAACGAAAGAACAGATGCTTGATCCTGAAGCTTATACTCAATGGAGGAAAAAAGAAGTTTTAAGTGAAAGAGTCGCAGATATCTTGGGAGGGTCCTATAAGAGAAAAGAACCTCCAGTGATTCAGGGGACAGGGTATGTGATCCAATCACTAGAAGCAGCGCTGTGGGCATTTTACAAGTCTTCCAGCTTTGAAGAAGGAGCCTTATTGGCGGTTAATCTTGGGGATGATGCTGATACAACAGGGGCTGTATTTGGACAGATCGCAGGGGCTTTTTATGGATACAGCGGAATTCCAGAGAAATGGTATCGCAAACTGGCCATGAAAGACCTTATGGATCAATATGTTGATCAACTTTATGCCAAGAGCAAGAATATAGTTACCCACAAATGATTCGTACAGAACCGATGAAACGTACATCAAAATCTCGACACAAGTGAAGAATTTCATCATAGTGGAGGCGAGGGGAGTTCAAATCCACTCGCCTCAACCATCTGAACACCACTCACATAAGGCATTATCTACTATTAGAGAAAGTACTATGTTAAGTGAATGGTATAAATATAATTCTTGAAAATTTGGATGTCATTATAAACCAGAGACAAAAAAATAACGATTTGATATAATTATATAAAAATACAGTAAAGGAGATTTCTGGATGGTCAGTGTGCATAAATCACCCAGCAGGATTAGAGTGATTTTATATATTTTTTTAATCATATCAATTTTAATCATTGCACTGACCTTGTTCATCAAAAGAGGCGACCAAAACACATTAGATTATACAGATTTTCAGAATAGTGTGGACAAGTATTTAGAGGAAAAAGAGTTTAACGGGGCTGTGCTTATTGCTCAAAGGGGCAACATTATCGTCAATAAAGGATATGGGATGGCTGATTTAGAACAAAACAAGCCCAACAATTCGGATACGGTATTTAGAGTTGGTTCCTTTACTAAGCAATTTACAGCAATGGCGATATTGCTTTTGCAGGAAGAAGGATTGTTAAGTGTACAGGATCCTATAAGTAAATACATAGATGGATATCCAGACGGTGATGAAATGACGATTGCACACTTACTTACCCACACCTCTGGCACGCCCCAAAATCAAGAAGTTGTAACAGCGAGTGGCGATATTGAGGACATTATTGAGCAAAACAAAAAGATGTCGCTTGACTTCAAGCCTGGTGATCAATTCGCATACAGTAATACGGGCTACGGTATTCTGGGATATATTATTGAACAAGTATCACAGATGACTTATGAGGAATATTTGCAAAAGAATATATTTGATAAGGTAGGTATGAGTTCTAGCGGTATAGAGGACAAAGAGTATAAAGTATTCGATAATCGGGCTTGGGGATACACGAAATTCGATCAAAAGAACACCAAAAAAGAGCCGTTTTTCCTGCATTATAAAAGTGCTTCGGGATTATATACGAATACTCATGATTTATTTTTGTGGGATCAGATGTTATATAAAGATGATGTGTTTTCAAAGGAATTAATAGAGAGTATGTTTACTGACTACGGCAAAGGATATGGGTATGGCTGGTTCATTAATAAGGATGATCAACAGAGAACAATTTATGAACACTCGGGTGTTGTTTCTGGGATTGTGTCAAATATCATAAGGTATCCAGAAGAACAAGCTCTCATTATTGTCATACGGAATGTGGTGCCACTGAAATTGCATGATGACAAAATGCAGACTGATTTGGCAAAGATGCTGTTAGAACTTGAGTAATTATGGCGTGATCTTCGGACAGGGGTTCAAATCTCAATTCAAAGTCGTGGACATTTTTAGAAAAAGTGCCCCATCCAAAAAAATGGTAGAGATAACTTTAGAATTTGTTCTAATTGATAGCAAGCAAATGTTGACCTCTCCCCACAGCGGTGGAGGTTTTTTCATGCGAAAATATACTCGAACATAGAGAAGCATGGATTGGGTATTGTTAATTTGACTAATATGAGCTACTACGGTTAAAAGCCTATTCAGAAGAAAATTGAGAAACGCAAGGTTGCTTGTATTTGGTATGATCGATGTGTTGGTTATTGTATTATGGATAATAGAAGCAGTGCCTCAATAGGTATTTATTATATAGAACATAGGAGGATATATGTCCTGGAGCAAATTGAAGCAACAATTGGAGAGTTTTCTCTGTCCTGCGTTATATGGAAGGGTCGAATACCGTGCAACCAGCTACCGTTATTTACCTGATAAATCAGGACTTTGTTATATTGCGGTAGATAAAAAGAACGTACTCAATATGAGTGATATAACTACCTTAATCAGATGGTATCAGACAGAGCTGGAAATTAAGAATGATTCAGATATCCAAATTCCTATCAACAATGAAGAAATTGAAGCGGTCAGAAAAGATACCAAGGGGATAGTTCCGGAGGATCGTCTAAAAGTAATTGCAAGAAGTAGAAAAATATCAGAATATGCAAAGGAGCTTCTGTCAGCACAGTCATCATTAAGTAAATCAAATTTTATCGTTGTAGCTAATAAGTTTTTATCCGTTTCTATAGAGGAAAGCATAGAGAGCAATGATATCTTATTGAATATTCTAGCTTTGGTAGATAGACGAGTTGGAAAAAAGCGGATTTTAAACATGGCCGAGAAGATGAAGTTAAAGCATCCAAGTGTGCAGTATTTTTATGAACTACGGCTTAGTACATTATGAAAATAAATAACTCATTCACCTCCAATCGGGAGGGGATGAGCGGACGCAGCGGGAGATTGCGAAGGAGCTGGTGATTTCACGGAGCTATGTGTCGCGTATAGGCGATATTGACGACATCCGAGGTTGAGGGTTACCATAAGAATGGGAACCTCCTGTACAAGTAGCCTTTGTTTGGGCCGGAGGCTTTTGCCGAACTGCGGAGTATTTTTGAAGAGTAATTGGCCCAGAAGGGCGCCAAGCTATCAGATGAATTGGATACGCCACATTTCCGCGAGGAACGGTTGCTGAAGTTTTTGCTGAGCGACGAGGTGCTGACCTGGTGGAACGATTATCGGTTTCAACATTGGGCTCTGGTCGAGCCATTTTATTACGGATGCTGCCGGTTCGAACGGAACGAACGTAATGGGAGAAACAAACGGAACGACCAGTGAGTCGGATAGCCGTCACCTACACCCTTCGATAGGCAGCGATGTGATTTTCATCCAGCATCACTTCCGTGACCCTCTTACGCTACGACGTAGCCAAGCATGCCGGTCTGTCATTCAATTACTTCAGCGAGTGCTTCCGCAAACAGATCGGTGATTCTTTTCAAATCTATTTGTATGAACAGTGGCTGCAGTTTTCTCATTCGCTGCTATGCGTCACAGCGCATCCCGTTACGGAAATTTGCTTAGAAGGAAGAAAAGTAAGGGGAGGGCAATATGCCATTCAGGCTTGTGATATTGTTCACTTGAAGTTTGACAGATACTTTAGCCAACAGATGAAAGTGTAAAGAACTCAGAAAGCTAAAAGGAGAAAACAATGAGCACAAGAAAAGACTTACAACATTACCCTTATATGAATGCAAGCTTGCCTATTGAAGAAAGAGTTGCGGACCTTATATCGAGAATGTCACTTGAAGAAAAGGTAAGACAGCTTGATATTTATTCTGGAAATGAAATTTCCGATTCAGTAGAAAGCTTAAATGCAGATTTACTTAACTACGAAAAAATGGAAAAGGTATCTGCAGGAATTGGTATCGGATGCATCCAAAACCGTAGTTCCAAAGCAGAGACTGCTAATAAAATTCAAGAGTATATCATCCAAAATACAAGATGGGGAATTCCGGTACTCTTCAGTGAAGAAGGACTTCACGGTTTTGGTTGGAAAGGCTGTACAGTGCTCCCTCAGCAGGTTGCACTCGCATCAACCTTTGAGCCTGAACTTGGATATAAACAAGCGAGAGTTATCGCTTCCGAGGCACGCAGCTTTGGTATTCATGAGGTTTGGGCACCAGTTCTCGATCTAGCTAGGGAAATCCGGTGGGGACGAGTGGAAGAAGGATACGGAGAGGATCCATATCTGGGGGCTCAATTCGCGGAGAATATCGTAAAAGGACTTCAAACCGATGACCTTACAAGACCCGATGCCGTGGTGTCGGAGCCGAAACATTTTACGGGATACGGCGCTCCTAGAGGAGGACACAATTGTGCTCCGGCCATGATGGGGCAGCATGACAATGCCTTCTACTGTCTGCCTGTATTTGAGGCTGCATTCGAAGCGGGTGCAATGAATACAATGTGTTCTTACAACTCCATTGATGGTACTCCTGTGGCTAGCGACCATTCGTTGCTTACTGGTGTACTTCGCGACAAATGGGGCATGAAGGGCTTCGTACGAGCGGACATGACGGCTGTCTCCATGCTACATACGATGCACTTTACTGCTGAAAACGATCGGACAGCTATCAAAATGGGCCTAGAAGCCGGTGTTGACATGCAACTTTACGACTTTCCGCATGATGTATACCAGGACAACATTATTGACCTTGTAAAATCAGGTGAGGTGGACGAGAAGGTTGTCGACACAGCCGCAGGGCGCATTCTTACCGTTAAATTTACAGTAGGAATTTTTGAAAATCCATATACAGATGTCGAGCTTTCTGCGAAAGTGGTTCACAGTGAGGAGCATGTGCAGACGGCTCTCGAAGTGGCTAGAAAGTCGATCACCCTGTTGAAAAACAGTAAAAATACGCTTCCTCTCAAAAGAGACATCGGCAAGATTGCGGTAATCGGACCAAGCGCGGACGTACCTCGTTACGGAGATTACAGTAGCCCTGTTGTGCCTGAGTATGCGGTTACCCTTCTGAAGGGCATCCAAAATATCGTTTCGGACAAGACCGAAGTTATCTATGCCAAAGGCTGCGAGATTTTGGAGTCCGACCTGATGACTATACCGGGCAAATGGCTCAAGGACAATGATGGCAACGACGGACTTGTAGGTGAGTACTACAATTCACTTTCTTTTGAGGGAGATCCTGTTTGTGTAAGAAATGACAAGCAGATTAACTTCAACTGGATTTACACAAAACCTGCTGATGGTGTAAACTACGATAACTTCACCGTTCGTTGGACAGGCAAAATAAAACCGGACGAGACAGTGGAAGGTTATATTGGACTCAGCAGTATGGACAGCATGCGTTTGTGGATCGACGGGACGATGCTTGTTGACGGTTGGGGTGACCTTGATTCCAATCAGATGGTTGCGTTCAAATTTGTCGAAGGTGAAGAGTACGACGTTAAGGTTGAGTATCTCAATGATTCACGAGGAGTAAGAGTAATCCTCGGTTACAGCCTTGGTAACGACTATATGGACGCAGCGGTTAAAGCTGCACAAGAAGCTGATGTTGCAATTGTTGCGGTGGGTGACAACGATCAGACTAGTGGAGAGAACCTGGACAGAGCGGACCTTAATCTTCCGGGCAGACAACTTGAACTCGTCAAAAGAATTTATGAAACAGGAACGCCTGTTGTTCTTGTTCTCCAAAACGGTCGTCCGATGTCGATCACTTGGGAAGCAGAGCATTTACATGCGATTATAGAGGCATGGTTCGTTGGCGAGCAGGGCGGAAATTCCATTGCAGAAGTTATTTTCGGAGATGTCAATCCTGCTGGTCGCCTTCCGATGTCTTTCCCGAGATCCGTTGGTCAACTGCCTGTATACTATAATCGTACACCATTCTATGGGCATAAATATGTTGAAATGGACTGGACCCCGTTGTATCCGTTTGGGTTTGGTCTAAGTTACACAACATTTGCGTACTCGGATCTTGAAATTTCCGCAAAGGAGATTGCACCAGATGGAGCAGTGGATGTATCGTTTAACGTATCCAATACGGGAAATGTCGCGGGTGAGGAAGTTGCTCAGCTTTATATCAGGGATGAATACAGCAGCACGGTCAGACCAGTCAAGGAGCTTGCAGGGTTTAAGCGAATTCACCTTGAAAAAGGTGAAACAAAGCGCATCACTCTGACACTGGGCTACAAACAACTGCGTACACTTACTAGAAGCCATGATTGGGTTGTGGAACCGGGTAAATTTGAGGTGATGGTCGGACCTAGCTCGGCCGACGTTCCGCTAACAGGAGAGTTTTTCGTTCGGAAATAAAATTGTAAGAGTTACTACTGCCGATTTGATCCGAAATTAGGGAGACAGTTCATTTGCCGCGTATGCTTTTCATGCGTTGGCAGGGAACTATCTCCCTTTCATTACCATAAGAGTAGCCAAAACAAGCACGCCGATTCAGGCGTGTTTTTTTGTGTATATGGATTTTATTCGTTTAATAGAATCATGATATACTAAAGCTTATTAAATAAGTGAAGCATAATTACAATACTTAATAAATAGGAGGGCTCAAGCTTGCCGGTTATACACTTGGAGTTACTTGAAAGATGGAGAGGTAGAACCATGTATCAAGGATCAAAAACCACAGCTGAATCGAATGCTGCGACGTGCGGCTGCACGCTATATTCCACACATGTAGAAACTATCACTCTGCTGAGACGTATAACACCAGTATTGATAAGAAATAATTAAACTGTAACGAACCCTGCCTGAGGCAACGTCAGAAATTATTAATGCATCAGGATCTGTGCTTATTAGGAAAGTGGGGCAATAAGAGAATGAAGTTTTTAGGAGCAGGTACTTTTATTCTATATAGCATCGTTACAGGAGGGATTGTTGGGCTTCTCGTATGGAGCTTTCTCGCTATTCTTTCTGTAACGACTCGCTTTTTATGGGTTGATTTGCCGAATGTAATTGATATTGGAGCTTGGCCACTAATCGTGTGTGTAGTTGGCGGTATTTTGATAGGTTTATCTCAAAAGTACCTTGGTAATTACCCGCGTTTAACAGATGAAGTAGTAGCAGAATTTAAGCAAACAAAAAGAATCGATTACAGTTCAATATTTAAGGGCACCATAACTGCAATTTGTGTACTTTCTTTTGGAGCCAGTCTTGGTCCCGAGGCGGCTTTAGTCGGAATTGTAGGAGGCCTTTCTACGTGGGCAGGAGATGTTTTGAAATCATTAGTTAAGAAAAGATCTGTATTAAATGAACATGGAGATATCATCATCGAATATAGTATTGAGGCAACAATAGGTATGGTTTTTAGGGCGCCGCTATTTGGAGTTAGTACATTGTTAGAAGATACAAAAGAATCAAGGCATATTAAGCTATTAAAGACTGTTGTATATTCATTAACTACTGCCGCAGGTTTTTCTGTATTTATCCTTTTATCCAAAATAGATAACAGACAATTTTCCATAGCGGATTTTGGTGCACCAGCATTAGGCGGATATGAAATATTAGCTATAATTCCGCTGATTCTTTTAGGAGTATTGCTTGCAAAATTATATGAATTATTTAGTCATAGTGCCCATAAAGTACTCAAACCACTTGAAAATTATAAAGTCATTAGAGCTGTTATTGGCGGGTTAGTACTAGGATTAGTCGGTACGATTCTCCCTATTACTTTATTTTCGGGGGAGCATGAGTTAACCGAAATAGCTGCTAATTGGACCGGTATGTCAGCATATTTATTATTGGCAATAGGTATTGTAAAGCTATTTTTAACTGAATTTTGTTTAGCCTCTGGTTGGCGTGGAGGACATATATTTCCTATTATTTTCGCAGGGGTAAGCATAGGCTATGGAATTGCGTCGTTATTCTCGATAGATCCGGTAACATCCATTGCCGTAGTTACCACATCACTCGCCAGTGCTGCACTCCGGAAGCCGTTGGCAGTTTTTTTGCTTTTAATCATGATCTTCCAAGTAAAGCTGGTTATACCTATGTTAATTGCGGCATATTTACCAGTGTATTTATTAAAGCTGAAACGGGTATAACTTAGGGCTGCCCTTTGGTAGCTTGCAACCTTAAGGGCAAAACCTCCAATAAGAAGGAAGTGTTAAACATTGAATTTAGAAATGGTTATGCAGGAGCTTGAAGCTCTAGGTAAGGAACGAACCAAGAAAATTTACCAATCCAATGGTGCGAATGAACCGCTTTTTGGCGTGGCTACAGGCCAAATGAAGCCCATTGTCAAAAAAATAAAAATAAATCAATCGTTGGCTGATCAGCTTTACGTGACAGGGAACTACGACGCGATGTATTTTGCCGGAATTATTGCAGATCCAAAAGCGATGACTGAAGCAGATTTTGAGCGTTGGATCGATGGGGCTTATTTCTATATGCTGTCCGATTTTGTGGTTGCAGTAACCTTGGCAGAAGCGGATATTGCACAAGAAGTGGCTGATAAATGGATCGCAAGCGGAGAAGAACTGAGAATGTCTGCGGGCTGGAGTTGTTACTGCTGGCTTTTGGGGAATCGACCGGATGATGAATTTTCAGAAAGCAAAATTGCCAAGATGCTAGAAATTGTGAAAAATACGATTCATGATTCTCCCGAACGAACGAAATACTCGATGAATAATTTTATTTACACAGTGGGGGTATCCTATTTGCCGCTTCATGATAAAGCGTTCGAGACCGCAATGGAAGTAGGCCCGGTAGAAGTCAAACAGGACAGGAAAAAAAGTAGTTTCCTACTCGCTTCTGAACGTATTCAAAAGGCAGTAGATAAAGGGGGTCTTGGTTTTAAACGCAAGCATGTAAGATGTTAGAAGTAATGCTTAACTACGCCATAGATAATTTATAGCGCCATTATATCTTTTGAGTGTCTCGGAGACTTTCTCCGAGGCTTTTTTATTGAAGGGAGTGAGAGGTGAAACTCAAGTACAACCCTGTCCAGTCCTTCCCCTTGGCTGAGCAGTGTTTTAAGTTCTGAAACGTTAGGCAGCCCAATTTCTTCTGAGATTTTCATAAGTTGTTTTCAATTTGCAAACAGCTGCATGAAAAAACAAATTAAAGATAAGAAACAAAGGAGCTCCACGCCACAATTGGCGAGGGGCTCCTTTGTTTGTGCGCCAAGAATGGGTGAAATCCCAAGGTAATCCATGTCATGAATTGATTTGTTTAGTGTTGAATTTGATCAGCAAACCGCGAAAAACTCAGTCCTATTAAGGCGTGACATTAGTCACAAATTGATTATTGATGGGAAGCCCTCGAGCTTATAGTATGAAGTCCAAAGCAAAGATCATCAGACTAAGGTGAGGTGCAGACCATGAGTGCTGAAGCAACGAACCACATTGATGAACCATATCTAATTGATACGGATGTCCATAATGGAATGAGAAGGTCAGAGGATTTACTTCCTTATCTCGCAAAGCCCTGGCATAGCCAATGGCTGGCAACTGGAACTGGAGTGGGAAGCCCCTATTATTCGTCTGTAGGGGTAATACGTAAGGATGCTGAACCAGATAGCGGAGGTGCCTCTGGAAGTGATCCGACTTATATGATTAAGGATCATCTGGATCGGTACGGCATTGATTATGCTATCTTGACTGGTGCGAGTGTATTGGAAATGTCAATCAATCCCGATTGTGACTACGGGAATGCTATTGTCGCTGCTTATAATGATTATTTGGTGGATGTGTGGCTTAGTGCAAGTCCACGGTTCAAGGGCTCAATGGTCATTAATCATGCAGACCCGATAGCAGCAGCTAAGGAAATTGATCGCATGGGTAAGCATCCGGATATCATCCAAGTCATTATGTGCAGCGGAGCTCGCACACCATTCGGACAGCGCTTTTATCATCCCATCTATGAAGCAGCAGAGCGGAATGGTTTACCTATGGCTATTCACCCCGGTACGGAGGGGAGAGGAATTGCAGGGGCGCCAACTCCTTCTGGTTATCCTTCTCGCTATATGGAGTGGCACAATATTTTGCCTACCAACTATATGACTCACATCAATAGCTTAGTTTGTGAAGGGGTGTTCGAGAAATTCCCGAGCTTGAAATTTGTAGGTATCGAAGGCGGTATTGCCTGGCTTCCTCATCTCATGTGGAGGATGGATAAGAATTATAAAGCTTTACGAGATACTACACCATGGTTAAAAAAATTTCCCTCGGAATATATTCGAGAGCACATTTATTTGACAACACAGCCGATTGAGGAGCCGGAAAACCCGGAGCATCTCGTGCAAATCATTCAAATGAGCGGGTTTGAGGATAGAGTAATGTTCTCCAGCGATTATCCACACTGGGATTTCGATCATCCTAAGCTGGCGCTTACTGCTTTCCCAAGAGAGATTCGGAGCAAGATACAGGCGAATACTGCGTCCAATCTATATGGATTACATGTTAGGCCGAACCTGCAAACAGGGGGTAAGCCGTGATCAATAAAGGGATAAGAGTGTTGAAGGATATAAAGAGAGACCGTTGGATTTATATTCTCTTGGTGCCGGGTCTCATTTACTTCCTGCTGTTCAAATATCTTCCGATGGGCGGCGTCGTCATTGCTTTTCAGGACTATCATCCTTTCAAGGGATTCCTAGGAAGCGATTGGGTTGGAATGAAGCATTTTACTCGTCTGTTTGGAGATCCAGATTTCTTCAAGCTGCTGGGGAACACCTTAATGCTGAGCTTTTACAATTTGGCATTTGGGTTTCCCGCACCGATTATTCTGGCCTTAATGTTGAATGAACTTAGACATATGAGGTTTAAACGTACGATCCAAACGCTAATTTATATTCCTCATTTCATGTCATGGGTCGTTGTCGTTTCGATGTTCTTCGTCATTTTCGAATCACAGAATGGCTTGTTCCAATCTTTGTTAAAGACAGCGGGCTTTGATCAATTCTCTATTATGATGGATAGAGATTTATTCCGTCCTATGTACATCTTGCAGGTGATCTGGAGAGAAAGCGGCTGGGGTACAGTTATTTACTTGGCTGCGCTGGCAAGCATTAGTCCTGAATTATATGAAGCCGCACGAACGGATGGTGCTAATCGTTTGCATCAAATATGGCATATTACACTGCCAGGCATACGGAGTACGATTATCATCTTGTTACTATTAAGGCTGAGTGATGTTCTGGATCTGAGCTTCGAGCATGTCTATCTGCTGCTCAACTCGCTAAACCGTGAAGTCGGCGAAGTGTTCGATACTTACGTGTATCGCGTTGGATTGATCAATGGTCAACTCAGCTACGCGACTGCTGTAGGTCTATTCAAAGGCTTGGTTGGATTGGTTTTGGTTATGGTTGCTAACAGGGCAGCTAAACAAGCCGGGGAGGAGGGCATTTACTGATGAATGATAAAACCGTAGCCAGTCGAATGTTTGACGGAATTAATTCCACGCTGCTTGTTCTTTTCTCTATCGTGACCCTTGTACCATTTATCCATATTATAGCTAGCTCATTTGCATCTGCTTCCGCCTACAACGAGTCTAATTTCATGCTTTTCCCTACAGAGTTTTCCCTGAAGGCGTACGAATATATTTTCACAACGAATGCTTTGCCGAAAAGTCTATTAATTACCATCTTCATCACTGCTGCTGGAACAGTGCTCAGCTTGATTATAACTTCACTTACGGCGTATTCCTTGTCCAGAAGGAAATTACATTTCCGTAGGCTGATTATGTTCTTGATTGTTTTTACGATCATTTTTCATGGTGGGCTCATCCCTGATTATTTGGTTGTTAAGGAGTTGGGGTTGTTGAACTCTTACTGGTCACTCCTTATTCCGAGAGCGATGATCCCTTTCTATCTCATCATTCTAATCAGCTTCTTCAGAGGATTGCCGGAAGAGATTGAAGAATCGGCTAGAATGGACGGCTGCGGCGATTTGCGAATGCTGTTCCGTATCATCATCCCCTTATCCATGCCGGCGCTTGCCACATTAACATTGTTCTACGCTGTATACCAATGGAACACTTATGTGCATGCCATTCTCTACATTACCGATTCAACAAAATGGCCGATCCAGGTGCTGCTGCGACAAATCGTATTGATTTCGCAAGCTGGCTTTGTTGAGCAAGGAGTGGTAGCAGGAGAGCAATCTATTCCGGCGGATACAATCAAGATGGCGGTAATCACGGTAGCGACCTTACCGATATTGTTAGTCTATCCGTTCTTGCAAAAGCATTTCACTAAAGGGGTCCTCCTGGGCTCTGTTAAGGGATGATCGATTGGGAGGAATAGAGAGTGGAGAAGCATTGGGTAGCAAGAAGAGATGAGATTCATGAAGGGAAATGCAAGCTTGTCACTGTAAAAGGCATTGAATTTGGGCTATTCGAGGTCAAAGGACAATTAGTCGCTTGGAGAAATGTATGCCCGCATTTCGGTGCTCCGGTATGCAAGGGATCGATTACGAGTACACGGTTGCCTTCACAGGTTTATGAATATAAATTAGGCCGTGAAAATGAAATATTACGATGTCCTTGGCATGGATGGGAATTCGATCTTACGAATGGGGAGCATCTGGTGGATCCCGAGGTGAAGCTTAAGCGCGGCAATCTGGAACATGAACACCTGGAAAAGGGCGAGTTGGAATTGAACAACAAGGACATCTATCTCCTGCTCTAAAGGTACACAATCAGCGGTTAAATGATGGGGCGTCAGTTGCGCCAGCATCTTTTAATAAATAAAATAGAACATAGAATGAGGGAGGTATTGATTTGAAAAAAGTTGTAGGTAACAAAACGTGGGGTCTGATGCTGTGTACGATACTGGTGCTTACAGGTGTATTGTCGGGATGCGGCAATGCGGAAAATGAGGATGCTGGAAATAGCTCAAAGAGTCCTTCAACTGCTACGAGTCCTTCAACAACTGCGGATGCTTCGACGGATGTTGCTGCGGAAGAAATTGTGAACGTTTCCATGATGAACATTTATCACACTGACACGGCTCCAGCGGATGATGGTGCGGTGATCAAGTCAATTGAAGAGATATCTAAAGCAGATTTGAAAATGACATATGTTCCTTCGAACGTATATGCGGAGAAAATCAATGTTACGATGGCTTCCGGGGAAATGCCACAGGTTATTATGGTAGATAATCCATTTACAACCTCGATTATTAATGGTATTAATTCTGGAATGTTCTGGGATATCAGTCCCTACCTAGATGAATTTCCTAACCTTGCAAACTATAACGAACAAATGTTGAACAATTTGCAAATTGATGGGAAAATGTATGTTATTCCTCGTCCTCGTCCGCTTGTCAGAAATGGATTGGTCATCCGTAAGGAATGGCTGGAGAAGGTAGACTTGGAATTACCAACGACAGTTGATGAATTCTATAATTTGGTGAAGGCCTTCAAGGAGAAAGATCCAGACGGTAATGGAAAAGATGATACTTACGGTATGATGTTATACGAAGGTGTTATTCCTGCTGATATCTATTCTTGGTTCGGGGCGCCGAACAATTGGAAAGTCGAGGAAGGTAAATTCATTAAAGATATAGAGACAGCAGAATACAAAGAAGGTCTGAAATTTGTTAGAAAATTGTATTCGGAAGAGCTGGTCAATGCGAATTTTCCAGTTGTTGTTCGTAATGAAGCAAGGAAGGATTTGTATAACAATAAGGTCGGTGTCAGCCTTGAACCGCTAGATGCGGTCGTTACTTTCTACTATTTCCAAATGGAAGAAACCAAAAACCATTTTGATCTGGTAGCTGGACATCCGATCGCAGGTAAAGCGTTCGCTACTGCAGGGCATTACGGCGGAGCGATGATTCCAAAGACTAGTGTGAAAACGGAAGACGAGCTTAAAAAGGTTTTGCGCTATTTCAATACCCAGAATAGTGCGGAAGCGACGGAAAAATTTACGAAGCTAGTGACTGAGAATGAAGAAAAGCCGGGTGACGAGAAATTCAATATTGACGATTTGAAAAACCTTATTGTCAACAATGCAGCTATGTATCCACCTGGGAAATCCGAATTGAATGTTATGCTGAAATCAAGAATGGAAGAGCATTCAGCTGTCAGTATCTCTGATCCGTCGATTGGGCTGATCTCTCCAACGCAAATAGAAAAAGGTGAACAATTAAAAACGATTCTTCAAGACGCGTCAATCCAGTTTATTCTTGGTAAAATCGATGAAGCGGGTCTAGATGCCGCGATTGAGCAATGGAAGAAAATTGGAGGCAGTCAGGTAGCGAAGGAATTGGCAGAGTTATATTCTCAGAAATAATAACGAATAGAGGGGATTGCGTCCACAAGAGCAATCCCCTTGTATTTCTTTGATTATGGGTTGATAATTAAAATTAACGTGAATTTTGTATCGAGATCATTTCAGGAGGCTTACATGAAACGATTCAAAACACCTAGTTTCTTTAAAAGCCTTGTTCTTATTAGTTGTATACTGGGAATCCTGCCTCTGCTCCTGCTAGGTTATTTGTCGTACACGAAATCTGCGACGATTGTTCAGGAGGAGGTTACAGCGGGAAACCGACTTATTCTGCAACAGAACAAGGAACAGGTGGAGTCCCATCTGAGAACAATCGATACGCTCACGACCCAGACGATCGGAGGACCAGTGACGACAAACGCAGTTTCCATGTCTACTGCGCTTGATCTTCCCTACCAATATGAGTATTTAACGACGTTTAAGAGCTTGATTTATAAGCTGGTACAAATCCAAGTATTCGAGCTGGGCATTAATGATGTTCATCTGATCAGCTTTCGTAAGAACTGGCTAGTGGAGAGTGGGTCGGTGTACCCCATGGAAGCTCGAAAATCGAATAATGTGCAGGATGAATATCTTCGACAATTGAAGCAGCAGCTTACAGCCTACCGAGACGATCAGAAGCGTTCCTATTGGAAGTTAATTAAAGATGAGAAGTTAGGCTTTGTATTAAAGCTGATTAAGCATATTCCTCTGAATTCCTCCGACCCCTATGGTTTGATCACGGTTAACGTTCCCATGAACGAGATAAGTAAACGTTTAACCGGGGGAGGGCAGCTGGGAACCGTTATGATTGTAGATTCCGATGGGGTCATCCTCTCTCATATGAATTCTGATGAAATTGGGACGAATGTAAGGAATAGCACTTATTATATGGAGCTTTTAAAGAAGACTGAGCCTGCGGGATTTTTTAGCTATGAGATTAAGGGTAAGAAGTATGCAGTCATCTATAATCGGTCCTTATACAATCAATGGACTTACATTTCTCTAACCCCACTGGAAAGCCTCACTGAAAAGTCGAAAATCATAAGAGGCTATACAATAATCGCGATTGGCATTCTTATTGTACTTGTTGTTATCACCTCAATTATTGTTTCCCTTCGAATGTATTCACCGATACGTCGAATTTATAGGTTCATCAAACCTGATGCCATACTGTTAAAGGGAAATGAGCTACAGTATATTGGTGATCAGGTTCAGCATATGGTACAGTCGCAAACGAGAATGGTCGATGAGATCGAGAGCTTAAACAGGCAAGCACGCGTGTTCTATGTCATCAGGTTGCTTCTAGGAGATATTAAGGCGGATGAGCTGGAGGACAATCTTGAAAAGTATGGTTATCCGGTCGATTGGGATCAGTGGTGCATGATTGCCCTGCAAATTGATACATTAGAAGATACGCAATATTCGGAAAAGGATACTGACTTGCTGTTGTTTGCCATTCATAACATGGTTGAGGAAATCATTCCTACGGGCATGAGGCTTAGTCCGATCATTCAAAATCAGTGTCTGCTATTGTTTGTTGGCTCCCCCGTAGACGTCGCCATACCACTTAAGGTATCGGTGTTCAATAATGCAGAAAGTATTCAGAGAAATATAAAGCATTACCTGAAATTAAAGGTCAGTGTTGGCATAAGTCGTGGCTATAGTCATTTCGTCCATGCACCTGTTGCGCATCAGGAAAGCTTAGATGCATTAGCCTATCGAATTCGATTGGGACAGGAGTCCATCCTTTTTATTGATGAGGTTCAACCGGAGAAGCAGGTTCACTTTCGCTATCCTAAGGATATGGAGTTCCGCATTTTAGAGGCTGTCAGACAATTGGATATCGTACAAGCGAAAGAGGGCCTCGAGCAAATGGTTTCTCGTTATTTTGAGAACACTGTGAACCACTACGACTATCAAATATTCTTAGGTAGATTATTCAATAATTTGACGGGGATGGTGCAGGACGCGGGAGCATCTGTACAAGATATTTTTCAGAAGGATGTCTTTACATCGGATATCTTGCTAAGAATGCAATCTCCTGACAAAATTCAATCGTGGTTTGAACAAGAGGTTTTGATGCCCTTGATCAAATGGATGGAGGATAAGCAAAGAAAGCAAGAGGTTAATATCTCTAAAGAAATAATTGAAGCCATTCATGAAAGCTATGATAAGGATCTCAATATTGAGCTTTTTGCTGCCCGTCTGAATTATCATCCTAGCTATATTAGCAGGGTTTTCAAGAAGGATACGGGGATCAACTTCACAGAATATTTATCGCAATATCGAATCGAAGTGTCCAAGAAGTGGTTGAAGGAAACAGATATGAAGATTTCCGATATTGCAGAGACGCTGCGTTATAGCACAGCCTCGAATTTTAATCGTAACTTCAAGAAAATTGTACAAGTAACTCCGAGTCAGTATCGAGAGCAATTTAAATAGAGAGCCTCGTAAATTCCGCCATGACGGCCGTAACAAACGTCAAGGTAAATAAAATTACCCACGTGGATTACAAAGAGTTGGACTTGCTTCGTAAGTTAATCAGCTGCGGGAATTGGAGCAGCTAAGCCCCCAGGGAGCGAGGCAAAATCTTGCCACGTCGCGTGACGGGTACGAAGACTGAGAATTTGATATTGAAACTAACCACCGTGGGAGTCTAAGTATGGGTGGTTACACTACCATAGGAAATTGCAAATGATTTATCGTGGGGGCTTAGCTCAGCTGGGAGAGCGCATCGCTGGCAGCGATGAGGTCAGGGGTTCGATCCCCCTTGGCTCCATACAAAAGGAACGTCATCACATTACGTGATGGCGTTTTTTTGTATGGATTGCCTAGGGGGAGATGAACCCCAAAATAGGGGTTCGCCCGCGCGCAGGGAGTGAATGTGACGCTTCGAAGGAAAACCTCAAACGGACGAGCACGGCGTCTGAATCTACCGCTAAAGGTCCTCGTCGAGTAAACTTCAGCCATTCGATCAAGATTCTGCCATCCCATGACGGGTAGACGTAGGGCGTATCCCCTAGGCTCCATACGAAGGGAACGCCATCACAAATCGTGATGGCCAGGCTGTCGAGACTTTCTCGACAGCCTATTTTACTCCTAAATAGTTCTTCGTCTAGTCTTCGATATTCTATAACATGAAGAAAAGCCACTTCTACTGAAATGGCTTTTTTCTTTTTCACTACTCTTCGAAAGGATCACGATTTTGTTCTATTAATTGGCAACAGATATGACCGAAATGCTAGCATGCTTAGCCTTGATTCACCGTAGAAGGCCGAATGTCAACATTTGTATATGGATTGTAAACACAAGTATATCGATGAAACGAATGCCCCTACTTATAATAAAATTGCTGCAGCAGTTGAGCATGGAGGGTCATGCGGTAAGCTGGAGTAAAATTCGAGCTAATAAACAACGGGGGGGATCTTAGTGCGTTTACGGTATAGGAATATTTTTTTAGTGTTTTTTGTTATCGCTTTCATCTTAGTTGCCGTTTCATCGGAGAAGTCCGAAGCCGCAACAGGGAACTTGGCTTTAGGAAAGACGGCTTATTCGTCGTCGAACGAAGTAGACTTTTTCGGGCCTGAGAAAGCGGTCGACGGCGGCAACAAGAATTCAAGCCGCTGGTCATCTGAAAGAACGGATAACCAGTGGTTCTACGTTGATCTGGGCGGGCCTGTAGAAATCGGAAGAGTCATCATCAACTGGCAGACGCCGGCGGAACAATACCAAGTTCTCGTGTCTGACGACGCGGTAACCTGGAAGAACGTATTCGCGGACAACCGCGTGCTCGTCGCCCGCGGACCAGTCGAAGATACGATCGATTTCGAGCCGACAGTGGCGCGATACGTCAAGTTCCAAGGAGTAACGCGACGTCCAATTGAGGGTGTCTATTACGGATACTCCTTCTGGGAGTTCGAGGTATACAAAGGCAGACCGCAGCTGCCGCCTATGATGGATGCGGTCAAAAACAGCATCGTCGTCTCCGAAGGGGACACTCAGCTGAACCTGCCCGCTGTACCGGATGGTTTTACGCTGACGCTGGTGAACACGGACAGCTTGCCGGTGATCGACGCGCAGGGCAATATTCATGCGCCGCTTGTGGATACTCAGGTTCAGCTGCTGCTGCAAATCCAGAGCGACAGCGATCCGACATATCTCTTAGCGGATAATGCGCTAGTCACCGTACCCGGTCTCTACGAGCAGACGAGCGATCGGAACCCGGAGCCGCGAGTCATTCCTTCTTTGCGTGAGTGGCTGGGCGCAACCGGTGAGTTCCGCTTGACGGACAAATCCAATATCGTCATTCGCGCGGAGGATGAAGCGGCTCTGCGGGGGACGGCCAATATTTTGCGGAAGGACTTGCTTGATTTAACGAAGCTTCCGCTGACGGTAACGTTTGGTTCACCTCAAGAGGGGGACATCTATTTGGTGCTGGATGCCGCGCAAGCGGGATTGGGGACAGAGGGCTATGAGCTGAATATCGGCGAATATGCTTCCGTCGCTGGCTCCGATCAGACGGGCGTCATGTTCGGCACAAGAACGATCCTTCAACTGCTCGGCCACGCTGCCGATCATAAGGCGATGCCCAGGGGGCAAACGCGCGATTATCCGAAATACGCGGATCGAGGCTTCATGCTCGATGTGGGCCGCAAGTTTTATACGATCGAGTTTTTGCGGGACTATGTCAAGCTGATGTCCTACTATAAGATGAATCGGTTCCAGATTCACCTGAACGATGATGTCGGCGATGTCGGTTACTTCCGTCTGGAGAGCGAGACATTCCCGGGAGTGACGAGCAAGGACGGCTTCTATACGAAGCAGCAATTCAGAGACCTGCAGCTGCTTGGGATGGAATACGGCGTAAACGTTGTGCCGGAAATCGATACGCCGGGCCATTCCGGCGCGTTCATCGCTTACGACCCTAGGATGGGCAGCAACAATCAGCTGGATATCAAACGTCCGGAGACGCTCGACTTCATTAAAGAACTCTTTGACGAGTATCTCGACGGCAGTAATCCGACCTTCGTCGGCCCGGACGTGCATGTCGGCACAGATGAATATTTCGGCGACGACAAGGAGGCGTTCCGCAGATACGCGGATATGCTCCTTAACCACATTAACAGCAAAGGCAAGCGTGCCCGTCTGTGGGGCAGTCTGTCCGCATACGACGGCACGACGCCAGTCAGCAACAATGCGACGATGGACATCTGGTATGAGCCGTACGGAAGCGTCCTGCAGGCCATTGAGCTTGGCTACGACGTTGTCAATACCAACACGAACTTGCTCTATATCGTTCCGCAGCTGTACCGCAGCTATTTGAATTACGATTTTATTTACAAGGAGTGGGAGCCTAACGATTGGCTGGAGACGAAGCTTCCTTATGGACACCCGCAGGTAAAAGGCGGCATGTTCGCGCTCTGGAACGACGTGTCCGTAGAGAAGGGCGTCTCCATGGCGGACTCGCATCAGCGTATCTTGCCTTCCATGCAAGTGTTGGCGGAGAAGCTGTGGAGAGGCAATCGCGTCGACCGGAACTTTGCAAGCTTCCAGGCGGATGCCGCAAAGTATGTGGACCCGCCGGGTGTTCATCAGTCGCACAAGCTTCAAGTCGACAATGAGCGCAATATTGTGCTCGATTATACTTTCGACGAAGGCTTGACGGATCGTTCGGGCAACGGCTTTGACGGGAACGCGGTGAATGCAGGCACGGAGAAGGGAATCTTCGGGCAAGCAGTGAGGCTCGAAGGCGGAGCCAGTTATGTGGAAACGCCGCTTCGCACGCTCGGTTTCGGCTGGACGATGTCCATGTGGATCAAACCGGACGCTGACAACCCGCAAGGAGCTGTGCTGCTGGAATCTCCGGACGGACAGCTGAAATACAACATTGGGGGCAGCGGCAAACTGGCCATCACGAAAGAAAATTACGTCAGCGAATTCAATTATAAGCTGCCGACCGATCGCTGGACCCATGTCATTATGATCGGCGACGACACGGGGACCTCCATCTTCATTAACGGCAGTGAGTATACGGCTACTCTCAAAGACGGCTCCAAGCTGGAAACGTTCGTATTGCCAGTAGCCAAAATCGGCAGTGAAACGAATGCTTTTAAAGGCCTGATTGACGAACTCATCGTAAGGAACACCTACGTGGACCTGCATGGAAATCTGGCTTTGCATAAGCAAGCCGAATCCTCGCAGCCGGAATCCTCGTCCTACACGGCGGACAAAGCGGTGGACGGCAGAGGGGACACCAGATGGTCCAGCGATTGGGTGGACGATACCTGGTTCATGGTGGATCTGGGTGAAGTGAAGAACATTGATGCTGTATCTATTTTGTGGCAAACGGCTTACGGTTCGAAGTACCGCTTTCTCGTGTCCGAGGACAAGGAGAACTGGACGAACGTTGTGAAAGACAACAACGGCGAGATTAACGGCAAGCCGGGACGCGTCGTAACTACCTTCCAAAGCACGCCAGCCAGATACGTGAAGTTCGAAGGCGTGTCCAGAGCTACCATGTTCGGCTATTCCTTTGAGGAATTTGAAGTGTACGGCGAGGAATATAAGCTCGGCAATCTACGGCCGATTATCGACCTGTTGACGGCTATCGAGGCAGACAAGCTCGTGGAGGACAATTACTCTCCTGAGGGCTGGGCACAGCTTCAACAGGCGATGGTACAAGCGACTGCGGCGATTCAAACCGCCCAGCTGACTCGTCCTGAGGCCGAGCAGGCGTATGCCGGGCTGAGCGTTGCGCGCGATCGTCTAACGATCGAAGACGTAATGGGTCTGATCGAGCTTAACGTGAATGAAAGCATTGCCGCGAATCTCTATCTTCCGCAGAAAGGACAGCTCGGCACGCGTATCGTCTGGAGCAGCTCGAAGCCCGACTATCTGAATGCCAACGGACAGTTGTTGCAACGTCCGTCAAGCAGCGAGATGGAGGTCTTGCTGACCGCGACGATCAGCAAGGGAGCTGCATCCGCGGAGAAAACGTTCAAGATCAAAATCAAAGCGTTGCCTAGCTCCGGTGGCGGAGGATGGGTTCCGACTCCAATAACTCCAGATCCGGAAGAAGGCCAAAACGGCGGTTCGAATCCGGGAGGTGGAGATCCAGGCAATGGCAATGAGAACGGCAACGGCAATGGCGGGGAGTCTGGCGGATCGACAACGGTTCGACTGAACGATATTGCGAGCCATTGGGCAGAAGCGTCCATCAAACAGGCCGTAGAGCTTGGATTTGTAGCGGGCTATACCGACGAGATGTTCAAGCCGAATAAGACGGTCAGCAGAGACGAATTCGTCGTCATGCTGGTCAAAGCGTTGAAGCTGCAAGGTGCGAACCGTTCGCTGGACTTCGCGGACGCAGGCTCGATTCAAGCCTGGGCGAATCCTTATATTGCGCAAGCCTTGGAATCCGGCCTGATCAGCGGCTATGCGGATGGGACATTCCGACCGAAGGCTTCGATTAGCCGAGCAGAGCTGGCAGCGATGATCGTTCGCGGCTTGGGCTTGAAGACTGCGGAAGGGCATGAGCTCTCTTATGCGGATGCGGATCAAATCCCGGCTTGGGCGAAGCCGTACGTGGCAGCAGCCCAGGAAGCGGGAGTAATGAACGGTCGCGGGGACAACCGGTTTGCCCCGGCCGCCTCGGCGACGCGTGCTGAAGCTGTGGTCGTCATTCTGAACATGCTCGATGCGCTTGCAGAATTGCAAGCGCAGGAGCAGAACTAATTATGCATAGAAAGAGAGCGTGAGCTTAGGTGAAAACTAGACGAAGTTTGACTGCTTTGTTGCTTGTTCCGGTCATGCTGTTCTCGTTGATATCCTCCGTGTATGCGGAGGAGGCGGGCGGAGAAAACGCCGACTTCTACAATGTGGCTCAAGGGAAAACGTACACTTGGTCGGAACAGCCGGAGGACGCTTTCCCGGATGACGGGACGAAGCTGACGGACGGCAATGCTGCCGATCTATCGCGTAACAGCGGCAACTGGGTGGGCCACCGCAACATGAAATCCCGTTCGGTTGTATTTGATCTAGGCGAGCAAAAGACAATCCAGGAGGTGAACGCTCGTTTCCTGCACGATTGGCCGAACAATGAAACGCTCGTACCGCTCACCGTTTCATTCTACGTGTCGGACGATGAGGTGAACTGGGGCGTATTGTCCCATAATGCGACCAAATTGTTATGGGGCGATCAGACCGACATCGAGACGTTTACGTGGGACGGCAGCGCAGAGACTGGAGCCGTCAAGCGTGGCGATTATACCGAAGGACTCGTGTACGCTCGGTATGTGAAAGTGGTGTTCTCCATGCATCCAAGGGCATGGAGCATGATCGACGAGGTGACGATTACCGGCGCGGACGGCTTGATCGACGGAGCTCAACCGGTGCAGCCTGAGCCTTACGGTCTCCAGCAGTCTGGGGATGCTACTGGCGGGATTCAGAATCTGGGCTTGCTGTATAACGGGCATTACCCGGACGGCACAGGAACTTGGACAAAGGAACGGGTTATCCCAAATATCAGCTATGTGAACAAGCAAGGGGAGCCTGTTGATTGGTTGTTCGACGGCGTGCTGTATCTGGGTTTGACGTCGGAGAACGGCAGAGGCTTCGGAGCGACGGAAGCGCCCGGCAAAGCCAGAAAAGAGGAATGGGAATGGTATTTGAATAAAACGTTTAACGCCGGCGGGGATATGAGCGCGTTGAACGAGGCGACGGTCGAGGTCGGCGCGAAGCTTGGAGAGCCTGACCGTAAGACGAAGGTTGTGCTGATGATTCCCGATCCGGGCGAATATCAGTCCGATTTCGGCAGCATTAACGGTGAAAATCTGAACTTCAATCTAAGTGTGGTCGGTAATGTCGCATCGCTGGACAACCGGGCCAAAGCGATTCAGTGGTGGACCGATGAAGTCAAGTCCAGATGGTCGGCTGCGGGCTACTCGAACCTGGAGCTCGTCGGCATGTATTGGCTGGAGGAACAAATCAGCACGCATTCGACTGGCCCGGAGATGGTCAAGAAAGCGAGCGAAATCGTTCATAACGCTGGCCTGAAGATGTTCTGGATTCCTCATTTTATGGCCTATAAGGCATTCATGTGGAAGGATGTCGGCATTGATGCCATCTCTCTGCAGCCGAACTATTTCTTCGAGAAACTGGATCCTTCGCGTCTGGAAGATACAGCGGATATGGCGAAACGGTACGGCATGTCGCTGGAGCTGGAGTTCGATGACCGGATGATCAACGACGCCGTCTTCCGCGAGAGGTTCATCGATTACTTGAACAGCGGCGTGGATACAGGGCTGATGCAGCAAGGGTATAAAGCTTACTATCAAGGCAACAACGCCGTTTACAACGCGGCGAAAAGCGCGGACCCTGCTACTCGCGTCCTCTACGATTGGCTATATCAATTCGTGAAAGGCACTTATCAGAAGCAAGACGCCGCTCCGCCTGATGTTGTAGCGCTCATGAACGGGGAGCCGATCTCGGAGCATACGATTGTGCCTGATACGACACAGGCCGCTTTCACCTGGACTATTCCGGGAGATGACGGCAGCGGGATCGTTAAAGTAACGGCCAAGTATGACGGCAAGCCTTATACGGAAGGAACTGTTGTAGATCTGACGGGCAAGCCGGGCAAGCATGTGCTGGAGCTGACGGTGGCGGCCGCCAAATCCAAGACGGTTAAATTCGTAATAGAAGCACGTTTGGGCGCTGAAGGTCTATTGGCTCTTGTTGATAAATACGCGGACAACAAGCAGCTTAGCAATGCCGATACGATCCGCGCTATGCGCAACGCCCTGATCATGATGGAGCGTACACAAGAGAGCGATCCTGAGCAAGCCATAGGCTATTTGCTGGCATTCAATGCGAAGCTGGAAGGGGCTAAAGGCCTTGAATTTGTAACGGAAGGCGCTTATACGGCGCTGAAGGAAGGCGTGTATTACGAGATCGGCAGCATCGCGCAAGACAAAGAAGCAGAGGCATCCTCGACGGAAGCCGCAGGTCTGGAGCCTTCGAAAGCGCTGGATGGCGCACCGGGCACGCGCTGGGCGAGCGAAGTGCGCGATACCGCTTGGTTCCAGATCGATCTGGACAGCAAGCAAACCTTCGATACGATCCGCATCGATTGGGAATATGCGCGCGCGGACCAATACCGTCTGAGCGTCTCGGATGATAAGCAGACGTGGGAGCCCTTGAAAGTCGGCAACAATGGCGTGGTTAAAGCGTCCGACGGCAAGAATACGCTGGTATTCCCGGCAACGACGGCAAGATACATCAAGTTTGAGGGACTGAATCGGGCAACGTTCTACGGTTATTCCTTCTATGAATTCGGCGTGTACGATCTTGCCCAGCAGCAAGAGCTGAAGACATTGGACGGCATACAAGCCGCCGTGGACGCCTCCACGAAGAAAGTCACGATCGACGGGTTGGTCATGAACGGCAAGAAAGAACATTTGTATGTCAAAGTGCTTGACCCAAAAGGCAACATTCAATATACAGGTCAGACGGGCACTGAGGATGACGGAAGCTTCCGCATCGCCTTTACGTTGACCGGAGAAGAGCAAGGACTGTATATGGTCGAGCTTGAAACGGATGACATGACGACTCCAGAGCAGGCCGCCTTCGAATATCGCAAGCCGCCTTCCACTGGCGGAGGCAATGGAGGCAGCATTGGAGGCGGTCCGGCGCAAGATCCGTATACGTTGCAAGCGGACGGTTCAGTCAAAGCCGTGCTTGTCCCGACATTGAAAGGCAATCAGGCTGCGGCTTCGGTCGGAGAAGCGGATCTGAATGCCGCGATTCTTAAGGCAACAGCCGACAGCAAAGGCAACAAGCATATTCGTCTTGAATTGAAGCCGTCGAACGCGGCTGGCAGCTATGCTTTGGAGCTTCCGGCATCTAATCTGACGAACCAGTCTAATCTGATTCTGCATATCTCCACGCCGTATGCCCAGCTTGCTTTGACTGGCGACATGCTGGCTGGAGTCAAGGAGAATGCCGGAAAGCTGCTCGTTATCGTAAGCGACCATGCAGGCGAGTATCGCGGCAACGAAGCGGCTGGCCGGATCGGCAACAGGCCAATCGTGGAAATTGCATTGCAACTGGACGGTGAAGCTCTGTCTTGGAACAATGCGAAGGCACCGATTTCCATTGCGATTCCATATTCGCTTCAAGCGGGAGAGCAAGCAGCTGATCTGCAAGCTTTTGAGCTGACGGGCAACAGCGCGGCGGCAATTGATGGCGCGTCTTATGACAAAGACAAGGGCGTACTGCGATTCTCCATCGACCAAGTCGGCGTCTATGCTGTCGGCGGCAAGAAACCGGCTGCGTTCACTGACCTTGGCAAGCATGAATGGGCGCGCGAGGCGATCGAGAAGCTGGCCGAAAGAGGCATCGTCAAAGGCACCTCGATCGAAAATGGCACTTTCAGCCCCGCAAATCAAGTAACGCGAGCTGATTTTATCCTGATGCTGGTGAACATGCTTGACCTGCGCGCCGAGATTACCTCGACGTTCGCCGATGTGAAGCCGAATGATTATTACTACGATGCGGTGTCCATCGCCAAGCAATTGGGAATCGTTTCGGGAGTGAACGAAGTTAACTTTGCTCCTCGTGACTCAATCAGCCGCCAGGACGCTATGGTTATGCTGACCCGAGCGCTGCAAACGACGGGGGCAATCAAGCCGTCCGCATCCGGTTCAACACTTGAGGGCTTCCGTGATGCGAGCCAGATTGCGCCATATGCTGCGGACAGCGTGGCAACGATGTTCGAGCATGGGCTGGTTACGGGCTCCAACGGCTATATGAAGCCGAAGAGTACGACCAGCAGAGCGGAAGCAGCGACGTTCTTGTATCGCGTTCTTCAATTAATCGAGGGGCAGCAGCAGGAGTAGACGCGGGAACAATTGATTTAAGCACATTCCGATTAGCGCGGCAACGCGCCCGGGATGTGCTTTTTCGACGATACAGAATAAACTTCCTGAATGGACGGATGAAGCCGGTAAGCCGTCCCGCGCTTCCGCGATGAACTGCGGGCGCGTGATGGCGCCTCCGACCCCCACGTAAGACGCCCCAGCGCGCATGGCCGACGCCGCTTCCTCGGGCGTCCCGATGCGCCCTTCCGCGACGAACGGTAACGCGCAGCGCTTCGCTCATCCACCGGACGAGCTCCAGGTCGGGGCCTTCGGACCGAGGGCCATGCGGCGTATAGCCGGATAACGTCGTCCAGACGAAATCCGCGACAAGCCGCTCGGCGGCAAGCTATGCGAAGTCGTAGCTGCTAGGCTCCACCAGGGGTTAGTTAGCGCAGCGGTGGAGCACGACATGGATATCTACTGATAGGTTTTTTACGTTAGATAACCATTGCCACAGGTTCATAGAATGGATTGCAAGTTGGCAGCCAACTGATTGATTGGCTTATCTACATGGCAGTGCAGCCGATACAAAAATGAAGGTCGCGGTTGTTCGATTAGCTGTTTATTCACTGCACCCAAGTCATGCAACTCACCCAAGCGAGATGCTAGCATGCGCGGCGTCACTCGCTCAAGGGCATGCCTTATATCTTGAAAGTGTTCGTAGTTGAAATGGAGAGCAAGCAAGACGGGCATGTTCCATGCTTTTGACCGTCCACTGCCCCGACAGCTCTTGCGACAGTTGGAGTACACGGCTTTCATAACTCTGAGCGGAACCAATTCCTCGGATAACATCAGGCTGTGTCCGTTAGGATCCACGAAAGTTGCAAGCTTCACCATATCCGGTACTGTTTCTATCTCCCCAATAAACGTTACGCCATTCTGTTCCAATGATTTCCTTGCCGCCTCAATATCATAGACTTCAAATACAGTCGATGAGGTGGAAGGAATAACCTCTTCCGCTTCCGAAAATCCAATGATACAACCTTGGGTTGATGTATTCATCATGGCCATTCCTGAGGATATGTCGTGGAATACGACCTCAAACCCCAACTTTTCCCTATAAAAAAGAATCGATTCGTCCAAACTTTTTACGCTGTACCATATCGTTACGCCTGGTTTAAACACGGAGCACCTCCAAATATTTGATACCGGTATTACATCAAGTATACTTTCGGTAGTAAAGTTTTTTCTGGAAAATTTTTGATTGCCTCGGGGTGTCTTTGGTAGTGAAACCAACAACGGTGGGAGAGCACATCGCTGGCAGCGATGAGGTCAGGGGTGAGGGTCCCCTGCCTTAACACATATCGGAACAATTGTCTAAGCCGATCCCCCGATGTATTGCCTGAAAGTTCAAAATTACTTTGAAAAATATCTTTTGTTGTTAGATGACGCACCTCTGTTCGAACAATTGATGCTTATCAGGAAAATAGTGGTATATCCGCGTAAGGGGACAGACTTTGAGGATTTTGATGACACTGGCATGAATTTTATTAGTAAGCCGGAATGGAAAATGATCCTGAAGCATTGGACGCAACTTGCAATCAATAACCCATCTAGCGCTGAATTTATAGATTATGTAAGTCGGTGGTTGATAGCAACGCTAGAGCATGTGGATGAAATTGTGATTGAAGGGAATTTGTAAGTTGCCGATCCCGTTTATGAAATCTATAAGGATCACCCCCCTTTAGGTATTTTGACTATTAATTATATTGAATTTCTCTGGATTTGATCATCTCGATTACTTGTTGGACTTTAGGATCGGTATCGAAATTTATTGTAAGGGCGGCCATTATTTGGCTGTCAATTAAAAGTATAGAATCCAAACCTTTATTCAACGTTGGATAGATATAATCATAACGTATACTAGTAGTGCTGTGATAGAGTGAAGTCCAAGTCTGCAATTAACAATACTCAAAAAGTGGATAAAAGCAAATTTTTGATAAAAGAAGGTATGAATTAATCATGTTCCGGTTATGTTTCCGCATACGACACATGTAGAGTGCTGTTAACTGTTAGTGAGGAAAGACTAATAGTTGAGGTGTATTGGCGGAAATAGTAAAGAGGAGCTTTCGCCCCTCTCTTTTTTTATTAGAACATGTAAGGCAAAGCTGATAGGAATGTTTTCAGAAAAATACAACCGATAATCGCAATGATTATTGTTAAAATCCATAAAACTAGACCAAGTATAAATCTAATTAGAGGATGTAAACGAAGGCTTGCGCCACAGTGGGGGCAGTTGTTTGCTGAAGAAGCAACTTTCTTGGAGCATACTTTGCAATTTTGCAATTTAATTATTTTCCGAGGATTTAGAAACCTCGTAAATATGAAATACACAAGCACGAAACATAATAATGCAAATACGATTGATAAAGCTTCAAAGACGGTATAACGCAAAACAGTAATTCCCCTTCCTGAGTAGTACAATGATGCTTATTTTCTGGTAATCTTTAACACGCGACATAACGAAATGGTATCATAATCTAGTTCGTATTGTATATAATTTGTGTTATCTAGTATATAGGGCGGAACTTCACGTGACCCTGCAACCTCTCAAACTATACCCGGTTCATTTTCCTGTAGGCAGAAGGACTGATTTTCAACATTTTAGTAAATACACGGCTTAAATAAAACCCGTTGTTGTAGCCGCAAGCCAGCGCAATTTTCTCTATGGGAAGCTGGGTATCGATCAGCAGGGATTTTACTTTCTCCAATCGAATATGGCTTAAGTATTGTGAGGGCGTCATTCCCATGCTTTTACTGAATCGGCGGCTAAACTGTACGGGGCTGATTCCGAGCTCGGCTGCAAGCCCCAGCATGCTCATATCCCCGAACCCATTCTGATGAATGAACAGCTTCGCTTGCTCGATCAATGGGTCCATCGGTTGAATTTCCATATCGCCAGCGGGAGCTTTAGGCTGCTGGCAGAAGCGCCATATATCATTTAAAGCATGATTTTGCCAATAATGCTTCTGGTCAAACACCGCATCGGCATGCTGCTTTAAGAACCCCAAATTATCGACAAGCCGTTCCAAATGACTAATGCACAGCTTATAGGCTGAAGAGTCTAGTTGAAAGCGGACAGCAAGCTCATCCTCTTTCTTCTGATCCAGGTCGTCCGAGACGGAACCGAAAGAAAATCCAATAAAATGAAAAGATAGCGTGTTTATAACGCTGCGATGAAAGCTGAGTCCCGGCGGACAGACGATCACATCGCCCATTTGGGCCATTCCCTCGACCTCGCCTATTTGGTAGGAAAAGCTGCCTCCCTCTACGGCAAAAAGAACCCAATGATCGTAGGTGTCCACATTGAATTGAAACTTTACTTTATGATTCCAAAAGACATGATGTGAAAGAATGGGAAAAAGACTGGAGCTTTGAACGGTCATTTCTCTAAGCCTCCGCAGTGAAATAAAGTATATGCTATTATGATAGCGCAGTGCATGTTAAATAACGAGCCCCTCGTATAAGATGAAATTAAATTTATGCTTGGAGGGGATTTAAATGAAGCTAGAATTAGTAAAAAGCGATATTACCGTTATTGGCGGAGGATTGGCGGGCGTATGTGCTGCCGTGGCTGCTGCACGTCTTGGACAGACTGTGTCGCTCATTAATAACAGACCTGTACTTGGAGGCAATTCCAGCAGTGAAGTACGGGTATGGGTGTGCGGTGCCACTGCGCATGGAACGCAGCGGTATGCGAGGGAAACCGGCATTATGGGAGAAATGTTTGTCGAGAACCAATATCGGAATCCTGAGGGTAATCCTTATTTATGGGATCTTGTTGTGCTGGAGACCGTTCGAGCGGAGCAAAACATCCAATTGTTCCTGAATACGGATGTGCACGAGGTGGAGGCGGAGGGACTGGAAGATGACCGGATCATTCATTCCGTTACAGGATGGATGATGGGCTCGGAACGAAAGATACGGTTTGAAAGCAAAATGTTCATTGACTGTACCGGAGATGGACTCGCGGGTTTTCTTGCTGGCGCCAAATACAGGATTGGCCGTGAAGCCAAGGAGGAGTATAACGAGGACTGGGCACCGGACATAGCTGATGACATTACGCTTGGCAGCACGCTTCTTTTTTATACGAAGGAGGCAGACCGGCCGGTTAAATATATTCCTCCAAGCTTTGCCAAGGATATTACGCAAACGACAATTCCAATGAAGCGAGTTATCCGCAGCGGGGATTCCGGCTGCCACTATTGGTGGATAGAATGGGGAGGCGAATTGGATACGGTTCATGATAATGAACGAATTCGCGACGAGCTCTGGTCGGTTATTTACGGCATTTGGGATTATATCAAAAATTCAGGTAACTTCGAAGCCGATAACATGACGCTGGAATGGATCGGATCTATTCCAGGCAAACGGGAATATCGCCGTTTTCAGGGTGACTACATGCTGAATCAAAACGATATTATCGCGCAGGAGCCTTTCAACGATCGCGTCGCCTTCGGAGGCTGGTCGATTGACCTTCATCCGCCGCAAGGAATGTATTCGACGGAAAGCGGCTCGAAGCATTTGTATTCTGACGGCATCTACCATATTCCATTCCGCAGTCTGTACTCCAGCAATGTAAGCAATCTGATGTTCGCTGGCCGGGATATTAGCGCTACCCATGTCGCCTTCGGTACGACAAGGGTAATGGCGACCTGTGCCGTAATCGGGGAGGCGGCCGGCAGCGGCGCCGCATTATCTATTCAGAAAGGGATATCACCGCGCGTGCTGCACCGAGATCATATGAATGACTTGCAGCAGATCATGCTGCGGCAGGATGCGTCCATTATCGGGATCGCAGGAGAGGATCCGCATGATCTGGCGAAATCAGCCCATATTACGGCATCGAGTACATTGAATAAGATTTCCATCGCAAGCCCAACGTATAATCATCCGCTTGATAAGGATCTCGGCGTTTTGTTTCCTGTTCAGCCTGCTCTTGAATCGGTCGAGCTGCTTTTGGATGCCGTACAAGCTACGACGCTTGAAGTGGAGCTCTGGCATACGGGCAAGGGAGAAAATTATGTGCCTAAGCAAAAAGTAACAGCAACATCTACGCTAGTCACCGAAGGCAGTGGGCAATGGGTTAAGCTGGATCTGCCATGGCAGCCGGATGCGAGCTGTAATGCTTTCCTCATTATAAAAGCTAATGAAGCGATAACGCTTCACGGATCAGATATGCCGCTGACCGGCGTGCTGTGCTTTGAGAAGGGTCCTAAGCCGGTCGTTTCCTCCCTCTTGGAGGATCATCAGCCGGAACAGCCAGTAGCGCAATGGAGCATGCGTCGATGGAATCGCCGTCCATTATGTTTGCAAATAACGCCAAATACAGAGGCATACTCGGCCATAAAAGTGACGGACGGATATATCCGGCCATTTGCCGGCCCGCATCTATGGGTGTCCGAAGAAATGATTGTGGGCAAGTCGGAATGGATACAGCTTGAATGGGAGGAAGAGAAAAGGATCGCCGAAATCCATCTAACCTTCAACGACGACGTCAATGAAGATTTAATCAATTTGCACCATCACCGCACGGCTTTCGAGGCTATACCCGAGGTTGTACGCAGCTATCGGATTCAGGCATTCATCCAGGATGAATGGGTTGAGGTTGCGGGGGAACGGGATAACCATAAACGAAAAAGAGTACATGTGCTCGAGCGCGAGATCGCATCCAAGCAAATTAGATTATGGATCGATGGCACGAACGGCGGCCCACGGGCGGAGGTTGCCGAAATTAGAGTCTATGCTCTATAATAAGCTAAATCAGTTGATAACGCTTTCAAACCATATCGATTAGGGATCAGGAATTTGAAAGGAGAGGGAATCATGGCCGTGAAGCCGCTTAGCGTTCTGATCGTCGACGATGAGATTCCTCTAAGACAGGAGCTTCGGATATTCCCATGGGAGAAATGCGATGCTGTATTAATTGGCGAAGCCAGCAACGGCTTGGAGGCTTTGCATCTATGCAGAGACTATACGCCAGATGTCGTAATTACAGATATTACGATGCCGGTTATGGACGGTATCACGCTCACAAGAGAATTGAGGAAGCGATATCCTAATGTTCAAATTATTTTGCTGACCTGTCACAGCGATTTTCATTATGTGCAAGAAGCGCTTCGCCTTGGAGCGCTTGAATATATTTTGAAGGTATCGATGGAAGAGCATGAATTAAAGCAAGCGATGGACAAAGTAAGAGCGGTGATCGTTAAGGAGCGTATTGCTCAGGATAATGAAAAAAGGGAGCAAAGGCTGCTGCAAGCCGCATTATTCGGAAAACTGCTGCACGGACAAGAGCTGGACAGCACCGATTGGCATCCAATCGCGTTGAATGGGGAAAACCCTGTCTTATTAGTACGCTTGATTCTTGACGCTCCTTATTCAGCATATTTGCCGGTGAAACAGCGTATTCAGCAAACGCTGACCGATATGGAAAGATCGGATTTAAATTGGTTGACATGGCTGACGATAAGGGAAATGGAGTATTTCATTCTTATAGGCGCGCGGCAACCTTCCGAGGCTGTCTTACAATCGCTGGGCAAAGTGACGCAAGCCTTAACGGACCTGATGAAGAGGGATTCTCCTCTGTTCGATCATAGCGGAGCGGCACATGCCATTGTCAGCGAACCGTTCTCAACCAAAGAAGAGCTGACGCAGTCTCTCACTTATTCGACTGAATGGAAGGACGCGCTTTTTTATGATAGCTCCTTGGAAAGCCAAGTGTTCATTGGTCATCCGTTGCCTTTAATGGATATGACAGATAAGAAGGCCAAGGAACTGAACGAAATGCTAAGAAAGGCTTGCTGGTCCACTGCGAGCTTGAGAGATTTTTTGCAGGGTGAATTTATTAGTTGGTGCTTAATAAATCGCATCAAGCAGCAGCAGCTTAAGGAGCGCATGCTGAATTGGCAGGTGGAGTGGCTGAAGGTACAGGAAGGCGCAGAGCTGGACGGATCCAGCATTTCGCATTTGATGGGGTCGCATACTTTGACTCAAATGGTCGCCTGCATTGTCCGTGATATCGCAGCAGTGGAGGGGGGAAGGACGCGCTCGCGATTCGAGATTCGTTCGGCCGTTCAATGGATCAAAGAGCATATGCAGGAGCCGATCTCACTTCCCCATATTGCTGAGCAGGTAGGTCTTAGTCCGCATTATGTCAGTAAATTGTTTCGCGAAGAAACGGGGAGCTCTGTCAATCAGTATATTACCCGGCTGCGCATGGAGAAGGCAGTCGAGCTGCTGAAGCATACGAACAAGAAAGTGTATGAAATTGCAGAAGAGGTCGGGATCCCGAGCTATCGCTATTTTACCGTTACGTTTCGGAATTGGACGGGGGTGTCCCCTACGGATTATAAAAGGCATAGTTAACTGCACGAGAGACCATGCGCGGGGGAATGGGAATATGTCGAAGCTGTTTAATTGGTATGCCAGCCTTGGTCTTGCTACCAAGCAGTTTATCTATCTATTTATCGTGACTCTGCTGCTGTTTCTGGTGCTTGCATGGCGCAATCTCCATGAAGCTGAGAGTATGCTTAAGAATCAAGTGATTCGCGATGCTGAGCTGCTTTTAAGCCGTACCAATCAATATATTGATGCCAGCCTGGACAATGTGGAAAATATGCTGCTTCTGCTCTCAACTCGTTCGGATTTGCTGGAGGAGGGAAATGAGGAAGCGGCCGTCGATACGCTGCGCAAATTTTCCGATTATAACAATTCGATAGCCAAAACACTGTACATGGTTCGAGCCGATGGCGATGTTTTTGCAAGCACACAGGTGTATTATGAGATTATTGGCAATCCCCGCTTGCATGAGCTCTACGAGCTTGCGCTTCAGAACTACGGGGCCATTAACGTCAGTGAGCCTTACTATTCGCCTATGTCCGGACATACGCTTGCCTACGTATTGCCGATTACGGATGAAAGCAAACAAGTGCAGGGAGTTGTCGTTGTCGAGTTGGATCTGAATTTGCTCACGGAGCGAATCGCCCCTATGATCTATCAATCTTATATTTTGTTTACAAAGGACGGAAATGTCATTAACCGGCTGGATTCACGTGATAAGCTGCTTCCCTTTCAAGAGTCTACCTATCCGCCGATTCTTAAGGACGACTTTCGAAAGCAGCTTGTTTCACTTAAAGTCGGCGTTAGCGGCATAGAAGGACACTCCTTGAATCCGCTAGTAGCTGTGAAATCGACGAAAAACCGTTTGGGCTGGACGCTTGCAGCTTTTATCGAAGAGGACTATTTCTATCAGGACCTGCAGAAGTTGAACAATAATTACAGGACGGCTAGCATCATTTGGATCGTTGTGCTGCTGCTCAGCGCGTACCTTCTCAGCCATTCCTTCACACATCCGATTCGCAGGTTCGTCGAGAAAATGGATCGGCTTAACGACCTGCAGGTAGTGGTGAAGCTGCCGGTCACGAGGAAGGATGAAATTGGCAGGCTGACGCAAAGCTACAATGCCATGCTCGAGAGGATCCAGAGTCTCCTGCTGAAGATGAAGTCGGCGGAGGAGCAGAAGAAGGAATACGAGCTGAAGATGCTGCGAAGTCAAATCGCGCCTCACTTTCTATATAACACACTTGCTTGCATAAGCAGTCTAGCCAAGCAGCAGCGGATAGACGAGGTGCGCGATACCATCCGCTCACTAGTGAAGCTGCTAAGCTTCAGCTTTGACAAGCAGTCGGAGTATGTCTCGTTGGATGAAGAGCTGGAAGGCCTGCGTATGTACATGCATATACAACAAGTCCGTTATGGAGAACAATATAGATATGAGCTTGATATCGATCCAGGCCTGCTTCATTACCGAATTCTTAAGCTCACCCTTCAGCCACTCGTGGAAAACGCGTTGTTTCATGGGATAACGCCTCATAATGGAGGTCTTATAACTATTAAAGGAGTGCTGGAGAAGGGTATGCTGAGGCTCTATGTTCGTGATGATGGCATAGGCATGACAAGGGAGAAGATAATCAAGCTGCTTCAAGACAATATAGAGCAGGAGCGTTCTATGTACAGATTTACAGGCATTGGACTGCGAAATGTGCATGAAAGAATCCGAATTCATCACGGCGAGCCGTACGGCTTACGGATTGGAAGCGCGCGGGGCGCGGGAACCGTTATTCGTGTCGATATGCCGATTCTCACGGAGAGCGATGAACGCTTAGGCATTTGGAGTTAAGTTTATATCTAAGATTTAGAGGCTGTCCCGCGGGACAGCCTCTTCGTGTATTAAGTCTGATCAATGATGCGTGTCCTATCAAGTTTGTTTCCTTAAATCTGTACATTTTTTACGTTTTTGTGTATATCGGCGCAGCGTGCGGATGTTTATACTTACACTATTGGAAGCGCATACACCCAAGGAGGGATAAAATGAACGCCAATCAAAGCTTTACGCCCACCCCTCGGATACGGCCTGCTCCGCAAACAAAGCTGGAGTCGTTTCTCAGAACCATCTGGCGATTCCGGGCATTTTACATCATGCTGCTGCCTGGTGTAATCTATTTCATCATATTTCGGTATTTTCCGATGTATGGGGTCATTATTGCCTTTAAAAACTTTGCCATCCTGGATGGTATAACGGGGAGCTCGTGGGTCAATCCGTGGTATAAGCATTTTCAGCAATTTTATGAATCTCCCTATTTCAGCCAGCTGTTAAGCAATACGATATTAATCAGCTTATACAAGCTGGTATGGGGGACGCTGCCTCCGATTGTACTGGCACTGCTGCTGAACGAATGTCGTGTTCGTTGGTTGAAGTCTATCGTTCAAACGCTTACTTATATGCCGCACTTCTTATCATGGGTCATTATTTTCGGTATTCTTCTGACACTGTTCTCTCAAAACGGTGGCTTGATAAATCGCTGGATTGTAGAAGCGGGGGGCAGCTCAGTCCCGTTCCTTACCTCTACAGATTATTTCCGAAGCATTCTGGTCGGATCCGAGGTTTGGCAAAATCTCGGCTGGGGGGCGATCATATACTTGGCCGCGATGGCGAGCATCGATCCTACCTTATACGAAGCAGCTAAAGTGGATGGCGCGAGCCGGCTGCGCATGATTTGGCATATTACGCTGCCGGGTATCAGAAGCATCATTATCTTGTTATTTATTCTAAAGCTGGGCCATCTGCTTGATGCCGGCTTCGATCAAATCTACATTCTGTACAATATACAGGTTTATCCGGTTGCGGATATCCTCGACACCTGGGTGTACCGAACAGGCTTGCAGCAGTTGAATTTCAGCTTGGCGTCTGCCGTCGGATTGTTCAAGTCCGTCATTGGGCTGATACTTGTATTAGGCGCCAACCGTATGGCGAAGAAGTGGGGTGAGGGCATATGGTAAGAAGCCTCGATGATAAAATTTTTAACAGCATTGTCTATGTCATTCTGGGGTTATGCGGTCTTGCTGCCATTTTGCCGATTTTGTACGTAGTGTCAGTATCCATCACCCCCTTCGGAGAAGTATTGCGCAATGGCGGATTTATTTTGTTCCCAAGAGAAATTACGTTTTCTGCCTACCGAACACTATTAACGGAATCGAATATTCCGAAGGCGTTCCAAATTACCGTTCTTATTACGGTTGTCGGTACGGCAGTCAATCTTATATTGACCGGCCTGATGGCTTATCCGCTTAGCCGCAGAAACCTGCCGGCAAGAAATTTTTTTCTGATGATGATCGTGTTTACTTTGCTGTTCAGCGGAGGAATCATTCCAACCTATTTGGTTGTAAAGTCCATGGGGCTGCTTGACTCCATTTGGGCTATGATATTGCCTAACGCGGTTTGGAGCTTTAATGTGCTTATTATGAAGAGCTTTTTTGAAGGGCTGCCTGAGGAGCTGTTCGAATCCGCGAGGATGGACGGAGCCAAAGAGTTCCGTATCTTGCTCCAAATCGTAACTCCGCTCTCGATTCCTGTGCTCCTTACCGTAGGATTGTTTTATCTGGTCGGTCATTGGAACGAATTTTTTCAAGCGGTTTTCTACGTTACAGACCGCACGCTGTATCCTTTGCAGGTTGTCGTCAGGGAGATTCTAATGCAAAGCCAGCAGCCGCTTGAGAACGCGGAGAATATGATGCCGACTCAGACCATGCAAATGGCTTCCGTTATGATCGCCAGTCTGCCCGTTATCGTCATTTATCCTTTCCTTCAGAAGCATTTTACGAAAGGCATGCTGCTAGGATCGATCAAAGGTTGACTAAGGACGCATAGATAACTTATCAGCTATGCGGACCTATACAATACTAAAAAGTTTAGAGAGGGGATTTGAAGATGAGAAAAATATTTTCCTTGATGTTAACCGTTTCGATTTTAGGAGCCCTGCTTGCAGCCTGTTCCGGAGGAGACGGCAATAAAAAAGTTGGCAGCGAGCCAAGCAATACCGCCCAGCCAAGCACAGAAACGGCGCAGCCAAACAGCAAGCCGGTTAAGCTCGAGATTATCGAGACTGGAAACAACCTGCCTTCGCCGGATAAGGATATTATTAAGCAGGAGCTGGACAAAGCACTGAACATCGATCTGAATCTGACCGTTTACCCATCGGCGGATGATTACAGCAATCAATTGAATGTCCGCATGGCCTCGGGAAATTTCCCGGATCTGTTTATGGTCGACCGTCAGCAGCTCATTCAGTTTTCTAAACAAGGGCTGCTGCTTGATTTATCGCCATACATGGATAAATTGAAGCAAACGGTAGCCTACATAGGTGAAGACAGTGTCAAAAAGGGAATGGTGGACGGAAAGGTATACGGTATTGCCAAATCTCCGCAAATCCCTTACAACACCTTATGGATTCGCAAGGACTGGCTGGATAAATTGCAGTTGCAGGTGCCTACAACCCTGGAGCAATTAGCAAACGTGGCGGAAGCCTTCACCAAAGACGATCCGGACGGGAACGGAAAGCCGGATACCTTCGGTTTAACGGGTGGCAAGCTCGGCGCATTCTCGGTAATATTCGGCGGATTCGGCGTAGGTATGCCAGGCAACTTCTATGAGAAACAAGGGGCGGTCGTCAATTCTCTGTATGATCCAGCGATGAAGGACGCGTTGGAGTTTATTCGGAAAATGAATGCTTCAGGATCTGTTGATCCCGAGCTGCTGGCCAATAGCGGACTACAGCATCAAGAGAAGGCAATCAAGGGTCAGGCGGGCATTGTTTATATCGATTGGCCGAATATCACCAAGGAGCAGTTCGTGGAACAAATCAAAACCGTTAATCCGAAAGCGGAATGGCTGCAGATTGCGGCGCCAACCGGGGATGGGGGACAATACGACGGATATTGGGATATTGGTGCGACGCCGGGCCGATTCGCCATTCCGAAGGCGCTGGAGAAGGATCCGGAGAAGCTGCAGCGGGTATTCGATCTGCTAAATTATATTTCAAATCCGGAAGGCGGCTCGATGCTTGTGCAATTTGGGGTGAAGGATACACACTTCACGATTGATAACGGCAAGCCGAAGATGACAGATAAATCAGGTGAAGTCGGTTATTCCTGGCTGTACCAATTTACTGGCAGACCTGAAATGGAGTATTTGCAGGCTAAGTTTGCCGCTCAGTCCGATGCGATTGCATTCGCCAACGATCAGCCCCGTATTGAAGCGCTGAACGGATTCATAGATAATCCGGAAGGCTTCAACATAGCTGACGCAAATCGTTATATTGAGGAAGAGATTGCGAAATTTATTTATAATAAACGTCCGTTAAGTGAATATGACGCCTTTATCCAGACATTGGAGACGTCTATGAACTATAAAGCTTTTCTGGACAGTGCTAATGAGCAGCTGAAAGCTTTAGGATATGGCAGTTAAATAAATCGATGACATCAAACAAGCCGACCGGTCAATTTACGGTCGGCTTGTTTATTAGACACTATACGTTTTTCTATAAGTGGACGGGTTGATGCCGAATAGCTTCTTGAAGCTTTTGCTTAAATGGTGCTCGTCTGTAAATCCGCAGTGCTCGGCAATTTGGGCAAGGGTCAGTGAGGAATGGACCAGCAGCTGCTTGACTTTGTCCATTCGGAGATTAGCGGCATAGGTGCTGGGAGCGATGCGGAACTCACGTTTGAACAGCCTAGTCAATTGAACTTGACTTATGTCGAGTTCTGAAGCGATCGTTTTTAGCGAAACTCCAAATTCAGCTTGCTGCTGCAGCATGTGCACTGCACGCTGAAGGAGAGGCTCCTCACTGAACAAAGGCGTCGTTTGCTGGTCGGATAATTCAATCTGCAGCAGATAGAGCAGATCCTTAAGAAGATGTTTTTTGTACTCGAAACCAAGGCTTGCATTTAAGTAATGGGCTTCACGAAACTGAGAGAGGGAAGAATGAAATCTCTTGTTGTTCATTAAACGAAGTTTTCCGATCGGCGGGAAATCTTTTGTGCTCGAATGGTCAAGGTCAAGGTTAGCGTTCCATTGAAATCCCATTAAATGAAAGGATAAACCATTAGTTTTACGGTAAAAGGTTAAGTCAGGCGGGCACAGCACGACGTCATCTTTAACAGCTCTTCCGCTTTGGCTGCCCATTCTGTATTCAAAGCCGCCGTCTTCGACAATAAACAAAGCCCAGTGATCGTAAGTGTCATGCGTTTTTTGGAAATGCACAGCGTCTTTCACGTATACATGGTAATGCAGATCGGGCTCATGAAATCGAGTAAGTTCCAAAGGGAAGCTCCCTCCAAATGTGAAATTATATACAAGGATTTTTAATTATTCATACATTATAACATGTAAATTCTTTATATATAATCAAATTAAATACAAGTAGGAGGTATGAATGATGAAGACAGCCGAGCTGAATATTCCGGAATTGATGGATCAATTTAATGAGCAGGGTTATTTGGTTTTACCGGGAGTATTATCGCAAGAAAAGGTGGATCGTCTGAATATCGCAATCGACGAAATTATCGCGAACGAGCCGGACACGCTTGCCCATAATATTTATAACAGCGTTGAGCGTCATGCCGAGATTGCTTCAATGATCGATCAACCGGCTATTCTGCCGTTAATCGTTAATTTGCTCGGTCATAATATTCAGCTGCATATTTCCCACCTAACGATCAGAAAGCCAAATCCGAACGAAGCAAAGACAGCCTCGCACAGCTTTATCGATTGGCATCAGGATGGACCTCATCCGCAGTTTCCCGTAATTGCCGGCTTGACAGCTACCTACTATATTAAGACTTGTTACATTTTAAGCGATATGTCGGAACCAGACCGCGGCAATACGAAAGTTATTCCGGGCAGTCATAAGAAGCCTTATAACCCCAACAATAAGGATGTGCGGATGCAGCTGGACGGGGAGGTTCAAGTATGCGGGAAACCGGGAGATGTGTTCATTTTTGCGCAGAACTTATGGCACGCAGGCTCTCCGAACCAATCCGAATACACAAGAAGACAGCTGTTTCTCGGCTACAGTCCGATCTGGATGCGCCCTATCGATTATCATACCGCTTCGGACAGCCTCCTGAAGGATGCCGATCCGATCCGCCGTCAGCTGCTCGGGCAAATCAGCGATAACAAATTCAAGTATTATGTTCCTGAGGATTCGATGGTTCCTCTTAAATCGATGCTTATCAACGTAGAGCGAGAGACGTCTGCTTGAATGAGCAACATAAGCTCTACTTTTTAATAAAGGGCAGCTACAATTAGAAATGAAAAAACTATAAAAGCAGCTCGCTCCTCATTAGAGGTCGAGCTGCTTTTACTCTACTAGCTTCTTCATTCGTTTCACTTTTATAAAAAACGCGATGATTTACAACTGTTATCCCTTCGAATCATTTGTACAGGAAAATGTGCATGTTGTATGATATAATCAAAATGGATGCAGAGTTAATATAATCATTAAGTGAATGGATTGTAAGGAGGAGACCTTTATTACGACGAATAAATTAATCTATCTTCAGCAAGTTAAACAACAGAACATGTCAACCATATTGAAACAAATATGGAAAGTGGGACAAGTTTCGCGGGTAGAATTAGTGAAACAGACGGGGTTGACATCAGGCACGATTACTAATCTGACGCATGAGTTAATAGAGCAAAGGGTGATTCGAGAATTCGAATCTGTATCAGGAAATGTTGGGAGAAGACGAGTTATGCTTGGCTTTGATACGGGGTATTACCGTCTAATCGGGCTGGACATTGGTCGATCCTCCTACGAGATTGTGTTAACGAACTTGAAGGGTGAAATACTGGAATCGATTAGTAATGATATAAATGATCCTGACGGACCAGACAGGTATTTTCGCGAAATACTTCCTGTATTGACAAAGCTGCAAGAAGAGGTGGAGAAATCCGGTAATCATCATATACTCGGTATGGGAATCGGGGTTCCCGGTCCAATCGATTATAAGAAGGGAGCTTTACTGAGTCCTCCGAATTTTCCGGGATGGAGCGGGTTTGATCTTCAGTCCAAAATAAGCGAGCATTTCTCTAAAATAATATTAATTGAAGACGATGCTCGAACTTCAGCCTTGGCGGAATATTCGTTCGGTAACGGTAGAAATGTGGAAAACTTATTGTTCATTACGATGGGGATCGGTATAGGCGGTGGACTTGTTTCTAATGGTGAAATCGTGCGGGGTACGAACGGGCTGTATGGACAAGTTGGTCATATGACGATTAAAATGGACGGAAAAGTATGCGATTGCGGCAATAAGGGATGCTGGGAAACGGTAGGTTCGATCCCGGGAATTTTAGAACGCTGGTCCGGGGGAAATTCGATGCAATCGCTGAAGGAAGCGATATCGAATGGAGATCCAGAGGCATTGAGGTGCATGAATGACACGCTGAACTATTTGGAGAATGCACTCATCAATGTGTTTAATCTTTACGATCCGGAAGTAGTTGTGCTTGGTGGAAGATTGTTTCCCTACTTGTCTGAATATTTGTCACCCGTCTTGTCGAATTTGCAGCTTCGTCAGTATAGCTTTGTCAAGGACAAGCTGCGTCTGGAGCCGTCTACTTTCGGGAGCTCTCAAAGCGCAGTAGGTGCTGCCGCTCTTTTATTCAGACATTTGTTGGATGAGCCCATCAACAGTCTCGAGTACCGCGCTCTAGCTGACAGTAAGGAGGATTTCTAGTAATTGTTTACAAACTATGTATAATTACTGGAAATTAACTTAATAAATAAGTGAATAGTAGCTGCAAAAAAGTGCCGCTAGGGATCATTTCCCTAGCGGCACTTCTTATACGAACTCAGTATGGGCGCATTGGTTGCTAGTTGGCCCTATACTCGAATTCAAGCTTTAATGGGAGTGTCCTTCATGATTGTCCGGTGCGCTGTGTCGATGCATAACGCCGTGGTGATGCATGCGATGATGCAGCTCACGGTGAGCACTCGTCAGTGCCATTAATAGTTTTTTGTAGGCTCTTTCGTCCGCTTGTGTAGCTAGTGTCTTCACGTATGCGGTTGAGCCTTCGATTTGCTCCAGGATAGTAACGGCGTCAGATGAGCTGAAGCATGGCTTGCCCTCTACCGTGATCATTACCGCGCTGGAATGGGCTGCGATAATTTCGGTTTGATCGTGATCACTGCCGCGCACACGCAGAGCGATCCAACAGCTTTCCTTTACTTTCACTGACCAATGCCCACTATTGTTCATACGCTCGGAACCTGTCGTGAATACTTCTCGGAGTTCACCGTTTACGACAAGCTCTACTTTGGTTACAGGTATTGTTGCTGAGGATACTTGCCAGACAACATCTACCGTACCTCCAGTTGATTTCAATTCGAACTTGGTGCCCATCTCATGACCATTGACCTGGAATTCAAGCAGTGGACCGTATGTAGCGAACGTTTGGCCTATCCTGACAGCCTTCATCCAATTATCGTACGTAAAGGGAAGATCCTTGATAAGGGCATAGGTTCGGATGGTGCCGACCGCTGTTTCCTGAGACATCTTATCTGTGCCTCCAACGGCAGGCAACAAATAGCCGCAGTTCAGATAACGGTACCAATCCGATAACGAATACGGGTTGATCCCTTTGTTTTCGAAGGAGCATAGTTCAATGGCATCAGCTTCCCCCAAAATAATAGTAGCCGCCTCTTCGGCTCTAGGATTCGGAAGATGCGGGATTACACTGATGCCGTTCTGTTCTCTGCAAAGTCTGGCCCACTGCGTAATGGAGATATCTACAGGATCTCCCAGTCCAGACTCATCCGGTCCGCCAGTACACAAGGGCAGAATCATTTTACCGCTATAGCCAAGCAAGGAGATATGTCCTAAAATATGCTGGCGATTTTCTGTCCCGACCCGTACTAAGTATTCTCCGCTGCCCCCGTTCTCGACACATCCAATTGTAGTTTTACCATCAAAATCCCCGAGATTGCTGAACATCTCTCCCCATTGGCTGGTGAGCAGGTTGACCACATTCACACCTTCTGCTTCCCCTTCTAACAGTGCGGTTTGTGGAGATAGAAAGTGAACATGCGTATCGGCAGTAACCCAGCCCTTAGACCGCCATGGCAATACATGCTCAAGGATGATCTCGATCGTATCCACTTCGTCTGTAATCGTGAAGGTTCCGCGAATCGGTTTTATCTCAAATCCTTTGGTGACTTCAACATATACGGTATCATACGGCAGATTGAATTCTGCTTCCCCATTTATGTAGCAGCTGAAATGATTGCCTTGAACATGCTCTGTTCCATAGTCCTCGAACCAATGTGCGTTCGGAATGCGATGGCCGTTAATGGGAGAAATGTAATCGCCGAATTTTCCGTGAATATGAATTTTGGAGGGAACGGGCTGTCCGGATATTTTATCGATAGTTTTGAGTGTAACCTTCCGTTTACGAGTTTCCATCGTCTGGAATTCATCATAAGCAGCCATATTTTTTAGTTCGATACAATCTTCCTCATTTTCACCTAGGTAGAGATACGCTTCACTATGTGCCGTGAGCTCAATGATCCACTCATTTGTCTTCGGTGTCGGCAGAGAAGGGTTGGTATGATCAATCCAATTCGAATGATTATATTCAAGGACCGGCGTGACTGAGATAACTTCGCCAAGATCCAAGCGAATATTGGGATGACTGCCGAAAGGGTTAGGTACAAAGCCAGTTTTGGACGTATAATGCACCTTTCTGCGCACGTCCCAACGCAGGGGATTAGTTGCCATATTAGTTCGGGTTATACCGAAAATAAAGGCAGTACCGTCAACAGGATGAAGAACCAATCGAGTTAGCTCTTTCTCGGGATACGGATTCGACAGGGAGTAGATCCAATGATGCATGACGCTGCCGAAGCCTTGGAAAGTATTGCGCAGCTGACTTTGACCCCATGGAATTTCCGGTGCTTCGCCTCGCGGAATATCCGAGTTGGTACGCATCGTTCGCGGCTTAACATGCTTCACGGCTTCAAATCCGTTTTCTCCCCACTTCACTTGAAACTCGCTGATCTGGTATCGCCTCTTAATAGGGATTACCGCTTCCGTACCATCCGAATAGATGAGCTTATATTCACAAACAAGTTCACCAAGCCGTGGTGTCCCCATCATAGGACTGGTAATGCCGTCTTCATTAGTCATTGTTTCTTTGAAATCAGCGCTATGCAAAAAGATAAGCTGGTGATCATGGAGAGGAGCTTTGAAGTCGATGTGGATGTCCTCATCCTTCAATAAAATAATATTGGCGGATCCCTCCTCTCGGCCAAGTGTGAAAGGAATTCCCCAGAGCTCATGCTGACCGATTAGCAGATGCTCCGAGTTTTGAACAACACGCGCAGAGCAGTCGGTTTCACGCAACGCAGCTATGTTTCTGTTGTAATGCTGGGTGAGGTCAATTGAAGTGAATCGATTCCCTACATAATCATTTGAGTTTGCGTTCATCGTTATCCTCCATTGAATATACAAGAATGAGTGCTTTACAAAGTGATTATTCATTTATATAATACATTTAATTAATGATTAAGTAAATTGATTCTTCATGAATGTTTGTTGGATGAGAAGGGAGGTAGAGTGACTATGTTCAACACGCGAAATAGGTATGAGAAGATTGAAAGTACAGGAGCTTATCTGACAACGAATACTGCAATGAATAGTGAGAATAACATTCTTAATCAAATCGTCGTGAAAGCGCTATCCAAAGCTCAACATTCACATTCCTATGCTGCTGTTCGATTTTTTCAAAAGATAGATGAAGAGCTTAGGGAGAAATTGCGACGATCCTTTGGTGATGTATACACAGACAGTGAGGACGGCTATATCATAGAGGCTTCCGATGATGTTTGCGTATATGCGACCAGTATCAGGGGACTAATATATGGCGCTTATAGCTTGCAGCAACTCACAATTAATGGCTATTTGAATCATGGACTTATCTATAATATTCCTTTATGTCCGTTTCGCGGTCTTAAAATCTATCTTCCAGCCAAGGAGGATATCGATTTTTTCAAAAGCTTTATTGATATGGCCTGTTATTATCGCTACAACACGATCGTAATCGAGATCGGCGGCGCGATGGAATATAAACGTCACCCGGAGATAAATGAAGGGTGGGTAGATTACAGTAATGAGATGCGGAGATATTCGGGCAGAGCGAAAGAAATACAGAGATCTAGCAACTGGAAAAAAAATGCGATCCATAGTGAGAATGGCGGCGGTGAGTGGCTTGCTCAAGAGACAGTGAAGGATTTAGTCTCGTATTGTAAGCAGCGGGGATTAGATGTGATTCCTGAAGTCCCCTCATTAAGCCATAGCGATTATCTGCTCACTAGGCATCCTGAGCTCGCGGAAAGGAAGCTGGATTCGTATCCAGATACGTATTGTCCGTCTAATCCTGCAAGCTATGAGCTCCTGTTCGATGTATTGGATGAAGTGGCTGAAGTATTCGAGCCGGAGGTCATCCATATCGGACACGACGAGTATTACTCTATTGGCGTCTGTGATCGATGCAAAGGTAAGGACGCAGCGGAGATCTATACGGAGGATTTGATAAAAATCCACAGTTATTTGAAGTCCAAAGGCATTGAAACGATGTTATGGGGCGATAAATTGCTTAAAGCTGTTTCCAAATCTGGAAATGCTGAAGGAGGCTCTGAACGTGAGGTACATAGACATGGACAGTTCCAGGAGATCCTTCCTGCAACGTACAAATCGATTGACATGATTCCGAAAGAGCTTCGGATTATGCACTGGTACTGGTCCGTTCGCCGAGAATACGATGATGAATTTCTTGATCGCGGCATGTATATGGTGTTTGGCAACTTTTCGGGAGCTGGAGTTCCCGAGTGGAGCCGAAGAATATCTAAGGGCGTTCAGGGAGCGTGCATATCCAATTGGAGTGCTTTGCGCGAAGACTATTTACAGCGCAACGGAGTATTTTTCGAAATGGCCTACTGCTGTCGATTGTTCTGGCAGGAGGGCTACGATGAAAGTATGTACACGGCATTAACGGAGGAGACCTTGGAGGACTTGTTCCGATATAAAAATCAGGCGACGCTTTCGGGACCGCATATTGAAATTACGCATGGAACGACCTTTACCCGTGAGTACCAGCCGTTCGTCGACGGTATATTTATCGAGCCTGAGCAGGACCTGCTTGGTGAATATGTGCTTGAGTTTGAAGATGGCGCGGCAATGTCCCATCCCGTTTACTATGGTATCAACATATCAAGCTGTGACCGATCATGGGAAGCACCGTTGTCAGACAGACATGATGTGCACATGAGCGATAGCTCGCTGCTGCAGGTTTCATGTACGGCGCTGCCTATTAAAGAAAACTCCATAACCTTTTATAAAATAGTATTGGAGCATCCTTTTTCGGATCGAAAGCTTATAAATGTTCAATTTATACCAAAACCGAATCTTGAAGGTTATGTAATTGTTCGAGAGGTTAAGTTGTGCTAGAGCACAGATGTGTTGGTTTTATTTATCGAGTTTCCATTTGGGAGGGATACAATTGAACAGCTTGAACCCTATGTTATTGATGATTCAGAAAATGGAGAAGCGCATTGCCGAGCTGGAGAAATATCGTTATACGAACGAAATACAAATTCCAAGCTATGATTTTTGGATTGATGAGGAAGCCAAAATAGGCGCGCTTCCCCCGTCAGATGCTGAATGGAGCCGAGTCCATATTGGAGATCGATGGAAGGGGCGAGATCTGACCGCTTGGATGAGGACAGAGGTAGTCGTACCAAAGGAATGGATAGGGCTTCAAATATTGGGTCTGTTCGATTTCGGCAAAACAGGGGACGGACATAATTGGGGCTTCGAATCATTATTGTATATTAACGGCAAGCCATTCCAAGGGGTAGGCAGCAATCATAAGGAGGTTTTTCTTCCGGATCATCTTGTCGGCTGCAAGATTGAGCTGTTGTTCAAAATATGGTCGGGCTTGAATGGTGAGACAGGGATAAGAAGTGATCTGGAGCATGAAATCAAGCATTCCTCGCTCGCGTTACTGGATACGGCGACGGATGATTTATTTTATACGGCATCTGCTGTTTGGCACACGCTGAATGTAGTTAATGAGAATGGCTTCGATTATGGACGACTGATGCAAGCGCTGGACAGGTCACTTTTGTTGATCGATTGGCGTGAGCCGGGCAGCAGCTCGTTCTATCAAAGTGTTCAGCTGGCGAATGAGAGACTGAAAGAAGAATTGCAGCAAATACCGAAGGCCAGTGAAGTTATTGTTAGATGTATTGGCCATACCCATATTGACGTAGCCTGGCTGTGGAGACTGAAGCATACGCGGGAGAAAGCGGCACGGTCATTCTCCACCGTTCTGCGCTTGATGGAGCAGTTTCCTGAATATATATTTTTACAGACGCAGCCTCAATTATACGATGATTTGCAGCGTGATTATCCAGAGATCTATGAACAGATCGAAGCGCGAATAAAGGAAGGACGATGGGAAGCCGGCGGAGCAATGTGGCTGGAGTCGGATTGCAACATACCGTCTGGGGAATCCCTTGTCAGGCAGCTTGTATATGGGCAGCGGTTCTTCGAGCAGAAATTCGGAGCTCGCTGCGAATATTTATGGCTTCCTGATGTTTTCGGATATAGCTGGGCTTTACCGCAAATATTGAAAAAAGCGGGCTTGCGCTATTTTATGACGACGAAGATCAGTTGGAATGTGTATAATCGATTCCCTCATGACACCTTCTATTGGGCGGGTATCGATGGCACTGAAATTCTTACTCACTTCATTACGACGCCGGATCCGTTCCGCAGTCCAGATAGTATTATGAAATTTTATACGTACAACGGTCATGTGCTTCCGCAGACGGTATCAGGTATATGGCGTGATTACCGCGATAAAGAAATTAATCAGGAATTGCTGCTCTCCTATGGCTATGGCGATGGCGGCGGAGGACCGACACGAACGATGCTGGAGATGAGAAGGCGCTTGGAAAATATGCCAGGCTTACCGAAAATCACGACAGGCCGGGCAGATGAGTTTTTCAATAAATTAGAGGAAAAAGTGGCGAGCACCGATCGTTATGTTCATCGCTGGGACGGTGAGCTGTATCTGGAGCTGCACCGAGGAACATATACATCGCAGGCGTATAACAAGAAGATAAACCGCTATATGGAAAATTTGCTGCGCAACGCTGAGATGGTATCTACCTTCTACAGTACGCTGACTCAGTTTACGAATTATGATCAAGCTTCTCTGTATGACAGCTGGAAGATCGTGCTGCGCAATCAGTTCCACGATATTTTGCCGGGCTCATCCATCGCAGAGGTGTATGAGGATTGCCATGTCGAATACGCGGAAGCGGAGAAGCTGGCCGAGGCTCCACTTGCTGTGAGTACACAAGGTCTCTCTGCAATGATCGATACTAGCGAGCAAGCGGGCTATATGATCTTCAATTCTTTACCTTGGAGCCGGGAGGAGCTTATTGAGCTCCCAGCAGATATGAAAGCTGATGCACAGCCTGCAAAAACGCAGCTGCTCAAAGTAAATGTACCTGCCATGGGTTACACATTCCTTAGCATCAAGGAATTGGAAGCCAAGCTAGTGCCAAGCAAGCAAGTCCTTCATGCCACAGAATCAGGAATCCAGACACCATTTTATGAAATTAAGTGGAATGAGAACGGTCAGATCACACAGCTATACGATATTCGGAATGACCGTCAGATTATAGTTCAGGGACTGACCGGCAACCGGTTCGATGTGCATGAAGACAAACCGCTGGCAAGCGAGGCTTGGGATATTGATATTTTCTATTATGAAAAATCGTACGTTATTGAGCAGTTGAAGTCAGTGGAAGTCGTGGAATGTGGATCACTGCGCGCTGTCGTCCGGTTTGTTTGGGGGTATGGCAGGTCCGAGCTGCGTCAGGATCTGGTCGTTTATGCTGATGATCCGAGAATCGATTTTGTTACGGAAGTGTCTTGGCATGAACCGCAGCAGCTGCTGAAGGTCGCTTTTCCAGTCAATATTCGCGTTACACATGCAACATACGAGATTCAGTACGGCAATGTTCAGCGTCCAACTCATTGGAATACGAGCTGGGACTTTGCAAGATTCGAGACATGCGCCCATCGATGGGTTGATCTGTCCGAGAGAGATTATGGTATAAGTCTGCTCAATGACTGCAAGTACGGTCATGATGTGAAGGAGCAAACGATTCGCCTTACATTGATCAAATCGGCAACCAGTCCGGATGCGAAGGCAGATATAGGAGAGCATGCCTTTACGTATTCCTTGCTGCCGCATGCCGGCGATTGGTTTACATCTGGAACACAAGTACAGGCCAGGCGTCTGAATACGCCAGTTATTATTCAGGCTATACCAGGCGGCGCTGCTGCAACTGCTCCAGCCTCTTCAACTGCAGCTGAGAAGCTGCCTTCCACGCTCAGCTTCTTCTCAAGTGACAGTGAGCATGTGGCCATTGATACGATTAAGAAGGCGGAGGATTCCGATGACTGGATCGTAAGATGCTATGAGTATGGCGGCAAGCGGGGAAGCGCAAACTTCAATTCCTATTTCGAAATGAAAGGGATCGAAGAAGTAAACTTGTTAGAGCAGGATGCTGAACCAATGGATGGACAAAGTCATTATTTTTCCGCTTTTTTCAAGCCGTATGAATTAAAAACATTCAAAATAAAAATGACATAGTGCCAATTTATGCTCGTAATGCAGGACGCGCTTAATTCTAATTGACCTGGAGGTGAAATGATGCAACGCAGCAGCGGGTGTCGAATATTTGGTGATTTGATCTATAACAAATATCGTGCTGTTCTTCTTGAAAACGAGAAGCTGCAATTAATCCTCCTACTCGACAGGGGAGGTGAACCGATTCGCTGGCTTCACAAGCCGACGGATACGGATTTCATCTGGAAAACCCGGTTAGGGCTGCAGCCGCCTCATGCGCTTTATCCCGATTATCAGATGACATATCCGGGCGGTTGGCAGGAAATGATGCCGGAAGTGAGCTATACACACACTTATCGGGGAACTACGGTTCATCGCGGAGAAACGGCGGTAAATCCATGGGAGCTGCAAATTATTCGTAATGAGGAGGAAGAAGTTCAAATTCGCTTGACTCATCGGTTGCGCTCCCTCCCATTATACGTCGAGAAGGACTTCATTTTGAGAAGCGGAGAAACGACGGTCAGAATCGAAGAAACCGTCAGGAACGAAGCTCCGGTTCCAATGGAGACAAATTGGGGTTATCACTTGGCTTATGGAGCGCCTTTCGTAAATGAAAACTCCAGAGTACATTTCCCCCCGGGCGCGACAGTGATACAGCAGTCGCCATTGCAGGACGAATGGTCATGGCCCAACGCGATGCAGGATGGAATGACGATTGATTTGACACGTATGCCTCCGCTTGGAACGCATAGAGAGCTGTTGGCAGTGAAGACAACAGATGGAATATACACGATCGAAAACCCCGATAAGGGACTTGATCTGGAGGTACGCTGGGATCAGCGCGTTTGGCCTTATGTATGGTATTGGCAAAATTTCGGGTCAGATGGGGATGCGCCTTTTTTTTCTTGCGAATACAATATTGGATTGGAAATGTTTAATGTACCGCCCAAGCTTACACTGGCAGAAGCGGCAGCTGCCGGCTTGGCCATAAAGTTAAAGCCGTTTGGCTCACTGTCCTCTTGGCTCGAGTTTGAAGTGAAGGAGGCATACAACAAGTGATTAATGAATTAGACCACGCGCAGCCGCTAAACAACCGTTTCGTACTTGGCAAGGGACGGTTCGGAGATATTTTGAGTAAAATTCCATTGCTTAAGGCAGGTGTCATTGGAGACGTAAGTCTTGATGTATATTGGGAGTCCGATATGGTGCGAAGTGAGCTTTCAAGGGAAACTCCCCATTATACATTACCGGTTACGAGTGAAAGGTATTCTCCTGGTGCAGCAGGCAATGTCGCTGCCAATCTGAAATCTATCGGCTGCAGCCATGTTTATGTCTGCTCCGTCTTTGGAGATGATTGGCGAGGAACATTGCTGAAGCGTTCGTTTCTTGATCTGGATATCGATTTGACGTATTCACTTACAAGAAAGGAATGGTGTACGCCAGCATATTGCAAACCCATACGAATCGGCCTTCAAAATGTGAAGCAGGAAGATCCCCGTCTGGACTTTTATAACTATAAGTCATTGCAATATGATGTCGTGGCTCAACTGGTGAAGCAGCTGGATGCGATGGCTGATAAGGTTGATATAATTGCAGTAACGGATCAATTTAAGTTCGGCGTTATAGGAGACGTAATCAGGGATTGTTTAAGACGTTGGGTTGCCGAGGGTAAAATCGTTCTTGTCGACAGCAGAGAGCGAATTCATTTGTTTCAAGGGATGATGATTAAACCAAACGAGGTGGAAGCTGCCCATTCCTTTCAGTTGCCGCAGGATAGTTCGAATTATGCGATGTCCCATTGGGCGGAGCTTGCTTTGCGCATGTCAAGTAAAATGGGCTCACGTTGTTTCATTACGCTTGGCGAGAAAGGCTCGATCAGTGCGGAAGGAAGCGATTATTCATGGGTACCTGCCCTTCCGGCAAAGCCTCCACTGGATACAGTAGGGGCCGGTGACTGCTTTGCGTCGGCGCTGCTATCATCTCTGGGGACCGGCAGCACCTCTGTGGAAGCAATGGCATTCGCCCACCTCGCTTCCGCGGTAAGCATTAAGAAGCTCGGAAGCACAGGAACCGTATCCCCGAATGAAATGAAGGATATATACGACTATTACGAGAAGATAAGCTTAAATAACTAGTAAGCAATTGAGACCGCGATTGAGCTAGAAAAAAACCTCCAAAACCACTTTGCAGCGGCGCTGGAGGTTTTTCGGTATTGCGAAAGATCACGATATAGATAAATTGAAGGCTTCTGGACGCATCGCCTTAAGCTGTCTCTCATAGAGATCATGGTATAGCCCATTGCGGGCTAAGAGAACCTCATGCGACCCCCATTCTTTAATTTGTCCATCCTCCATTACGAGGATTAGATCGGCGCGTACAACTGTTGCAAGACGGTGGGCGATAATAAAGGTCGTTCGATTTTTCATCAGCCTATTCAGAGCTTCGGTAACGAGTGCTTCCGATTCGGCATCTAGAGCAGAAGTAGCTTCGTCCAGAATGAGGATTTTAGGGTCCTTGAGCAAAGCGCGCGCGATGGCAAGCCGCTGCTTCTGGCCGCCGGAAAGCCTCATACCGCGATCTCCGAGCAAGGTGTGATAGCCATTCTCCCAACTGTCTATAAATTCATGGCAGTTCGCAGCCCTTGCTGCATCTACGACTTCTTCTATGGTTGCGTCTGGTCGGCCGTATACAATATTTTCGAATACGGTGCCGGAGAACAAAATATTGTCTTGTAAAACGATTGCAATATGTTTGCGGACATCCTGAATATCGTATTCCTTTATATTTATATCGTCCACATACACACCGCCGTGCTTCGCATCGTAGAAACGAGCGATGAAATTGATCAGCGTGGATTTTCCCGCGCCGCTAGGACCGACTAAGGCAACGACCTGACCGGGTTTTGCATGGAAGCTGATCTGCCTTAAGGCAACTCTTTTCTCAACTCTAGTGGGAGGAGGGGAGCTCCTCGTTTTTGGCGGGATCCAATAGAATGACTTTGCTGGCTTTTGACGCAGCACAATATCGGGATCCTGCCAATTGTTATCATCCTTCGGCAAAGGCACCTCAGAAGCATACGTGTATGAGACATTTTTGAAACGAATATCACCGCTGCATTCTTTCATTGGCACTGGGTCGTCTGCACTCTTTATACCTGGCTCGATATCCATCAATTCGAAAATACGTTCAATATGAGTTAGAGAATTTTGAATGGTCACATTAATATCGGAGAAGCGCTGGATCGGACCGTAGAGCTGACCAAGATAGGCTTGAAAGGCAATAAGAGATCCGATTGTCATATCTCCTTTCAATACGAATGCGCCTCCAACAGCCCAGGAAATAAGCGTACCCGAGTGACTGATCAGCTCACTGATTCTTCCAAGAGAATTGGCGAGCAGCTGGGCTGCAAGCGAGTGTCGAATATGTGATTGAGTCTGCTTGTCAAAGCGTTCCAGTTCCGCTCGCTCGCCATTAAATGCCTGTACGATCTTCATACCGGATATGCGTTCAACTAGCAAGCCGGATATCAGCTCCATCTGTCGGTTGACTGCACGTGACGTTAAACGTATCCGAATATTGAGATTGGTGAAAATCAAATAATAGACCGGCAGTATCCAAAGCGACATGAGGGCCAACTGCCAATTCAAGGAGAAAAGGAGGAAAGCGGCAAACCCAACCATGATCAAGTCAAAAATAGCATTGAGCACATTGTTCCCTACCAAATTTTGAGCTCCGTTTACATCGTTGGTTATACGACTTAGCAACACGCCCACCTGTTGATTGTCGAAAAAAGTCTGCGGCATTTTCTGAATATGCTCATAAAGCTGTCTGCGTATACTGGCTACCATCCGGCTTGACATCATTGAAGCCAGCAGGTTTCTTAGAAAGGAAGCGGCTAAGTGCATCATGTATATACCGCCGAAAACTAGCAGGACACTTTTCAGTGTCCATTTGGAATCAGAAGGTACAAGAATATCATCGATCAATATTTTTGTCAGCCAGGGGCTAGCCAAGGGCAGGACGAACTGCAATACACCGACGCTGAGTATGGCAGCAAGATAATAGCGATAAGGCTTAACAAACTTTAAAAACCTACCGATCAGTTCCATTCTGGGTGCGTGGGATTCCGAATTGACACCGCGCTTTTCACTCATTTGAATTCCTCCGTATTCCATCCGTCTCGTGTGTGGATGATATGAAACAAACTTATGACTCCACCTATATGATTTCACATTGTATATGACGGACGGAAAGTTGTTAAGGTCGCTGAGAGCGAAGGGTAAGCCGTTTGAGTTAACTTTGCGATTAAATTATATGCTTTGCTCTTGATTTCTCCCTATTTCTTTTTTTTTACATTTTACACGACTTTAACTTTACTATTTGACGGATTAACTTTATTATTAAATTAATTGCAATGGAACAATGACGAATGACTGAGGAGATGGTCAATTGACACAGCATACAGCAGCACAGTTGAAGGAAATGTTCAGTGGAGTATATGCGTTATTACTTACTCCCTTTATGACAAATAAAGAAATTGACTGGGAAATTTATGAACAGTATGTGGATTGGCAGTTATCGAATCATCCGCATGGCTTGTTTGCCGTTTGCGGCAGCAGTGAGATGGAGCAGCTTACACAAGACGAGCGACGTGAGCTGGCTTCCAGGGCAGTGCGACGTGCCGGCAATATTCCAGTATTGGCAACTGGGAATGTAAGCGTTATTATAAAGGAACATAGAGATGAATTGCTAGGTATGGCCGAGACTGGTGTTTCAGGAATTGTTCTAATCCCACCTGGAAACATGGGAGAGGATCAGAATCAGCTAGAGGAATATTTCGGAAATCTGGCAGACATTTCTCCAGTGCCCGTTTTTTTGTATGAGTGTCCGCTTGCAGCTCCTAGACATATTAACTCACAGGTGTATAAACGATTGGTAGAGCTGCATGGGATCGTCGGTATCAAAGATACCACTTGTACGAACGAAGGCATACTCGCCAAAATTACAGGAGCCCCAGAGGGGTTGGTCTTTCAAGCCAATACACCATTTATGGCCGATGCGTTGCGCAATGGAGCTTCTGGCGTTATGTCAACGACGACAACAGCAGCTGTCGATGTCGTGCTGGAATTGTGGGAAAAGGTAAGGAGTGATGATGCAGCCAGGGCCGATACTGCTCATGAATTGCTTGTATTTCTGGACAGTGTATTGGGAAAGGGCTACCCCGTTACAGCTAAGCATCTTGTTTCCTTGCGAGGCGTTCCAATGCTGACCCAAGTACGCAAAGGAAAAAGTATGAACGCCTCGGCAGCTAAGGGAATAGAGGTTTGGTTAAAAGCAGCGGAAAAGCTGCTGCTGAAATGGAAGTAACCAAGGACTGAAAATAGCAAATAATAATAAAAAATACGGTTATAAGTCCGTATTGCTAGAATAAAGTTTAATGATTAAGTAAAAAGAAACGGGTCGTAAGGAGGAAATATTTTGCTGCTGCTTCGCAAGTACATGGTTCTGCTTATAGGATTATTGCTGCTCAGCGCCTTATTCTTTTTATCTAGGAGCACGTCGAATGATGCCGCCATGGCTAGTGTACCGGAATATAGTGAGGACTTTCAGCGCTCTATAGCAGCCGATGCCAATTTAGTATCAACGATGGGACAGTCATATTTAAGCTATCTTAGCGCCATGAAAGCCGAAGGGATACAAGATACGACGGGGTACAGCGAGATTGTCAATGGAGCAAAATACAGTTCTCTGAGCACTATCGGGGCTCATACTGCCGATGATCCTGAAGGTTCGGGCAAGGAAGTAGTCGTAATCGCGGATGAAGGCGGATGGGTCGAATACGAGGTAGACATAGCTGAAGCTGGGTTTTATCAGATGGGAATGACCTATTATTCGTTAGATGGCAAAGGTTCTTCGATTCAACGAAAGGTTTCGATTGACGGACAATACCCGTTCTTTCAATCCGAACGCATTGCCTTCTCTAGAATGTGGAAAGAATCGAAGCTGCCCTGGTTTGACAATTTGGGAAATGAATTTAATTCAGCGCAAGAAGAGGTAAAGGGCTGGCAATATCAGGAGTTCAGAGATCCCGAAGCCAGAGTAGAAGAGCCATTCCGTTATTACTTAACCAAAGGAACTCATAAAATTCGAATTGATTATTTGCGCGAACCAGCGGCGATTGGCGAGCTTCATATCTTTTCTCCGATTATGCTGCCTACGTATGAAGATGTGCTGAAATCCTATAAGCAAGCCGGGCACACAGAGGCCGACAGCTTTGAGTTGAAGTTGCAGGCGGAGAACGCGGCTCTTAAGTCAGATCCGACATTGCGGAGAACGAGCCATAGAGAGCCGGCAACAGAACCATTCGATCAAGATGCCATGCTAATGAATACTATAGGCGGCAGTTCTTGGCGCGATGGCGGTCAGTGGATAGAATGGGAATTTGAGGTTCCAAAATCTGGATTGTACGAGATTGGCAGCAGATTTCTTTCACAATGGCTTAACCAAACTCCCGTGCAGCGCACCGTATATATAGACGGCATTATTCCATTTAAGGAAATGAACGCAGTTAATTTCCCGTACGCTAATCAGTGGCAAGCTGGCGGACTTGGGAGGGGAAATACGGATTATCTTTTTTACTTGGAAGAGGGAGAGCATAAAATCCGGATGGAGGTACAGGTTGGTCAACTAGGCCAAGTATTCGAAGTGCTGCAGCAGGTCTCTCAAAAGGTATCGTATTTAAGCAGAGAAATCATTATGCTAACTGGCACGAATCCTGATAAAAACCGAGAGTGGGAGCTTGAACGCAATATTACAAACTTAATTCCGCGCCTTCACTTGATGGCTATCGACTTGCAAAAGGCTATCGATTTAATGAAGGAGATGGGAACAGAGGAGAATAGTCCTGAGCTTGCTCCGCTTGCAACTGCCCGGGATCAACTAGTAAACTTGGCAGCCAAGCCAGCGACCATTCCGAGCCGTATTGGCAGCCTTTCGGATATACAGTCGGCAGTCGGCAGCTGGATTACATCCATGAGCAAACAGCGTTTGCAGCTTGATTATATTGTTATCAAGTCTCCCGATCTCCCTTGGCCATCTGCAACAGCAGGGATGCTGACAAAGCTGAATATTGAAACCAAGGACTTTTTTACTTCCTTTGTTAAGGATTATACAAAAATCGGCTCAACCTCCGTGAATAAAGATGGAGCGCTACAGGTTTGGGTCGCCCGCGGACGGGACTGGGTACAAATTATAAAACAGCTGGCTGATGAAGACTTTACAGCACAAACTGGCATTCCGGTCGAGATTAATATTATACCCTCGCAGGCGATGAATTTGTTGATGCTGGCTACAACATCCGGCAAGGAGCCAGATGTCGCTCTTGGTGTCGAAGCTGGAATTCCTGTAGAGTTTGCCTTGCGTAACGGATTGAAAAATTTAAATGAATATCTGGATTATGAAGAAGTAGCCGCTCGTTTCCGACCGGGAGCATTAATTCCTTACAGATATCAGTCAGGGAATTATGCTCTGCCAGAAAACCAGAACTTCTCTATGATGTTCTACCGAACGGATATTATGAAAGAGCTGGGTATGACCGAGATTCCAGAAACTTGGGATGATGTTATGGAGATTATTCCTACATTGAAGCGTCAAGGGATGGATTTCTACTACCCACATTCGCAAGCGTCTGCTGCGAATGAGTTCGCCCCCTTCCTATTCCAAATGGGAGGAGAGTTTTATCGTAATGAAGGCACGGCATCTGCTCTTGATACACCGGAAGCGTTGGGGGCTGTTTCTTTATGGACCAGTCTGTACACGAACTTCAATATAAGCCGGGAAGCTAATTTCTACAACCGGTTCCGTACCGGTGAAATTCCGATAGGCATTGCTGATTATTCCACCTATGTACAATTAATGACTACCGCCCCCGAGCTTACAGGACGCTGGAAGATGGTCCCGATCCCGGGCTTGCGGACTAGTGATGGCAGTATTGACCGATCGGTAGGCGGAGCTTCGCAAACGGGAATTATTTTCGATAGCACCGATCATTCAGAAGAAGCTTGGCAGTTTCTGAAATGGTGGACTAGTGCGCCGGTTCAGCAAAGATTTGGAACGGAGCTGGAAGCCATCATGGGAGTCGAGGCACGCTGGAATACGGCGAATGTAGAAGCGCTAACGAATCTTCCTTGGCCGAAGGAAGACATCGACGCCATATTAGAGCAATGGGACTGGTTCGAAGAGCGTGAAATTGTTCCTGGAGATTACTATACAGTTAGGTATATTAACAACATATGGAGCGAGGTTGTGCTGAAGGGTAAAAATGTTCGTGAAGCATTAGAGGACGGTGTTAAGGAGATTAATCGTGAGATTGTTAAGAAACGTGAAGAATTCGGGCTCGATTCACCTGCTGAAGTGAATATGGGTAACAAGGGGAGGTAGTACAATTGAGTGAAATTGCCGTTCGTACCAAACAGCCAAGCATATGGAAGCGGATCTTCAGCCATCGTACCTCCTTTTTGTTTCTGTCACCGTTTTTCATCCTTTTTTTAATTTTTACGATTATTCCTGTAGCCGCTGCTCTCTACTTTAGCATGACGTACTACAACATCCTTGAATCTCCCCGTTGGATCGGACTGACAAACTATAGGAATTTGTTCCTTGAAGATGATATTTTCTTGAAGGCATTAGGCAATACTCTACTTTTTGCAATTGTGACCGGACCGATAGGATATTTCATGTCTTTCATTCTTGCATGGTTAATTAGTCAAATCCCCCAAAAATATCGCTTCCTATATACTCTCTGTTTTTACACACCGGCGATTACGAGCTCGGTTGCGATGTCCGTCGTATGGTTGTATTTATTTTCGGGTGATCGATACGGGATGATCAACTATTGGCTGATGAATTTTGGAATATTGAATGAGCCTTTTATCTGGCTTCAAAATGTGGACACTATTCTGCCGGTTATTATTATCGTATCGCTGTGGATGAGTATGGGAACAGGTTTTCTTGCCTTTCTCGCCGGACTTGCGAATGTCCCCAAGGATTTATATGAAGCGGGGGAAATCGATGGTGTTCGCTATCGATGGCAAGAGCTGTGGTATATTACACTGCCATCAATCAAGCCTATGTTATTGTTCGGAGCTGTATTAACCATTGTGAATTCGTTGCAGGTCGCTGAGATTACTGAACAGCTAGCGGGATTTCCCAGCACCTTATACGCTGGCCATATGATAATGAACCATCTGAAAGACTTTGCTTTCATTCGATTTGACTTAGGGTATGCCTCTGCCATCGCTGTCGTATTATTCCTCATGATGCTCGGACTAAATCGATTTATATTCAATATTCTCGGGGAAAAGGAGTGATTCGTATGTCTAGCCGCAGTTCTACTGTTTCCAGAAGACGTACGGATTGGAGCGGAATTTTCATTTATTCACTAATGTCCGCTTTCGCTTTGCTGATGCTTATGCCGCTGGTGTACCTGGCTTCAACGGCATTCAAGCCTTTGCCTGAACTATTCTTGTTCCCTCCGAGATTTTTTGTAATGAATCCTACCATGCAAAATTTTATAGATCTGTTCGCAGCGGCGGAATCGTCGATCGTTCCTTTCTCCAGGTATGTATTTAATAGTGTGATTGTCGCTTTGATCATAGTGACAGCTGGGGTGTTCATCAGCGCGTTGGCAGCGTACCCGCTTAGCAAGCATAAGACGATGCCATTTCGGGAACCGTTGTTCCGATTAGTCATTGTGGCGCTGATGTTTGCGCCACAAATAACTCAGATACCCCAATATATCGTCATGTCAAGAAGCGGTTTAATGGATACTTATTTTGCCCTTATACTACCACCGCTCGCCGCTCCGCTTGGATTGTTCTTAATGAAGCAATTTCTTGATGTGGTGCCGGATGCTTTGCTTGAAGCCGCGAGAATCGACGGGGCGGGGGAAGGAAGAACATTTCTCTGGATCGTTCTGCCGATGTTGAAGCCGGCTATTGCGACGATGACGCTGCTTACCTTTATCAGCGCCTGGAATGACTCCGGTGCGGCGATGTTATATACAACGACCGATCAGTTGAAGAACTTGCCCTATGTAATTAACACGATTAGCGGTGGAGCAGGGCAAGTAGCAAGGGTTGGCGCGGTGGCTGCTGCCAGCTTCTTGATGATCATTCCTACTCTTATTATGTTTATCGTGACGCAACGCAAAGTCATGGAGACGATGGCACATTCAGGAATTAAAGCATGAGATCATGCTTACGAAATGAGTTTTGCTACGCAAACTTCTGGGAGGCATTGCGATGAAATATACCCGATACATTGCGGTTGTGCTTGCTCTGCTCCTCGTGCTGCAAGGGTCGGCACCAATGGCTGCATATGCGTCGACCCCCTATGAGGGATATGTTTATAATCAAAAACAAAATACGGTTCCGTCTATTAACGGGTACGAATATGTAGATTCAATCGACGGTTCAATGGAAGAGTATGGCACCTTCAAAAATCCACAGGATCTGTTCGTAGCGGCTGACGATTCCATCTATATTGCGGACACAGACAATCATCGTATCGTTCATTTAAGTCCTGATCTCAAGCTGCTTCGAATTTACGGAGACAAGGATGGAGCAGGTAAGCTGAACGGTCCAAGAGGTGTGTATGCCGCAGAGGATGGAACCGTATACGTCGCTGATACGAATAACGAAAGAGTCACTGTATTTGCAGCTGATGGGAAGCTTGTTCGTGACTATAAGTCTCCTGATAGCAAACTAATGGACGCTAAGTTTCAATTTCTACCTGCAAAGATATCTCTAGATAAATTCGGACAAATGTTTATTGTCGTAGAAGGCTTGACCCAAGGACTGCTCCAGCTCAATACAGAAGGAAAATTTATGGGTTATTTTGGCGCCAATCACGTTCCATTCAGCTTCACTCGCATTATTACAAAGCTGATTGCATCGGAGGAACAACGAAAGCAGATGGCCCTGACACGTCCTCCTGCTTTCTCCGATCTGTTCAGGGACAATCAAGGATTCGTCTACACGACAACAGTCGGTATCGATAGGCAGCAGGTGAAACGATTGAGCGCGGTTGGTGTCGATGTATTAAACGCCCAAGAAGGTGCACAAGGCATATACGGAGATCTCCGCTTCCAAACGACTACCAAGCTTTCTACGGATGATGAATGGCGTGTAACCTCAGAGACGGTTATGCGGACTCCCGTCTTCGTCGGAGTGGCGGTTGATGATCGAGGATTTATAACAGCACTTGATCAGATGACAGGCAAAGCGTTTCAATATGATCAACTAGGTAATTTACTGTTTGTGTTCGGGGGGCTTGGAAACCAGCAGGGATTGATGATCACGCCATCCAGCATCGACATCGCTTCTGACGGTACCATTCTCATAGCTGATCAAACGAGGAACCGGATCGACCGCTATCGTGAAACGTACTTCGGCAGTCTGGTACATAAAGCCTCCGTCCTTTACTCGGAAGGACGTTATGAGGAAGCTCAGGAGCCGTGGATGGAAGTGCTCAGTTTGAATAGCAACTATATGCTTGCCTATACAGCCATTGGCAAGTCCTTGCATAAGCAGGAGAAATATAAGGAAGCCACAAAATATTTGCATACTGCGAGAGCATACAACGAGTACTCCATGTCCTTTCTGGAGCTGAGAAAAGGCTTTATACGCGAGCATTTTGTATGGTTTGTTCTCGGTGTTATCTTGTTAGCTATTCTTTTGAAAATTTTGCTCGATCGACTCCGCCTGAGGAAGAGAAAGCTTCAACAAAATTACTATAAGGCTAGCTTGGAAGAAACAGAGGTTAAGCGAAGGCCGGTTATGGACTTCTTCCATAATGTGGGTCAAGTATTGATTCATCCGATTGATTTTTTTCATAATTTGCAGGAGCCGGGACGAGCCAGAAAACGAGATGCATTCATTATTATAGCCGCGGTCATTATATGCCGAATGCTGAGCTTGTCGATTTCGAGCTTTTTGTTTCAGCGACGGGAAGCTTATGAGATCTCGTTTCTAACTGAGGGGCTATCGATTATCATCCTTTGGTTGACTTGGTCTGTGGCGAATTGGGCGATCAGTACGCTTCAGGATGGGGAAGGAAAGTTTAAAGAGGTGTTGGTTGGCAGTGCCTACGCGCTAATGCCTTTCGTAATCTTATCGGTTCCTATCGCTTTCCTCAGCAGGTTTCTGTCCTTGCAGGAAATGTCGGTCTACTTATTTCTCACAGGCTTCATGTCTGTGTGGGTCGCATTTCTATTTATTATGAAGGTTAAAATTTTGCATGACTTTACGCTTTATAAATTAATAATCATCCTTATTCTATCGATAGTTAGTATGTTAATTATGTGGTTTATCGTCATTCTGATCTACGGACTCATGTATCAAGCTTATCAATTTGTACTGAACATCACTCAAGAGCTGAGCTTCAGATTCTAGAAAGGAGTGAAGAGCATGCTAAGAAGGTTCATCAAGATTGGCATACATGTCTTGTTGCTCGGCTCTTTGCTGGCTATGGCTGTCGGTTACGACATTTATTATAAGGCAAGGGATGAAGAAAATCGATTGCAGAAAGCAGCGGGAAATACAGAAACATTCCGTAATGTATGCGTAGAAAATAACGACACTGGATCTCTTCAATTAACCGGACTTGATGGAGCATCAGCTGCAGCAATTCGCCAGGTGGCCAGTAATGAAAAGTTCAGCTTGGTTTACGATGAGAAGACGAGCGCCATAACGATTGAAAATAGGAATACTGGTGAGCAGTGGTCGAGCTTTCCGAAGCTGCCGGAGGGAGCTGCGCCTGCACAGCAAGCTTTGGTCCAGAAGCAGGTGCAGATTCGCTATTCGTCAGGGTCGGAGGCGGTACTATCCGATTTGATTAAGGAAGTAGGAACGATTACGCCTTCTCTAATTGATGACGGTCTAAAGGTTTCTTACGAATTGAAATCATTAGGTATTAACTTTGCTTTGGAGTATCGACTATCTACTGAAGGATTAGAGGTTAATATTCCTGAATCATCCATTGCGGAATGGGCCAAATGCAAGCTAGTTAGTATCGAACCTATGCCTTACTTCAACGCAGGCAGCTCTGATGAAGAAGGGTATATCGTAATTCCGGATGGATCTGGTGCATTGATTGAATTTCAAAAAAATCATTTGCAATTTTTCGACCGATATTATCAATCCGTTTATGGTGTAGACCCGGCATTCGCATCAAATATAAAGTCGACGGTTATGCAAGAAGAGTTTGAGGATATATATCCCTACGCAAAAGAGAAGGTCGCTCTTCCGATCGTAGGCATCCATCGTGAAAATCAAGGCTTCCTGGCTATTATCACGGCCGGCGACCATGATGCGAATATTATCGCGTCTCCGTCAGGATTTCAGAATGTTCCATTATACAGGGCTTCCGTTGAGTTCAAATATCGGAGCAGCGACATGATCTTCATTGGTGACTCGGGAATTATTCCAGTCTTGCAAGGGGCAAGGCTAATCGGTGATCGAACAGTTCGTTATGTGCTTCTAGAAGGAGAAGAAAGTAAATATGTGGGTATGGCAGGCGTTTATCGCAATTATTTGATGAATGAGCAGGGTGTTACGGAAGTGGTTCAGAAGGAAAGTCCGCTCCGTATTCAGCTAGTGGGCGGCGTGATAAGAGATGAAATTATTGGCAGCAGTTATTTGGCCATGACCACGTTCAAGCAGGCTCGGGAAATTATCGATCGTTTCTCCGCAGCGGGAGTTCAGCAGTTGGAGCTCGTCATTGAGGGCTGGTCTGATGGAGGGGTATTTGGCAAGCAGCCTGTCCATTTCCCGGTGGCGAAAGGTCTAGGGGGAACAACGGAGCTTAAGAAACTGATCGAGTATGCGCAATCCAAACATGTTCAGCTTTATCTGGATGCGAATTATGTGAAGCCTTTCGTACCTAGCGGCTCCTATAATGCTTCGAAAGAGGCGATTCATGGCATGACGCGTCAGCCCGTCAAATACTACGAACAGGATCCTGCAACCATGCAAGTGAAAGAAGGGACATCATTCCATCTATTGAATCCTGATAAAGCTGTGAACAAATATTTGAAGGCTGAGTTGAATCAATTCAAGAAATTAAAGGTGGATGGACTGCATCTCAGTTATATGGGAGAGGAGCTTTACTCCGATTTGAGAACATCCTCGCCAATATATCGCGAAGATACAATTGCGAGTTGGCGCGAGGCTATGGAGGCAGTACGCACAAAAGTGGGGCAGGTCAGTGTTGACTATGGGCTAGCCTACACATTCGGGTATGTGGATCGAATCGTCAATGCACCAATGGATTCCAGTCATTTTATATATGAAGGCTCTACAATACCATTCTATCAGATCGCACTGCGAGGACTCGTTCCTTATTACGGAGAAGCGGGCAATCTTGGAGTAAATCCGCAAAATGAGATGCTTCGAATGCTGGAATATGGGGCACTCCCGTACTACCAACTGACCTATAAGCATTCTTCTAATCTGCAGCGAACCCCGCTTGATGGGCTGCTCAGCTCCGATGTTCATGATTGGCTTCAGCCAGCAGCAGAACTGTATAGCCAAGCAGAAGTTGTATTGAACCAAGTAGCGGGTAAGGCAATCATAAATCATGAACAGCTAGAAAAAGGCTTGTATCGGACAACATTTGAGAATGATGTCAGTATTATTGTGAACTATGGTACAGAAGCACAGACGGTTGAGAGTACAAGGATAGAAGCTGGCAGCTTTGCTTGGTCAGGGAAAGGAGAGTAACGACGATGAAGAACCGTTTAGGTATGTCGCTAAGCCGAAAGAGAACGCTGGAAGGCTATGCATTCGTATTGCCTTGGGTCATTGGATTCGCGCTTTTTATGGCGTATCCGCTCGTCGAATCCATTATCTATTCGTTTCAGGATTTGAAATTGTCGTCAGGGCAATTGGCGGCAACACCTGCAGGATGGAAGCATTACCGCAGTGCTTTCACGGTTGATCTGGAGATGGTACCGATCTTGCGCGGAACTCTGGTCTCAATGGCAGTTCAGACACCGCTTATTTTGATCTTTGCCATGTTCTGCGCGCTGCTCTTGAACCGTCCCGCGAAAGGCAAAACGGTGTTCCGTGGAATATTCTTCCTCCCGGTAATTGTTGCTTCTGGAGAAGCTCTGACCACTTTACTGAAGCAAGGGGCTGCGACGCTGCCGATCTTTCGGCAAGCAGGTTTGAAAGAAACGTTAGCGGATTTTATCCCCATTCAATTATTGAATCCGCTGCTCGCAATGATGGATACGTTATCACTTGTCATGTGGGGAGCCGGTGTCCCGATTCTTATTCTGCTTGCTGGGCTGCAGACGGTATCACCTTCTCTATACGAAGCAGCGAAGTGTGATGGAGCTACCGCCTGGGAGAGCTTCTGGAAGATTACTTTTCCCATGCTGATGCCTATGCTGCTCGTAAGTACATTGTTTGTTATTGTAGATTCCTTTACTAACGCATCCAACAGCATGATGGGATTTATATATGATCAGATCTTCATTAAATTAAGCTTTGGCTACGCGGCTGCATTAGGCTGGATCTATTCGACTATGATTTTGTTCGTAATCGCCATCGTGTTCTTCATGTACCGCAATACGAGCGCTTTGTCGCAAGAGGGGAGGTAAAACAGTATGAAGGGAGTGACCGTGACCAAACTGTTGTCCCCCAGATCGCAGGACACAGAGCTTACATTGCCTACTATCAAACAGAAGGTAAAAACAGTTTTACTTCGTTTAAGCAAAATAATAAGTCCGCTTCTGCATTACATTATCGTCTTAAGTCTTTCATTCGTTTTTGTGTATCCAGTCATGTTCTTGATCAGTCAATCTCTTATGTCACCAGAGGACATCCTGGATGGCACCGTGCAATGGATTCCAAAAAATTTCAGCATGAAAAATTTCACTTTTGCTTTTGAGAGGATGAATTACTTACAAACATTCTCCAACAGCGTATTCGTTTCTGTTGGTGGTGCACTATTCCAATTAATTGGCTGCTCCATCGCCGGATATGGCTTTGCGCGATATCGTTTCCCAGGCTATTCGTTATTGATGGTTTTGCTGCTGCTTACATTCCTTGTTCCGCCGCAGACGATTGTCGTACCCTTGTACTTGTTTTTTGGAGCTAAACTCGGTTGGTTGAATACGTATTATCCGATTCTTGTTCCAAACTTGTTCGGTCACGGGCTGCGTGGTGCTTTGTTTGTACTTGTATTCATGCAGTTTTTCCGTGGTTTGCCTCATCAGATGGAAGAGGCAGCTAGAATCGACGGAGCCGGAGCGTTTCGTACATTTATATCCATTATGCTGCCTATGGCGAAGCCTGCTGTGCTGGTTGTTTTATTGTTCTCAATCGTATGGCATTGGAACGATTCCTATTTCCCTAATTTATATGTGAACAATGCAAGTATGCATACGCTGAATCAATCTCTCTCTACTTTTCAAGCTGAAAATATTGGTGCCCAGGATGAAAAGTTGGAAGATACGAAAGAAAACATCGGTCAGCTCCCTACCAATTTTGAGAAAAGGATGGCCGCTGCGCTCCTGACCATTCTGCCCATTTTGCTCTTGTATTTATATACGCAGAAGCATTTTGTTGAAGGTGTAGAGCGGTCAGGCATTGCAGGGGAGTAAATTTCGATTAGGGGGAATGCCGGGCGTCGCAAAGCGATAGTAAAGGAGAAAGTTCAACAAAAGAATGATTTATAACAGTGATTCAATTCATGTATTGCCAAAAACAATAGAAGGTGGGCGAGGGAATTGAGTAAACATGTGAAAATTTCTTTGATGATCATGCTCGTATTCAGTATGTTGGTCGCGTGCAGCAATGGAAATAACAACCCAAGCAAAAATGCAAACAAAGGAAATTCGAATCCAGCTACAAATGCAGCTACAAATTCAGGGACGAAGACTGACCCGGAACCGTCGGCAGAGACGAAAGAGCTTTCGGGAACGATTGATGTGTGGGGCGGCAATTCAGATATAAGCAAAGCGTTTATGGAAAAATATCCTAATGTTACAGTAACCGCTAATGAGCCGGATGATCACGAGGATGCAGCACTCGTTGCGATGGCTGCGGGGACAGGAGCGCCAGATGTGCTCTCGCTCTCGCAAGCACATTATTGGAAGTTCAGAGCGGTAGACGGATTGGAGAATTTGCTGGACGCACCTTATAATGCTGGCGATATGCAAGGCGATTTCCTCGAGGTTGCATGGAATCAAGCCATTTCCATGGATGGAAAATCAATGATTGGCTTGCCAATCACCTATGTGCCGTACGCAATGGCCTACCGCTACGATATTTTCGAGCAAAATGGATTGCCAAGCGATCCTAAAGAGGTAGCTGCGCTGTTTGCCGACCCTGAAAAGTTTTTTGAAGCTGCTATCCAGCTAAAAAACCAAGGCCTGTATTTATTTAGATCCTACGACGAAGTGGTCAACCTTTCTCTGCCGGATACCAACTTTTTTGATAATGAATTGAACTATATCCGCACCGGAGATGCCTATGTGAAAAGCTTGGATTATTTGAAGAGAGCCGCTCAACTGGATCTTGTTTTAGATGCATCCAGCGATGAGATCAAAGCAGCGATGAACAATGGAACAATGATCACTTACTTTAATACATTGGGTTCGTTCGATAGCGTGTATCAGCAGGATGGCAGCAGAGCGGGACAATATGGTAAGTGGAAGCTGGCGGAAATTCCGTTTGGCTATCCAAAAGGCTGGGGCATGGATATCTACTCCATTCCATCGCAAAGTAAAAATAAGGAACTAGCTTATGAATATATTAAATTTGCAGCAACTTCCCCAGAAGCAGCAGAGCTCTTTTATAAAAATATAGACCTTCCCGCGTTTAAACCATCTTGGGAGCTGCCATCCATTGCGGAGATGAAAATTCCAGGGCTCGACAATCAAAATGGCGTGGAATTTGGTATTGAATATGTACAAAAAACAGTGATGTCGCCGCGTACTCCGTTGTACGAAGAAGCTGACGACATCTTCTCAGAAGTGATTGAAGAAATGTTATCCACCAATCAGGATTCACGTGCAGCGTTGACACAGATCTCCGAAAGAATTGAACGGGAGCTGGCAAATCGGAAGAGCGAAATTTTAGCTGAGATTGGGAAATAACGCATTCAAATGTCAAAGCCGGGCAGAGAGTACTACTTTCTGTCCGGTATTTTCTAAACGAGGGGATGAATGTGAGTGAGGCAGGCAAAGATGACTTTGCGGCTAGGGAAGTTTCCGCAATATGAACGTACGTTTCATACGGTTCAGCAAGGATTGCCATCAGATAATGTGACGGGAATCGCTCTCGCGGCAGACACGGTATGGGCAGGCACGGAGCAGGGCTTGGCATGTCTTGACGGGGACCGCTGGGTGGCTGTTGATGATAAAGGAGCGGATAATCCTCCCGCTATGCCGATTCGTTCATTGTATACGGATCGACAAGGGACATTGTGGGTGTCAGCAGGCGACGGACTGTACGGGCTGAAGCGCGGTGAGTGGAGGAAGGCGACTCTGGAAGCGAAGATTGTGGCTCTGGCAGATGATTTGGACGGCAAGCTGTGGGCAGCGTCGGACGATGCGCTCTATTGCTTAGCAGATGGTGTGTGGGGGACAATCGCATATTTCAAAAAATCGGAGCAAGTGCGTCATATCGTCTCACTTGGCGGCGGGCACGTATACGCATCAACGGATTCGGGATTGCTCGCGTTATTTGGCAAAAGGCCGCATTGGTTCCGTATACGTGCTGGGGACGGAGGAATCGTCAGCAACGACTTGCGCGGAATGGCAGTAGACCGTTGGGGTCATCTGTGGATCGGCACCGACAAAGGGATATGCATTCATGATGACGCGAACTTATTTTATGTATTGAACGGCTCCAAAGGCATCGCATGCGAAGATATTCGGACCATCACGTTTGGAGAGGACGGCTCACGCTGGTTCGGTACTCCACACGGAGCGATTCGACTTCAGGACGGGCAAACTACTTATTTTGCCTCCAAGAGATATATGCCGAACAATGACGTGCGGGCGATCGCGATTGAATCAAACGGCACTGCTTGGTTCGCTACGGCTGAAGGAATAAGCCAGCTTTCCATTCGAATGATGACACTAGAGGAGAAGGCCGATCATTTCGACCGGATGGTGGAGCGTTACGAAACCCGATTCGATTTTGTCACTCGCCGCGCATTGACGGTTGAGGGCGATATCGAGAGCGGGAACGTCCGCATATCCGATAATGATGGTCTGTGGACGTCTGATTACGCCGCGGCACAAAGCTATCGCTACGCAGTTACTGGTGATGAGCGGGCAAGGGACAAAGCAAATCGTTCGATTCATGCGTTGATGAAGCTGCTGGAGGTTACCGGTCGTCCTGGCTTTTTCGCACGCTCGGTTCGCCACAAAGCGGAGGCTCAGTTCGGCCTGCATAAAGTTAATCCGGAGTGGAGACTTTCTTCGGACGGTGAATGGGAGTGGAAGGGGGATACATCGAGCGACGAGCTGACCGGACATTTATATGCCTATGCCGTTTATTATGATTTGGTGGCGTCCGAAGGGGATAAGCCGCTGGTCCGCACAGCAGTTCGCGAGATTATGGACCATGTGATCGAGCATAATTTTTGCTTGACCGACATCGACGGTTCTCCGACGACATGGGCGATCTGGACACCAGACAAATTGAACGGAGATGCGAAATGGCTTGATCAGCGGGGGATCAATTCCTTGCAGCTACTGTCTTTTCTGAAAACGGCAGTTCATATTACTGGCGATGAGAAGTATGAACGCATTTACCGAGACTTCATCACTCGTCACCACTATGCTATGAATACTTTGGAACAGAAACGGACGTATCTCGGTGAAGCATCGAGCATTGATGACAATCTCGGTTTCCATGTCTATGTACCGCTGTTAATGTATGAAACGGATCCTGATTTGCGCGCTCTATATTTAATGAGCCTGGAGCATCATTGGCAGTTCGAGCGTCGGGAGCATAGTCCATTCTGGAATTCGGTATACGGAGCATTGACAGGAAGAGCTTGTGATATAGAGCAAGCCGTACAAACGCTGGCCGCAATGCCGCTTGATTTCATACACTGGAAGGTTGTCAATAGCCATCGAGCGGACGTGAAAATGAATGAGGAGCTGGTGAAGCAAGGCTACCTTCTGTTGTCGGAGCCGCTGAAGTACGAGGAGAGACCGGTTCATCGCTGGGATAAGACGCCATACATATGCGACAGCGGGAATGGATACTTGCTTGAGGACGGCACCGTATATTTGCATCCATATTGGCTCGCGAGATATTGGAAATTAATCGAAGAAGCGGAGCATAGTGTATGAATTTGAAATATCGTGACGACGGCATGTTTACGATTGTGCAATTCGCCGACGTACACAACGGCGGAGGCACGCCGGAAGACTTGCTTTCGTTTGCCTTAATTAAGGATGTTTTGCAGAGGGAAGCACCGGATTTGGTCGTTTTTACCGGAGACCAAATTCGCCGGGGGCCCGATCCGGAGCTCCAATTCCGTCAAGTAATGTCGCTTGCAGAGCAGGCAGGTGTCCCTTATGCGTTCGTATTCGGCAATCACGATTCACGCGGCAACATTACCCGTCAAGAGCTGATGGCTATGGAGACTGCAAGGCCGCTTTGCTTATCGGTGGCCGGTCCGGAGGATGTAAGCGGAACGGGTAACTACACGTTGACTATTTCCGGTTCACGCTCTTCCAGCGTCGAGACGGTACTATATTTGTTCGATAGTGATTGCAACGCCCCAGAGGGGATAGGAGAAGAGAAACGGAAAGAATGGATCGATCCGGATAAGAAGGCATGGTATATTCAGCAATCTGCGGCGTTTGAAGAGAAGAATGGCGGTGTGATACCTGCGCTCGCCTTCTTCCATATCCCATTACCGGAGTACGAGGAAGTGTGGAATACTCGTCCGTGCTGTGGCAATCGGTTAACCGAGGTGCGCTGTCCGCCGTTCAATACGGGATTATTTGCGGCAATGGCGGAGCGGGGTGATGTGATGGGCACCTTCGTCGGTCATGATCATTCCAATGATTATTGCGGAGAGCTGGCAGGGATTCGGCTATGCTACGGACGGGTTAGCGGCTTTAACAGTTCCTCTATAGCTGGATACCAGCGCGGGGCACGGATGATTCGGCTGCGCGAGGGCAAGCGCGGCTTCGACACTTGGCTTCGCTTAGATGACGGAACGGTAGTTGACCAGCAGCATGGGCTAGGGCCAAATAGGTAACTAAGACGATCATGAATGCATGGGAGGTTAAAGTGAATATGGGAACGAAGCCAATACTCCGTTTTCGCGAAGACGGAACATTCAAGATTGTGCAAATTGCTGACTTGCATGTGGAGCAAGAAGGACAGGAGGATGCTCGCACATTTGCCGGAATCGAAGCCGTGCTTGAGGCGGAACGGCCGGACCTCGTCGTGTTTACCGGCGATGCGGTGAAAGGCAATCGCTGTGCAGACCCGCTGAATCGCCTGCAGGATGTACTTGGACTGTCAGAGAAGTATGCTATTCCTTATGCTTTCGCGTTCGGCAATCATGATTCGGAGAATGATGTTTATACGCGCGGCGAAATGATGGAAGCTCTGTCGCAACGTGATTTATGTTTGGCTGAAGCTGGACCGGATGAAGTGACGGGAGTGGGCAACTACGTGATGACCGTGGCAGGCTCGGCAAGTCCGGAGGCAAAGGCGGCTATTTATGTATTGGATACGGGCTGCGCAGCACCCAGAGAAATTATAAAAAGTTATGCGTGGATCGAGCGCGATCAAATTGAGTGGTACATTCGGGAATCGAAGACGCTGGCTGGAAGGAATGAAGGGCCGCTGCCTGCATTGGCCTTTTTCCATATTCCGCTTCCGGAGTATAACGATGTCTGGGATTTTCATTTGTGCCGAGGCGGTAAAAATGAAAATGTAGGCTGTCCCCGCCTTAATACAGGTATGTTCGCGGCCATGAAACAGATGGGCGACATTATGGGCACGTTCGTCGGTCATGATCATACAAACGACTATGGCGGCGATTTGTATGGTATACAGCTTTATTACGGGAGAGCAGGAGGCTTCAATACAGTTGGCGAGCAAGAATACGCTCGTGGTGCGAGAGTGATCCAGCTGCGAGAGGGTGAACGCGGATTTGACACGTGGCTTCGAATGGCGGACGGCTCTGTCGTGAGTGAACAACCGGAGCATGCGGCGGAAGGCCGCAAGCCGCCTGTTCCGCGGCCGCCATCGGAAGCGCCAACGTCAACGCATACATCAACGCAAACGTCAACGCCAACGCAGGCGGTCCAAGCAACCTGAGTTACTTGCTAGCCCATACAAAGCTCAACCGTTAAGCATGCGAGACTCTACAGACAGGTTCGGTTGAAGGAGGTTCATGCTCATGCTCAAGAAATTAGGCTACAAGGAAACGGATCGGCTGTTGATCGTTAACGCAGATGATTTCGGCATGTGCCATTCAGCCAATGAAGGGATCATCGCTTTGCTTCATGAAGGGGTGATATCGTCGGCTACGCTGATGACTCCTTGTCCTTGGGCCGCGGAAGCTGCAAAGTCGGCTGTCGACAACCCACACTTCGACATAGGCATTCATCTGACGTTAACAAGCGAGTGGAAGAATTACAAGTGGGGACCGGTTACGAGAAATGCCATCGTGGATACGCTAATTGCCGATACAGGCTATTTTCCAGCTAAATGCTTCGAAGTGGAAGAAAGGGCAAGTTCGGATCAAGTGAAGACGGAGCTGCGCAATCAAGTACTGCTGGGTTATAAGCTTGGAGTCGATCCGACGCATTTGGACAATCATATGGGCAGCATCTATGGGATAACGAGAGGGCGGGATTTTCTACAGGAAGCAATTGACTTATGCGTGGAATTCCGACTTCCTCTTCGTATGCCGCGCTATATCGGCGGTCAAGGCGTCAAAATGTCCACGGCCATGAAGGCAACCTATCAGGAACGGGTGAACTGCGCGGACAGTAAAGGAATTGTACTCATTGATCATTTGCTCGGGCTGCGCTACTCCTTAGAACAGGGTGAAACGTATCATTCCTTCAAACAAAAAATGTTCAATTTATTTGATCAGATGAAGCCTGGCATCTCTGAAGTGATCATTCATCCCTTTAAGGCTTCGGATGAGCTGAGGGCTGTAACGAATCAATGGGAGAAGAGACAGATGGAATTCGAGCTGTTTCGCGATGAAGAGGTAAAGAAGTTTTTGCGTGAGCAAAATATTCATATGATCAATTGGAGATTGCTGCGTCAATATCAGCGAGGGGGATAAATGGATGGAGCTTTCTGTCATGACATTTAATCTGCGCTTCCAAACTTCATATGATGAAGATAACGCGTGGTCCTTCCGCAAAGATCATGCGGCGGATATGTTGAAAAGATATCGTCCAACTGTGGCGGGCACACAAGAAGGCTTGTATGAAATGATGACCGATCTGCAGGATCGGCTGCCGGAGTATGCTTGGATCGGGGAAGGCAGGAAAGGCGGGACTGCCAGTGAGTACAATGCGATATTTTATCGGAAGAATGAACTCGACGTTGTGGAGTGGGGACAGTTCTGGCTGTCCGAGCAGCCAGTAGGACCCTATGAGAAAAGCTGGGGCGCAACACATAATCGGATTTGCACATGGGCTCATTTTATGTTTAAAGGTGAGCCTGATTATGAGTTTTTTCATTATAATACCCATTTGGATAACAGCAGCCAATTGGCTAGGGAGCATGGGATTCGTATGATTTGGACACGACTCTCGGAGCATCATATACGGACAGGGTTACCAGCAGTATTAACAGGTGATATGAATGCTGAGCCGGGAAATTCGGTGATCGACTTTCTTCGCGGCGCACCTGACGATAATGGGACGATATGCGACCTTAAGGACGCCTACTCTGTCATGCAGTCTCCACCCGGCCTGTCGCGTCATGATTTCCACGGCGGCTCGGATGGACACCCAATCGATTATATTTTTGTTAGTCCAGAGATTCACGTGGATGATGTAGCGATCATCCGTGACCAACAAGGCGGCAAATATCCGTCTGACCATTACCCTGTGCAAGCAAAGTTATTCCTTTAGGAGGATACAATTATGGAGCTGTTTCTTATCCGTCATGGCGAGTCCGTGACGAATCTGTCTAAGACACCGCTTGCTGACGGCGGTTTGACTGATCTGGGGCGTAATCAAGCGGCTAATATGGCGGAATGTATGTCTGAAGCGGGCTTGACCCACATCTTCTCGAGTCCGCTGATGCGAGCCATTGAAACGGCCCAACCACTGGCGCGGGCAGCCGGACTCCCAATAGAAGTGTGGTTAGATGCGCATGAGTTATGGACGAAGGAAGGCTATCGAGGACCGACGACAGAGGAACTTACAGATATGTATCCTGAAGTCCAGTTTGCAGAGGGGACCGTAGCAGACCCGCTTGGATGGCAATGTCCCGGAGAAGAAACTTCCGAGACGGGCTTTTTCAGAGCTAAGCGATTGTTGGAGCGATTGAGCAGCCAATTCCCAGGCAATGAACGCGTTGCCTTCGTTGGGCATGGCGCCTTGAACCGCCGCATGATGCTGGCTGCACTCGGACTTGAGTATTCGAGAAGCTTGCGCCCCTATGGGGCAAATGCCTGTATATGGTGGCTGGGCCTTGATCAGGGTAGGTTGGACATTCGTTATATCGGGCCAGCAATGCCCGGATTAATCGATAAGGTTATTTGAAGTTTCTAGCATCCAATTTTGATTGGAGTGGTGAAATGGAAAAGGTTATAACAGAGGAAATGCGTGAATTTTTTTATACGAACGGTTATGTCGTTGTTAAGAATGCAGTGCCTAAGCAGCAATGTGATGCGGTTATTGAGACGATATGGTCTTTTACCGGTCAGAATCCGGATGATCCGGATAGCTGGTACCAGCCCCCAGCAGGTATGGACACGTTTTGGAAGCATCAGATTGACGGCATGATTCCGTTGTTCAATCACCAATCACTATGGGATAATCGGCAGCATCCGAAGCTTTATCAGGCTTTCGCAGAGTTAATGGATGAGACCAAGCTCTGGGTATCCATGGACAGGGTGAACATGAAGCCTCCAGTGCGAGAAGGGTATGAAATGTTTGACCACGGATTTATTCATTGGGATGCCAGTTCATTTAATCTGAGCTTTCCATTGCCGAGACCGCGCAGAGTTCAGGGTGTATTGTATCTGGCCGATACGGAAGCGAATCAGGGTGGATTTCAATGTGTTCCAAGTATTTATCGCGACTTTGAACAATGGATTAGGACACAGCCAGCAGACAGAGATCCATATATTCCAGATATCACAGGACACGAGGTGGTACCCATACCAGGCGAGGCAGGTGACCTGCTGATTTGGGACTTCATGCTTGCTCATGGAAATGGAAAAAATTTCAATACAAAGCCGAGATTTGCTCAATATATCACTATGTTTCCAGCCCATCATTCAGGTGGCGAGAGAATCGCGGATATCGAATGCTGGAAAGAGCGCAAAGGGCATGCTCAAATGACGATCGATCCACGAGGCTTAGAAGCGCAGATGAGTGAAAAGCCTGCTGAATTAACTCCGCTCGGGCGCAAGCTGCTGAGTCTTGATCCTTGGTGAACGAAGCATCACATTTTAATAATCAAGGGAAAGGAATGATAGAGATGCTGCTAGAAAAAGGTGACAGGCTTCTTATGATCGGCGATTCGATTACTGAAGCTCCCAAAGGCGGCGGATATGTTGACAGTGTAACCGCGTTGCTTCAATCTTCTTATCCACAGCTTGGCATAGGCGTCATAAATAAGGGAGTCGGCGGTCATACGTCGCGCGATCTTAAGCTTCGTTGGCAGGAGGATGTTCTGGATCATCGTCCAGAGTGGCTGTCGATCATGATCGGCATCAATGATGTCTGGGGACAATTCGATATTCCAAACCGAGATCTACATTCGGTGGATCCGTATGAATATGAGAGCACATTACGTGAGTTAATCAGTTCTGTGCGAGAAGAGGTGAAGGGTCTTGTCTTGATGACCCCATATTATATTGAATCGAATAGGAACGATGCAATGCGAATTAGGATGGATGAATACTCGTCTATAGTTAAGGGGATCGCCGTAGAAAATAACGCAATACTGGTAGACACTCAAGCCGCTATGGATGAGTTGATGCAGTATTATTATCCGGGAGCAATTGCTTCGGATCGCATTCATCCGAAAAAGGTGGGACATATGGCGATTGCCAGTGCCTTTCTGAAAGCTGTCGGATTTGTATGGTAGCGGGAGCATATCTGATTAGCAATAATTGATAATTGATTGGCAAGGAGTGAGGGGGTGTGACAGCAATGAATCTATCGAATGCAACGATAGTTTGTTCCCATTACGCGAAGGGGCCTGAGGCCAAGGCGATAGACGTACTAATTGAGGAGGCTGCAGCCCGCACGGGAATTAAGTTAAATCGCATTACTACATTTCCAAAGCTGTCCGACGCGGTTATTGCGGTGGGGACGATTCAATCCTTGCAACTTATTCCCGGGATCAGCCTGCCGGATCCTATGCCGATATTGCAGCCCGAAGGCTATATGCTGAAAACTTACAGCGAAGAGCATGGCGATGTTGTATTTATAATAGGGGCAGACGCCCGCGGTGTTCTGTACGGAGTAGGCAAGCTGCTTCGCTGCCTGCATTGGGAAGACAATCTTTTGGAGTTGGGTGAAGCTTTGGATATTGTAACGGCTCCAGCTTCAGCAATTCGCGGGCATCAGCTTGGCTACCGGCCCAAAAATAATGCGCTCGACGCATGGTCTGTCGAACAGTTCGATCATTATATACGGGAGCTCGCCTTATTTGGAGCCAATAGTATTGAAATATTGCCGCCGCGTACGGATGATCATCCCACTAGCCCGGTAATGAAGCTAGAGCCTATGAAGATGCTGGTAAAGCTTGCGGAAGTAATAGACAGCTATGGATTGTCTACATGGCTGTGGTATCCGAATATGGGTGACGATTATTCAGATCCGGATACAATCCGAGCGGAGCTCGCAGAAAGGGAAGAAGTGTTCCGTAATATTCGAAACCTGCAGGCAATATTCATTCCTGGGAGTGATCCAGGAAAAATGGAGCCGGAGCCATTGTTCGAATGGACATCACAAATTGCCCGGCTATTGAAGAACTATCATCCCCATGCAAAAATATGGCTCTCCCCGCAGGTTATGCGTTACGAAACGACAAAATGGATGAGTGAGTTTTATCACCAGGTCAACAAGGAGCCGGACTGGTTGGGAGGAATTGTGTTCGGTCCTCATGTTGATGTTGCTCTTCCTAATCTAAGAGAGCATATACCGGCAAAGTATCCGATCAGACGTTATGAAGATATTACTCATACTTATCATTGCCAGTATCCAGCTGTGGAATGGGATACAGCCTTTGTCCTTACCTTGGGAAGAGAAAGCTGTAACCCGCAGCCGGCTGCCATGAAGCATATTCACAATGTTATCGCACCGTATGCGGATGGCACGATCTGTTATTCCGAAGGGATAAATGATGATGTCAACAAATTCGTCTGGTTGGATCAGGAATGGAACCCAAAGACAGCAGTTCTCGATACTCTCAGAGAATACGCTGGGTTATTTCTTGATAGCTTGCAGGCTGAGGCAGTAGCCCAAGGCTTATCCGCGCTTGAAGGAAACTGGATAGGGCCTTTGCTTACGAACGATGGAGTGGATGCAACGCTGCGGCAATGGCAGCAGATGGAACAGAACGCGGCGCCCCGGATGAGGAATCATTATCGATTCCAGATGCACTTGTTGCGAGCGTACTTCGACGCGTATACGAGACAAAGACTTCTATATGAAACAGGGTTAGAGGCTTCCGCGAAGGAAGCGCTGCGCTTGGCTCCCACTCTCGGCAGTGAGAATACTTTAGATAAAGCAGAGCAAATGCTAGACAGGGCTAAGACAGAACTGGTTGCTGAAGATTACCGCATTCGTTGCGATGAATTAGCTGATCAGCTCTTCATTAACATAGGCTATCAATTGACCGTTTCTAGACACTTCGCTCGTTCACAAGGGAGAGGAGCTTTCATGGACGCTATCCTTGCTCCGTTGAACGATGTTCGGTGGCTGAGTGTCCAATTCTCCTTCATCCGAGAAAAATCGGTTGAGGAAGAGCGGCTTATGATGATAGAGCAATTACTTAACCGAACAAACCCAGGGCCAGCAGGGTTCTATGACCATCTTGGTTCATACCGCGGCATAAGACGAGTCGAACCCGGAGCGGGCTGGCAGAAGGATCCAGGCTACTTGGCCTCGCCAAGAATCGGACATTCTATGTCTTTGCTCTCCATGTCTGCGGAACGGCAGCGGAAACTGGGCGGAATACCGCTCGCTTGGGTCGCGAATGCGACTGTGATTTTGGATACGCCAATCATCGTACACTACGATAAGCTGAATCCTAGTGTTCAGTATACCGTAAAGGTTGCTTATATCGGCGATACGAACAGCAGCAGTACTCCTAGAGACTGCTGGGCGCGGTTGACCGCGGGTGACAGCATCATTCTTGATGCAGAGGTGTTCGTCGAATCCGGAACGGTGACGATTCGAGAATGCGAGATTCCGCCGGAGGCTGTATCTAGCGGCAATTTGAAGCTAACGATCGAGCGCACCAGCGGTTTTAAACGGTTAAGCGTTGCTGAAATCTGGCTTATGCCAAGTCGATAAATGGAAGCTTGAGGAGGATGCTTAAGCATGATTAGAGTAACGATTTGGAATGAGTGCCATCATGAACGGAAAGAACGTATAGCCGCTATTTATCCGAAAGGGATGCATGGTGCTATCGCGGATGGGATTGCGGCAGATGATTATGTGATTCGGACAGCAACGCTTAATCAGCCCGAGCATGGACTTACAGATGAAGTTTTGCAAGAAACAGATGTGCTTATATGGTGGGGGCACAGCCGTCATGATGATGTGGATGATACAGTTGTAGAGAAGGTGTGCGCTAGAGTATTGGACGGGATGGGGTTTATCGCATTGCACTCCAGCCACTACGCCAAGGTGTTCAGGAAATTGATGGGTACTACTTGCTCCCTGCAATGGAGAGTGGCGGATGAGAAGGAAAGGCTATGGGTTGTTAACCCTAGCCATCCAATCGCTCGAGGTGTGGGCCGCTATTTTGAACTCGAGCAAGAGGAAATGTATGGGGAATATTTCGACATTCCCGAGCCGGATGAGTTAGTATTCGTGAGCTGGTTCCAAGGCGGAGAAGTATTCCGCAGCGGATGTACATTCCAGCGTGGAAGAGGGAAAATCTTTTATTTCCGTCCGGGTCACGAGAAGTATCCGACATTCCATGATCCGACGATTCTCAAAGTGATATCTAACGCGGTTCGGTGGGCAGCTCCAGATCCGGGAATGGAACCGCCCTATACTTTTGGCGGACCTGCTCCTGCACTTGAGCCTGTACCGAACGAGAAGAAATAGTTCAACTAAACTAAAACATGTCGTTTAAAGGTTGAAGAACTTTGACCAACGCGTAAGCGACAGATCAGGGAGGATGGCGGCAATATGAAAAAATTAAAGCTGGGAGCCGTTGGTACAGGCGGCATGTTCAAAGGTGCTCATATGAGAGCTTGGCTCGCAAGCTCTGAGATTGAGATTGCAGCGCTATGTGATGTTAGGCTGGAGGTCGCGCAGGAAATTGCGGAGGAGCATGGCATTCCCGATGTATATGCGGATTACAACGAGCTGTTAAAGCGAGAAGACTTGGATATTATCAGCATTTGTACATCGAATAAATACCATTCTGAAATTGCAGTCGCTGCGTTGAAGGCTGGTAAACATGTATTTTGCGAGAAGCCGGATGCAATCAATCCTGAAGAAGCAATCAAAATGAAGCTAGCAGCTGAAGAGAGCGGCAAAGTGTTAATGGTCATGCGTAACAATCGATTCCGTTCAGTGGCACAGTTTTTGAAACGTTATGTAGAGAATGGTCAGATGGGCGAATGTTATACGGGCCGGTGCGGCTGGATTCGCAGGAGAGGCATACCAGGCAAGGGCGGCTGGTTTACTACAAAGGAGCTGTCTGGCGGCGGTCCGCTTATCGATCTGGGCGTCCATATGATCGACCTTGCGGTCTGGATTATGGGCAATCCGACTCCAGTGGCGGTTAGCGGAGCGGTGTACACGAAATTCGCGGAGACAGAATTGTCCGACTCGGAGCACAGCACATTCGGAACTAAGGAATCCGAGGGAGTTTTTGATGTAGAGGATTTGGCTACCGGATTTATCCGTTTCTCTAACGGTGCAACGCTGCAAATTGAATTTAGCTGGGCGTCTAATATCGAGGAGGAGACACGGTTCGTCGAGCTGCGAGGAACGAAGTCCGGCTTTAGTCTGATAAATGACGATTTAAGCCTCTTTACTGAAATTGAAGGAGAAATAGGTGATATTCAGCCGCGTGTCAATAAGAATGGACACGGGCATGTTGCCAATATCCATCACTTCATCGATGTGGTGCAAGGGCGCAAGAAGCCTATTTTCACACCGCAGCAAGGAGTCGATATGATCAAAATTATTGATGCAGTTTATGAATCAGCCCGATTGGGAAGAGAAGTACAGCTTGTATAAGGGGGAAAGTGAAAAACTTTCGCCAGTTGGTCTATTCATATACATTCGTAAAGGTGGTATATAGCTATGGAACTATTTATTGTTCGTCATGGGCAGTCCATTGGCAATCTGATCGTGGAGGATATGCCGGATGGTGAGCTGACAGAGCTAGGCAGACAGCAGGGTGCTAAGGTTGGCGAATGTCTGAAAGATGCTAATATCGGCTACATCATTGCGAGCCCGCTTGTGCGTGCGATCGAGACGGCTCAGCCGCTCGCGCAAGCGCTGCAACTGCCTATAGAAGTATGGAAGGAAACGTATGAGGTCAGAAACAAGGGCGCTTATACGGGACCGAGCACGAAGCAGCTATGCGAATTGTATCCAGAGACAAGGTTTAATGAGGATATGGAGCCGGATGGTTGGTATTGCTCTGGGGATGAGGATGCTGAGGCTGGCCATCTACGCGCAACACGGATATATGATCAATTGCGCAGTCGATTTGAAGGCAAGCGAGTTGCTGTATTCGCACATGGCGGCTTCAATCGTCATTTGCTTCTGGTTGCATTGGGGCTGCCGTATGACAGCCCGGTTTATTTTCATCAAAACAATGGATGCATCTACTGGCTCTCGGTATCGCCTGAGCGGACCGTACTGAATTATGTGGGAGACACACGAGTCATTTTAGATGGTGAGAATATGCAGAAGCCAAAGCTTGCCTGATACTGTAATACTGTAATACTGTAATACTGAGCCCGACAATAAGCTAGAGCTGCCATAATGCAAAGGATTGGAATGAAAGGGGATGCTGCTATGCAATCAAAAGATTTTAAGATTCGTCCCTTAGCCCCTGACTTTATAAAAATATTCGAATCACCAGACCCGGAAAACCTGTACTGCTATAGCCCAGGGATTGCTGTGCTACCAAATGGCAATCTGATTGCAACGATGGATCTGGGCGGTCCTGGAGCGGAATTTGTTCCAGGAGCGATAGAAAGGCTTCGGAAAAAGGGGCGTTTTACACTCGGGAAAGCTTTTATTTCCAAGGATAAAGGAACGAGCTGGGAGTCCTGTGTAGACTTTCCCTTTCATCATGCACGGCCTTTGGTGTCTGGCAGCGCGGTTTATATAGTAGGACATTTCGGCGATTTAATGATTATTCGATCTGATGATCAGGGCGAGACATGGTCTCGTCCAACTGCACTGACGGAGGGTGGAGCGTGGCATCAAGCTCCATCAAATGTACATTTTGCTAATGGGAATGTGTACTTGGTCATGGAGAAAATATGTTATTTTGACGTGAAGGATTGGCCTGTAAGTGCGATGGCTCCTGTTCTTATGAGGGGCAGAATTGGCGATGATCTCACCAAACGTGAAAATTGGACTTTTGCATCCGACCTCGTTTTCAGAGATGCTGTTAAGCTGGAGCAGATCGAAATGATTGCCGTCCCTTTTTTTAAGACGAATCTTCTGGAAAGAGCTGAGGTCTCCGAAGGAAGAAGCATAACACCAATAGGATGGCTTGAAGCGAACGTCGTTCAAATTGTGGATGAGGATCATTATTTCTATGATAAAACGGGGCACACATTTCATTTGTGGATGCGTGCCCATACTGGAGGGACGGGATTTGCGGCAATCGCAAAAGCAATAGAAAATGCGGATGGCACAATAACAACAATGCTGGAGGAAGTCCCATCAGGCAAGAAAGTCGTATTTGTACCTTGTCCCGGTGGACAAATGAAGTTTCATATTCTCTATGATGAAAATACTAGACTTTACTGGCTGCTGAGCTCACAAGCGACTGATAGTATGACCAGAGCAGATTTGCTGCCGACAGATCGATTTAGTCTTCCCAATAATGAAAGGCATCGGCTTCAGCTGCATTTCTCCAAAAATTGCATAGACTGGTGCTTCGCGGGATTAGTGGATGCCGGTACTTCCTATAAACAATCCCGCCATTATGCGAGTATGGCTATAGATGGGCAGGACCTCTACATAGCAAGCCGAACTGGGGACGGCAATAACAAAAGTGCTCATGACACGAATATCATATCTTTTCATGTTATTAAGCAATTCAGAGAATTGGTTTACTAGGAAGTCGCGGTATAGTCAGATCACGTAGCCTTTTAGTATAGTAGTTTTTTCAGCTGCTCCACATATTGCGATGTTCCAACGTAATCTAAGCTGTGCGCGTCGGTACCTAGATTAAATACAACGCCAACTTCTTTGCCAATATTCCAATAGCGTTTCGCAAAATCAGGGTCGCCAAATATCGCAGCGGTGTTGATTTCCCAAGCAACCTGACTGTTTTTTCCCTTTTCTAAAAGCTCACCAAGCTCGTTGTCGGTAAAGGCTTTCGTTACTAGAGTACGATCGTCAAAGCAGCGGATGAACCGACCGGTGAAGGGGTGGCAAATACAGTCTGCTCGATCGGTCTTAAAGAGAGATTCCAGTACATCAATTGCATGCTGTACGTATCCCCTTGGCGTTTTCTCTTCAGGATGCTCCCAGTAATTCATATGGTAATGGTTATATGCGTAAAGCCTATAGTCGATTAGCCGATTGACTTCTATACTATCTAAAAATTTACCTACGCCATACGCGGTGAGCTCTGCAGAATATAGTATTTTTACGTTCGTATCACATTGTGCGGCTTGGTCTCTGAGCTTCTGGTTGTTGGCTATAATTTCGAAATCGGTACTATTATAATGATCGGTAAAAGAAATGACTTCAATATTGTCCTTTTCGGCTTCCTGAATAATAGCTCGAACGTTCATTTCTGGCATTGCACAGGGTGAATGGGTGGTATGGATATGCAGATTACGCTTAGCTAACTCCTCGAAATCGTAGGTGGCTTCCGTTTTATACATGTACTTCACTCCAATCTATTATTTTTTTGTAGGGCTTGATTATTCAAGCGGAAGACAAAATTAAATTGGCTATACAGCTATTTAACTTAATGATAAAATAAATAGGAGTTATATACAAGAAATATATATTTTGAAAAGTAATTCCTGTAATTCCTTAAGAAAAATGAGGGAGGCAGCCAGTTATGACTCAAATTAAAGTCGTTTTATTCGATTTTGATGGAACATTATCAACACTTCGTGCCGGTTGGGAACAAATTATGAAACCGTTCATGAAGGATTCCATTGTTGGAGGAAGCGAATTATCCGAAAGTCAGATCGCTGATTTGGAGCAGGAGATCGATTTATATATCGACCAATCGACTGGTATCCAAACGATTTATCAAATGAGATGGCTGGTCGATACGGTACGTGCTAAAGGCTGGAATGAGCAAGTGCTGGATGAATGGGAATATAAAGCCGAATACAATAGACAGCTGCTTGAGCGTGTGAAAGCTAGGGTTGAAAAACTAAGCCAGGGTGAGCTTCAAGCAGAAGATTACCTGATGCGCGGCGCAGCTGATTTTGTACGGGAGCTGCACCGAAGGGGAGTAGACATGTATGTCGCTAGCGGAACCGATCATCCTGACGTCGTTCGTGAAGCGGAAGTGCTAGGTTTAGCTAGTTATTTTAAGGATATAGCGGGTGCTCCGCTTGGCAAGGCAGAATGCTCTAAGGAAAAGGTGCTGCAGGATTTAATCCATTATAAAGGTCTAGCAGGCGAAGAACTTGCTGTTATCGGTGATGGCAAGGTGGAGATTCAGCTGGGGAAAGAGTCCGGCGGCCTAGCATTAGGCTTGGCTAGCGACGAAGAACGGAGAGAGGGTATCAATCCGATCAAAGAAAAGCGGCTTCGCTTGGCGAAAGCAGACTGGATTGCCGGCGACTTTAGCAATATGGACGAATGGTTAGTACAACTGGGATTTTAGCATGATGATGGCCAGTGTTTTGAACGACATGGCTTGGCTTGTATGAATGCTAAAGTATCTCGGGCTAAGTCCAAGGAGGACAGTATCCAATGAAGATTCATGAGAGATTGTCGTTTGCTTCAATTAAAACGAATTCGGTTCATTCGAGAACGAATCTGGTTACGATCCGAAATATGGCGGAGCCTTATGTTGGCACTCCTGAAGAATGGCGTCAGACACCGGATGAGCAACGAGCGTTCGATGAATTGATTGATCTCATCGTTAGTACGAGAGCAGCGGGAAAGCCAGTAATCTGGTCGATGGGCGCGCATGTTATTAAGAATGGGTTATCTCGTTATGTCATTGAACTAGTGCGAAATGGGATTATAACTCATGTATCTGGGAACGGAGCAACGAGCATACACGATTTCGAGCTGGCTTTTCTAGGAGAAACGTCGGAGGATGTGGCGCGATCGATCGAGGACGGCTCGTTCGGCATGTGGGAGGAAACTGGACGTTATATGAATGAGGCGATCCAACAGGGAGCAGTGGAAGGTCTAGGTTACGGCGAAAGTTTGTATCGTTACTTAAACAAGCATCCCGAACGGTTTCCGCATTATGACGATTGCGTTTTTGTCCAGTGCCAGCGCTCGGGTGTACCTTATACCTGCCACATATCAATTGGCACTGATATTATCCACCAGCATCCCATTGTTGATTTTGAAGCACTTGGCCAAACGAGCGGCAAAGATTTTGATACGATGTGTCAATCCATATCTGAATTATCAGGTGGCGGTGTATTTCTTAATTTCGGATCTGCGATTTCGGGGCCGGAGATTTTCTTGAAGGGTCTCAGTTTATGCCTCAATCAGAAATTGCCAATGACGCCTATAGCAGCCGCCAACTTTGATATCGTGCCAGCTTCCCAACATTCTGTTCCATCCACAACGGAATCGGATTATTATTATCGGCCTCGCCGTAACTTTATCGATCGTCTTAGTCAGATTGACGGAAAAGGATACTTGTTCCATGGCTTGCATCAAGTGACAATTCCCCAATTATTTCATCGTGTACTGCAGCGCAAACGGGAAAGAGGAGTAGAATTTCCGCCATATGCCCGCAAGGCTATGCTGTCTAGAACACAGGCTGAGCTTTATCCTATTGCCGAGCGCCAGGCTGATTTGAAAGTAGAAGAAATGGTCGTGGAACCATTAAAAGAGGGCTTTGATTGGGCGGGCTCAGAAGACCAACAGTTTAGTGCAGTTGTGAAACGTATTATTGAAGCACGTAATAACGGCAAGGAAGTGCTTGTATCCCTTGGCGGAAATGTGATTGGAAGCGGTGTCTCTAGAGAGCTCATCACGCTGATCGATCAGGGCTTTATCACCCACTTGGCCTTGAATGGTGCTGGCGCGTTTCAGGACTTGGAGTTATCAGCATTCGGGCAAACCGAGGAGAAAGACATGGGATCACTGCAGAACGGAACTTTCGGCATGTGGCGGGAGCCAGGTCAATTGCTGCATGGAGCGCTTAGAGAAGGCTATGCGAAAGGGCTTGGCTATGGAGAAAGCCTCATAGCTTATATGGAAGAGAAACCTGAGCTGTTCCCTCATCGCCAATATAGCTTATTAGAGGCTTGCAGCAGGAAAGGCATTCCTTGCACCGTGCATGTGACAATTGGCATTGATGCCATTCAGCAGCATCCGGATGTTGATTTCAAACTCCAAGGTGGCGCGAGCGGCAGAGATTTTCAAGTGTATACGAATACGGTTTCCCGTTTGGATGGAGGCGTATTTGCCAATTTTGGCTCAACGGTAACCGGACCGGAGGTTTTTCTTAAAGCTCTATCGATTGCGCGTAACCTAGGACATATCGTTCATCACATTACAACGGTTAACTTCGATATCGTAAAACTTGGTGACTACCATCGTAAGGTTGGCTATGAGGATTGGGATTATTATTATCGCCCGCGCAAAAATATCATTCACCGTCCTACTAGTCTAGGTGGAGAAGGCTATCACTTCGAAGGATTGCATCAGCAGACGATACCTGCGCTTAGGCTGGCTCTTCTAGCATCAGGCGCTACCGGCAAATCCAATGCAACCGGCATTTCAGGAATCAAGGAAACAACCTTGTCGCCAAAAATACAGGAATCATAGGGAGGAAATACGGTGGAGTTGTCTGAGCGAAACAATGGCCATGGAAAAAGTGAAATGGTACTCCTGCAAACAAACATTGATGATATGAATCCGGAGTTCTGCCCTTATGTGGGAGAAAAGCTGTTGTCCGCAGGCGCGCACGATGTTTATTGGATTCCAATTCTGATGAAGAAGGGGCGCCCGGGCTTTCTGCTAAATGTGCTGACGCACACGAAGCGGCTTAGTGAGATCGAAAGGATCGTTTTTGAAGAAACGACTACTCTTGGGATACGTTACGTTCGGACGGAGGGCAAAGCGCTTGAACGACATTGCGAAGAAGTGAGCACACCTTGGGGAGATATACGGGTGAAGGTAGGTATATACGAAGGCAAGGTAGTGCAAATTGCCCCTGAGTTTGCCGACTGTGAGTTAGCGGCGAAGGCGAATCATGTTCCGATCAAAGAGGTGTACGAATCGGCTAGAAGAGGTTATTTCTCAGAAACGTAAGAGTGACGATACAGCGTTTAAATAGGAGAGATGGAATTTGTCTAATATCATAATGCGTAGTATCGGAGAAGCTGGAAGCAGAGATGAAGAAATACGGAAAGCTTTGGACAATTGCATCAGCAAGTACCCAGAATTAAGCATCTGTATGCATGAGGTCTGGCAAGCTTTCGAACTGATTAGAGACAGCTATCGTAATGGCGGCAAGCTGCTTGTTTGTGGGAATGGCGGGAGCGCTTCAGACAGCGATCATATCGTTGGGGAATTGATGAAAGGCTTCATGCACAAACGTCCCTTGCCAGAAGAGGAGAAAGCCGAGCTGATTAAGCTGTTTCCCGAGTCAGGTGAGCTGCTGGGAAATCAATTGCAAGGCGCGTTACCTGCTATTTCTTTGAGTACGCATAGTGCGCTTATTACGGCTTTTGCCAATGATGTGAACGCCGATTTGATATTTGCTCAACAAGTATACGGTTACGGATTACCTGGTGATATGCTGCTAGCACTCAGTACATCAGGGAACTCCAGCAATGTCCTGAACGCAGTGCGTATAGCTAAGCTCAAGGGGATGCGTACGATTGGACTGACCGGTATAAGTGGAGGGGAGCTGAAGGAGCTTTGCGATGTCACAATCTGTGTTCCTTCTATATCTACCCCGGACATTCAGGAAAGGCAACTGCCAATTTATCATACGTTATGCATCATGCTGGAGAAAGAGTTTTTCGACTCATAGGCTGCTCGTCCAAACAATAGTGAAGGTGGTGACCATATGCCGAACATTAAGGTGCTTTTTTGGCTCGATGTCGAGGATTACATTAATCCTGAGTCACAGGAAGGGCTGCTCGGAATGCTGCAATTGCTGGAGGACAGGAAGGTGCCTGGCATATTCAAAATAGTAGGGGAAAAGGCGCGTCAATTACGTACTAACAATCGCAGCGATATTTTATCACTTCTTCCAAATCATGAGGTAGGGTATCATACGGATCTCCACAGCCAGCATCCCGTCATTTCAGAGTATTTGGAGCATTACGATTTCCTTACCGGATCGGAAGAGTTCGATAGGAGGGAGAGAGGTGGGTTTGAAGATGTTAGGAGTATAACGGGAATGCCAGTTAAGTGCTACGGACAGCCCGGATACTCGTGGGCTCCTCAAGCGTTCCCCGCTCTTAAGAAGTGGGGAATTCCTGTTTATTTGGACGACCACGATCACATCTCCTGGGAAGGGAAACCGTTCTGGTATGGCGGCTTGTTAAATATTACGAATGTCACAGGAACGATGAGAATGGAGCTGAAAGAGGGAGGCCTTGAGAAGGCGAAGGATTCCTTTGACCAGCTATATGAACAGTTGTCCGCTGAACAGACAGGGTTTGTCAGTATATATTATCATCCAAACGAGTTTGTTTGCAGCAGCTTCTGGGACAAAATTAACTTCGGACGCGGACTACAGACTCCACGCGAGGAATGGAAGCCGGCCCCACTTCGTGAGAAGGGTGAAATGGAGCATTATCTAAACCTTCTTGGTCAATTTATTGACTATACGCTTTCGAAGAAAGATGTCGAATATATAACATCTGAGCAAGCGTTAATGTTGGAATGCTCTCGGAAGGATGTAGTCGACGCTGGAGATGTGAAGGTGTTGGCTGAACAACTAGGCAGCAACCTGATCTTCAAAGTAATTAATGGTCACAGCCTTTCATCCGCTGATCAGTATTCAATATTTCGCGGTATGCTGCTCGGCGAACAGCTTGTGCCGGAATTTATGTATGGACCGGCGCGTCACATTGAAAGCGACGAACCAGTCTTTCTCGTTGTGGATGATATTGTGCAGGCGCTAAGAACGGTTGAAATGCCCAGTGTGCTTGGCTTCAAGATGCTGCCAGATTATTTCATGTTAGGGGAGCATCGAATTAATCCAGTGGATATGACCTGCACGATGGCAGCCATCATTGCCCGAGGATTGCAAGGCGAAGAACGAATCGAGCTTGTACGAGGGGATCTTCAGGCTAGCAGTTATGCTGGAGATAATGAGCTTTGGGGACCGCGCTGGTCCATATTCGAGAAGGAATTAAGAGTACCGAAAATTGTGAGCATGTCCAAGCTTCAGACATGGACGTTAAAGCCGGCAATGTTTGGGAACTCCGACTCCAACTAGTGAGAGGACTGTTGTATATATGCTTAGCAGAGCCTTTATTTTTGAAGATGATCGTGATTTTATAAGCTGCCACGCCTCCACTGTTTTGCCATTAAAGGACGGCGATCTGCTTGCAGCCTGGTTCGGCGGGACTGAGGAGGGTGCTGGCGATGTAGCTATCTGGTGCTCTAGAAAGAAGAATGGAGAATGGACAAAGCCTGTAAACCTGACAGGGGAGCAGGATTTGCCACACTTCAATCCAGTGCTGTCATATAATTCGACCGGCCAAATTATGCTGGTATACAAAACGGGATGGAAAATTCGAGACTGGATTTCAATGGTCATGCTTTCGGAGGATTCCGGCTATACGTGGTCCGAGACGAAGGAGCTGGTCCCTGGGGACTATACGGGCGGCAGAGGGCCTGTTAAAAATAAATCGATTATTGCTTCAAACGGTAACCTGCTCGCTCCGGCTTCAATCGAAACGAGAACAGAATGGGACGCTTTCGTAGATATCTCGTCTGACGGCGGGTTGACCTGGCGGAAGAGCGCACAGGTGCCTCTTGATCGGACGGCGGTGACTGGCAAAGGCATTATTCAGCCTACTCTGTGGGAATCTTCTCTGAATCAGCTGCATATGCTGCTTCGCACGACTGAAGGGCAAATCTACCGTAGTGACTCCGCGGACGAAGGCAATAGCTGGACTGAGGCGTATCCCATTAGTCTGCCGAACAACAACAGCGGTATCGACCTAACCCGAATGCCGGATGGAGACTTGCTGCTGGTGTATAATCCGATCTCGGAAAAGTGGGGACCGAGAACGCCGCTTGTGCTCGACGTATCCAAGGATAACGGGGTAACGTGGAGTCGGCTGTACACACTCGAGGAAACAGAAGGCGAATACTCGTACCCGGCCATTGTATCGGACGGGAATGAGGTGCACATTACTTATACATGGAAACGTGAACGAATCGCTTATTGCCATTTTACTTACTAATAAGAAAAAAGCAGCCTAATCCCAGTCACTATATAGAAGGGATTAGGCTACCTTTCGTATACTTATCCGGTCTGGAGGGAATAAGGCCGCTCCTCGCTAGGCCTTTTCATATATGGTCCCGATCGAATTGGTTATTGTCCAGATCAGCCATGAAACCGACTATTAGGTTGATTATGATGAGAGTAGAAATTATAACTCAGACGGAAAGGTGGTGAAGTTTCCGGCCAGTCTAATAAGGCTAAGGCCGGGAACGCGAATATGGCGATAAAAATCGGGATTGTCGGAATGAACGGGATCGGGAATAACCATGCAGTCTGCTATAAGGAAGATGAGCTCGCTGAAGTAGTGGCGGTGTGTGATGTCATCAAAGATCGAGCGGACGCTGCTGCGGAAAGGCATGGCGTAAAGGCGTACTACAGCCTAAGGGAAATGATCGAAGGGGAGCCCGACCTTGAGGTTATTGACGTAACGACAGGCGGAATTGACAATGGGAGCTGGCATTTTGAACCGGCCATGGAGGCATTGAGCTATGGTAAGCATGTACTGGTCGAGAAGCCGCTGTGCAACGATGTCCGGGAGGGCAGAGAGCTAGTTGCTTTTGCTGAAAAGCAGAAGGTTTATCTAGGGTGCAATCTGAATCATTATTTTACGCAGCCTGCGGAGAAGGCGAAGCAATATATGGAGAGCGGCGAAGTTGGTGAGCTTGTTTATTGTCTTGCCAAAATGGGATTTAACGGCGGTGAGCTTAATTACGGGCTTTCCAGTTCTCCGAAAATCAAGGGCCATCCATATTTCCACATGAGAGCATTCTTAACCCATCCATTCAGTGTGATGCGCCATTTTTGCGGGGATATCACTCATATCCAAACCTTTTCTGACCGTCCCGGTTTTCGACGAAGCGCTGGGGATGTCATGGTATCAATCAACAGTATTCACGTGAAATTCGCCAATGGAGGCGTTGGTTACCTGCTTAGTCAGAGGGGGGATGCGGTATATGGCCTTGGCGGCTGGTGGAGCCTTGAAGTGGCGGGCTCACGAGGCACCTTTTGTATCGAAAACTGTGTGGAAAAGGTATCGTTCTGGAAGGCGGAAAAAGGCATACCGGCGATCAGCACTCCTATCCAGGCGGAGATTACCGACTTCGGAACGCAAGATTTCAACCGAACCTTTAACAACAGACTTCATGCGTTTCTGGAGGATGTCTCCAAAAACGTATCCCAGGATCAACTGCGCGCAAGCGGCAGAGACGCTCTAGCTGTATTGGAATACGTACACGCGGTTCAGGAATCGTATGAGCGGGGCGGGGAAGTTGTAAGGCCGCATTCGCTTCCGCCGCTGCACGGAGATCCGCTTTTTATGAAGTAGTGATAAAAACGAATTATGAGGGAAGCTCACTGTTTAGTGAGGCTAATCTCATTAATATGAGTTAATTAAGGTGCAGAGTTCGGTATTGTGAGGTAAACCTCATTCCCCGTGAGGTTAGCTTCATCACTAGTGAGGTATACCTCACTAATTTAAAAAGAGAAAAACAGATGCGACTAGAATAGTGAGCCTAACCTCAGTCTTATTGAGTTTATCCTCACTATCCAGCGTAACTTGGGCTAGAGTGTGTGGCTCGTCTAACTATCCAGCGTAACTTGGGCTAGAGTGTGTCACGTCTAGCTATCCAAAGAAACTTGGGCTAAAGTGTGTGGCTCGTCTAACTATCCAGCGTAACTTGGCTAAAGTGTGTGGCTCGTCTAACTATCCAGCGTAACTTGGGCTAAAGTGTGTGGCTCGTCTAACTATCCAGCGTAACTTGGGCTAAGGTGCGTGGTTCGTCTAACTATCCAGCGTAACTTGGGCTAAAGTGTGTGGCTTGTCTAACTATCCAAACAAACTCGAATAAGGTACATCGCTCGTCTAACGTCAGTCATAACAAAACCATTAAAGCGGTAAGTTAATTCGCCTAAAACACCGATTTCAATTTACTTTTGGGATTGTATCCGAAAATAAAAAAACCTCTTGCGAGAGTAGGAGGACTGCAATCATGAAAGAGGTTCATGATAACCTTGCTCCATCTCCCTCGGCGAATGCCGAGAGTCCATTTAAAATTCAGGGAGGTTTACCCTACATGATTAAGCTTGGTGTAAACTCTGTGCTATTTAAACAATTCAACTTTGCCGAAGCTGCAAAGCAGATCGCACTTTGTGGATATGACGGTATTGAAATCGCCGCTATACATGAAATGTGCGAGCATTTGGATTTGAGCCGCTGGAGAGATCAGAAGAACGAACTTCAATCTATCGTAAATGAGAACGGTCTTGTGTTTCTATCTACGGAAGTAGCTTCCTTGAAGGAAGAACGATTGCTTCCCGCATTTGAAGCGGCGGCAGAAATAGGAATCCCGATCGTTAATGTTGGACCCGGCGGCAAGCTTGGCGTTGAAGAGGATTTGAAGGCTTCCATCGAGACATTAGCTCGAATGACGGAAAGAGCTGCTTCCTATGGCATTACGTTGTGTGTGAAGGCGCATGTCGGCAGTGCTATTCATAATACGCACACAACTCTCAGAGCAATGGAGGAAATTTCATCGCAAGCATTGGGAATTGATATGGATCCAAGCCATATTCACAGGGCGGGGGAAAATGCAGAGGAGGCTCTGCCTGCCGTATTGAGCAGAGTGAGGCATATTCATATCCGCGATTGCAAAGGCAGGGAGCAGGGACCTGGACAGATTGAGATGCAGGCATGCGGACGGGGTGATATCGATCTATTCGGCTATTGCAAAGTGTTAGTAGATGGTAATTATGACGGTCCGGTTGTATTGGAAGTGATCGGCGCGGGATCAGGTCATTCACTAGCGCAAGTCTCAATCGTCGCGGCGGAATCCTACGGATACTTAAACGCTTGCTTGAAAAAACTAAACGCTCGCTAGGAGGGAATCAATGATGTCAAACAAAAAACCTAATGTCATCATTTTTGGAATTGACAGCTTGCGCCGTGATCATATGAGTTCCTATGGCTATTCTCGGTTGACTACGCCTCATATGGATAAGGTTGCTAGTGAAGGCGTCATATTTGAGAAGCATTTCAGCCCAAGCATTCCGACAACACCTGCTTATGCTTCGATGCTGACAGGGAAAGACGTATTTGCAACTGACGTAGTGGCTCTAAGGCACAAGGGTCCTATGGGCGATCACCTTCAAACATTGGCAGAAGTACTTGGCGGAGTGGGCTACAATACGTCTTGTATCGGATTTTCAGGCAATCCAGCCTCTCGTGGTTTTCATAGCTATCTCAATTATGAATCATGGGTACCGGATGATACAGGACGAACTCCTAAGGCACAAAATCTAAACGATGTAGCCATTCCGGAGCTCGAACGTCTTGCGGCGGAGGAAAAACCGTTTATGCTGTTTCTCCGGCATATGGATCCACACTCGCCGTATTTACCGCCGAAGCCGTATGAACGAATGTTTTATGGCGCTGATGAGAAGGACACTTCCAATAACTCGATGGAGCCAGTTTATGCGTTCAAGCCTTTTGCGGATTTTCTGAAATCATGGATTCCGGAAGGAGTCACGGATTATAATTATGTAACGGCCCAATACGACGGCGCGGTCGCTTACATGGATGCTTGCATTCAAAGCCTGTTCGTCAAGCTGAGCGCACTCGGACTTGAAGAAGAAACACTTATTGTAATCACATCCGACCACGGTGAGACGCTGTATGAGCATGATTGTTATTTCGACCATCACGGCTTATACGACTGTACTCTTGTCGTTCCGCTTATTATTAAATTTCCGGGTCGTGTGCCTCTAGGGAAAAGGGTGTCTGACGTTTCTCTCATTTCCGATATTATGCCAACTATACTTGATCTGCTCGAAGTGGATAGCGATATTTCTTTTGACGGACGAAGATTGACTAAAATGATGACCGGTGAAAAAACAGATCCTATTAGCGAGTTCTACATTACCGAATGCACATGGATGCGTAAGCATGGATGGCGAACACACGAATGGAAGCTTATTTGTGCTCTTGAACAGGACTTTCACTTTAAGCCTGCTGTGGAATTATATAATCTAATTCAGGATCCGGAAGAAAACGTCAACGTTGCAGATCAAGAGCCGGAAGTCGTCGCTTTGCTTACAAAGCGGATGGAAGACCATATTGCGAGACGCGAGAAGGAAGTGGGTCGAGTCAATCCCATTTATACGAATCTGAATTGGCATGGCAAAGGAAAGCCATTTACCTCGTCCCAAGAAGCGTACGATTCCCTTCATATTGGTTCGATTGTGAACGCTCGCTCGCTTCAAGCTAAAGAAAAGGAAAAGTAGAAAGAGTAGGCTGCTATCGCGTCGCAGGAGGAAAGGAAGGATTTTAATGATTAATGTTGCGGTTGTAGGCGTTAACCATATCGGAAAAATTCACTGCCGCGCGTACCAGCAGCATCCCGATACGAAGCTTGCCGCCGTATGTGATTTGTTGCAGACTAGAGCTGAGGCGGCAGGCAGCGAGTTTGGCGTACCTTTTTTTACCGACCTCAAGGAGTTGCTGCGCGTAGTGCCGGTTGATGTTATCGTTGTAGCTACGGCGGGTGTCGAGAATGGAAGCCACCACTATGAACCGGTTATGACGGCCATCGAGGCAGGCAAGGATGTGCTTGTCGAGAAGCCAATTTCAAACCAAATAGTAGAAGCGCGCCATATGGTCAGCTTTGCCCGTGAGAAAGGGGTACGATTCGCTTGCAATTTGAACCACCGCTTTACGCCGGCTGCTTATAAGGCAAAAGAATTGGTGTTGGAGGGAAAGCTCGGATCGTTGTTATTTCTAAATATGCGGCTCACCATTCAAAATTCAAGGGAGGATTCGGAGTGGCTGCAAATGCGCGCTCTGCATCCTCATTCCATCGATGTCATGCGTTATTTCGCAGGAGATGTGAAGCGGGTGCAGTCCTTCATGACCAAGGGGCCGGGAAGAAATTGTTGGTCGACTGTATCCGTTAATATGGAATTTACTTCAGGGGCTGTCGGACATTTGACAGGCAGCTATGACATGTCGATGCGTCACCCGATCGAGTTTTGTGAGGTGGCAGGCCATGAAGGGCGGCTCGTTATTGACAATTTGTACGAGAGCATGACTTATTATTCCCATCATACCGATGAACTGACGGTTTTACGGAATCCGTTATTCGGCGGGATGCAGGGATTCAATGATACATTTAAACTGCGAATCAATCGTTTTATCGAACAGATCAAGGATGGAGCCGCGCCTGATGAAATTGATGCATCCGGAATCGATGCACTGGCGGCACAGGAGGTCATTGAGGCTGCCATACAATCACATCAGTCTGGCGGGGCTCCTATAGAGGTAGCTTCTGTACTTTGACTCTTAGGAGGTATACATTCATGGACGCGCAACTGGGGTCCGTATTATGGTTTATTGGTTTATCAGGTGCTGGGAAGACGACAACCGCACAGCATGTTGCGTCAAGGCTGATTCAGCGAGGTCGCCGTGTCGAACTACTGGATGGCGACGAGCTTCGTCAAACGATTTGTAAGGGACTTGGTTTTAGCAGAGAAGACCGTATCGAGAACATTCGGCGAGTCGCTTTTGTATCTAAGCTATTGGCACGCAACGGCGTAGATGTTCTAGTGTCAGCTATTACGCCTTATAGTGAAATGAGGGAGTTCCTAAGCAGCGAGCTCCCTAGATATGTTGAAATCTATGTAAAGTGTTCACTAAGTGAGTGCGAGAAGCGTGATGTCAAGGGGTTATACGCGAAGGCACGCAGCGGAGAGCTGAAAAATTTTACAGGCATCTCCGATCCTTTCGATGAGCCGGCAAATCCCGATATTACAATATGCACCTCCTCTTATTCCGTTGAAGAAAATAGCGAGATTATTCGATCCTGGTTGGACAACAAAGGAAAGGTTTTAAAGGTTGCTCCTTAGGAGGATATAGAACAATATGAAGATTATTCTGATTTCTCTAGATACGCTGCGAGCTTCCCGATTAAGCGGATACGGTTATGCCAAACCGACCAGTCCATATATGGATAGTATTGCCGAGCAAGGTGTGTTATTTGAACGGGCATATGCGGCGGATATTCCGACTGAGGTGGCACATACCGGTATATTTACGGGGAAAATCGGCCTCACAACAGGTGTCGTATCACATGGTTCGGAGCTGGCGCATTTTTCTAAATCGATAGAATGGCTGCCGACCATGCTGCGTTCTGCAGGATTCACGACTTCGGCGGTAGATAATTTGTACCAGCTGAAAGAATGGTTTGCAAGAGGATACCGTTATTATATGAACAGTGTCGGCGGCAATCGCTGGATCGATGGGAAAACCGTCAACGATCTGGCGTTGCCTTGGATCGAGCAGCATAAGGATGAGTCATTTTTTCTTTTTTTACATTACTGGGACGCACATACGCCCTACTTGCCGCCGCGATCCTACATTCCTGATTTCTACGAATCCGGCCGAGATCCCTATGATCCAAACAACAAAAGCATGGAACGCGCTTATAATCACCCGGCTTATCCTTTCTTCAAGCACCATCATTATGATTTAGTTGGACCGATTACAGACAGCCAATATATCGATTCGCTTTATGATGCGGAAATTAAATATTTGGACGACAGGTTGAAGGATTTGGACGAACATTTGGAGAAGCTTGGTATTCAAGAGGATACATTGCTTATTCTATTCGGCGATCATGGTGAAAGTCTTACTGAGCATGACATTTATTGGGATCATTGCGGATTGTACGAGCCTACCGTTCATGTTCCATTAATAATTCGATGGCCGGGGCGGATTTCAGCAGGGCGGCGGGTTTCTGGACTTGTTCAGCAGGTTGACCTGCTGCCTACGATATTAGAGGCAGCGCGTAATGAAGCTCCTGCGTGCATCGATAGGTCAAAGCTCGTAGATCCAAAAAGCATGGATGGAGTTAGTCTATGGGATGTCATTCGAGGTGAGGCAGACAGCACCCACGAAAGAGTTTACCTCAGTGAATGCGCCTGGCAGGCTGCAAGAGGAATACGCACGGCGGACTACAAATTTATCCGCACATATGATGCGGGACCGTTCAATCGACCTCCAAGGGAATTATACGATTTGGCAGCTGATCCTGATGAAATAATAAACTTAGCGGATTCACAGCCAGAATTAGCCGACCAGTTAGAGCGTCAGCTCACTGATTGGGTAACATGCAAGTTGGCGGGGCGGGAGGATCCTATAGAACGTCAGTTAAAGGATGCCGGCTTGCCGTTTAAGAAGCGGATCGAACAGATTCTGGGCACCGCGGGCATGAGCTGGGAGGAATGGTTCCGGGAGCCGAAGCGCGAAGCTTACGATCTAGCAGTACAAAATCATCGCTAAAGTTCGAGGGATCAATAGGACAGAGGTGAAGTACGGGTGCAGAAGATAATCGGCAGCAAAGGATTTATGAAGGATGAGTTCCCTTTCTGGATCACGCGCACGGAGCAAGGATCGGTTACCGAGCATGGACATGAGTTCGTTGAGCTTGTCTATATTGTGAGCGGAAGTGGTGTTCATATATTCCAAGGCATTGAATACGATATTCATGCAGGTGACGTGTTTATCATCAACCCCGGAGAAACGCATTCTTATTATGTAGAGCCTGGGGCACATATGGAGATTGTTAACTGCTTGTTTATGCCTTCATTTATTCCAGATGCTTTGCTCCATGAGCTCGAGATTACGGCGTCAATGGACTATTTTTACGTTCACCCGTTTCTGAAGCATGACGTACGTTTCAACCATCACCTCAATTTGCATGGTCAGGACGCGGCTTTCATTCTATCGCTGCTTGAGAGCATGATTAGGGAAATCGGGTTTCGTGGATTAGGGCACGTGACGCTGATTAAGCTTCAAATGGTCCAATTGCTCGTTCTGCTCTCCCGTCATTACAGCTTTATGCGGCATCATAAAAGCAATCATTATAATTCCCCGCGTCAGTTGGATCGTGAAATTGGCGCAAAGCGGATCTATGGTTATTTGGAAAGAAATTTCGACAAGAAAATTTCATTGCAAACGCTTTCCAGACTGTTTAACGTCAGCACCAGGCAGTTAAACCGTATGATGAGGGAAGAGTTCAATAAGAGCATTTTTGACGTGCTTCATGAAATTCGAATCGAGAACGCTAAACGTATATTGCTTGAATCAGATGAAAAGGTCATATCTGTAGCAACGATGGTAGGCTACGAGGATCCCTCTTTTTTCAGCAGGCTGTTCATGCGATATGCAGGGTGTTCCCCAAGCCAGTATCGTACGAGACAATAAGACAGAGCATGCTCTCTAATCTTCCCAATCGTCGCTATTTAAGTACCTATTATATCTCAGAGCTACTATTGGAATAAAAAAAGACTTTGCTGCTGGATTATAGCGACAAAGTCTTTTTTCACTTTCGTAGGACGCTGAATCCAACTGTCATTTACGGTTATATTAACACCGGTTGACCTGTTTTAATAGAGGAGTAGCCAGCTAATGCTGCAATGGTTGAGCGCATGCCGTCTTCGCCCGTGATCGGGACAGGCTGACCGCTCCGAATGGCCAGTACGAATGCCTGAATCAGATGCTCATCCATATTATCTCCCCAGTAATTCCATTGTCCTACACCCTTCTGACGGCTGTACAGCTCATTGACCTGAGCGAGGCCATTCATAGAAATGACGCCTTTCGTGCCGATAATCTCCAAAGCGACATCACCCCATGTTGGATAAGGCGGTTTTCTTGACCAGCTCGTATCGAGCACTCCGAACACGCCATTTTCAAATTTCACATGGATCATGCCAGTATCGTCCACATCCAACTTGTCATCAAATAAGGTGGCAGCATAAGCGTATACTTCCTTCGGGCCTGATCCGTTGAACCAATTCATCAGATCCATGACATGTACAGTATGGTCTAACAGAGCGCCCCCTCCGGACAGCTTAGGGTCTACGAACCAACCGCTCGGAGCGGTGCCGCGATTCATTCCTTTGAAGGCAACAATTTCGCCGATCTCACCCCGATCTACAGCATTTTTTGCTTGAACGACGGCAGCTAGGTACCGACATGGAAAGGCGGTCATGAGCTGTACATTATTTTTATGGCAAGCAGCTATCATTTCGTTCATGTCGTCTACATGGATGCCTAGTGGCTTCTCGCAGAGCACATGCTTTCCTTTGTTTGCAGCCGCAATTGTAATCTCAGCGTGAAGTGAATTTTCCGAGCAAATGACGACTGCATCGACATCAGTTTCAAGAAGCTGAAGGTAATCGGCGAAGTATGGTAATTCGTGCTTACTGACAATATCGCTAACTCTGCTTTCAATAGGATCAGCTATACCTACGATTTCCACTTCGGGTAACGTAAGTAATGAATGGAAATAAGAGAAGGCATGCCCGTGTGCAAAGCTAATCATTCCAACCTTTAGTTTAGTCATCGTGTACTTCCTCCTAACGGGAGATGAACGACTTTGCCCGTTCGCGCGCTCTCTAGCGCGGCTTCCGCTAGCTCCAAAGCTTTATACGCGTCGTGAGCAGTCACAATGGATTCTGAACCTGTCTTAATGCAAGAAATGAAATGCTCGAGCTCAAGCTCGTATGGACTTCGGAAGGCAGGGCTTTCAGGAACAGTTACAAAGTTGTTATTCTCTGAAGTTGCAGCCTTATGAATTTGTAGGGATCTATTCTTCAAGCTGTTCGTTGAGATGATTCCGCCGCTGCCCGATATTTCGGCTTTCGTATGGAATGGTCCCGGGAACCCCCAATTCGATTCGACGTTAGCGACAGCTCCACTACTGAACTGAAGAGTCACCAGTGCATAGTCGAGCTGCTCGCTTGTATGGTTCATCGCATACACGGAATCAATCTCACCCATGCTCCATCTCAAGAAATCCAAATCATGGATCATTAGGTCGATGATGACACCACCGCTCTTAGTAGAATCCTTATACCAGCTCTTGGTGTTTCCTGGATGGGATCCGATACGGCTGGCATGAGCCACGGCAGGTCTGCCAATATCACCGTGATCGAGCGTTTGTTTCATGTTGATATATTCAGGGAAGAAACGGACGACATGCCCGACGAATAAGCGTACGCCGTTATCCTCACAGCATTGAATCATCTCTTTCGCATCCTCTAAAGTGAGAGCGATAGGTTTCTCGCTAATCACATGTTTTCTTGCTTTTGCCGCTAGGAGAGTATATTCTTTGTGTAAATAACTTGGTAGAGTAATACTTATAGCATCAAATTCCGCTTCAGCGAGCATTTGCTCGAAGGAATGGAATGCAGGGGCTCCTGTTGCCTGGGACAGTTCATTGGCAAGCTCGATTTGTATGTCGCATAAACCAGTCAACTCCACTCCACTTAGTCTAGAGTAAATATCAGCGTGGACATGTCCGAGTCCACCGCAACCTAATACAGCAACTTTCATGATCCGTCTCCTTTGTATCATTGAATTGTTTTTCTAAACCAAATGATACAGGTTAAGTCAGATGGACGTATATGCGAATATTTAGTCAGTTTGTATCCATATTTAATCTATCAATATTGAAAGGGAGATAATATGGACAGCTTTCAGGAACCGATTCACTATCAGAATCCGCAGCTCTGCATTAAGGTGTGGAAATTCACACAGAGTGGAGAGGAACAGACGGGCCCCCCGCTGTGGCATTACCACAAGGAGATCGAATTCCTTCTTGTACTGGAAGGCATTCATGAAATATATACACCAAGCAAAGGCTACCTGCTTCATCCAGGAGATGTCATGGTCATTGGCTCCTCTCAGCTGCACAAACCACAAATGCGATCAGCGCAGCGCGTTCAGTATATTGTTCTTCATGTGGACCTAGAGCCGTACTTTGATCCTGCGATGATGCACTATACGAGACATTTCATGGAGATCATGAACCCGCTGGACGATTTGAATTATCTGTTCAGTAAATTTCCCCATGTCCGAGCGGAGGTAGGAAATATTCTGCTTAGTATTCACGAAGAAGTGATGCAGAAGAAGAAGGGCTACGAGATTGCAGTTAGTATGCATATTAAACATATGCTGCTTACACTGCTTCGCAACGACGATCAACAACTGTTATCTGCGCATGAGTATGTAGACGCTGATTTATTGCGTCCGGTTGTCACGTATATTGAGAACCATCTCACTGAGAGGATTGACATGGCGGAGGTCAGTAAGCTTGCGGGTATGAGCTATGTTTATTTTTCAAAATATTTCAAGAAAAAGATGGGATTATCATTCACTGAATTTGTGAACCGCAAACGGATAGAAAAGGCAAAACGTATGCTCGTTATGGGCAGTATGAACATCACGGACATTGCAGTAGCGGCGGGACTTGAAAATATGGCGCATTTCTATGAGTTGTTCAAGCGTTTCAATGAGTGTACTCCCAAGCAATTCAAGGAGAAGATGAAGGGTCAAGAGGAAGCATGATTCGATCGTTACAATACTAAAACAATGGAGGTAAATAAAATCATGGAGCTCATTTATCATGGACATTCCTGTGTTCAAATGATCACTGGAGAGAAATCACTTGTTATCGATCCCTTTCTCAGAGGTAATGAATTGGCAGTTACGAAAGCGGAGGACATAAGAGTGGACGCCGTACTGCTTACTCACGCGCATGCTGACCATATATCGGATGCTGACTTGATTGCCAAAAGAAATGATGCGCCAGTCGTAGCAATTGTTGAGCTTGCTACCTATATGTCATGGAAGGGTGTCCGGACGATCGGTATGAATATAGGCGGAACCGTCGACTTGGGATTCGCAAAGGCTAAGATGGTACAAGCGTTCCATTCATCAGGTATCGTTATTGAAGAAGAGAAGCAAATTTTATAAGCTGGTATGCCGGCAGGATTTATCCTTCATGCTGAAGGCAAAACGATACTTCACGCAGGGGACACAGCATTGTACGGTGATATGAAAATGATCGGTGAACGTCATAAAATTGATGTTGCATTCATTCCGATCGGTGACCATTATACAATGGGACCGGAGGATGCATTACAAGCAGCAGAATGGTATAACGCCAAGCTGGTTGTACCTGTGCATTACAATACATTTCCAGCTATTCGTCAGGAAGCAGAAGATTTTGTCCAGCGGCTTCGTGAGAAAGGGATAAACGGGAAAGTATTAAAGCCCGGTGAGAAGCTTTCTATTTAAAAAACAGGCATGGGGTCGGCATTTGTTGGCTTGTTTTAGAAGAATGAAAAATGGATAGAGAATCAGATGTTTTCTGGTTTCTCTATCCATTATTTATGCTAATCTTCGTTCTTTTGGTTATCGGAATCCAGAACTATTCATTTAGAGCCGCTCGGTTTTCCTGCTCACGCAGCTCTATTCTCCGTATTTTACCGGAAGATGTCTTCGGGAGATCTTGGATAAATTCTATTTTGCGCGGATACTTATATGGGGCCGTCCATTCCTTGACATATGACTGCAGCTCCTTAATCAGTTCTGGAGAAGCGGCTGACTCATCCTTCAGTACGATAAACGCCTTAACAATATGTCCACGAATTTCATCGGGGCTCGCAACAACCGCGCATTCTTTGACTGACGCATGCTTCATGAGCGCATCTTCAACCTCAAAGGGACCGATCGTGTAGCCTGAGCTGATAATGATGTCGTCTCCCCGGCCTTCGAACCAAAAATATCCTTCCTCATCTTTACGTGCCCGATCTCCAGTTAAGAAGTAATTTCCTCGAGAGCAGTTTTCTTTACGCTCAGGGTCTTTGTAATAGGTCTGGAACAATGCAGGCATGCTCAAATGTACAGCTATATCTCCAACTACTCCCGAAGGGAGGGGATTACCATCCTCATCAATGACTTCTACAAGGCCTGGAGCAATAGGTTTACCCATGGAGCCTAACCGAATTGGAATGTCTCTGAGCGTTCCGATGATCAGCGTACTTTCAGTCTGTCCGTAGCCGTCTCGGATGGTAATATCGAAGTGGCGCTGGAATGTATGGATAACTTCTTGATTTAAGGGTTCTCCAGCAGAGACTGCACAGCGTAGTCGGGATAAGTCGTAGTGCTCTAAGTCTTCCGTCTTAGCCATTAATCGGTATTCCGTTGGCGTACAGCACAATACCTGGATACCGTGATCCTGCAGCAGTTGCAAATACCGATTCGGTTGAAACGGCCCATTATATACGAATCCTGTTGCTCCGTTTCCTAGAACGGTCAAGAATGGACTCCAGATCCACTTTTGCCAGCCTGGCGCGGCTGTTGCCCAGACCGTATCCGATTCACGAATATCCATCCACAAGGACGAGGTAATTCGTAAATGAGCGTAACCCCAGCCATGACTATGAACAACAGCTTTAGGGTTGCCGGTTGTTCCAGACGTATACGCGAGTATAGCGATATCGTCTCTGTGGCTATTAACTGCTGTAAAGGAATCGGGCTGATCCATCATTAATTGCTCAAGATTAAGCCAGTCGGAATCGGTCTTGTCCACAGTTCCTGAAACGGAGAGACGGTAATTTAATGCGGGCAGTTCTTCCGTAATCTTATCGACCTCAGCGGTAATTTCGGACCAGGCAATAACAGCTCTTGCTTCGGAATGCCTAAGGCGGTACGATAGATCCTTTGCTCGAAGCATTTCGGATGAAGGTATAATGGCAATTCCCAGCTTCAGACATGCCAGGTAGATGACATAGGTGATGATTCTACGTGGAACCATAACCAGAACACGATCCCCTTGGCGAAGACCAAGACCCGCTAAGCCTCCGGCGAGATGATTAGCCTGTTTTAGCAGCTCTCCATATGTAATTTCCTCGCAGCTCCCTTGTTCACTTAACCATTTAAGCGCAACCTTATCGGAAGGATGATGTTCCATTTCTGAAGTGAGATTGTAAAATTCAGGCGCGATCCATTGCTGATTTTCCAAAATGAGCATCCCCTATATATATTTGATATGTAAAGCCATAAATACTAGTATAGACGTTCTCCTCGGGTCGGTTATAAGTGATAATGAATCATTTAGCGAAAGTTCTGTGTCTTTATTGCTTTTATTTCATTAATACATTCTAGAACATACTAAGAAGCTTTTCCAATACTTGATGCGTGTTTAGTTAATATTTAATCAGGTAGATGAATTTTGTTTATACATATGATATACATATAACTAAGGAAACTTTTGGTATAAATAGAAGGGGGGGTGATGTGATGAATGACAATTTGGAGCAGTGGTGCAGCGAGGCTGTATTAAAATGCTCGGGATTAATTAGTTTTTGGGACTTTCAGGAGGAAGCGGGGAGCGATAGAGTTGCTAAAGGCGCTTATCCTTATCGTTTGAAGGAGATGAATGGTCATATTGGAAGATACAATGAAGGCGCTTTCGGACCCTACTGCGCGGATATCCGTTTTTCCCAGTGGTTTCTCATTCCGCGCGAGGAGTGTCCTGCACTGAATATTCATGGTCCTCAGGCTCTAGTGACTGTTGCCGCTTGGATTAAATGGGGAATGTCAGATTATAACGGCTGTGAGGCAATTGCAGGTCTCTGGGACGAAACGCGAAAAAAACGGCAATACTGCTTATTTCTTAATCTTAAGATTTGGGATAGCTCGGAGCAAGTATGTGGACATGTCTCGTCGGTAGGCGGTCCGACACCCGGCTATATGTATTGCATGGATGCTGCAATTGGACAAACGCCAATATCTCGCGGGGAATGGCATTTTGTTGCGTTCACCTATGATGGAGAGGAAGTGCGGGCGTATTTGGATGGACGGCTTGATGCGCGAGAACGCTACAATCCATACCTCTTTGAAGGCGGTTTGTTCGATGGCGGACTTGATGGTGCTGATTTTACAGTGGGTGCAGTAAATCGTTCCGGAGAGCCTGGAAATTATTTTACAGGGCTGCTTGGCGGTCTTGCTATATTTGATAGAGCACTTACAAACGAAGAGATTAGTGAGATGGCGACGACTAAGATGATCCAAAGATAGCTGATCTAATGAAATATCGACGGTTCTGAGAAATCAAGCTTTGCGAAACGTCAGCTTATACCGCCAACTGATGGCGGGGGGACCGTTTACGCTGGCATGGGGGTGGATGAATTGCCAGACCATCGGATCGGGAATTATGCTTTAATCGTATGCATAGCTAGCTTGATGCTTGTTCTAACCGGATGTACATTGCTGCCGAAGGAAGAAGAGGTGCTGAAGCCTGCTCTTATCGTTCCTCAGAAAGAAAGCTATAACTTGTACGAGGTGAAGCGGGGGACGGCCACAAAGCAAATTAAAGGAGTGGGCACTTTCAATTCTACTACTGTCGTTCAGCATGAGTTCGTAGGAGCCGCAGGTAGAATTACAGCCATTTCCGCCGAAATTGGCAATATTGTAAAGGAAGGAGCGCCGCTGCTGGAGCTGGAAAACGAGGGTCTCGAAATTGTCGTGCTTGAACGAGAGAGGGACCTCGAATTGGCAAAGCTGGCACTGGAGCAATCGAAAGAAACACAAGATATACAGGTTATGAAAATTCGATTGCTGGAGCTGAAAATCGCTCAAAAAAGAATGGATGATGCTTACAAGCAGTTGAACGGAAAAACCATGAAAGCCAAAATAGATGGCGTCATTGTATCTATGGAGGCGGTGAAGCTTGGTGATACTGTTCAATTGGGAAGAAGCTATGTTACGATAGCCGATCCGGCAAGTATTCGGTTATCGTATTCAGGTACTATCTCAAGGGAGCTGCAAGAGGTCGAGGTCGGGATGAAGGCTGAGATTACTTATAGGGATCAGATTCTTGAGGGTACTGTTACCCAGAGTCCGTCATCCGCACCTGAGACAGATGACAAAGAGCTTGCTGATAAATACGCCAGAACTATTTATTTTCAGCTGGAGGATACGAGCATCATGCCGGAATTGAATGCAAACGCGGATATTGTTATCGTCCTGCAAAAAAAAGAAAATGTAATCTTGCTTCCGAGAAACGCCGTATATTCGCTGCTGGGCCGGAATTATATTAAATTGCTGGATGGAGAAAGCATAAAGGAAATCGATGTAGAGCTTGGTATCGACTCCTTATCAAATGTAGAAATTGTTAAAGGCTTGGAAGAAGGTCAAAAGGTGATTCTGCAATAGGCGTGTGGAGAATTGCTCGGGAAGGAGGAAGTGTCTATGGCTCTTCTCTTCATGATTTTACGTAAGATGATGAAAAACAAATGGTTGGAGCTCAGTCTGCTTGGAGGACTCATCTTATCTGTTGCGCTTATAAGCAGTATTCCGATTTATACAGAAGCGATTTTGCAGCGTCTGCTGATAAAGGACTTAGAAAATTTTCAGAATTCTACCGGACGATATCCAGGAATCGTCTACTCCAAGGTTTTTATGGGAGCCACTTCCTTTTGGGATTCCGGTGATTATCAGCCCGAGGAACGACCGCAGGTTTTGAAGAGCATGAACGAATTTATGAGCAAGGAGGTCAGTACGGGTTTCGGGCTTCCGGTGAACCATCTGGTGATGGAAGCTGCAACGGACATGTATTCATTCGCTCCTGCTGACATCACTCAAATCGAGTCGGGTACGAAACGTTTAGCTGAGCTTGCGGCAAGATCCGATCTTTACGATCATATCCGCTTGATCGACGGGCGGCTCCCGGCAAACGAACCCGTGAATGGCATATATGAAGCGTTAGTGGTACAGGAATCTCTTAAAGAATTAAACATGGTTCTTGGTCATGTATTTGTAGTTGAAAACGAGGAGGCAAAGACAAAAGTCAAAGTCAAGCCGGTAGGTGTTATTGATAAGTTGGATTATGCCGATCCCTACTGGTATAACAATCTTACTGATTACAGAAAAACGTTTTTTATTGACTACGAGCTGTTTCAAGCACATTTTTCATCCAGCGAAATACTGCCGACGGCAAGCGCCAGTTGGCTGTTTGTGCTTGATTATTCGAGTATGGATCTGACCAACGCGCGTGAATATATTCAGACTAGTGAAAGTATGAATAAGCATCTAATGAATCGATTTAGTACTTACACCGTCGATACGCCTGCTGTAAAAACGGTAGAAACTTATTTTCAAAGGGAAGCTGAATTACAAAAAATAGTATGGTCTTTGTACGCGCCGCTAATAATTGTGTTGGCTTTTTATCTATACATGGTGTCCAACCTCATTATAGATCGGCAGAAAGCAGAGATTTCGGTATTGCGCAGCCGCGGCGCCAGCCGTCTGCAGGTAATGGTTGGATATGTTTTCGAAGGGCTGCTGCTTGGCGGTATTGCATTTGCCGCAGGTCCTGCGGTCGGAATGCTGCTCACGAAAATACTTGGCGCATCGAATGGTTTTCTTGAATTTGTGGAACGTTCGGCGCTTCCGGTAAAAGTAAGCAAACAATCGTACTTGTATGCTTTGTATGCAGTCGCCGGTTCCATCATCATGACGCTTATTCCGGCTTATAGAGCAACTCAAGTATCAATTGTAAACCTGAAACAGCAGCTGAGCCGCCGAATCAAGGGATCGTTCTGGCATCGATTCTTTATTGATGCTGCTCTGATTGCAATAGCTGTTTATGGGCTTCAAGTGTTCAATAGGCAGCGTAGTGACTTGCTCCAGTTGGGTGCCGAAGCTTCCGAGGTTTCCGTCGACCCGCTGCTTTTTCTAGTCCCTGCCCTGTTCATTCTTGGTCTCGGATTACTTGTGCTGCGGTTATATCCGCTATTTATCCGCTTCGTGTTCTGGGCAGGCAAGAAAATATGGCCGCCCTTTTTATACTCCACCCTGATCCAGGTTGGTAGATCCGGTACGCAGTATCAATTAGTTATGATGTTTCTGATTATTACGATCGCCACAGGATTATACAGCGCAAGCGCCGCTCGGACAATAAACGATAACACGGAACAAAAAATTAGATATAAGAACGGGGCAGACATCGTATTGAAGACGCATTGGCCTAGCAATGCCTCATTGCCTTCCAACGGCGTTCCTCTCTCGAATCAGGCTGGAGGAGCGGGGACGGCAGCTGCTGAGGGCGGGCCGCCACGAATCCAATACGTCGAGCCTCCTTTTCAAGTGTATAACGAGCTTCCAAGTGTTGCGAAAGCAACGAAGGTGTTCGTCAAGGACGACGCGAATGTAGTAGTTGGCAATGAACGCAGTACAACTAAACTTATGGGAATTCATACCGCCGATTTCGGTCGTACAGCGTGGATTCGTGACGGCTTGCTGAACCACCATATGAATGAATATTTGAATCTAATTGCCTTGGATCCGAAAGCGGTTCTAATTTCACGTTCCATCGCGGACAAGGGCGTTCGCCAAGGAGATACAATTACAATTGGATGGATCGGCGTGGAGCCCAGGTCGTTTACTGTATATGGCGTTATCGATTACTGGCCGACCTTCAATCCGAATTTGGCTGGTAATCAAGGCGGACAGTCTAACACGGAAACACCGTCTTTAGTTGTAGGGCATCTCGAGTATATCCAAATGGCGATGGCTGTAGAGCCTTATGAGGTATGGATCAAATTGCGGGAGGATGCGGATCGACAGCCATTCTATGATGATATTGCAGCTCGTAAAATAAATTTGGCGTTCATAAAGGATACGCGTGAAGAACTGCAGACGGCTGATAACGATCCGTTTCAATTGGCGGTAAACGGCGTCATGACACTCGGCTTTCTTATATCAGTTATAATTAGCTTTTTCGGTTTTTTGCTCTACTGGATACTTTCATTGTCGGGAAGAATACTGCAATTTGGAATATTACGGGCGATCGGAATGTCTTTTGCTCAGCTGCTTGGCATGCTGACAGCTGAACAGCTGCTGACATCAGGTGTCGCAATACTGATTGGCGGAATGGTTGGCAATGTTACAAGCGCTTGGTTCGTAAAGCTGTTTCAAATCTCCTTTAATCCATCCACGCAAGTACCGCCGTTTCAGGTTATGTTTGATCCCAGCGATACGGTGAGATTGTATGTCATTGTGACTTTTATGATTCTAGTGGGACTGTTCATACTAGGCTGGCGACTTTCACGGATCAAAATTCATCAGGCCGTTAAGCTGGGGGAGGATTAACTTGATTAACGGGATCGGATATAAGCGATTATTTGCGGCTGCTTACACCATACTCGTCGTGCTGCTCCTTACAGGATGTTCTCTCGTTCAGAGTAGGGAACAGGCGGTACCGGAGCTCATTGACCCAGTCGGCGTCAAAGTGGATGTGCTGGAAGTAAGGCGTGGGACACTGACCATTGAAATCAATGGAGTCGGCGTAGTCGTTCCGTCCTCAACCGACTATCAGTCCTTTGAAATCGACGGAAAACTGGATGAAGCGTTCGTTCAGCCAGGAGATATCGTGAAAAAGGGTGATATGCTGTTCCAGCTTGTATCAAGCATTTCCGACCTGCAGCTTATGCAGCAGCAGCTGGTTGTCGAGAATATGCAGAGAGCGTTGGATAAATCGCTCGGTGCTGGGCTAGATGAAGACAGTATTGATGATATTAGGCTCCATCATATCAATTTAAAAATCGAGAAAATGAGACTGAAACAGCTGCAGGGGCTTCAAAAAAAGCAATCGTTAGTATCGTCTAGTGATGGAGTTGTAACATTCGTGGACGACATTAAAGCGGGCGATTCAATAACGGCCTATCGGACTGTCGTAGGCATCGCTCATACCGAAAAGCTTCAGCTTCGTTATATCGGTGACCTTTCTCCTTTCTTGATCAATATAAAGCTAGGGATGCCGGTAGAGCTCATGCATCAAGGCTCCTCTATAAAGGCTAATGTAGCTGCTTCTCCTTCATCTAATCCGAGCAATTCGAATCCGCTTCGTGCTGCTATACTTGAAAAAACATTGCTATTCGATTTTGAAAACGAATTTTTGACCCGTATAAATATAGGAGATAATATCGAATTTAGACTGGAGCTTATTCGGAAGGAGAACACGCTAATTATTCCTCGTGGAGCGCTTCGTAATTATCAGGGTAGAGATTATGTGCTGATCGTTGACAAAGATATCCACCGCGAAGTAGATGTACAGCGGGGAATCGTAACGCCGACAGAGGTCGAGATTGTCAGTGGCCTTGAAGAGGGCCAGCAGGTTGTTGTCACGAAATAACTAACATCACTTTCCGGTTCGTTAACCCATCCCGTGTTTTAGTAGGATGGGTTGTTTTTATTTGTGAAACTATTTTATGGTGTAATTGGTTAGAAAGATGATTTATGGCATTTTTGTAAAAATAGATTTACATATATAAAAAATGATTTATAATATGAGAAAAGGAAGTTATTACCTTGTCAGCAAGCTGCCGGCTATTCAGACTAAACTCGCCGTCGGCATTTTTGTAGGATACCTATTAGAGGAGGAGTACCTCATGGCCGATTATCAATTTCAGCGGAGCGTATCGGTATTCGACACGGCGGATGTTTTGGTCATCGGAGGGGGACCTGCAGGCGTTGCGGCAGCTATTGCGGCGGCGCGATGCGGTAAAAAGGTCATCCTAATCGAGCATTCCGGGCAACTGGGCGGAATGGGAACGTTAGGGAATGTCAGTGTGTTTATGGGGATTGGCAATGTGACAGGCATTTATCGGGAGTTTATTTCTGAAATGCTGCCGGAGCAGATCCTTCCAGAAACCCACGAGGGCTCGATAGGACCGCAATATAATCCGTTCCACTTACGTCATTATTTAAACGACAAGTTGGAGAAGGAAGGCGTTGAGGTTCTATATCACGTGAGTTTTGCCGGAGCTGTTATGGAGCAGGGACGATTGAAGGCTGTTATCGCAAACTCGAGAGAGGGTTTGATCGCTCTGGAGGCAAATGTTTTTATAGACTGTACGGGAGACGGCCGAGTTGCGATTGATGCAGGGGCTGAATATACGACCGGGAGGATAGACGACCAGCTGACTCAGCCGATGACGCTGATGTTTATGATGCAGAACACGGGGCAGCCCGTAAAGCGTCAATTGCCAAAAGGATGTTATCAGTATGAACATATCTCTGAGCTGCCGCAAGGGAGACGACTATATTGGGAAAGAGGCGAAGCGGGCACGCTGCTTGTGAATATGACCCGGGTAAAGGGGAATGGCGCTAAGATTAAAGATATTAACTATGCGGAGAAAGAATCACTGCGCCAAGTATTCTCAGTAGCGGACTACTTACAGCGAAGCGGATTCGAAAATTATACGCTTTCTCACGTCCCTGGCCAGGTTGGGGTTAGGGAAACCAATCAAATCTCAGGGCATTATACGCTTACGGAAGATGATCTTTTGAATGGCCGTAGGTTTGAAGACGTCGTAGCCCAGACGAATTATGAGATCGATATTCACAGTCCAGACGGGAAATCGGGAACCGATGAGAGAGGAGTCGCCGGGTATGATATTCCGTTCCGCTGCCTGATTCCTCGAAAAATAGAAGGACTGCTCGTAGCAGGTCGAGCAATCTCAGCTACCCATGTGGCCATGTCATCGATGCGCGTACAGGCGACTTGTTACGCACTGGGACAGGCGGCGGGGGTTGCGGCTTCTCTAGCGGTGGATAAAGGGGTTACGCCACAACATATATCTATTGAAGCTTTGCATCAGGAACTTCAAAAACAAAATGTTGTATTTATAAAAAAGTAATAGGGGTATTTCCTGTTTTGCGGCAATCTTTTGGGATGATCGTTCAAAATAATTGCCGCAATGGAGTGAAATATAGATTAACGCTTGCACGCTATACCGCAAAAGGAGTGTTTACAGGCTAGGCAGCCGGAAAATAAGGAGTGATGTCGAAGGTCGAAGGCCGATATTTTACTCATTGTTAGAAAGGCGCCCTCAGCACTAATTTTTGTATGCGTTTACATAATGGGCTCCGAGTGGAGAGGGGACAAGTTCACATCTATTAATGTAGGTCAATCTGGTTATTAGAACCTGTGTAGATTTCATTTTAATGGGAGGGAATTTGATATGCGAAAAAGCCTAATGATTGCTGTCGTTACAGTCTGCATGATGCTTATGATAACCTCACCTGGAATGGCACCGACTGCGGTTCACGCTTCTGATGAAACCTGGTCGGAATCCGAACTGTTTGGGCAAGTGAGTGAACTCAATGCTTTAATCGTAACGACGAGCCGACCGCAGCTGAAGCAGTTTCTAGAAGATGTACGGGATAATGCGACCGCCGTAATGGGATCTTCAGAAATTTCACATGAATTGGGACTGAAGACCAAGAAGGCTTTGAAGTACGCACTAAAGCTGGGGAAGGATGCCACTGCGGGAAGTGCTGCTGAAATATGGGCTGATGCGCCATTTATCGTGTATGAAGCAGCGGCGCTTAGTCCGGAGAAGCGGCTGCCGAATACGCTCCCGTCGGATGGGGCGATCAGCGATCAGATTGCGGTTATCTCGGCGCAAGACGAATATGAAGCAGCTTCGTTCATATTTGCTCCGCTTAGCGACGTAGGTTCAGTTACGTTCGCGACATCTGATCTGCAAGGAGCAGAAGGAAGCATTCCAGCCAGTTCCATTGACATGCATGTCGTAAAAACATGGTACCAAGGCGGGACGGCATGGCAAAGTTATTTCTTTGACGCCTCCAAGGACGTACTGGTGCCCGAGCTGCTGCTGCATGATGAAAACTTAGTGAAAGTGGATCACGCGCAGAAGAAAAATTTCTTGCGAGTCGACTATCCGGCAGGCTCGCAATATATGGATATTTTCACGAAGCCGGCTAAAAAGTTCGATCATTTGAAAGAGCCAGTCGAGGACAGCACAGTATTGCTTCCTATTGAGCTGAAGCAGGGCGAGTCGAAGCAGATGTGGATTACGACGAAGGTGCCTGCCGGAACGCCTGAGGGAATTTATACCGGAATGATCGATATAACGGCTGATGGAGCACCTGCAGGACAAATTACGCTGAAGATACGCGTACTGCCGTTCGAGCTGCCTGATCCGAAGACGTACCATGACGTGGACCGAGACTTCTATGTCATGTTATACCACGAGAGTCGTGTGTGGGAGTATATGGGCGATAGTGGCGGGAATGCGGAACTTGTCAATACAAAGCTGTTGAATGAATATCGGAATATGGCCGAGCATGGCGCAGTAAATATTCCTGGTCCGATCTATAGAACCGATGCTCCGCAACACTTTATTACTCAGTTACAACTGATGGAGCAAGCCGGCCTCGATTTGGATCCGCTCTTTGGCTCTGCGCCGGCGTTCGCGCCATATCAATTTTTTAATGATTATAACAGCTATGTCACTGCGAAAGCAGCTTACGATGCAGATCCAACCGAAGCAAAACGACTCACGATGGAAAAACATTTCAACAATTGGCGGAATGGAATCGAGAATCATAAATTATACCTTAACAATGTATACGCTGCTGTGACGGGAATTGTTGGTCACACGAATTTATATTTTGACGGTTGGGATGAAGCGGGCTGGAGCTTGCTGCAATGGCAGCAAGAAATGTGGAAGTATGCTAAAGAGGAACTTGGAGTGAAAGTGTTTGCGTCAGGGAAAGCGGATCACTTGAATTTGGAAGTGCCGGAAGATTTCATGAACTGGGCCGGGGAGATGACACGCGAAAAAGCGGATGCATGGCATGCGCTGGGTGAAGATAAGCTCATCACCAGTTACGCGTATCCGCATACAGGGCCGGAAAACCCTGATTTGATGCGTCAGCGTCACGGCATGTGGCTGTACAAAGCGAATTACGATGCTACTTATAACTATATTTATTACGAAAATTTTCAAAATACTTGGAACGATGAAATAGATGGCACATTCCGCGCTTTAAACTTTGTCTATCCTACAAAAACAGACGTCATTGATACGCTCGCATGGGAAGGGTTCCGCGAAGGTATCGACGATATCCGCTATGCAACCAAGCTGCGGCAGGTCGCACAGGCAGCATTGTCTTCGGGTAATACGGGTCGCGTCGCTGCCGCGAACAAAGCATTGACTTGGCTGGAAGCTAGTGATGAGCGCTCGATGTCCGCTGATTTGATCCGACTCGAGATGATCTATCACATCATGCTCATGCTTGATCTGGAAAATGCGGAATAGGAGGGGATAACCATGATCAGAAAAACGAAGCGAAGTTTGATGCTGCTGCTCGCGATCATGCTGTTGGTGAGCCTGCCGCAAGTGATGGCAGCTACAGGCGAGACTAAGAAGGTGTATGGGGTCACTTATTCGTCGGAGGATTTATCGACGCCTATGGATTGGTACAACAGCGATTATTTTGACAATCCCGTGTACAAGGAGAACCGATTTGTCCAATATTGGGTGCAAACGCCGATTGCGCCGGGCGGTCCACGCGATACAGGCTTCTATATGGTTTACAACGAGGAAGGGTTGAACATCTTCTTCCAATCGAATGAGTCGGAGAGAGATCAGAACGGCGCATTGAAGAGCAGCCAGATCGAGTTGTTCATGCAGACCGGGCAAGGAGATTTCCCTTACCATCAGATGATTATTCATATGGATGGCACTCCTCATGAGTATTATGAATGGCAGACGGAATATCGTGACAATCGTCCTTTTCAAGGCAATGTTACGGTGATTAACGAAGAGATTCCGACTGGATGGGGAACTGTATTGTTCCTTCCATGGGAAGCCGTTTATGATTATGTGCCGCTGAACGGCGAGAACTGGGAATTCAGCATGATCCGCTGGTCGCCGTCAAACTCCCCAACTTGGGGAGGGAACGTTCATCAGCCGGGCAGGTTCAACGTACTTCAATTCCAGGCGCCGACGGCAGAGCAGCGCATGGCCATTCAGAAAAAAATGATAACTAAAGCCTGGCAGAAGTTTAATGAAACATCCTCACAGTTAAGCGCGACATGGCTGAATGGCGATGCAGATGACGCGAGCTTCTTCAATAGTCATATTCAGCCTCTGATCACAGAGGGTCAAGCAAACGGCAGCTCAATTCCGAATCTGGACAGCTTGAGCGGAGTTCAACTTGATGAGCTCTATCAGCATATAGAAAGCTGGTTCGAGCTGCGATTTGATGCGGAAGGTGATCGGATATCTTATTTGAAAAACTTGCTGTTCAGTGAAAATGAGCCGCCAACGGTGACCAATTCAACATACGTAACATTGAAGAATACAACAGTCAACGGTGTTGTTGTGGGTTCTGATGCCGACGGAGATGTTTTAGCCTATTCGCTTGGTTCTGCTCCTGTTAATGGCTCGGCTGCAGTGGAGCCGGACGGTCATTGGACGTATACGCCAAATGAAAACTATTCGGGCTCCGATCAATTTACGGTAATCGTCACCGACCCATCCGGTGAGTCCGCGACCTCAACAATTGATCTAATGATTACGGCTGGCCCTGAGACGACGGCTGTACTCGAACCGGCATCGCCAAATGGCAGCAATGGATGGTATATATCCGACGTCGCGGTCACTCTGGAAACAACAGATGATGTGAGTGGTGTGAAAAGAACGGAGTACCGCATCGATAATGGGAACTGGAACGTTTATAGCGGTACGTTGACGATTGCTGATGAGGGCGTTCATTTACTGGAATATCGCGGTATTGATAACTACGAGAATGCCGAGAATATAAAGTCGCTTACGATTAAAATTGATAAGACTGCCCCAGTGGCAGCGGTTGCCTTGAACAAGACGGTATTGTCACCGCCGAATCATAAATTAATTCCAATCCAAGCTACGCTTACCCACAGCGACAGCATTTCAGGAATCGCCTCATTCGAGCTAACCTCAATTACGAGCAATGAGGACGACAATACGACTGACGATATTCAGAACGCAGAGTTCGGAACGGCTGACACATCTTTCAGTCTACGGGCTGAAAGGTCAGGGGGAGGCAGCGGTCGTATTTATACGGTGACGTATACGATAACGGATAACGCGGGCCATACTTCAACGGCGAGCGCCAAGGTAACCGTTCCGAAAGGAAATGGCAATAACTGATATAACCATTTAATTTGAGCTAATGTCGCAAAACTGGCAATTTTTCTGTCAGCTTTGCGACATTTCTTATATCATACCTGCTACATTAATCACGTCAATAAAAAAGTTATACAATTGTGAAAATGTGGTTGACGCAGCAAGGCTGCAGATATAAAATTTTGGTATAAACCTGTAATAAAATGGTATGTGAGGAGGCTTTGATGTGAAAAGAGGCGTTGCGAAGAGAGTGGCGGCAATCGTTACGGAATACCGGTACAATTCACATGCCGAGGTCATATTGGGCAGGCTGCTGGGTGATTTTCACTATGTGCCGGAGGTTGAGCTCATCTCCCTTTACACGGATCAGGTACCGAAGGATGATATGAGCAGAGAGGTCGCTGCGCGTCATGACATAACGATCTATGGAACGATCGGCGAAGCAATTCGGGCTGCCCAATCCGGAGGACCAGTCGATGGTGTCATTATTATCGGAGAGCATGGGGATTATCCGGTAAATGTGAAGGGGCAAAATCTGTACCCGCGGCGACGCTTCCTGGAGGAAACTATCTCGGCCCTTGACGAGCTTGAGCTGACCGTTCCTATCTTCTCTGATAAGCATCTCGCATATGACTACGATGATGCGTTGTGGATGTATAACCAGATGAAGACTCGGGGCATTCCGTTTATGGGAGGCTCATCTATCCCCCACACCGATCCTATGCCAACGTTCAACCCTGAGCATCTGCAATCCGTTACCGAAACCTTGGTTATTAGCAACGGCGGACTGGAGTCCTATGGATTTCATGCATTGGAAGTGCTGCAGTCGCTTACCGAACGCAGAGCTGGAGGCGAAACGGGGGTCCGATCGGTACAACTGATCGAGGGTGCCGATGGTGAGACTTGGGAAAGTATGGATCGGGGGGAATGGCCGGAGCAGCTGCTGCTTCACGCTTTGCGCGCGTATCCTGACTTGCCGCAGATTCATCCTAGAGAAAGTGAACCGAATCCTGCTCTATTTATAATCGAATACATGGATGGTACGAAGGGCTATATTATTCAGTTCAAACGGCTGACAGAGCTGTGGGGCTACGCATTCCGCTATGGGAATGACCAAGTGGCCGCTGCTGTATGTGACAGTGATATAGATCGCCCCTTCAAACATTTTGAACGTTTAACGAGGATGATTGAAGCATTCATCATTAAGCGAGAGCCGCCGTTTCCGGTGGAACGGACGCTGCTAACGACCGGAATGATCTGTTATGCAATGGATTCACTTTATTATGGAAGAAAGCTGGATACACCAGAGCTCAATATTACGTACCAACCATATCCATGAACAATTAGGGGGGGCCATTTTGAAACACAATTTGCATGCAAACATTCCTGAACAGCATACAAGATTTGTACAGCTGCCCAACAGCAATGGTCATAACGCAGTCTGGGACTTCACTCGTTCACCTGATGGCCGATTTTATGTAAGCGTATGCGGTGAGAATGAAAAGCCGTTAACAGCGCTGCTCTATGAATATTACCCGGAAACGGGGGAGCTGAGACTGATGTTCGACGTAGCGAAAATATGGATCGTCGATTACCAGCAGATGCCTCCTAGTAAAATCCATACGAGCATCGATTTTTTACCTGATGGCAGGCTAATTATGGCGACTCACAATACAGCACCGGCCCCCGGTCATAAGCAATGGATGTATGAGCAGCATTATGAACACCCTTGGGAAGGATATCCGGGCTCCATACTCATGATCGTCGATCCCGATACGAACCAGGTACAAGTCAAGGGTATCCCGGTACCAAGGGAGAGTATTTATGGCGGCATGCTCGGCAATGATCCACGCTATTATTATTTTCTTGGATATATGAGAGGACATTTCTACAGGATTGATTTGGAAACAAACGAGGTTAAGGATTATGGGAAGGTATCCGAATTCTCCTCCTGCAGGCTGGTGAAGGATGACAAGGGCCGCTTCTATGGAAGCTCCTACACCGGGGGGATCTGGAGATATAATGTTGAGCGGGACGAGATTGAGGATCTGAAGGTTCATTTCACATCTCCGAATGGAACGAAGTTCCGAAGACAATTTATATTCGCTCTTCATACGCCTCGAAGCACGCTGCTAATGGTCGACAATGTGGATGGTGAAATGATCGAGCTGCATCCAGACACGCTTGAAGTGACACGGCACGGTCATATTCATCTGCCTGGAAGTGTCCCGAAGAACCCATATGGTATCGGAGGATTAGCGGCTGACGAGAACTTCGTTATTTATTATGGCTTGAAAACGTTTGATGAGTATTACCCTATCAGGCTTGTCAGGTGGGACATTCTGAACGGTGGAAAGCCTGAAAATCTTGGACTCATCAGCCCGCGCGGGAAGGACTCCCAATATATTTGTGAAATGATTTTCGATCATAATGGTCTGCTTCATATGGTCGACGTGTGCGGGGAGCATTCCCCTTATATATTGGCAGTTGATGTCAAGCAGCTGCAGCCCCCTGGGATAGATGCGCCGAAGGCTGAGCTTCATCCCTACTCGGAGCCTAGTTATAACGGAGTCGGCAGCGCTGCGTACATGCATATCGTGGCGGCTTCGACCCTAACGCTGCCGCTGCATCAGTATATGGATTGGAAAGATACTTCAGTGAGACATGTTCGTATAATCGATGGAACTGTTTTCACGATTAGCGGGAAGAATGGCATTTACGTCACCGAATCGGACTATACCGGTCATGAGCCGCGACAAATTCGGCTCGTATACGACAAAGGTGCTTCAATCGCATGTATCGACAACGATGACCGAACGGTTGCGGTACTGACTTCGAATGGCTTCATCCTTACTATTGATCTGGTATTAGGCAGTTGCAGAGAGCTGGTAACCGTGCAGAACGAAGTCGAGCTTATTAAGCTTCATTGCAAGATAGACGAGGACCGCATGTTGGCAAGCGACGCTTCCGGAGGAGTCTATGTTTGCGATTTAAGCCGCTCCAATGTACGGACGCTGGCAAACATCCAAATCGAGACGGCTCAATCACATATTATTAAACTGGATGACAATCGCCTCTTGTTGTCAGGTCGGGATGATGAAATGTTGATTTATTCAATAGCCGAGGAGAGTCTGACTAAGCTGGGCGTCCGAACTCCATCCATTAGAGGGCGAGCTTTCAAGGCGACCCTTACTGGAGGAGCTGTATTGGCAGGAGGAATGGTTGTAGCTGGAACTCTGGATGGGCTGTTATTTACTTTATCGCCGGATCAACGCGCAACGACGTCATACGGCAGACTATATTCCAGCGGAGAGCTGCGGCAGTTCATTAAGCTGAACGAGGAAGAGATCGTAGGCATTTACGGGGGCAGCAGGGATGCGGGACATATGTTCCATTTTTCGCGGGGTGGCGGCTTTATCGATTTGGGGAGGCCGAGGGTCATCAAAGACAATCAAGAACTAAGCGAGCTCGATACGGAGTGGGCTGACATTCATTTTATATCCAGCTTAGCATATTCATCTAAGGATGACTGGCTTTGCATTGCATCCGGTGAGGAGCAATACGGGTGTGTGGTACGTTATCAAGGAGTTCAATTCGGGAGCTTTCAATGCTGATAAACAAATACACCCGCATAGAGGCTATTCGGATATGTTCCCGGAAGATACGAATTTCGTATTAGGCAATGACACTGGTCGAATGGTGAAGGCATTCGATCATTATGGAAATTGAAATGTGGAGGTTGCTTCCGATGAGAGGTTATCGCACTATAGAGGAAAACTACGATGTAGTCGTATGCGGCGGCGGGCTGGCGGGTTTTTGCGCCGCAGTTGCTGCAGCAAGACAAGGGGTTAGTGTTTGTCTCGTCCAGGATCGTCCGGTATTCGGCGGAAATAGCTCATCGGAAATTCGAGTGCCTCCTCAGGGAGCAGCCAGCTTTCATGCTTATGCTAGGGAGACGGGCATCATATCCGAACTGTTAATTGAGGAACGGGCGAAAAACCATGAGAACCCGACCTTTGACAATGGCTATATTAACAGTGTATGGGATATGGTGATGTACGATATGGCGGTGACCACGCCAGGTTTGAAGTTTCACCTCAATTCAACGATTACAGATGTTCGGATGCGTGATGAACAGACGGTTGATGCTATTATTGTACGCGTCAATCATGCTGAAACAGAGCTGACGCTTCGAGCGAGCACGTTCATCGATTGTACCGGTGACGGAATTGTGGCAGCACTTGCAGGCTGTGAGTGGCGAATCGGGACGGAGAGCCACAGCGAATTCGGCGAGCCGCACGCTCCGGAGCAGGCAAGTGATGCTGTCATGGGCAATTCGATTCATTTCAAAGCGAAGGATGTGGGTTATCCGGTGCCGTTCACCGCGCCAGACTGGGCGGTGCATTATGATAATCCAGATTTTTTCTATAAGCATGGAAGATGGCCAGGCGATCCGCGAAGTGGGTTCTGGTGGATTGAATTGTCTGTGCCATGGCATACGATTTACGATAATGAAACGCTGCGCCACGAGCTGACAAGGCATGTTCTTGGCATTTGGGATTGGATAAAAAACCGGGATCCGCGGCTTAAGGACGAGGCGCGGACGTATGCGCTTGACTGGATCGGGCAGGTACCGGGCAAGCGGGAAAGCCGGCGCATTATGGGGGAATACCTCATGACCGAGCATGATCCGCTTCGTAATACGGTGTTTCCAGATGAAGTCGCGTATGGAGGGTGGTTTATCGATCTTCATGAGCCAGGAGGATTGCTTGCGGAATTTAGCGAGAAGGCAGCCGTTGAGTCGCAGACGGGCGGTAATTATATGGCCAAAAGCTATGTCGCTCCCTATGGAATTCCTTTGCGTATTCTGATTGCCAAAAATATGAACAATTTAATGATGGCTGGTCGCAATGTCAGCGTCACACATGCCGCGCTTGGGACGGTTCGCGTAATGGGAACGACAGCAGTGATGGGTCAAGCGGCCGGGACAGCGGCCGCTGTCGCGGTCCGTTCAGGGATTTCAGTTCGAGATGTGCCGGAGCATTGCATTCATGAAGTACAACAGGCATTGCTTCGAGACGGCTGCTTTCTGCCTGGTGTTACAGCAGAGGATTCGAATGATTGGGCACGAAAGGCTGCTGTTAAGGTTAGCAGCGAAGCGGTGCTGACGGGCTGCGGTCCGGCACCTCATCAATCGGATGGTGACCGTTCGCAAGCCGATGTATTAAACAACAGGCGCGGGCAGTGGATTGCTGTCGGCGCGGATCGAATTGACCAGTTAGCAATATGTCTAGGCAATGATTCAGATATGGTTCAAATGATCGAAGCTCGGTTGTATGCGGTAGAGCATCTATGGGACTACCGGGTTGAGGCGGGACAGCCGCTTGCGACAACCCTTCTATCAGTTCAACCTGGGCAGGTAAACTGGGTACAATGGCTGATCGGTATCGACGTAACTTCACTGAAAGGTCGATATGTACGGCTTGATCTGCTCGCCAATTCTCACGTCCGTTGGCATGCAGCAGAATTCATCGAACCTGGTCATGTCAGCGCCTACGAGCTTGGGAACGGACAGATGCGTAGGCACGGTCAGGGGGCAATGATGAGCTTTCAAATCGAGCCGCCTCAGGCATGCTATGGAGCCAACAATGTGGTGAGCGGTGTGACGCGTCCTTATCGGAGTCCAAATTTATGGCGTTCTGACCCTGCTTTACCGCTGCCGCAATGGCTGGAACTTACATGGGAACAACCCATTCAGCTTGGCCGCATCGAGCTGACGTTTCCCGGCCAGCTGCTGCGTGATTATCGGCAATATCCGGGATTATACCGAGATCCGCAATGTCCGAAGGATATTGTCGCAGAAGCTCATATCGAAGGTCAATGGGTGGAGATCGGTGCAATGCGAGGCAATTACCAGCGCAAGCATGCGATCGTTCTGGAGAAGACTGTCAGCACGAGTCAGATTCGTATGAATGTCCTGTCCACGAATGGTGATCCATCCGCTGCGATTTATGAAATTCGCTGTTACTCGGAGTAGTTGCCGTGAAACGAGCAATTAATACCTGAGAAGGGTGACGGCGAGCCTGAGGGATAGGTATATGATGATAAAACGATCTGGAATTACAATAAACAAGGCGGTGTGTATGTTGACAATGCTGCGCGATAAAGTTGTGCTAATTACAGGCAGTCTGGGTTTCTTAGGACGATCAGCTATCCCAATGTTTCTGGAGAGAGGTGCTGCTTTGTTCTGCTGTGATCGGAACCCGCTTACGATGTTTCCGGACATTGAGCGGCTTCGTGATAAGTACAGTGAACAGCGATTGATTTTCCACCAGGCAGACGTATGTGCTGAAGACCAGGTAATCTCGCTCTTCACCGAGGTTGAACGCAGCTTCGGCAGACTTGACGGCACCTACCATAACGTATATACCAATGTCTGGAAGCCGGCTCTTGAGCTATCGCTGCAGGAATGGGAGGACACGCTCCGAGGAACGCTGACGAGTACGTTTCTAGTGAGCAAGTATGCGCTGCCTTTAATGATCCGATCGGGTGGCGGATCTATCGTTAACACCTCGTCTATTCTAGGACAAATCCCTTCACCGGAATGTCTGCCCTATGGAACGGCCAAAGCTGGAGTTAATCACTTCACGCGCGTAATAGCGCAAGATTATGGGCGTTTCGGCATTCGGGCTAACGTGCTTGTTCCAGGCGATTTCAGCTCGGAAGAGGCGCTAGCCCTGCAATCGGTATCAGAGAAAGAGGCTGTTCGCCGCAACACTTGGATCGGCCGAAGTGGAAGGGCAGACGAGGTGAACGAGGTAGCAGCATTCTTGCTGTCAGATGCTTCTTCTTATGTTACTGGCGCGCTATATGCCGTAGATGGGGGATTTCATTTATAAGAGGGAACCAATGGTATCTCCCTTCTTGACGTGCGAATGACCGCCGACTCGATGATAAGTTTCGGCGGTCATATAACGCAAGCATGAATGATCGAGGTGGGGGGGTATCATATTTATTAATTCGTTCTAAATCTAGCAATTACATCGATTTCTACAAGCAAATCAAAATTTAATTCGCAATAAACAAGTGTGCGCGCGGGATGAGGACGTAGAAATATACGTGAGTAGATTTGATTGAAGAACTCATAATGATTACGATCGGTCAAAAATACATTGACTTTAACAATATCCTCTAATGTTAATCCATGATCGATGAGGATGAGCTCAATATTTTTCACCGTATTAATCGTTTGATTTTCTAGGTCGTCAGCCTTGATTTCTCCAGTTAACGGATTGTTCCCTCCTTGTCCGGATACAAACAGAAGGGAATCCGATCGTGTAGCTGGGGAAAAGGGGATCTCCTCTGTTCCATAATTTTGTTTATTTATATTCAATTGTCATGTTCCTCCCCGCCATTTGCTAGTCTTCACTTGAATATGGTGAGGCTGACAAGTTTAATTGGGGCAGCCTCACACTTATCACTTGAAAGATTACCAGCCTAAAGCTTTACGAGTTTCTGTGGCTTTCAAATTATAAGCTTCTATAGCAGGTATCAGATCGCTTAAATTGCCGCCGTTCAGGAGCATATTGGAAATAGGCCCATTAACCGTACCGACTAAATTACCAAGATCAACTGTACGGGGATCGCTTGAGAAGCAGCACATATCGGCATTCATCTTAATGGCGTCTACATTTTTCCCTTTCCACATAGCCACTTCATTGTAATAATTGTCTAAAACAGGATCTTTGACAAACGCGTTGGATCCGGTCTCGATAAACTTCTTCTGTGCTTCAACATCGAATAAGAAGCTTATGAATAGGAACGCTTCTTCAATATGCTTCGAAGCTGTAGGTATTGCTATTGATCCCGCCTGATGGACGGTAGCTTGCTTAACCTTGCCCTTTGGCATTGGTAGAACATCCCATTCGAAAGTCGCTTTATTCAAGCCTTCCAGATACCAGTCAGCACCGACAAAAAACAAGACGTTACCATTCAAAAATGCTTCCGCTGGATCTCCTGGCATTCCTAGAGATTTTGCTTCTTCGGCATTTGGTTGGATATGCCACTTCGTTGTGAGCTCCTGGACCCATTTCAAGTCTTCGAGCACAGCGGGTGTATGCGCGACGCTTTGTGTAGAATCGCTATTCATATACCGCCAATTCTCGGAGCTTCCATTGGCCATAGTTATAATGTCGCCTAGCTGCTGTAAGCCGTACCCGCCCCAATCATTATTGGCTGTATTGGTAGCTTTTTTGGCCATTTCGAGGAGATCCTCATACGTCCAGTCGTTGCTTGGCATCGTCATACCGTATTTATTCATAAGTTCTTTGTTCACAACGATCCACATTGGAATATCTGAATAGGGTACAGCATATTGTTTACCGCCAGTTTCGAACGATTCAAGCAAATTATCAACCGTTTTCGCATTTTGGATTCTTTGATCCTTCTCGATATAAGGCTTTAAATCGACTAATAAATCGCCTGACATCCACTCGGATAGACCATTATCAACAAAAATGAGGTCGGCTTTTTCTCCCGCGATGACGTTTTTGATAATATAACCGTCGATCTTGGAATTGGGTTCTATGGTGATCCAGGGATACGTTTCTTGGAACTTGTCAATTACGGCTTGATAGGTGCCGACATTCCATGTCCATAATGATAACGTTACTGGATCTTTCGGCGTATCTGGCGTTGGGGTTGGTGCCGGCGTTTGTTCAGCCGCTTTAGTCGGTGCTTGTGTTGCTGCCGGGGAGGGGCTTGGATTGTTGTTGCCTGAGCAAGCGGATAATACGGGAAGAAGGAAAAGGAGCAAAGTCAATCCTATCAGGGTATTACGATTGCGGAAATGCTTCCATCTTGCTTTCATAATAATCGCCTCCATTTAATTAACTTTAAAACTGACACTGCTGCCGCTTCTAGAAGTAGCCTGCAGTCTCCCCCCTTTATATGATAACGCTTACGCCAGCCAAGAAAATACTGGAAGACGCTCTTGCTTTGATTTTAACATGACATTTTTTCATGTCAAGGAATTTTATTCATGAACGTGATTTTATTTCAGGTTGTATTAAATGGACAAATCTATCAAAAATAAAATGTCTCATTTGTTCGCATCATTAACTGTACATTGTCATAATTTTGTATTTACGAAATTGGTAGGTTTTGCTATTATAATTTATATACTTGAAAAAGATTCACGAAATTGAATATCGGAGGTGATCGTGAATGGGAAACGTATCTTTTAACCATGTATACAAATATTACAAGGGGGAAGCTGAGCCATCGGTTAACGATTTTCATCTAGATATAGCTGACGGGGAGTTTCTTGTTATGGTTGGACCTTCCGGATGCGGCAAGTCTACAACTTTAAGAATGCTCGCCGGCCTGGAGGAGGTCTCTAAGGGTGATATTTATATAGATGGAAAATTTACGAACTATGTGTCTCCCAAAAACCGTGATATTGCGATGGTATTTCAAAATTATGCCCTTTATCCGAATTTATCTGTATACGAGAACATGGCGTTAGGCTTGCAGCTTCATAAAGTCGCGAAAAGCGATATCGACTTACGTGTGAATCGGGCAGCCAAGATGCTGGAAATTTCACATTTTCTAACGAAGAAGCCCAGCCAATTATCCGGTGGCCAAAAGCAGCGCGTTGCTTTAGGACGCGCACTTGTCCGTGAGCCCCAAGTTTTCCTGATGGATGAACCGCTATCTAATCTGGATGCCAAGCTGCGGACACAAACAAGGATGGAAATCAGCAAGCTGCATAGTCAGCTCAGAACGACGATGGTATACGTCACGCACGATCAGACGGAAGCGATGACGATGGGGACGCGTATTGTCGTTATGAAGGATGGGAAAATTCAGCAGGTTGCTCCTCCTCAGACCTTATATGACTATCCCAAAAATCTGTTTGTAGCTGGTTTTATCGGGTCGCCGCAGATGAACTTCATTAAAGGAGCAATTGTGTCCCAGGATGACGAGTTTTTCTTCGAGTCGAGACGATTGAAAATGAAAATTCCGCAAAGCTTCTACCCTCATCTAAGGACGGCAGACACAAATTTACGACAAGTGGTAATGGGTATCAGGCCGGAATACGTATTATGTGAAGAGTGGGCGCTTGAGAAGTTTGCGGACTGGACAGTCTCCGCAATCGTTGATATGCGAGAACCAATGGGCTCGAATACGTTTCTCTATACTATGTTGGGGAAGGACTCGATGGTGCTTCGCACTGAGGCACATACTCCGATTCAATCAGGAGATTCGATACGCATAGTACTTCGAATGGACAAAGCTCATTTCTTTGATCAAGAAAGCGGAATATCGTTGGCGGCGCAGGGGGAGTATGCATGATGAGCCGGACCGTGAACAGATGGATCGTCATGTTTGGATTTATTGGTGTTTGTATTCTATTATTTGCAGCATGGCGTTCGTTGCAGGGGAAGCCGGAGAACTATCCCGTACCTGCGGCAAATGATATTCAATTGTCGGATTATGAAGTTGTTCACGGACCACGGTCCTATATGCAGCTGACAAGCGGTGATTCGTACACGGGGCAGAAGCTTCCGGATAATGTGAGTCTGACGATTTTGGCGGCTGATTATACAGCTGCTTCATCAGAGGCAGATCTCTCGCGCCGTCAGGATAAGTCGAAGAATGCGAATGTAATCGATTGGAATAATGCCAAAGGCTGGATCGAATGGAATGTCAAAGTTCCAGAGGACGGATTGTATGATTTAGTCATCGACTATTCACCGCTTAGAGAAAGCTTCTCGCCAATTAATCGAGGTATTCAGATCGACGGCGTATATCCATTTATTGAAGCGGAAAATATTAAGCTGCCCCGTTATTGGAAGGATGGAAAGTTTCCTTACGCTAGTAATTCGATTGGCAACGAAATTCGCCCGATTCCGGTCGAACTGATTGATTGGAATGCCATAAGAGCGGCGGATTATTCGGTCTCTTCAGAACCGCTGCGCTGGTTGTTAACGAAAGGAAAACATACGATTCGAATGGTGGGTGTAAAAGAATCGCTATCCTTGAATTCGCTTACATTCGTTTCTCCGGAAAAAGTACCCTCCTATGCCGAATATTTAAGCGAGCATCCTTCTAGTAATATATCGAATAATTGGTTTCAGCTCTATGAAGCAGAGCAATACAAAAGGAAATCCGCGATTAGCATTCGTGCGTTAAGCGTCGCGGAGCCGTTCATCTCTCCCGATCCAAAAGGAAGACTGGTGTATAACGCGATCGGCGGTGATTATTGGAAAAATGCCGGAGAGCAGCTGGAATGGGAAATATCTGTTCCGAGATCTGATTATTACGCAATTGATATGAAGTATTTTCAAGGCTATAACGGGAATGCAAATGTATACCGGACAATAATTATTGATGGGAAGGTGCCTTTCCAAGAAATGCTCCATTACCGTTTCAAGTCGAATAATACTTTGGAAATTAAGCCGCTTGTCGATCCCAACGGAAAGCAATATCTGTTTTATTTAACGGAAGGCACGCATCGCTTGTCTATGATAGTGGATAGCTCGCCTGTCCGTCCGGTAATTGCCGCGCTGGGCGAAATCAACACGCGGCTGTCAACGATCGAACAGGATATTCGTCTTATTTCCGGTAATTACGGTTATGGTACCGATCAGAATCTGGATACAGCACGGGTTTGGGAAATCACGAGGTACGATCCGGAGATGAAAGCGAAGCTGCAGTCGCTGCAGCAATATTTGAGCCGTGTTCGAAATTATTTACTCGGTTTAAACCAAGGGGTTACAGATCCATCGACCGCGTTAAGTGCAGCGGCAAGCCGGGTCGAGGAGCTTCTGGAGGACGTGGATAACATTCCTAATGATATTAACGCTTTTTCAAATATTAAAGCAAACATCAATAATTGGATTAAGCCGATTGAAAGCGGGGCGCTGCAGCTCGATTATATAGTTGTGCGTACACCGAATGCCGATTCGGGATTAAAGGTGCCGAATTCATGGGATAAAATGAAGTATAGTACTGTAAATTTTATGCGGACATTTGTCCAAAAGTATGACACGAATGAAGTAAATGACGATGACGCCCTAACCATTTGGGTAATGCGCGGACGGGATTATGTGGATTTGCTTCAAATTATGATCGAGCAGGAGTTTACACCGAAGACAGGAATTAGAGTGAACGTTAACCTTATTCCAAACCAGAACGTACTCATGATGGGCAATGCGGCTGGCGATCAACCGGATTTGGCGCTTGGTGTAGGTATGGAGACGCCTGTTGAATTTGCAATGCGCGGAGCGGCGGAGGATTTATCGCATTATCAAGGCTTTGAAGACGTGTTGAAACGGTTTAATCCAGGTGTGATGCGCTCGTACAAATATGATGGCAAAATATACGGCTTGCCAGAAACTCAAATGTACAACATGCTGTTTTATCGCACGGATATATTAGAGCGTCTGGAGATCGAGCCGCCGGATACATGGGAGGATGTTATTGCCATCCTGCCTACCCTGCAGGAGAACGGCATGAACTTTATGTATCCGAAGCTAACCATACATCAGGACAATGTCATCACCTCTAAACCGGATTTTATTATGCCTTTTTATCAGCATGGCACTGAGTTTTTTACATCAGACGGCTTAGAGCCTCAGCTAACGAGTCTGGAAGGTTTGGCCGCTTTTAAACAATGGACAGAGTGGTTTAGCAAATATAATTTACCGAAGGATGTGCCAGTCTTTTTCAATCATTTCCGTGCTGGGGATATGCCGGTCGGAGTCGGTGATCTTAATATGTATGTTCAATTAATGACAGCCGCTCCTGAGTTGACTGGACATTGGGCGATGCTGCCGCTTCCTGGGGTTAAGCAGCAGGATGAGACTGTCGCTCGCTGGGCGCCGCAATTAACGACATCGGCACTCATCATGAAGAAAAGTGATAAAAAAGAAGATGCGTGGAAGTTTCTAGAATGGTGGACTTCTGTTGAAGTCCAAAGCCGATATGGGACCGATATCGAGTCATTCGCGGGTATTGCGTATCGCTGGAATACGGCCAATACGGACGCGCTGCAAAATCTGCTCTGGGCCGAAGATGACTTAAGCATGCTGAATGAGCAAGCTAGATGGGTGAAAAATATGCCGTATGTTCCCGGTTATTATTTCTTGGCTCGGGAGATGGATTTTGCATGGAATGATACGGTCGTTACGGGAGATCCACTAAGAGAAGCGCTTGAGAAGTCTCAGCTATCCTTGCTGCGGGAGATGAAGCGTAAGCAGGATGAATTCGGGATTTCTTCGGACTATGATTTGCAGATAACGCCATATGACCAGCCATATAGAAGGGAGTAAGCCATGGAAACTGTACGTAAGTCGGGGATTGTGAAGTCGCCCTTAGCCGGACCGAAGAAGGCTTCCCCTTTATATGCGCAGCGTATCAAACAGTTTTTGAAGGAATGCTGGCGTGATCGGTTATCGTATTTGTTTCTGGCGCCTTTCTTGATCTGTTTTGCTTGCTTTATCATCATTCCGGTCTTTGTAGCTGCCTTGCTCAGTGTGACAACTTTCAACGGATTTGAGTTTCCACGATTCGTTGGATTCAGCCAATTTATATACATGCTGACGCAAGACGTTGTGTTTATGAAATATACGCTGCCGAACACGTTGAAATTCGCGATAATTGCAGGTCCGGGTGGCTACCTGCTATCTTTTGTTTTCGCTTGGCTGATTCATCAATTGCCGAAGAAGATCCGAGACTATTTTACACTTGCCTTATATGCGCCCTCCATGGTGGGTGGAGTCGCTTTATCGGTTGTTTGGGCAGCTACCTTCAGCGGAGACCAGGTCGGTTATTTGAACAATGTGCTGCTGCGATTTGGTTTTATTGAATCTCCGCATCTATGGCTGCAGGACCCGAAATATTTGATGACCGTTATGATTGTTGTCACGTTATGGACCAGTATGGGGGTTGGTTTTCTGGCCATGCTCGGCGGCTTGCAAACCGTTAATACGGAGCTGTACGAAGCAGGAAGAATCGACGGAATAAAGAACAGCCTGCAGGAAGTGTACTACATTACGATTCCGTCCATGAAACCGCAGATGCTGTTCAGCGCAGTGATGGCGATTGTCGGCACACTGAAGGCGGGGGCCATCTCCACCCAACTGACTGGTCTCACCATAACGCCCAAATATGCCGGCCACTTGATTACCAATCATATCGATGATTATGCATTTATACGGTATGAATGGGGCTATGCATCCGCTTTATCGGTCGTTCTGCTCCTTATGAGCTATGGATTATGGAAGTTTTGCTTTGTACTATTTGGTTCAAAGGGGGAGCAATAAATGATGTATTCAATGCGAAAGCTGCGGAAAAACTTCTCGTTCCCTCGTATTTTATTAATTACTTTCCTTACAGTTATAGGAGTATTCATGCTGTTGCCGATCATCTTTCTATTCAATCACGCGTTTAAGCCTCTTAATGAGCTGTTTTTATTTCCACCGACAATACTGGTGAAGCAGCCTACCTTACGCAACTTCGAGCAGCTTTTGCTGCATTCCTCTTCGGGACTTGTGCCTTTCACTCGTTATTTGTTCAACAGCGCAGTAATTTCAGCCATCTCCACAATAGCCGTCATATTAGTGAGTACGATGGCAGGTTATGTGTTGTCGAAGCATCGTTTTCACTTCAAAACGATTATTATGGGACTTATTTTGATTTCTCTCATGTTCGCGCCGGAAACGGTAGCGATTCCGCGCTATTTAGTTATTAGCGGTTTAGGACTTAAAAACAGTTATTTTGCGCATATATTGCCATTTCTTGCTTCACCGGTCGCCGTTTTTCTAATGAAGCAATTCATCGACCAAATACCGCCCTCTTTGACGGATGCTGCCAAACTGGATGGCGCGACTGACATGTACATTTTTACGCGCATCATTATTCCATTAACAGCCCCGGCTGTAGCGACCGTATCAATTATTACGTTCCAAGCCGTCTATTTGGACGTTGAAACCTCCACTTTCTTCATGACGAAGGAAACGATGAAGACGTTGGCTTATTATGCGACGGCATTGACGGTTAATGTACCTGGTGTTGCTGCAACAAGTCTCGCTGCCGCAATAGGTCTTCTCATGTTTTTGCCGAACCTAATCATGTTCTTATTTTTTCAGCGAAAAATGATTCAAACGATGCTGCACTCGGGTGTGAAATAAGATGGGGCAACAGAGAGGGGGCCTGTCGAAAATGAGCCGTATGCGAAAAGGATTAGTTAATCTGAAAATAAAAGTTGTATCGTTATTGTGCCTGCTTTGCTTGCTCTACCCATCCATTAGCTCCGCCGAGCCGCCATATGTGACAAAGTATGTGGATCAGTCTTCCTTCGGGATACAGTACATGGTTCAACCGGTCTATTTGCCTAAGAAGGTTATAGACGGAAATGACATGGAAGTGCCTCTTAACGTGCCAAGTGATTTGTTTGTCGCGGACAATGGAGATGTATATATTGCGGATACGGGCAATAATCGTATCGTACAATTTAATGAACAAGGCCAATATATTCGAAGTATTGGTGAAGAGGATGGAGACGGCAAGCTTAACCAGCCGGAAGGTGTGTTTGTTGCTAAAAATGGCACCATTTATGTGGCGAATACAGCTGGGGGAACGATCGTAAGTTTCACGGAGGATGGACATGTAGAACAAGTTTACTCCAAGCCGGTGTCGAAGGTGCTGGGGGATGACTACCATTTTCTGCCTACTAAGCTGGTCGTGGATGCTCGCGGTGTGATGTATATCGTTGTTAAGGATACGCATCAAGGATTACTTCGTATGAATCCGAAAGGTGACTTTACTGGTTTTTTCGGGGCGAATAAAACAAAGCTGACATGGTTGGATCGTTTGAAGAGATCAGTACTATCGAAGGATATGCTTGCTAAAGAAACAGCTAAACGACCAAATTCGATTCAGAATGTGACGATCGCGGAAGACGGCTTTTTATTCACAACGAGCTCGGGCAGGGTTAATGACGGGCAAATAAAAAAGTTGAATGCCGGAGGTTTTGACTCGTTTCACAATAAAGAATTTTATGAATATTCTCTGGTTGATACAGCGATGGATTCTCGTGGCTTCTTATATGGAATAGATCAGGATAGCGGATATATCACCATATACGATCCAACCGGAGTAGTGATGTACTATTTCGGCGGCGCGGATAAAGATGCTCGTCAGCTTGGAACAGTTAGCTTTGCATCCAGTCTTGTCGTTAATGCAAACAATGACTTATGGGTAGCGGACAGCGGGACGAATCTCATTCATGTTTATAAACGAACGAGCTTTGGCGAGACGTTTCTAACGGCAGCTCATTATTATTTCGAGGGCGATTATGAAGCGAGCAGAGCTTATTGGGAAGACGTCATCAGAGATAATGGGATGTTGAATATTGCATACAATGGGCTCGGAAAAATTGCGCTGCATGAACAAAATTATGAGGCAGCGTTAGACTATTTTAAGCAATCATATGATGCGGAAGGTTATTCGGACGCCTTCTGGAGCATACGTTACGAGTGGCTGCAGAGTTACTTCTTCATTGCTTTGCTTGCACTGATCGCCTTGATCGGGGGATTGTTCTTTTTATTGAAAAAAGCGAAAGCATTCGCCAGCAGTCGAACATGGCCGCCTAAGGTGCGGCAATATGGAAACGAGATCAGAGATGCGCTGTATCTAATCATTCATCCGTATAATGGATTTTATCGACTAAAAGAACGTAAAATATCCTGGTTTGTCATCATTCTTATACTATTGCTGGCGGTTGGCGTTCATATTTGGTCCGTATTCGGTTCCGGATTTATTGCCCGTCCTTATAATCTTGCTTGGTTCAATCTTAGATTTTCGATCATCATGCTTATCGCGCCATGGTTCACATGGGTAATCGCAAATTATTTGGTAAGCTCCGTCAAGGGCGGCGAGGGGCGTTTCCGGGAAGTGCTTCAAGCAAGCACCTATGCGATAGTTCCTTTTATCGTTATGTCGATACCGGTCATTCTAATTTCCAACATTTTAGTGCTTGAAGAATGGATCGTGATTGATTTAATTAATCAAATCAAGTGGCTGTGGATCATTTTACTCTTATTCGTAATGACTCAGGTCATCCATAATTTCGATTTTATTGAAACTTTTAAAAATGCGGCAATTACGTTATTTACCATCGGAGTTATGTGGGTGTTTATTCTTATTTTTATCGCGCTTGGCGTCAATCTATTCGACTTCTTCAATCAGGTGTACCGGGAGGTGACTTTCTATGGCTAGAAGGTTATGGCCGGCCAGCAGACGATGGCAAATCGTTTCCGTTGTCGGTGCTGTCGTCCTTATAATCACTGCAGCCGTTATAGCTCTGCTATGGGATCACCGCCCATCCATTCAATCGATGGGGATAAGCGCGCCCACTCCCGATCTGATCTCGGTTGTACAAGGGGAACAATGGCAGGCGCAGGCTGTTGATGCTGATGGCTTCGGCCAAGTAGCGAACAACGAGCATTTCACATTGTCACTAGACCCTCGTACAAGCCAAATCACTATCCGCGACAAGCAAAGCGGTTATGTGTGGAGAAGCAATCCAACTAAAGATCAATTGGGAAAAGAAACAGTTAAAGGGGTGCTGCTCGCTAATCTGGACTCCCCCTATATATTGGAATATGTAGCAGGCAGTCAAACGAGGCGATTGGTTAAAAACTCGGTGGATCCGAATATTACGATAAGTTATACGCTTATGGGGAAAGACGGGATTCAAGCAACCTATACGTATACGGATTTGCAATTGTCATTTGTCATTCAATATCTATTGACTGAACATGGACTAGAGGCGCATATACCTACTGAAGGAATTCTTGAATCGGGCGACAATAAAGTATTTGCGATTAATCTGCTTCCTTTCTTCGGAGCGGTCTCAGCAGAGCAGGAGCCAGGCTACTTATTCATACCAGACGGACCGGGCGGACTTATCTACTATAATCGCGAACGGCCGGCAAATATAAGAAGCTATGAGTTTCCTGTTTATGGAGATGATGTAGCAGGCTTGAAATCAGTCAAAACGCTGCGGGAGGACATTAGCTATCCAGTTTTCGGATTAAAAAGAGGGGACCATGCATTTGCGGCGATTCTGAAGGAAGGACAATATACAGCATCGATTAAAGCGCTGCTGCCTGGAAATATATCCAGTTATCATACCGTTAGCGCGAATTTCAGTTATAGACAAGAGTATGGCCGTAGAGTCAGCGGAATTACGGAAGAGGTCGTCATTACGGTTCAGAAAGAGCGGACGCATCATGATCGCAGTGTGGAGTATCGATTGTTATCCGGGGAGGATGCGGACTATGTCGGTATGGCAAATAGTTATCGTGAGTATCTGAAGGAGAATGGGAAGCTTGAGGGTCAATTGCCGCCAACGGATCAATTACCCATTCAATTATCCATCTTAGGGGGCGGAAAGAAGCCCAAATTTGGCGGCAGCCGATATGAACCGGCGACTACCTTCAATCAAGCTGAACAAATCGTCAAAGATCTGATCAAGCATGACGTAGCCAACATTCGATTAACCTATCAAGGCTGGCAAAACAGCGGACATATTCAGACCGATGACCGATTCCCGGTCGCATCTGTGCTTGGCGGAAATGAAGGTGCGAAGCGATTTGTTAGGAGCATGCATGATAATGGCGTTAAAGTCTTTTTCGAAGATTTCATAGCCTGGAGAAACTCAGAAGCGTCTTCCTTTGATATTAAATCGGATGGCATACGCACCATCGATTCAACTGTATTGCAAAATGAATGGTCAGGTCCGAATCCGTATACGCAATTCATCGTCAATCCGATCGAAGACATTCGTGAAGAGAAAGAAGCCATCGATGAGCTGAAGGAGCTTGGGGTTGACGGCATTCATTTTGTTGATGGCCCTGGTAATCTCTTGTTCAGTGATTACAACCCGGATGCGCCGCTTACAAGGAAGGAGACGGCTTATTATTATGATGCACTGCTCAATTACGCCCGTAAAGAGCTGGGAACGGTTGGTGTATATCGAGGGTTCGACTACACCTTAGACCATGTTGGTTTCATCGAAGGGCTGCCGTTTGATTCGAGTAACGACATTATCATTGATGAGACAGTCCCGTTTTACCCGATGGTCATGCACGGGATTATTGAATATACAGCGGCAGCTGCGAATTTACGCGCGGACTATGATGTGGGATTGCTTAAAGCGATAGAATACGGAGCTATTCCATATTTCAAGCTCACTTTTTCGGAGAGCCGTGTACTGAAAGAAACAGATTATGAATTTGTATACAGTAGTGAATATGCAATCTGGAAGGATCGAATTCTGGATGAGTACGAGAAATTCAGTCAGCTAGTCCCAATTTATCATCAGCGAATGATCGATCACGCGAAGGTAGCGGAAGGGGTCTACATGACGACGTATGAGGATGGCACAAGCGTTAGGGTGAACTACAATACCAAACAATTTGACGTGATGAAGGGGGGAGTAAGATGAACAGCGCGAAGGAACGACGCAAAGGCTTCTTCTTATTCCGCCTGAGGGAATACGGCGTCGGCTATTTGTTTATGCTTCCCTGGATCCTCGGATTTTCCTTGTTTGTCGCAATCCCTGTCGGCTGGTCTCTGTATAACAGCTTTAATTCACTGTATTTCAAGAGCGGAGGATTTACTTATACTTGGGTTGGCTTAGAAAATTATAGAAGAGCTATATTTGAGAACAGCGCCTATCGGATTGAGCTCATCACGTTATTTCAAGAAATGATCATCATTATTCCTTTAATTCTTATTTTCTCATTCTTCGTCGCTTTAATGCTGAATCAAAGATTTCCCGGACGAGGAATTATGCGTGCTATCTTCTTTCTTCCCGTTATATTTGCAACCGGCCAAGTGCTGACGGAGTTGTTCGTACAAGGTGCAGGAGAGCTGCCTTTTATCGAACAATACAATATAGACGCGCTTATTAACGAAAATTTCGATGAGCGAACCGCAAAGTCGTTAATTGACATTCTAAGTCAAGCTGTCATTATTTTGTGGTACTCCGGTGTACAAATTTTGATTTTCATCGCTGGCTTTCAAACCATTCCGAAAACCATATATGAAGCGGTTCGGGTAGATGGCGCATCGCCTTGGGAAAGCTTTTGGAAAATTACATTTCCAGCAATGACGCCCTTTATCGGTTTGAACGCGGTTTACACAATTGTTGATTTGTTCACATTTCCATTCAATCCTGTCATGGAAATTGTGAAAAACAATATGTTTTCTCCAACGACGGGTTATGGTTACGCGAGTGCCATGGCATGGTCGTATTTCGCCTTAATACTGCTGCTGCTTGGAATAACACTAGGTCTGACCTATCGTGCGACGAAAGGAAAGTGAGTATTGCGATGAAGATAGAGGAAACAATCAAGCAAGTCAAGGTGGAAATGTCGCGAACCATTGCGAGCCGCAGATCACAGCAATTGAAGCAAGTACTGCTCGGTCAAAATATAAATGATGGATTTATCGCGAAATTGATTATAATTTTGCTGCTGATGGTGATCGCTTTTCTCTACGTAAAACCCATTTTGTATATGATTTCAACCAGTATGAAGAGTGTCGCTGATCTCATAGATCCGATCGTTCAGCTCATACCTCGTGAGCTTTACTTGAAAAATTACTCGGATGCATGGAGAGGGCTTCAATATGTGGAAGCTTTCGCCAACACGTTCATCATCGCCTTTTTTGGCTCCTTGTTTCAAGTGCTTTCCTGCGCTATAACTGGATATGCGCTCGCACGTCTGCAGTTTCCTGGGAAAAATATCTTTTTCTTGCTCATTCTCATCACATTTCTCATTCCGCCGCAAATTACTATTATTCCGCTCTATATGATTTATGATAAGCTCGGCTGGTTAAACACGCCATTTGTCTTTCTCGTCCCCGCTCTGTTAGGTCAAGGCATGCGCGGTGCATTATTTATTATTATTTTTCGTCAATTTTTCCTAGCACAGCCAAAAGCGCTGGAGGAGGCGGCTAAAATCGACGGGGCTTCCATCTTCCGTCTATTTTTCCGGATTATGATGCCGCTTGCTGGTGCTGCAAGTCTAGTCGTGTTTTTATTCTCATTTGTTTGGTATTGGAACATGCATTATGAAGCATCTATGTTTTTGAGCAAGGACTTTACCCCTCTATCGTTGAAATTAAGCACGTTGTCGCAGGAATTAATGGGCAATAAGGCGATGGTTTATAGTGTAGCCTTTGGAACAGACCCTATTTCTGAAGGCCCTAAAATGGCAGCCGCATTCCTGATTATATTACCGCCGTTGATTGTTTATTTTGTAGCTCAGCGTTGGTTTACGGAAGGTATCGAACGAACAGGACTAGTTGAATGAGAAAGGCGCGGCGGTTTATTCAGAAGTGAATAAACCGCCGCGCCTTATTCTAATTAATGCTGCTGATAAACCTTGCTGCTTAATTCCAAGCAAGCTCGTTTGATCCAATCATGTACATTGCCCCACATCTCGCCAGTTATGCGGACAACTGGAATGGAAATACTGATGGAAGCTGCTGCCCTGCCCTCAGCATCTAAGACTGCCCCAGCTATGCAATGTACACCGTCAACCGTTTCACCCATGTTATATCCGAAACTTTGCGTTCTCACTTTGTCTAGTTCTTTCAATAGATCCGGAAAAGTAGAGATTGTTTTCTCCGTTACCTTCTCAAGTTGATCGGTCGGGTAAATTTCTCGGAGATCCTCCATCGACATATCCGCTAATAATATTTTGCCGGATGCTGTGGCATGGAGCGGTAAGGACGTCCCCACACTGTGATTAAAACGAAGAGCATGAGTACTTACTTTCTCTCCAATATAATGAAGCTGATCTCCCGCGCGAATCGCCAAGCTGACCGTCTCGTTCAAATCATCGATAATTTTTTGTGCAATTTGATAAAACTCTCCGGTTAAACTCGTATTTCGCATATAGCCTGAGCGAATGGCAAATAGCTTGTATCCAATGCGAAACTGTTTTTTTGACCTATCGGTTTCTAGGTATCCTCTGTTTAACATGTTTTGAAGAATGAGATACGTGCTGCTTGGTGGCATATTTAAACCTTTAGCAATTTCAGTCAAATTGTATGACTCTTGTTCGCCAGTAAAAAGTTCAAAAATGTCAAGCACACGGTCTGCAGATTTTACCTTCGGTGATTGTTGACTCATTATACAGATCCACCTTCCGTAGAAAAAGTTTCATAGATATGAAACGTATATTTATTTTACCTCAATTGGTTCAAAATGTCGATATGCTCATTTGATATACCAATTAGATTGACTATTAAAGGCAGATTTCCATCAAAGAGGGAGTAAAAAATTGTATCAGGCTATAGTAGCTTGTTATGGTTGAAATTACCATTCAATTATGGAGGTGATAGTATGGATGATTTTGAACAATTTTTAGTTACAACTAGAGAGCGATTGTTAAATGAGATTTCATCCCTAAATGACGATGAATTCAATCGTACATTTGAGATAAATAAGTGGAGTATAGCTCAGGTTTGTCATCATTTATTGAAAACGGAAACTTTGTTCAGAAAGGCAATTTTATTCGGGCTTGATCAAAGGATTCTAACCAAAACAGAACGAAAACCTATTCAAATTGTGTTAGATATGTCTGAGAAGTATCCAGCACCTAAGATCGCAGAACCTAGTTCAGGACCTTTTCAAGTACCGCAGATCATTCAACTATTAAGAGACTCAAGAAATAATTTTATGGGTGTTCTTGATAAGATTGATGATAAGTCCATTTTGAAGGAAATAGCCGTGAATCATCCTCGGTTTGGTGACTTGCCATTAGATCAATGGGTCGAACTGTTATATTTACACGAGCAACGACATATAGAGCAAATAAAAGATCTAAAAGCACTTAACTCATACGAAAGTTAAATAAGCTTTATGATTGAATTGACCTTAAAGGCATGTTTACGTCATATGACGGAGACATGCCTTTTTGCTTGTGGCAAAAGATTGTCAACTTTGTCACCGTTTATTGAACTTGGCTGGGTACTTGTTAGGAATGGTGGTTGGTGACACACGAACACTTCCCCATTAATGTTAGACGTGCTTGTTAATTACTTACGCATGTAGAAAGGATAGGAGATGACAAACATGAAAACACCCAAAGCACTTCGCTGGTTCGCATCCTTATCAATACCTGTGCTGCTGCTCTTGATTGCAACTGGGTGCTCAGAAAGCATAGTCGTGCTTGATCCCAAAGGGCCGATTGCCGAACAACAGCGTGATTTAATGGTGATCTCAACTGTATTGATTTCCGTTATAATCGTCCCTGTCTTGATTCTTACCGCGATCATTGTGTGGAAATACCGCGATAAAAAAGACAGAAAGGCGAAATATACGCCAAACTGGGAACATAACACGAAGCTGGAAGTAATTTGGTGGGGGATTCCGATTATTATTATTGCCGTGTTGGCCGTTATTACTGTGAAGTATACGTATGATCTTGAGCCATCCAAGCCCCTTGTTTCGGAAAACAAGCCGTTGACCATTCAAGTGACTTCGCTGGATTGGAAATGGTTGTTCCAATATCCGGAGCTAGGAATTGCAACTGTGAATTACATCCAGATTCCGGAGGATACACCGATCCGATTTGAGATTACTGCGGATTCGCCGATGAACTCCTTCTGGATTCCGCAGCTCGGAGGTCAGATTTACGCCATGTCTGGCATGGCTATGACACTTCATTTACAAGCAGATGAGCAAGGGGAATATTGGGGTTCCGGTGCTAATTTCACGGGAAAAGATTTTGCGAAAATGTATTTTGATGTGAAAGCAACTACGCAGGATGAGTTTGATATATGGGTGAATGAAATTAAAGTCTCGTCGCCAGTGTTGACGTTAGACGGGTACAAGCAGTTGGCAAAACCTGCCGCATCGGATGTTAAAACTTTCTCAGCTTTCCCAGAGGGTTTGTTTGAGATGACGGTTACAAAGTATGCGTCATCGCACAATCATGGATTGAGTTCGAAAGAAATACAAGAAATCCAGGTAGAAGAGTAATGGATTCAGAATGAATAGGTAAGGAGAGAAACATTCATGTGGGAAAAGGTGAAGGACTTTGCCTCGGATTTCTTTGTGACTGGAGATCCAATGATTTACGGCGCGGATGTCAGTATTGCTCTTACTGTCATTGCGATTGTATTCGCATTAACTTATTTCAAAAAGTGGATTTGGCTCTGGCGTGAATGGTTAACAACAGTTGATCATAAAAAAATTGGTATTATGTATATTATTTGTGCCTTTCTCATGTTATTTCGGGGTGGAGTAGACGCACTCTTAATGAGGGCTCAGCTAGCTGCACCGGAGCTGGAGTTTTTGACTCCGGATCATTATAACCAGATTTTTACGACACATGGTGTCATTATGATTTTGTTTATGGCGATGCCGTTTATGTTCGGTCTGTTTAACGTAATTGTTCCGCTGCAAATTGGAGCGCGTGATGTGGCATTTCCATTTCTGAACGCGCTTAGTTTTTGGCTTTTCTTTGCTGGTGCGATGTTGTTTAATTTATCATTTATTATCGGAGGATCACCAGATGCGGGCTGGCTGGCCTATCCGCCTTATTCAGAAAAAATGTTTAATCCGGGTGTTGGACAGGATTTTTATATTTGGGGGATACAGATTTCAGGAATCGGTAGTTTGATGACGGGTGTCAACTTTATTGTGACCATTCTGAAAATGCGTGCTCCGGGCATGAAATTGATGAAAATGCCGATGTATGTTTGGTCCGTTTTTTCCAGTTGTATTGCCATTATCTTTTCTTTCCCAATCTTAACAGTTACTTTGGCGCTGTTGTTTCTAGACCGCTATGCAGGCGCGCATTTTTTCACCTTGGACGGCGGTGGAAATCCGATGATGTATATCAATTTAATTTGGATGTGGGGACACCCTGAGGTTTATATTATCGTATTGCCCGCATTCGGGATTTTCTCAGAAATTGTGTCCACTTTTGCGAAGAAAAAGCTGTTTGGTTATAAATCAATGGTGTACGCCATGTTAATTATTAGCTTTCTGTCCTTTTTAGTGTGGGCGCATCATTTCTTTACGATGGGCTCAGGTGGGGATGTCAACGCATTTTTCGCGCTTACGACGATGCTGATCGCAATACCAACAGGCGTTAAAGTATTCAATTGGCTGTTTACGATGTTCCGAGGAAAGATCACATTCGAGACGCCAATGATGTGGACGATCGGTTTTATTCCCTGCTTTATAACAGGAGGAATGACTGGCGTTCTTCTGTCCGTAGCGCCGGCAGATTTCCAGTTCCATAACAGCTATTTCCTTGTTGCGCATTTTCATCATGTCATAATTGGCGGTGTGGTGTTTGGCTACTTCGCCGGCTTGTATTATTGGTGGCCAAAGCTGTTTGGCTTTAAGTTGAACGAGCGTATTGGTAAATGGGCATTCTGGTTCTGGAATATTGGATTTTACTTATGTTTCATGCCGCAATACGTACTCGGCTTAATGGGTATGACTCGTCGAGTAGCTTCATACGGATGGGACAAGGGGTGGGCGGATATGAATATGGTATCCACCATTGGAGCCGTTTTGATGGGCATCGCCTTTTTGTTTCAAGTATGGCAAATTGCATATAGCATCAAACATCTTAAAAAAGATGTAACGGGTGATCCTTGGAATGGACGTACGTTAGAATGGTCGATCCCTTCTCCTGCACCTCTTTATAACTTTGCAACGATACCACAGGTTTCTGCTCAGGACGAGTGGTGGGAAGAGAAGCTTAACAGGGAAAAAGGCCAGTATAAGCCTGTGTCAGCGTTAGAACCGATTCATATGCCTAAAAATTCTGGTATTCCATTTGTGATGTCGATGTTCTGGTTCGCTACAGGATTTGGTTTTGTGTTTGATTGGTTATGGTTAGCTATTCCAGGATTAATAGGGGTAGCAGTTTGTATGCTTGTTCATTCCTTTAACTATGACAATGATTATTATATTTCAGTGGCAGAAATCAAACGAACAGAAGCTGCGGCAAGGAAGGTGATGAACTGATGGCTCAAATACACAATTCTAAGCTTGCAGATCACCCGCAGCTTCATTCGGACCACGACCACCATCCAGATATCGAGGAAATGCGTACATTAGGGTTCTGGATTTACTTGATGACGGATGTCATTTTATTTGCCACATTGTTTGCTACCTATGTTGTCCTTCAATACAATACAAATGGAGGGCCTGGTCCTAAAGATCTGTTTCAGATGGGCGGCATCATCGCAAGTACGTGTATCCTGTTAACGAGCAGCTATACGAGTGGGCTTGCAACGCTAGCCATGAATAAGGGGAATCGCAAAGCTTTAATAGGTTGGCTTGGTGTTACGGTACTGCTTGGAGCAGTCTTCATCATTTTGGAAATTAATGAATTTATCCATTTGGTACATGAAGGAGCCAATATGGGCACCAGCGCTTTTTTATCCGCTTTCTTCGCGCTGGTCGGAACCCATGGGCTGCATGTGGCGTTAGGATTGGTTTGGATGATTGCGATCATTATTCAACTGGCCAAGCACGGCATTACGCCTGTTACGAAGCGCAAAGTCAATGTAATCAGCCTATTCTGGCATTTCTTAGATGTTATTTGGATTTTTGTCTTCACCATTGTCTATTTGATGGGGGTGAAATAGATGGCACAGTACGATACAACGAAGCAGCATGCCGAGTCGCATGGTTCCGTAAAATCATATACAATTGGATTCTTTTCCTCACTTGTATTAACATTTATCCCACTTGCTGTCGTAATGAACGGTTGGTTTGAGGGGAAGGTAAGCACGGTTATTCTTATGACGGCCGCTGTTCTGCAGTTAGTTGTTCAATTGATATTTTTTATGCATTTACGCGAGGAAAAAAAGCCACGCTACAATTTGATGTCACTTATTTTTGGTATAGTCATCATGCTTCTTATCGTTGCCGGCTCCATGTGGATCATGTTGTTTAATATGGTAGCTACGTGATACTGAAAGACTGGATGAAACACGCCTAGTTAGGCGTGTTTTTTGTCATGCAATAAGCTGAGTGGATGGGTTAATTGTATGAGGGAGTGGATGGTTACAAATGTACAGAGGTCGTTTAGCATTTTATATAGAGGCAGAGGAACGAATAAGAAAACATTTTTTATGTATGAAAGGATGAGCAGCATGAGTCAGCAACTAACACCTCTGTTTACTGCTTTGGTCAGACATGCAGAAAATAATCCGATACAGTATCATATACCAGGTCACAAAAAAGGTAGAGGCATCGATCCAGAATTCCGTGCTTTTGCAGGTGACAATATCCTTTCTATCGATCAGATCAACATTGTTCCATTGGACGATCTTCATCAACCGGAAGGGATCATTAAAGATGCGCAGCGGCTGGCTGCGGAAGCTTTCGGAGCGGACTACAGCTTCTTTTCCGTTCAAGGAACGAGTAGCCCGATTATGACGATGATTATGACAGTCTGCTTAGAAGGCGATAAAATTATTATTCCTAGAAATGTACATCGATCCATTTTGACCGCGATCATCTTTTCTGGGGCGATACCCGTTTTCATCGAACCGTTCAAGGATGAGAAGTTAGGCATTGAGCATGGCGTAACTCTTAGCTCCGTTCAATTGGCGTTAGAAGAGCATCGTGATGCCAAAGCCGTACTGCTAATAAACCCAACCTATTATGGGGTGAGCGTCAATCTTAAGGAAATGGTTGAACTCATTCACCGGTTTAATATTCCTGTTCTTGTTGATGAAGCTCATGGCACACTCATTCACTTTCATCCTAAGCTGCCGATGTCAGCTATGGAAGCTGGTGCTGATATGGCCGCGACGAGTGTCCATAAACTAGGCGGATCCTTGACTCAGAGCTCAATCCTGAATGTAAAGGGTGAACGAATCAACCTAAAACGCGTCAAAACGTTACTAAGTATGCTGACAACTACTTCAACGTCCTATATATTGTTGGCTTCCCTTGATGCAGCTCGTAGGCAATTGGCTATACGCGGACAGGAACTTGCGGAAGAAGCCATTGAACTGGCTTCGTATGCAAGGACCGAAATTAATAAGATTCCGAATATATATTGTTTTGGGAATGAAATTTTAGATTCAGAGGGCGCGTATTCTTTTGATGTGACAAAGCTATGTATTCATGTCAAAAATCTAGGAATGACCGGCTTCGAAGCAGAAAGCTGGCTGCGGGAGCAATATAATATAGAGGTGGAATTAAGTGACCTTTATAATATTCTTTGTTTGGTGACGATTGGGGATACAATGGAAACGATATCGCCATTAATACAAGCCCTGTGTCAAATGAGTGAACCAGCCCGTATACAAGCTAAGGAGCTGACGGATATACAGACATTGATCCCACAGCTGCCTGAGCTTAGACTAACACCAAGACATGCTTTTTATTCTGAAACGGAAACTATACCTCTTAGGGATGCGGTGGGCAGAATAATGGCCGAGGTTATATACGTATATCCGCCAGGCATTCCCGTCTTGATTCCTGGAGAAGTCATAACAAAGAACAACCTTCATTACATTGTTCAACATTTGGAATCAGGCCTGCCTGTTAAAGGACCTGAGGATCCTACTGTTCATTCGATAAAGGTTGTCAAATAGGAGGTATACGGATGAAAACAATCGAAGGAGGAGATCAGTTATGCAAGTGCCGATAAGTGTTTGGATCGTATCAGCAATCGTTATTATCGGTTTGTCATGGGTAACTATATGGATTACGAATAAAGCATACTCGAAGAGATGGGAAGATCACGATGACCGTATCGATGGTCAATAAAGAATACTATTTTTGAAAATAAAGGGAGTATAAGTTCATCTTATATTCCCTTTATTTCACCGCGAAACGAGCTTATGACGCCAGAGGACGGCGACAGTCTTTACGCTTGTGTAAGGATAGTACGAAGCGCTTCTGCAAAAATAGCTATCCCCGCATCGATTTCTTCCGCTTTTGGTCTAGAGAAGTTGAAACGAACATAATCAGCATCAGATCCATAAACACTGCCAGGTACAAACACAACTCCTCTTCGTATACACTCTTCCAGTAACTTGCTTTCATTAAACTCAGGAATGATTTTACACCACAGATGTAGACCTCCTTGGGGAACCGTAAACTCTATCTGCTCAGGCAGTTCTTTACGCAAGGCATCGATAATTAAATCTCTTTTAAAGAGCAGATTCATTCGTAATCGATCCAAATGAGGATCAAAGTATGGGGACTGAATAAACTGTGTTGCAATCCGCTGCGGAACGACACTAAGACCGAAATCCATTTGCTGCCTTGCATCGGCGAGTCGGCTAACCACTGAATTAGGAGCCACCATCCAGCCTATTCTTAGACCTGAAGCTATTGTCTTCGAGAGAGAACCGATATGTATGACAGAGCCATGCGTATCAAAAGATTTTAACGGCATTGGAGGTACTCCATTATAAGCAGTCAGGCTGAAAGGATCGTCCTCCACAATTGGAATTGCTAAGTTGCTTGCTATATCCAGCAATTTATTTCGCCGCTCGGGATCAATGTAAACGCCGGTTGGATTTTGGAAATTCGGATTGATAAAAATCATTTTGATTTTATGCTTTTTATACAAAGCTTTAATATCCTCAGGATGGATCCCTTTACTATCCACGGGCAGCCGAAGTAATCGCAGACCAGCGGATTGAAACATAGGCAAGGAGTAGCAATAGGAAGGATCTTCTATAGCTACCGCATCACCAGGGACGAGCAGGCATTGCGTAATTAAATACAGTGACTGTTGAGACCCCGAAGTAATGAGAATGGAGGAGTCTGTCGTGTTGATGTCCCGGTAATCCTTCAAATACTGAACAAGTGCTTCCCTTAGAGGGATATAGCCCTGTGGGTTGTCATAGCCTAAATGCTCGGAGAAGGGACTTTCACTTAATAAAGTTTTGATTTCCTGATTTGGTGATAAATCAGTAGCTAATTCCCCGCTAGCAAAGTCAATTAGTTCATCGTTTTGTTGCAGCGCTTCCCTGATACGGCGCAGGAAAGGCACATTAGGAAGAAAATTCCCTCCATCGACATAGCGATGCCAGTTAGGGGTATGTTTCGGCGTTGCGCCCCATTTGTGCTTACTTACCCTAGTTCCGCCGCCCGACCGACTTTCGATTATTCCAATAGCTCGAAGTTCTTCGTACGCAAGAATGACCGTGCTGCGGTTTACTTCTAATTGCTCTGCCAACTTTCGTTCGGAAGGAAGCAAACTGCTAGGAGGAAACTCACCGTATGAAATTCTTGTCTCAATGTTATCAGCGATTTGTTGGTATAGCGGTTTTTTATTGGAACGGTCAGGCTTCCACATGACGTACACCCCTTCCTTAATCATTTTGTATTTAGTATAACATTTGCTAGACCAGCAGTTTTAACTTCTAAATAGAAATATTTGACGATTGAATTACGAATTGTACATATGGATGGTTCTAATTGATATAACTTGGATGGTTTCATTTAAGCATCTATTACTTATGATTTAGCTAGTATTAATCATTCATACATGAGAGAAGAAATATGCCAGCAGACATAAGATAGGAGGGCTCATAATGACGGAAGGTTTGATAGGAAAACGTATTGCAATTGCAGGGAATAACAATTGGCATGACATGAGTTCAATGATTAAGAAGTTAGGCGGAACTCCTGTTGCCAGGCCGCAGGATAGTAAGCTTACACTCTCTACCTTGCATATTGAGCATGAACTGCTTCGTCTTATCGAGGAAAGGAGTGATTGGATTATATTCACTTCAAGAACTGGACTTGAAGCGATTATGAAGCAAGGGGAGTGTATGGTAATTCGTTCTGCGCTTATTGAAATTTTGAATGCAGCGAAAGTAGTGGCCATAGGTTACAAAACATTTGCAATGCTAAAGAAAATGGGAATCACGCCTATTTTTGTTGAGGAAAATAGCAGTATTCAAGGATTAGTCAAAAATTTAAATCGATTTGTATACACAGGAAATAAGGTAACTTTACAGTTAGAAGATAAGCCTTCCCCATTATTGATCAAATTTTTGGAGAATAAGGGATCGAAAGTGAGACAAATCATTCCTTACTATCAGAATCCTCCTGAGGTTCAAGTATCTGACTTGTTATGCAAAGAGATTTTTAATGGCGCAGTGGATGCGGTATGTTTCACGACAGCCGTTCAAGTCCGAGCATTTTTTCTTTTTGTTAAAAAAAACGGCTACTATTTTCAACTTAAAGATTGCTTCAAATATAAGGTGCTGGTTGTTGCAGTAGGAAAAGCAGCCGCTGAAGCACTCCAAGAAGAGGGCATTAATCGCAAATTAGCTCTTGAGGGGAAGCAGACCAGAGAAAACATAATGGAGCTCGGGCGATACTATCAAAACAAATCAACGATGTTGGCTTATTAAAAGTGGAGCATTTGTTTCAACTTTTTGAACATGGATGGTATGTCTGCTTCAGTAATGGCTGGTGACGCATGCGCACATCTACTCTAGTGTTAGACGAGATTACAAATTATTTTACTTCGAATCTGAGAGGAGTTAGAAATATGAAAATATCTCATGTATCTAGAAGGATGGCATCCCTCCCGAAGCTGATGCTCATGAGCATAGCATTAATTAGTCTTCTTCTGTTTTCTGCTTGCTCAAATAACGAAGATGGGAGCGAAGGGCTTCCTCAAATCGTTGAGGTAGACATCCAGCTCGATACAGGATCTATACAAGCGGGTAAACCCATTTTAATATCGGCCCATGTTACCCAAGGCTCAGAAAATGTTGAAGACGCGCAAAAGGTGGAGTTTGAGCTTTGGAAGCAAGACGATGATAAGGATGAGAATAAGCATGAAAAAGTAGATGCGTCACATTCAGAAAATGGACTATATAGCATCGAAAAAGTATTCCCCGAATCAGGAACTTATTATGTCATCGCTCATGTTACGGCAAGAGAAATGCATGTTATGCCGAAAAAAGAATTGGAGGTTTCAGAATGAAGAAATGGTCCATCAGTCTTTTATTTGTCTTGCTTCTAATCGTGACTGCATGCAGTAATGCTGGAAATGATAATCAACCGAAAAAGGTTAAAGAGATAAGCGCGGAGGTTTTGTATAAAAGTAAATGCTTAGGCTGTCATGCTGCGGATTTAAAAGGAAGGGTCGGTCCGAATCTACAGAAGGTGGGCGCGAGGTTGTCAGAAGAGCAGTTGAATGCGATTATTTCGGACGGAGCGAAAGGGATGCCAGCTTTTAAAAAATCACTTGACCAAGAAGAGATTGAAGCTTTAGTACAGTGGCTTTCGGAAAAGGAATAAGGAGGAGGTTGGACGATGCGGAAGTTAATGTTAATGGGTCTGATTAGTATCATAATCGTTTTTACTGCTGCATGCGGCAGCAATAAACCGAGTGCGGCTGATTTTAATATGAAAGTAGAGCCTTTCGAATATACGGATCAGGACGGTAATCCGTTTTCCTTATCCGATTTGGAAAATAAGGTTTGGATTGCGGATGTTGTATTTACTTATTGCACAACGGTTTGTCCCGCTATGACAGCGAATATGGCGGAGCTGCAAAAAAGAATAAGTGAAGCGGGTCTTGAGGCAGAGTTGGTATCTTTCTCGGTTGATCCAGAGCGGGATGACCCGGCAGCGTTAAAAGGTTATCTTAGTAAATTTGATGCTAGCTTCACTAACTGGCATGCTTTAACCGGTTATGAATTTGATGAAATCAAGTCTTTTATTCTTAATTCGTTTAAAACAATCGTTGTTAAAGATACAGCATCTGATCAAGTCATCCACGGGACATCGTTTTTTCTCATCGATCAATCAGGCAACGTGGTCGGTAAATATGATGGAACGATAGATACGCCCTTTGATCAGATCATTAAAGATATAAAGGCTTTACAGGCATAGTTTGTTTTTGAAGCGGAAGGAGATGATCTGCTTGAACACCATTCAGCGTTCGAAGCTGATACGAACTGCATTGACTATAATAATAGGTTTAGGAATAGGGTATGCAATCTTTGAAAGCATGACTAGCAATCGCGCAGAAGTGGAAATTGGCAATCATGCTCCAAACTTTGAGCTTGTTAATCTGCAAGGAGAAAAGGTGAAGCTATCTGATTACAGAGGACAAGGTGTGCTCCTGAATTTCTGGGCAACCTGGTGTGAGCCTTGCATCAACGAAATGCCCCTTATGAATCAAGTGTATAAGCAGGTTCCTGGGGTTGAGATACTAGCTGTAAACGTAGGACAGAAAGAGTCTTCCGCAAGAAAATTTGCAGATGGGCTTGAATTAACATTTCCGATTCTATTGGATTCGAATAATGAAGCTAAAGGATTATATAAAATCGGAGGATTGCCGGTGACGATTCTAATTAATGAAAAGGGAGTAATCATCGAGAAAAAAACGGGTGAATTAAGCAGTTCTAATGATGTTCTCGAATTGATGAAAAAGATCCAGCCTGAGGTAATGCCATAATGGATACTTTGACGTGGTCGATTGCATTTGGCGGTGGTTTACTAGCTTTTATATCACCGTGCACGCTTCCATTATACCCATCCTTTTTGTCCTACATAACAGGCATATCGGTTGGTGAAATACAGACTACAGAGTCATCCAAAGTACGTTTGACACTGCTTCGTCATTCCATTTTATTTTTACTAGGGTTTTCATTGATTTATTATATTCTTGGATTTTCTGCGAGCTTAATTGGTCATTTCTTTGAAAATTATCGCGATCTTATTCGTATGCTTGGCGGCGTCTTCATTTTTGTTCTCGGCTTATTTTTAATTGGAATTATTCAACCTCGCTTCATGATGAAGGAATTCCGCTTCCCATTAATAAAAGTCAAGATGAATAAATCTCTGGGATCTGTTTTAGTAGGAGTTATTTTCGCAGCAGGCTGGACGCCATGTATTGGCCCGATTTTCGGAGCGATCATGTATTCCAACGTGATTAACCCTGATCCGCTTCAAATCTTTACAAATGTGACTGCTTATTCATTGGGATTCGGAATTCCATTTATTCTAATGGCCTACTTTATTGGAAGAGTAAGAGGGATATTAAAGTACTCCAATATGTTTATGAAAGTAGGCGGGGTATTATTAGTCATTGTGGGAATCATGCTTTACTTTGATAAAGTGAATGTAATAAATGAGTGGTTTACTAGCTTTTAAAAGGGGAATACCTCAAATTTTTTGTAGGGGAGTATCGTTCCGGTTGGGACGATGCTCCCCTATTCGTATAAGTGTATAGGCATTAACAATAAACGGAGCTATAATTGAACGATAAATCAAATACAGAAGATTATGAGACGGATGCTTTGAAGGAGCCGCAGCTATGAATCTACCATTAGCTCAACCAGAGAGACAATCAGTAAGCATGAAAAGGCTTTGGGCTTTCTTTCTACCGCTAGGTATTTCAGCGAGTTTAGTTACTATTTCACATGTCATTATCAACAGCACATTAAGCCGAGCCGCAGATCCCGAACGCATTATCGCGAGTTATGCCATTGCGATGAGTCTGCTTGCTATTACGGAACGGCCAGCTGTGCTGCTGCGACAAACCTGCTCCACACTCGTTCGGGACAAACAATCATTTAAATCGACGCTCACAGTGGCACAGATTGTATTTGCCAGCATTATGATTATGGGTTTTATTATTAGTTATACACCGTTTGGCACATTCATTTTCCAAGGTGTGTTCGGAGTCAGCGAAGACAACGTTCAGGATGTCATTCGAGTCTATAAGGTGCTCATGTTCGTAAGCTTATTTTCCGGTATTCGCTGCCTTTATCAAGGGGTCATCATTTATAATTTACGAACGAAATGGCTAACCATCGGCATGGCGGTCCGGCTGGCCGGCATGTATGTGCTCTCTCTTTATTTTGTTCATACAGGGGTTACTAGCGGAGTTGTTGGCGCTGTAATTTTTCTGTTCGGAATGATGATTGAAGCGGCAGTCAGCTTTGCTGAGGGACGTTTGCTGGTCCGCAAGATGCCGGACAAGCTGGAGGATCATCCGATCGAAAGCAAACGGCAAGTATTTTCTTTTTACAAGCCCTTACTCTTTTCTTCGTTTATTTCAGTATGGATCGGACCAGCTATTAATGCCATGCTGGGAAAGACATGGGACGCTCAATTAGCTATTTCTTCCTTTGCAATCGCAGCTAGTCTAGTTATGCTGCTGAGCAGTTTTTTCAGTTATTTTCATCAAATTGTAATCAATTTTTATCGGATCGACCCAGCTGCAGTTCGGAAATTTACTTTAATGCTTGGATTCGTTCCCGCCCTATTAATGGGATTAATCGCCTTCACACCTGCAGGTGTTTTTTTGTTAGAACATGTGATCGGGGTTCATGGACGGCTGCAGGCGGAGAGCATTCGAGTGCTGCAAGCGTTTGTGCTGTTTGCCCTTGTTATGCCTTGGCTAGACGTATTGAACGGACTTGTATTTGTGCGGGGGCAGACGAAGCTAATTGTAGGCTCTCAAATCGCCAATTTCAGCACTACCTTAATCACACTGCTTGTATGTATTAGCATGTCGCCTGAATGGAATGGAACCATTGGGGCTTGGGCGCAATCGATCGGCATGACTGCGGAGTTCATCTTTGTTGCGTTGGCGCTGAGGTTTATAAAGCCTTCGAATTCTCTATCGATAAATAGTAGTAAATAACGTTATTCACTTCTGGTTCCGTTGATTCTTCTTGATTTTAATATATCGGAATTGTCCAAATAATAGCTTTTATGGCTAAATCATTCCTCGATAAATTCTTATAAAATATAGCTATAAAACTACGATTATAATGGAGGCTGTAATGGAAGCTAAAGTGAAATCTAAAGTAAGAATTGGGATAGTTGGTCTTGGTGGGCGCGGAACCGGATTACTATCAGCTGTTATATTGACAAATGATGATGTAGATGTAGTAGCTGTGTGTGATTTATATCAAGATCGGCGTGAGAATGCCGCAGATTTGGTTGAAAAGGCACGGGGGATTCGGCCATTCATTACAGAAAACTATAGAGAGCTATTGGCTATTGCAGATATAGATGCCGTTGTTATTGGAGCATCTTGGGAAGAACATATCAATATTGCTGTGGCAGCGATGGAAGCCGGTAAATATGTAGCCAGCGAAGTAGGCGGAGCGTATTCTATTCAGGAATGCTGGAGACTGGTAGAAGCGTATGAAAGAACTAAAGTGCCGTGCATGATCATGGAAAACTGCTGCTATGGCAGAGATGAGCTTATGGTTCTGAATATGGTGAAACAAGGTGTGTTTGGTGAAGTTGTACACGCTTCCGGCGGTTATCATCATGATCTGAGATCAGAAATTGCTAATGGAAAAGAAGATAGGCATTATCGATTAAGAAATTATATTAACCGTAATTGTGAAAATTATCCTACACATGAAATTGGGCCAATTGCCCAGATTCTCAATATAAATCGTGGCAACAGAATGGTCTCTCTCGTGTCAATGGCTTCAAAATCAAAAGGGATGAGTGAGTACATTAAAAATAAAAAGAGTGAAGATAAAGAATTGATGAATACCGATTTTTTGCAGGGTGATATTATTACAACGATAATCAAATGTGCACATGGAGAGACAATTACGATCACTCTTGATACTACTTTGCCTAGATACTATTCAAGAGGGTTTACGGTTAGAGGAACAAAAGCTATGTATGCTGAGGACAATCGTTCAATTTTTATAGATGGGGAGCATGATGCATTCCACCACAATTGGAATGATAAATGGGGTAATGTTGAACAGTTTAGAGAGCAGTACGATCATCCGATATGGAAAAAATATTTGGCGGATGGCGTAAAGGGCGGTCATGACGGAATCGATTGGCTTGTATTCGCTGACTTCTTCGAAAGTGTAAAGCAGGGAACCGAAACACCACTTGATGTTTATGATATGGCTTCTTGGATGAGCATTTCTACGTTGTCTGAAGATTCGATTGCATTAGGTGGCCAGCCAGTGGCAATTCCTGATTTTACAAACGGAAAATGGATATCCCGATAAGCATACGATGGAGGATCGTGGAGTATGAATATACAGCGATTTTGCGAGGGTATACAGCTTAATCCGGATGCTTGGCTACTATTGAACCGATATCCTATGAGTGAAGATGCTTATGAAAACTATAAAAGTCATTTTTACGAGAATCAGCAATCTTTTTTTGAACGGGTAAAGCAATCAGATGAGTACAGGCAGCTTTTTTTATACTTATTTGTTAGGTTTGCTGTTGATAGCTATGAACAGTATCAAATAAGAGGCATTGAAGACCGTATTTACTTTGATACTTTCACGGACATTCAAATATGGTGTTTAGAGTGCAAGCGGGAGTTTGGCGAATACGGTATCCAAGAATATAACTGGCTCAAAGAGCATGTGCTGCTTAAAATTTTTAGACTGGGCAGAATTCAGTTTCAGCCCAGAGTCATGGATTGTGATGTAGAAGTAGAGGGCAAGCGGATAATTAAAAATCAAATTGTACTTAATGTTCATATTCCAGCGGGCGAGCCGTTAAACGCGCTCAAGGTGGAGGAATCCTTCGAGCAAGCCAAAACATTTTTTAAAGAAATTAGTCCAGTTTTCATTTGTCATTCATGGCTGCTATTCCCGAACCTGAGTGAAATATTAAAACCGAATTCGAATATTTTACAATTTCAAAAGCATTTTCGTATATATAAAATGGATATGGAGTCAAGAGAAGCTGAACAGCGTATTTTTCAGAAGACGAGTGTTGATTTTACAACATACAGTGAAGAAACAGAATTGCAAAGAAGTGCAAAAGCCTATCTGATCGCGGGTAAAAAATTAGGGTCTGCATATGGCATTAAGGTTTGATGAAAAAGCGTTAAAACCGACGAGAAACAGCTTTCCGAGGCAGAATGTCAAGTGATTATCGTTCAATTCAAAAGTCACTTGTAAAATCTTTATTTACTCATCATAAAAGAAAAGGTAATTCTTTACGTATAATGTGGAGAATTACCTTTTCTTTTTTAAATAATATAGGAAAGTATAAGTTCCAACCTTATACTCAGATATATTTCACCGCGAAACGATTGCTTTTGCTGCAAGGACAGTGTCAGCCGTTTACGCTAGTGTTCAGGCACCTTAGAGGTGGAAGAACGGATAACAAGCTCCGGCTCTAAATGGACAATCTTAATTGAATTAGGTTCTTCAACAAGTTCAATGATCGTTTTTGCAATAACAGATGTTATTGAGGATATAGCAACACCAACGATCGTCATCGGGATTTCAAGTTCCTCCATCTGAGGCAGATTATCATAACTGACGACTGACATATGCTGTGGAACAACAAGACCTTGCTCACTGATCGCTCTAAGGATGCCGCGTGTCAAATCGATACCACCGCTGATCACAGCAGTCGGACGAATGGGTCGTTCCAGCATGCTGCGAGCGGCAGCATAACCATCATGAAATTCTAAACCATTCATTTGAAGAACGGAATTGCTCTCAAAGTGATGTCCTAAATGGATGAGCTCCTCTCGGAATGCTTCGATCTTAACTGCCTGCAAAGGATCATGCGACTTGGGTTCTCCTATGTAGGCGATACGTGTATGCCCCAATTTAACTAAATGACGGACGGCTAAACGAATGGCTTGACCGCGGTTCACGTCCACTGCGGAAAATGGCGAATAGCTGGCAGCACCATAAGTAAGAATTGGTATTTTCATTGGATTTAAGTCCGTATAGCTGGGAATATTGTCTCTGTCACCGAATACGAGAATCGCGTCTACTTGGTAGCGGCGAAAGATTTCAATTGCTGATTCAACATTGCTTATAGAAAGTATTGTGACATAGCCAAGATTTTCGAGCTCTTCGTTTAGCTTTGTAAGAAGGGAGGAAAGGGCGGCTCGTTCGATGGATGGCCACACAATGCCAATTGCGCCACTTTTTCTAGAGACGAGACTTCGGGCCGCGATGTTAGGCTGGTAACCCATTTCCTTAGCGATTGCAAGGATAAGCTGTTTCGTTTTATTTTGTACTAGCGGACTATCTCTAAGAGCCTTGGAGACGGTTGAAAAGCTTACACCTGCCCGCTCTGCGATATCTTTGATCGTTACCATTTTTCCCCTCCGGAAAGAACATTTACGAGTATTGGCGTAAATCGTTCGCCTTATTTAGTATACTTATTTCTTTAATGAAAGCGACACAATTTTTGAGTGGACAGTGTTATTATATTCGTATATCATCTAAATAACAACGTTGTTAATTTGGTGGGAGAGTGATTGCTGATGTTTAACTTACAAGATACGGTATCCGTTGTTATCGGAGGTAATGGTGTGCTGGGCAGTTCGATGGCGGCTGCGCTTGCGGAAGCGGGTTCAAAGGTGGCCATCGTTGGTCGAGATATGGAGAAAGCCAAATTGGTATGTGAGCAAATTGTCGGGAACGGCGGTACAGCGATCTCTTTCCAGGCGGACGCTACCAAAAAAGATGAGCTAGAATCTGTACTAGACCAAGTGCTGCAATGGGGCGGACGAGTAGACACTCTTATTAATGCATCAGGAACAAATAGTACGACACCGTTTTTTGAATTGGAAATGGATGAATGGGATCGAATTATGGATGTTAACCTGAAAAGCGTAGTACTCGCATGTCAGGTTTTTGGTAAAAAGATGATTGAGCAAGGCAACGGCGGTTCCATTATTAATATATCTTCCGTATCATCTGCACCACCACTATCCAAAGTATTTACATATTCGGCATCAAAATCTGGTGTTAATAGTATAACTCAGTTTTTGGCTCGTGAGTTTGCTCCAGACAAAGTAAGAGTTAACGCGATTATTCCAGGCTTTTTCCCAGCCGAGCAAAATAAAAAGATTCTATCTCCAGACCGAGTTGAATCGATCATGAAGCATACTCCAATGGACCGATTCGGAAATCCTGATGAGCTTAAGGGCGCGGTTGTTTACTTAGCTTCACCAAAGGCTTCTTCGTTTGTAACCGGTACTTTTTTAAGAGTAGATGGCGGATTTGGAGCAATGACAATATGAGCGATATACTAACCAAACTAGTTGAGAACATTCCGGTGCCAAAACTTGTAAAGATTAGGCAGTCGTTTGATGATACAATATTAGCAGACCCGATTGGAGAATTGATTAATGGGCTGCGCTCCTCTAGTAGGATGTCTGAAATTACAGCCGGGCAGAAGGTAGCGGTAGCTGTTGGCAGCCGCGGTATTTCCCGAATTGATGAGCTGACAAGGACACTTATCGATGAGCTGAAGAGAAACAGCGCGGAGCCTTTCATTGTGCCTTGTATGGGTAGTCATGGAGGAGCTACAGCAGAAGGCCAAACTGAAGTTCTTGCTCATCTTGGTATCGACGAGGCGCGCATGGGCTGCCCGGTTCGTTCATCGATGGAGGTTGTCGAGCTAGACCGTCTACCGAACGGCCTGCCGATTTATTGTGATAAAATCGCAGCTACAGAGGCTGACGCTATTATCGTTATTAATCGTATCAAGCCGCATACTGCTTTCCGTGGGACGATTGAGAGCGGCATGCTCAAGATGATTTCTATTGGACTTGGCAAGCAAAAGGGGGCGGAGGCGTGTCATCAGCTAGGCTTTAAATATATGGCTGAGAACGTACCGGCAATGGCTCGAGTTATGATCGACAAGCTGCCGATTCAATTTGGCGTAGCTGTAGTTGAGAATGCATACGACCAAATCTGTCGTATAGAGGTTCTAAGTACTGATAATATGGAGGAAAGAGAGAAGGAGCTGCTAGTTGAGGCGAAGAGCCGCCTGCCGCAAATTTTATTCTCTGAATTGGATGTACTCGTTATTGATTATATTGGTAAAAATATTAGCGGAGATGGAGCCGATCCGAATATTACAGGCCGATACCCAACGCCTTATGCACATGGGGGGCCTGAGGTTAATAAAATGGTCGTTCTCGATTTGACACCGGAATCTCAGGGGAATGCCAATGGAGTAGGAACTGCAGATTTCACGACAAGCCGCTTGGTTAGCAAGACGGATTGGCCTAGCACCTATGCGAATGGACTGACATCTACCGTTTGTGCACCAACGAAACAAGCGACAACACTTGCGAATGACCGCGATGCTATCAAAGCTGCGATCAAAACCTGCAATATTTTGGACTATACAACTTGCAAGCTGATTCGTATTCGCGATACTTTGCATCTTGGAACGATTGAAATTTCTGAAGCGCTGCTTGAGGAAGCAAAAAGCAATCCGCGTATTGAAATTTTGGAAGGACCATATGAGTGGAAGTTCGACGAGGAAGGATATTTGCCAAAATGAGTATCGAAACAAAGATTATAATAGCTATAGATATTGGGACGACAAGCTTGAAGTCACTCGCTGTCGATCCTACAGGGAAAATTCATGACAGCCATTCCATACCTTATCCGCTGCACACTCCAAGTCCTGGCTACGCAGAGCAGGACCCGGATGTTATATACGCTGCTGTATTAGACGCTGTAGCCAATCTTATGAAGAAAGGCGCTTGGAAAGCTGAAGATATATGGTGTGTTACCTTTAGTTCAGCTAACCACAGCTTAATTCTTCTGGATGATAACGAGGAACCGCTCACTCCGAGCATTACTTGGGCGGATCAGCGCAGTGCTGAACAGGCTGACAGATTGTTGAAGGATGGTACTGGATTACCTGTCTATTTACGAACAGGAACACCTATTCATCCGATGTCTCCGCTGGTGAAGCTGATTTGGATGAAGGAGCAGCGTCCTGATCTATTCAACGCGGCTAAGCATGTCATCGGTATAAAGGAATATATTTTAAATAAGCTATTCGGTATTATGGTTATGGATTATTCCATTGCGAGTGCTACCGGATTATTCAACTTGGAATCGTTAAGTTGGGATAGCGACGCATTGCTGCTAGCAGGTATTTCTGAAGATCAGCTGCCGAGACTAGTTCCGACTACCGAACGAATCGAAGGGTTGAATAAAGCAGCGGCTGAGTATATGGGTCTTGATGTGGATACGCCATTTATTGTTGGGGCACAGGACGGAGTTCTGGCCAATCTGGGTATTGGGGCGATTGAGGAGGGTGTGGTTGCCGTGACCATTGGCACGAGCAGCGCTGTTAGAACCTCGGTTAGTCAGCCAATCTTGGACCCAGAGGGGCGGTTGTTCTGCTATGCATTGACGAAAGATCACTGGATAGTAGGTGGTCCTTCGAACAATGGAGCTATCGTAGCTAGCTGGATTTCGGATCGTCTATTTCCCGGGAAACCTTTAGAAGAGGTCATTCCTCTTGCTGCTTCAGTACCAGCAGGCTCGAACGGTTTACTCTTTCTGCCGCTATTATCAGGAGAGCGAGCTCCTTTCTGGGATGCTCAAGCTAAAGGCGTCATGTTTGGACTGACTTTGGCTCATAATGAGTCCGATATGCTTCGCGCTGCATTAGAGGGTGTTTTGTTCCAAGTTGCGGCTATTGTCTCTTTAATGAAGGAAGCTGGAAGAAATCCGAAGGAAGTTCGCGCATCTGGAGGCTTTGCTCGTTCTTCAGTATGGTGCCAAATGATGGCTGACATGCTGGGTGTAACTGTTCGGGTGCCTGAATCTGTAGAAAGCTCTGGTCTTGGAGCGGCACAGCTTGGTATTTATGCAATGGAAGGCTGCAGCGGACCTCTGCTCAGGTGGAAGGAAACAGGGGGCAGCTTCTATGAACCGAATGCGGCAAATCATAAGCGCTATCAACAATTGCTTCCTTTATATTTAAGTTTATATGATCGATTGAAAGAGCCAATGAAAGAAATTACGGAGCTGCAGCAGGCGATATCTGAATAGGTTTAATAAGTTTAATAGCTTTAATAGCTTTAATAGATCTAATAGGATCTAATTTCCCTTTATTTTCCTCGAATATACCACCAGTGGCCTTTTGTTATTGAACAGGGGTAAGGCGGTAATGAGGTAATGAGGGAAACTCACTGTTTAGTGAGGCTAATCTCATTAATGACAATCATGCAGGGTGAATTGTTCTGTATTGTGAGGTAAACCTCATTCGGCATGAGGGTAGCTTCATCGCTAGTGAGGTTTGCTTCACTAATTCGAAATACGGTAAACCGATGCTTTTAAAATAGTGAACCTAACCTCAGTCTTACTGAGATTATCCTCACATTCGGATGAAATTCGACCAAAGTTGTTCACTTCACTAACATCAACTCTGATAGATGAAGGAATTCAACTTATACACCAATTATAATTTCAATTGGGATTGTGGCTACTTTAAAAAAAAGCCCGTCCCCTATGAATGTAGGAGGCAGGCAAATTGGATGGTTCAAGGAAACAGTTGTCCCATTTGCCTCGGTGAATGCTAAGAGTCTATTTAGCTGAAAGGAGGGATTTCAATGCATGATAAATATAGCAAGCTGCAAGCGATTTTATTAGATATGGAATCCGTTGTAGTAGCATTCTCGGGGGGAGTCGACAGCACTTTTCTACTTGATGCTGCAATAAAGACACTTGGAAGCGAGCGTGTCTTGGCAGTTACGGCTGATTCAGAAACGTACCCGACCGAAGAGCTTGAGGAAGCCATTAAGCTCGCCAAAAGTCTTGGAGCGATTCATAAAGTTATTGAAACGTCCGAATTAAGCATTCCTGGCTATAAAGAGAATAATGCAAACCGTTGTTATTTTTGTAAAAAAAGCTTGTTCGAGCATTTGGAACCGTTCGTGAAGGATGGGACTTATCGTCATATCGTATATGGTCTTATAGCGGATGACATGAATGAGCATAGACCAGGGGTTCAAGCGGCAAAAGAACGAGGAGTTCGCGGGCCTTTGCAGGAAGCTGGTCTTTTTAAAGAAGAAATTCGCGATCTTTCTCGTGAGCATGGCCTTCCAACTTGGGATAAGCCTTCATTCGCTTGTCTTTCCTCAAGGATTGCTTATGGCGAGACGATAACCATAGAGAAGCTTGGACGTGTTGGAGAATCCGAGCGTTATATTCGTTCACTCGGCTTTGGCCAAGTGAGAGTGAGAAGCCATGGCGATATTGCTAGAATCGAAGTTGAGCCTAAGGAAATGGAACAGCTTATCAGTCAAGCCCCGAGCATATCAGAGAAGCTGAAAGAGCTGGGTTATATTTATGTAGCAATGGATCTTTCCGGTTATCGCAGCGGCAGTATGAATAAAGTGCTTGAACGTGGAGGCACAGCTATATGAATGAGTTTGAGGATCTAGGATTCTGCAAGCTTGATGTAGGTCGAAATGAACGAACAGGTCATCCAGAAGTAGTATTTGGTCTGGGTAAGACCGCTGATCAGGTTGAAACGATCTTCTCTCGACTGGTAGAGGTGCATGGAAGAGCACTAGTCACAAGAGCAACTGTCGAGATGGCGGAACGAGTTGCCAGAAGGTATCCAGAGGCACGTTATGATGAAGCGTCTCGCCTCATCTCCATAGGTCAGTCATCGCGAAAGCTTCCAGGGAAAGTTGCTGTATTAACTGGAGGTACATCGGATATTCCTGTGGCAGAGGAAGCGGCAGGAACCGCTGAATGGATGGGGTGCGAGGTTGATCGCATCTTTGATGTCGGTGTTGCAGGGATCGATCGTCTGCTAAGTCAAAAGGATCGGATCAGGGAAGCCTCTGTTGTAATTGGCGTTGCTGGCATGGAGGGCGCCTTGGTAAGTGTAGTGGGTGGACTTGTACGCAGACCGGTTATTGCCGTACCTACGTCTGTGGGATACGGAGCCAACTTGCAAGGTATTACAACGCTTCTTGCTATGATGACCTCTTGCGCTGCTGGCGTTACGGTTGTCAACATCGATAATGGCTTTGGAGCAGGATTTCAAGCTGCAATGATATTACAACTGGTAGCGGAGGGTACTTAGCATGAGAACGATCTATTTGGATTGTATTTCAGGAATCGCGGGAGATATGGCACTTTCCGCACTGGTAGACTTAGGCGCTGACCCAGAATATATAATAAGACATCTAGCCAAACTGCCGATCGATCCATTTACGATGGAATTTGTAGAGGTGGATCGCAGAGGCATTACGGCCAAATGGCTGAAGCTGAAATTTGAACATGCAGTGCTAGCTCATGATCACAGTCACAGTCATGATCATAGTCATGACCACAGTCATGAACACAATCATGGTCACAGCCATGATCACAGCCATGATCACAGCCATGAACACAGTCATAACCACAGCCATGGTTATAGTCATGGTCACAGTCATGAACACAGTCATGACCACAATCATGGTCATAGTCATGACCACAAACATGGTCATAGTCATGAACACAATCATGGTCACAGCCATGATCATAGTCATGAACATAGCCATGGTCATAGTCATGATCATAGCCATGAACACAGCCATGAACACAGTCATGAACACAGTCATGAACACAATCATGGACACAGTCATGATCATAGCCATGGGCACAGCCATGATCATAGTCATGAACACAATCATGGTCACAGCCATGATCACAGCCACGATCACACCCATGGTCATTCACATGGAATAAGTAACCTTTCACATGTGCATAGGAAAGCTTCCGACATTATTCATATGATCGAAAGCTCAAGTCTGCCGGATCGTGTCAAGGAACGCAGCTTGGCAATCTTTCATTTGATTGCAAAGGCGGAAGGGAAAATCCATGGAATGGATCCGGCTGATGTTCATTTTCACGAAGTGGGAGCTATGGATTCGATTTTAGATGTAATCGGAGTTTGTTTAGCACTTGAAAGTCTTAGTGTCGGACAAATCATTGTCTCGCCCGTACCAACTGGTACAGGCAGGCTTCGTATGGCTCATGGATTATATCCGATCCCTGCTCCAGCGACCGCAGAGCTGCTTCGCGGAGTACCGTTGTCTCCATTCACCGCTCAAGGCGAGCTGACTACGCCAACTGGGGCGGGCATTGTGAAGGCTCTTGCTTCTGGATTTGGCACATTGCCAGCAGGGACAATTGATCGAATTGGATATGGCGCTGGAACCAAAAATTTTGATCACCCGAATGTCATCAGAGCCATACTTTTTCAGCAGGAGCAGACAAACAAACAGCAAGAGACAATTGTTGTTTTAGAGGCGCAAGTGGACGATTCAACGGGTGAGACGCTTGGCTATGCGATGGAGAAGCTGTTCGAAGCAGGTGCGCTCGATGTATACTACACTCCGGTTTATATGAAAAAAAATCGTCCTGGTGTACTTATAACCGTATTATGTCAACCGGCTAATAGCGATCGCTGTGAAGAAGCACTGCTGGCGGAAACGTCAACCTTTGGTGTTCGTAGAAGCAATTGGCAGCGCAGAGCGCTTGAACGGCAGTGGATTCAGGTTGAAACGGCTTACGGAACAATAAAAGTGAAGCAGGCCATTGATGGAGAGAGAATCATTCGCCAATCTCCAGAATTTGAGGATGCAGCTCAAGCTGCACGCTCATTTGGTGTACCGCTAGAGACCGTTTATCGCGAAGTATATAAACGTCTAACCGACTAGAGTCACCTTTTTGTTAAGCGAGCGAAATACGTTCATACTGTGAAACTAATGGGAATCATCATGGGAATTGAGCCGAATTAGTTTCAGGGTTTGCAGCTAATTTGCAGGAGAGAGTTCTCAAATCGAGCTAACCCAGCAATTAGATTCATCCAATTACACTAGTACGTTCATCCTTCTGTTTTTGACTGGCTTAGGTGCAATAATTGAAACCATTGAAACCATTGAAACCATTGAAACCATTGAAGCTATGCGAGCCTTGATAATAAGTTGGCGGAAACAGGAGACTTTATTTGTGAACATTACGCCTATTTGAGGAAGCTGGCGGACCGCAGATCCGTTATTTGTGAAAAGAGGGTTAAATATGCCTCCAGTCAATGGAAATAAGAGCGCTCTGGTCCGCGACTGTCCTGATTGACATTAAAATTCACGAATAACGGAATCTGAGTCCGTAACCTGCTGTTCGTTTGCAATGAACAATCACAAATGCAGTTAATAGTTTGAATGGCCCATTTTAAGAGTAGAACGAAATACTTACTACTGCCTATATCATTTTGAATATGAGATAAGTTTTTTAGAAAGAGTCTTTCCAGACTTTTTTAACAACGTTGTTATTTTGTGATGCACACTAGCCTTTTGGAATGAGTCGGGTTTAGAGAGGGTAAACGTATCCTACTCAGCTTTCACTTTCAATAGAATAACTAAAAAAAGGAGAAATGATAATGAAAACTCAAATGGATATAAGCTTGACTGATCTTAGACAAACAGTTGAACGCTTGGCTCTCAGCATGCCTGTCACTGATATGCATACGCATTTATATGCCCCTGAATTTGGGGAATTGCTATTGTGGGGTATTGATGAACTATTAACCTATCATTATTTGATTTCAGAATCATTCAGATGGTCTGAGGAAGAATACTCTCATTTCTGGTCGATGTCGAAACGTGAGCAAGCAGATTGGATTTGGAAAGCATTATTTATTGACCATTCTCCAGTAAGTGAGGCAGCTAGCGGTTTCATTACGATTCTTAAACGTCTTGGACTGGACGTATCCTCGCGTAATCTTGATGATTATCGCAAGGAATTGGAGAAACGTACTGTACAAGAACAAGTCGATACGGTCATGCAAATTGCTGGTATTGAAAAAATCGTAATGACAAACGACCCGTTTGATCCTATTGAGCGTCCAGTCTGGCTGTCAGGAAACGGAAAATCAGATCCTCGTTTTTATGCTGCGCTTCGGGTAGATACGTTGCTGAATGACTGGCCTCATGCTGTAAAAGAGCTTCAAAGCCTTGGTTATGATGTACAATTGGAGTGGACGGAACGTACGCAAGAAGAGACACGACGTTTTCTGACAGAATGGATCGTCCGTATGGATGCCCTTTACCTTGCCGTTTCAATGCCTGGTGACTTTAAGTACCCAGCTGAAGATCATCGAAGCAAAATGATTGATGATGTTATGGTTCCAGTATGCCAAGAGCAAAATATTCCGTTTGCACTTATGATCGGCGTTCGCCGAAGAGTGAACCCAGGATTAGGCTTGGCAGGCGATATGAGTATGCTGTCTGATGTTTCATCAGTTGAAGCATTATGTCGTCGTTATCCGGATCAGAAGTTTCTCATTACGATGCTGGCAAGAGAGAACCAGCATGAGCTGACCGTTCTTGCTCGTAAGTTCCGCAACTTAATGATTTTCGGCTGCTGGTGGTTCTTGCACATCGAATCTATGGTAGAAGAAATGACAAGATTCCGGATAGAGCTGCTAGGTACTTCCATGATTCCACAGCACTCCGACTGTCGCGTCTTCGAGCAGTTGATTTACAAATGGGAGCATTCCAGAAAAATTATTGGTAACGTACTCGCTGACAAATACGAGAAACTGCTTCTAAGTGGCTGGCAGGTTACAGAAGAAGAAATTAAGAGAGACTTGGACGATATGTTGAATCGTAATTTCTGGCGCTTTCTAGGCAAAGAGCAATAATAGATTAGAAAAAGATATAACAAAAAGGCGCAGCCGCTGGCTATGCTTTTTTGCTATGAAATTATTGTTTTCTCTAATGGCGTCACTGAGTTATTATTAATGGAAGAGTTTGTCGTATGGAGAAAGCCGATTGTTAAGCGGGCGAGGGAGTCGTTTTATGAATAATAAGGCAGTTATTCTCGGTTCAAATTATTTTATAGGTCTAAGTGTTATAAGATGTCTTGGCTCAAATCATATTCACACAGTTGCAATGGAAAGATGAGAAGACGGGGAAGTTTTACTTAATAGAAGTGAATGCTAGGACAACCACTCTTAATATTCTTCTTGAGAAATGTGGAATAAATTTTCCTCTTTTAGCCTATAACGAGCTTACGGGAAAAGAAATTGGAAGGCATGCCATTCAACATGATACGGGTATCTTTTTTAGCTATATGTTTGAGGATATGCTTGCAGCAAGACAATATATTAAAACGAAGCAATTGAGCAGAATAACGATAGTAAAGTCTCTTTTTGCTAAGAAAGCTCCGGCAATATGGAGTATCAATGATCCTGCGCCAGCCTTTTCTTTCTTCTATATGATACTAAAAAAAGTGAAGAAGAAATTAATAAGATAAATAAAAATAAGTGGGTTGATTAAAGTGGATAATGAAAAACAGCGCCTAAGTATTGAAGCGGCAAGGCTGTATTACCAAGCGGATTATAGTCAGCAGCAGATTTCTACCCAGCTGGGAATGTCGAGGCCAACGGTATCACGATTGCTTCAATACGCGAAAGAGCAAGGCTATGTAAAGATTGAAATTATGGATCCCCGCGAGGACTTGGATATTTTAGCAAAAGAGCTGAAGAAGAGGTACAAGCTGGACACGGTCCAGCTATGTGTTTCACCGCGCAATGAACATGAAGAAATCAAAAAGCATATTAGCAAAGCAGCGGCTCGTTTCCTTAACGATACTGTCTTGGATGGAGATATTATCGGTGTTACATGGGGGACGACTATGCATGCGGTGGCTCTTCAATTGCAACCGAAATCGGTAAAGGGAGTGGAGGTTGTTCAACTGAAAGGTGGCGTTAGCCACTCTCAGGTGAGTACATACGCTGCGGAAATTGTTAATTTATTTGCTGCTGCATTTCAGACGGTCGCAAGGCATTTGCCATTGCCTGTTATATTTGATCGTATCGAAGTCAAGCAAGTGGTGGAGGAGGACCGTCATATTGGGCGCATAATCGAGCTGGGGAAACAAGCTAACATCGCTGTATTCACGGTGGGAACTTTGAAAGAAGACGCGCTGCTTTTCCAATTAGGTTACTTTAATGAGGAAGAGCAAGAGCTTCTGCAGCGAACAGGAGCAGGGGATATTTGTTCACGGTTTTTCGACGCGGAAGGAAACATCTGCAGTGAAGAGATTAATAATCGTACCGTAGGGCTAGATCTTGCTGAATTACGAAAAAAGGAAAAGTCGATTCTTGTTGCTGGCGGCCAGCGTAAGCTTGAAGCCATCCAAGCCGCACTAGCGGGTAGATACGCAAATATTTTAATAACGGATCAGTTTACCGCGTTAGCATTGCTAACTTAAATCCAATTCTGCTGTAGCTTATACGGCAGAATTTTTTTGTTGGAATAGGAAATAATATATATGAACAAAATTTCAAATGATGTTTTACATATGTTCAAGGTCGTGTTATTATAGGCATGAAAATGTTGAATCGCATAAGAGGAGGATGAAATGAACATGATAAATTTGTCCAATATGATCGACCATACGCTTTTGCGCGCCGATGCTACAAAAGCTGAGCTTACAAAATTAACAGATGAAGCGTTAAAATACGAATTTGCTTCGGTTTGCGTAAATCCAACCTGGGTGGCATATGCGGCAGAACGTTTAGCTGGAAGCAAGGTTAAGGTTTGTACAGTCATTGGGTTCCCACTTGGAGCATCTACAAGCGATACGAAAGCATTTGAAGCAAAAAACGCAATTTTAAACGGAGCAACTGAGGTTGATATGGTTATTAACATCGGTGCTTTGAAAGACGGCGATCATAAGCTTGTCGAGAAAGATATTCAAGCGGTTGTCCAGGCAGCTGACGAGAAAGCACTTGTTAAGGTTATTATTGAAACGAGTCTATTAACAGATGAAGAAAAAGTGATTGCATGCCAGTTAGCAGCTAAAGCTGGCGCAGACTTTGTCAAAACATCAACCGGTTTTTCAACGGGTGGAGCGACTGCTGAAGATGTAGCGCTTATGCGTAAAACGGTTGGAGATAAGCTGGGAGTTAAAGCCTCTGGAGGTATCCGTACTCTTCAAGATATGAACAACATGATTTCTGCAGGCGCATCTAGAGTGGGTGCAAGCTCTGGCGTGAAAATAATGCAAGGCCAAGAATCGGACTCTTCATATTAATTGTCTAGTTGACCGCATTGCTGTTTCATATTGGAACAGCAATGTTAAATACAATCAAGGATAAAGGAGTAATAGCCTCGTAAACTATCATTTTTGTAAGCGCTCTATAGTAATCCGATATTTCAAGACATCACGAATTACAAGGAGGACTAGCAATGCAATATCTAATTACTATACTTGGCTTGCTAATTGTTTTTGGCCTTTCTTACATCGCCAGCAACAACAAAAGAAAAATTCGCTATCGTCCTTTGATCATAATGATCTTTCTGCAGGTCGTTTTAGCCTTCGCGCTATTAAATACGACTGCTGGAGCTTTCCTAATTAAAGGTTTTTCTGATTTGTTCGGAAAATTGCTGACCTATGCCGGTGAAGGAATCAACTTTGTATTTGGCGGCATTTTAAATGAAGGACAATTTTCATTCTTTATATCCGTATTACTGCCCATTGTGTTCATTTCAGCGTTAATTGGTATTTTGCAGTACATTAAAGTCATGCCGTTCATTATTAAATATATTGGACTAGGTTTGAGCAAAGTAAACGGAATGGGAAAACTGGAGTCCTATAATGCGGTAGCTTCAGCTATACTAGGTCAATCTGAAGTATTCATTTCTGTAAAGAAACAAATTGGCTTGCTGTCTCGGCAGCGTCTATATACATTGTGCGCTTCCGCTATGTCTACGGTGTCGATGTCGATTATCGGATCTTATATGCAAATTATTGATCCCAAATATGTCGTAACGGCGCTTGTGCTTAATCTGTTTGGCGGCTTCATTATAGCTTCAATCCTCAACCCTTACACCGTCAGTAAAGAAGAAGATATTTTGACCGTACAGACGGATGAAAAGCAATCATTCTTCGAGATGCTTGGCGAATATATAATGGATGGATTCAAAGTGGCCATTATCGTAGCGGCGATGTTGATTGGTTTTGTAGCATTAATCGCACTGATTAATGGGCTCTTTAGCGGAATATTCGGCATTTCGTTTCAACAGCTCCTTGGATATATTTTCGCACCGATTGCTTTTGTAATGGGCATTCCATGGCATGAAGCTGTTGAAGCCGGAAGTATCATGGCAACTAAGCTGGTTTCCAATGAATTTGTCGCTATGCTAGAATTAGGTAAGCATCAGGAACTATCTGCAAGAACAATTGGGATTGTTTCGGTGTTCCTTGTTTCATTTGCGAACTTCTCCTCAATCGGCATCATATCCGGTGCTGTAAAAGGACTGCATGAAAAACAAGGAAATGAAGTAGCACGCTTTGGCTTGAAATTGCTGTATGGTGCAACCTTGGTTAGCGTCCTGTCTGCCACAATAGCTGGACTATTTATTTAGGACTAAACCATACAAAAGGGAGAGATTAATCAAGATGGCTGAATTTGAACGAATACATCTTATCGTCATGGACTCAGTAGGTATTGGAGAAGCGCCGGACGCTGCTGAATTTGGAGATTTCGACGTCGATACGCTAGGGCATATTGCCCGTGATTTAGGCGGTCTCGCGATGCCAAACATGGCAAAGCTCGGATTGTCCAATATTAAAGAAATTGCTGGAGTGCCGATAGCGAAGAAACCTCTTGCTTATTATACAAAGATGCAGGAAACATCAAGCGGCAAAGATACGATGACCGGTCATTGGGAGATAATGGGTCTTTATATCGATACTCCTTTCCGTGTTTTCGAGAACGGTTTTCCTGCTGAATTAATAGCTCAGATTGAAGAGAAAACCGGCCGGAAAGTAATCGGAAATAAGCCTGCCAGCGGCACTGAAATTATTAAAGAGCTCGGGGAAGAGCATGTGAGAACAGGCGCGTTAATTATTTATACTTCTTCAGATTCCGTGCTTCAAATTGCTGCTCATGAGGATATTGTCCCATTAAAAGAGCTATATGAAATTTGTGAATTCTGTCGAGATATAACGCTTGAGGATCCCTATATGCTTGGAAGAATAATCGCGCGTCCCTTTATCGGCGAACCTGGTCACTTTGAACGGACCTCCAACCGCCATGACTACGCGTTGAAGCCTTTCGGCCCTACGGTCATGAATGAACTGAAGGATGCGGGCTTTGATGTTATAGCATTAGGGAAAATTTCTGATATTTATGATGGTGAAGGTGTGACCAAAGCTATCCGAACGAACTCGAATTCAGACGGGATGGATAAATTTATATCTGTCTTTGATGATTCATTTACTGGTCTAAGCTTTATAAACCTAGTAGATTTCGACGCGTTATATGGGCACCGCCGCGATCCTAAGGGCTACGGAGAAGCGTTAGAGAACTATGATACTCGTTTACCGGAAGTGTTCGCTAAAATGACGGAAAATGATCTTCTTCTAATTACTGCAGATCATGGAAATGATCCAACCTATAGCGGAACGGACCATACTCGTGAATATGTGCCGCTGCTTGCCTATTCACCGCGTTTCAAGCAGGGAGGCCAAGAGCTTCCTTTACGGGGAACTTTTGCAGACATTGGTGCAACGATTGCAGACAATTTTGGCGTTAAAATGCCACAGTACGGTACGAGCTTTTTGTCGGAGCTGAAATAGCGGAGTAGAAGGAGAGATACGATGAGCGTGCATATCGAAGCTAAGCAAGGTGAAATTGCTGAAACTATTTTGTTGCCAGGAGATCCGTTGCGAGCAAAATTTATCGCGGAAACCTATTTAGAGGATGTCATTTGCTACAATCAGGTACGGGGCATGTTAGGTTTTACTGGTACTTATAAAGGAAAACGTATATCTGTGCAAGGAACGGGTATGGGTATTCCATCAATCAGTATTTATGTGAACGAGCTTATTCAAGAATATGGTGTGAAAAACCTGGTTCGGGTAGGTACTTGCGGCGCAATGCAGGAGAGCGTACATGTTCGTGAAGTTATTTTAGCACAGGCAGTCTGTACGGATTCTAGTGTGAATCGTCATGTTTTTGCTAATTATGATTTTTCACCTATTGCTAGCTTCAAGCTGTTAAAAGCAGCTTATGAGCGGGGTGTGGCAAAGGGCTTGAAGCTGCATGTGGGCAATGTGTTTACATCAGATACGTTCTATCGTGATGACAAATCTGTGGTACAAAAGCTGATGGAGCATGGTGTTTTAGGCGTTGAAATGGAAACAACAGCTCTCTACACGTTAGCTGCGAAATATGGCGTCAATGCTTTAACCATTCTAACCGTAAGTGATCATTTATTGACTGGCGAGGAAACGACATCAGAAGAGAGACAAACTACCTTCAACGATATGATGGAAGTTGCTCTTGAAACTGTAACTAGTGAGGAGGCACTATAATGAGAATGGTGGATCTAATTGAGAAGAAGCGTGACGGAGAAGAACTGACGACTGAAGAAATCAATTTCATTATAGAAGGTTATACGAAGGATGAAATTCCTGATTATCAGATAAGCGCATGGGCAATGGCGATTTTCTTTCAAGACATGACGGAGAGGGAACGAGCTGATTTGACGATGGCAATTGTCAATTCAGGAGATACCATTGATTTATCCGCAATTGAAGGGGTTAAAGTGGACAAGCATTCCACTGGCGGGGTAGGCGACACAACGACGCTTGTATTAGCGCCTCTCGTTGCGGCTCTCGATATTCCAGTAGCGAAGATGTCAGGACGCGGGCTCGGTCATACCGGCGGTACAATCGATAAATTAGAAGCTATCGAAGGTTTCCATGTTGAGATTGGCAAGGATGAGTTCGTAAGCTTGGTGAATAAGGATAAAATTGCAATAGTAGGTCAGTCTGGAAATCTTACGCCAGCTGATAAAAAGTTATACGCACTTCGTGATGTAACTGCAACAGTAGATTCCATTCCTCTTATCGCCAGCTCCATTATGAGTAAGAAAATTGCCGCGGGCTCGGATGCGATCGTATTAGATGTGAAAACCGGTGCCGGTGCGTTTATGAAAACCGTGGAAGACGCTAAGGAATTGGCGCATGCCATGGTAAGTATCGGGAACAATGTCGGTCGCAAGACGATGGCGGTTATTTCTGATATGAGCCAGCCGCTTGGCTTTGCCATTGGCAACGCGTTGGAAGTCAAAGAAGCTATCGATACTCTGCAGGGTAAGGGGCCGAAGGACTTGGAGGAGCTTTGTCTCGCTTTGGGCAGGCAGATGGTTTATTTGGCGAATAAGGCAAGCTCCCTTGAAGAAGCGGAGGAAATGCTGAAGGAAGTTATTCGCAATGGAAAAGCATTGGACAAATTCAAACAATTTATTGCTAACCAAGGCGGCGACCCGACTGTAGTGGATCATCCGGAGAAATTGCCGCAAGCAGCCTATTTAATCGAAGTGCCCGCCAAGGTGGATGGAGTTGTCTCGGAAATCGTAGCAGATGAGATCGGTACTGCTGCAATGTTGCTAGGCGCAGGCAGGGCGACAAAAGATTCGGAAATTGATCTTGCCGTTGGTCTTATGCTTAACAAGAAAATTGGTGATTCCGTTAAAGCGGGTGAATCCTTAGTTACTATTCATTCAAACAGACAAAATATTGAACATATAATAGCAAAAATTTATGAAAATATTCGCATAAGCGATCAAGCAGTGCCACCGGTCCTTATTTACGGTCTTGTGACGGAGTAAGCCGAAGCATCAAGAAAAACACTAAAGCATTTTTGCTTTAGTGTTTTTTTTGGTTTCAAATTATAAGACTTTATAAGTTTCACACATATAATAGGCTTATAATTCACCGCGAAACGAGCTTTTGCCGCAAGGACGGCGACAGTCGTTTACGCTTGGTGCAACAGCGGGATTTTCATAATATCAATTAGAGATACAAATTTGATAATTATAGCTATTGTTGAAAAGGAACGTGCACAGTAATGTAAATATATTGTAATGCATCTTAACAGCTTCAATAACACTCGTATAATGAAGAGGGGATAAAAACTATGATTAATGTGCAAAGTGAGCTTTTAACACCATTATCTGATGAGCAACTCGAACAGTACAAACGAGATGGTTATGTTATTGTGAAAAAAGGCTGTAGCAGCGATTTGGTCGATGTGTTTAACAGACATATTTATGAAATTCGTTCGACACCGCTAGATGAAACCCTTGAATGGGCACGGACTACCGAAAAAGCACGTTTTTCGACTCGATTGTTCAGTGCTCATCAGCATGATGGTTTATCCCGTCAGATTATGAAACTGCCTATCATTCGGGGTGCGTTGACTCAGCTTATGGGTGGAGAAGCGGTTTGCGTGCAAAGCATGTTTTTCTTTAAAGAGCCGGGCTCACACGGACAGGCGTCGCATCAGGATTATTACTATATCAAGAACGATCCTTTGACTATGGTTGCAGCTTGGATTGCGATGGAAGAGCATGTAGATGAAGAAAATGGCTGTCTTTGGGTTATTCCAGGTTCACATAAGCTTGGTCTCCTGCCGCACGGTGCGGTGAAAGATCTGAATGAGCATGAATCGACTACGCACGAAACGGAAGGTATTGACTTAAATGAACAGATTCCAGTCATAATGGAAAAAGGGGATATTTTATTTTTTCATGAACTCTTAATTCATTCCTCTGGCCGGAACCGCAGTAAGGACCGCTGGCGCCGTTCGTATGTGTGTCACTACATTCAAGAGGATTCAGCTGTTACTCTTCGTGCGGATCTACGAGAAAAATATACGTTGATTTAACATACAAAGAAGATATTCAGATAAAACGTAACCCCTTGGCCTAATGCGGCCAAGGGGTTTTTTGGGTCTCTATATACCCATCTCTTTCCAAACCATAAGCGCTGAACCGGTGGCAACGGCTTCTTCCCTAAGTTCTCCTTTAGAAAACGAAGGTTGATAATCTGGAAAATAATAGGTGTTTTTCTGAGCGATTTCAATTGCACTAGAATAGAACTGCTCACTGGAGTTTACCAGTACTCCGCCGAGAATGATTTTTTCTGGATGAAACATATTAATTACGTTTGCAAGGCCAATTCCGAAGTACATAGCTGATTGCATTAACAGCTCGCGAACATAAGGGTTGTTCTGAGAATAAGCCTGCAGCAGCATATCGTAATTAATTTTATCAGGAGAAATACGGTCGTCAAGCAGCAGCTCAGCACGTCCTAATTTGGCATGGGAGCGTGCTTGCATCTCCAAAGCCTGCACCGATACAAATGCTTCCAATGCGCCATAGTTCCCATGATCATTTAATCTAGGTCCGTCCATCTGAATTATCATTTGACCAATGGAGCCTTCCATGTCTATTGATCCGTGAACGATTTGACCATAAGACATCATGGCCGACCTGAGACCGACGCCAGCGTGTACGTATAACATATGCTGAAGATTTTGTCGGCGCATCGACCAATGTTCCCCGATTAATGCAGCATTCGCGCCATTCTCTAGGCGGGCAGGTATGCCGGTTTGCTCTTGAAGGATATCGCATATTGGCACGTCATTCCATCCCGAAGCAGGGAAATTCAATGGGCGGACTATTATTCCTTTCTCCCGATCCAAAGGACCAACAGCGCCAATTCCAATTCCAATCACGTTAGAGCGATCGATTTTGTGATCAAGCAGGATCGAACGGATATTATTGGTGACATATTCAACGAGCTGGTGAGGTGTCATGGCCTCATCCATTCGCCAGCGGATTTGGGACAATGGATTCATTTTCATATCATAAAAGCCTAATGTAGAGTATCTCCTCGATATTTCTAAACCGAAGAAGTATCCATAAGCAGGATTAATTTCATAAAGAATCGGTCTTCTTCCTCCATTTGATGGACCGAGACCGGACATGATCAACAATTTATCAGCAACTAACTCATCCAGCAGCCTTGTAAGCGAGCTGCTCGTGAGTGGAAAAGCCGCAAGCAGCTCCGCCTTGGAGACAACACCTTGCTCTGCAATTCGTGTATATAGCTGTTTCTTTGTGGAAGGTATTTTGTTTACCGATGGGATACTCATCTATCAACCTCGTTTTCCGACTAAAGTAATAGGGATTACTCTGGGTCTATTATAACGCATGTTAGATCGGTGCGCTATATTATAGCTAGTCAATAATTAGCTAGTTGAGGCTGTTTCAGAAACGGAACCTCAGTTAACTTCAAAATAAAATAAACTAAGTATAACACTCGGCTTAATAGTAGATGAAATAATGTTTTTTTATTTAAAAAGTTGTTTTTATTCCGAAACAACACAATTTTCAAACTAATCCAAAATTCTTTATTCCAAAATGAAATTAAGGTGTTATACTATAGATACATAAGTAGAGGGGGGACTAACATGAGCGTGGAGCGTTTGAAAATGTTATGGCATCTATTTGTCGTATTTCTCAAAATTGGGCCGGTTACATTCGGCGGGGGATATGCAATGATTCCTATTATAGAACGTGAAGTTGTTGAAAAACGGAAGTGGCTTCAGTCAGAGGACATTTCAGATGTGTTCGCTGTTGCTGGATCAGTGCCAGGTGCAATCGCGATCAATTCAGCGACTTTCATCGGGTATCGAATTGCGGGCGTAATTGGAGCGATTGTCGCAACGATCGGTATATTATTACCAACCTTCAGTATTGTTATCATCTATTCGATTTTTTTCTTGGGAATGAAGGAGCATCCTAAGGTAGAAGCGGCTTTTATTTCCATTCGCGCGACTATCGTAGCATTGATTGTATTTGCCGCTTATAAGACAGGCAAGACTGCTGCTGTAGATAAAGCTTCAGTTATGATGATTGTCATTACTGTTGTCTTGATGTATTTCTTCCACAGCTATATTCATCCGATCATTTTGATTCTAGGGGGCGCCATCTCCGGGATGACGATTGTAGCGGTTAGAACAAGACTTGGACGGAAAACGATACTTAACAAAGAAGAGCCAATATACGACTATATGATATGATGAGGAGTCGCTATGCTAATCGATTTGTTTATCACATTTTTCATGATTGGGTTGGTTTCTTTCGGGGGCGGCTACGCGATGATTCCTTTAATTCAGGATCAGGTCGTGAATCGCCACGGTTGGATGGAGCTTCAACACTTTTCTGATATTATTGCCGTTGCGGGTATGACTCCAGGACCGATAGCTACTAACATTGCTGTTTTTATCGGATATGAGAAGATGGGCCTGTTGGGAGCTATAATCGCTATGCTGGGGACAATTTTACCGTCATTGATTATTATTCTTGTCTTAGGTAGACTGTTCTATAAGGTCCGCGATAATGATTTGATGAAATCATCCTTTTATGGCTTGCGGGCGATTATTACCGGCTTAATTATTTATACCGCGATTATGTTTGCGGATACGAACGGAATGCTCTCCTCGATGTCTTGGTACACTTGGAGTCAAATACTCATATTTTTAGGGTCACTATCCGCTTTTCTTTTTTTTCACAAGCATCCCGTTTCGATTCTTATCATTTCTGGTTTAGTCGGTATCGCCTTGTATGGATAATGATATATTAATATAAGAGGAGAACGAGAGAATGGAACAACTAAAATCTTGTTGCGCAGCTAGCAGGGAGCATATAAAGTCAGACGTTCTGGAACAGTCGTCGCAACATCCAATCAGCTCTTGTTCAACTCCTGCAGCTAAAATAATAAATAATTGGATTGCCCTGCCCGGCGGACAATTCGATATGGGGACTGATTCAAAGGAAGGCTTTCCCGCAGATGGAGAAGGTCCTATTCGCAAGGTGACAGTAGCTCCCTTCCGAGTCTCGCCTTATGCAGTGACCAATGAACAGTTTCGAGCATTTGTAAAAGAGACAGGTTATGTCACGGAAGCAGAAAGTTTCGGCTGGTCGTTTGTATTCCATTTGCTAGCTTCCGAGGAAACGAAGGAGCGGGTTAAGGATGTGCCGCAGGAGGTTCCTTGGTGGCTGGTTGTTCATGGTGCTTATTGGGCGAAGCCAGAAGGGCCTGATTCCAGTGTGGAGGATCGATTGGATCACCCTGTTGTCCATATTTCTTGGCGCGATGCCGAGGCATTTTGTCAATGGTCGGGTACTAGACTGCTTACTGAGGCAGAGTGGGAATTTGCTGCTAGAGGGGGACTCTCGCGGCGAACCTATCCTTGGGGAGATTTACTGAAACAAGACGGAAAGCATATGTGCAACATATGGCAGGGGAAATTTCCGATCAAAAACAACGCAAGCGACGGTTATGTAGGTACAGCTCCGGTGAATGCGTACGAGCCTAATGGCTATGGCCTATATAATATGTCAGGCAACGTATGGGAATGGTGTGCGGATTGGTTCAGCCCCCATTATCATAAGCTAACAGTGGCCGAAAATCCTATATTTAATGAGCCTACTGGCAAAAGATCCATGAGAGGCGGCTCCTATTTGTGCCACCGTTCCTATTGCAATCGTTATCGCTTAGCTGCAAGAAGCTCGAATACACCTGACAGCTCCACAGGAAACTGCGGTTTTCGTGTTGCTATGGATATTAATGAAACTGTATAATCTATTGATCCAATCAAATAAGCATTATCTGACAAATGGAATCCTTCAGCTTAATGGGATTCTATTTTTTTTGTGAAGCGTGTGAGGCGCTGGAATCGCGCCTCCAATGAAAAAGGTAGTGGAGCTTTCGAATTTTTAGCTGCCTTTATTTGAATGGTTGTATGAATATTCAATTCTATTGGGCTCATAATTGAAATCATCTGTTGGAAGATAGTGAGAAAAGGGTTAGTGAGAAATGGATAGTGAGAAGAGCTTGCACTTCATTTGTCATATTTGACTGTATTTCATACAATCAACGTTATCTCAAAACGCTGTAATTGGCATTAGAGTGTATTTCATCCAAGCTAATCGACCGTTTCACAGAAAAAAGTTACTAGCTGCCTATTTGATTGTATTTTTTCCATTCAAACACATAGAAATATGTAAGTGCCGGTGTTTGAATGGACAAAATCCATTCAAATCACCTATCTCTTTAAGTCCGTTGAAATAAAAACGATGGTAACTGGATGTTCCGTTCTGCCACACCTCGTCCGAATAGAGAAGGGGATTTAGTCCGTTTTGACGAATCCTTTAACCTATGACGAGGAATTTACTCTATTTTGAAGTAGAAGGAGAGTCGGAAATTGATGATAAATGATCAACTATATTTGATAACCGATCTGTCAGGTTTTACTCCTCAAATAAGTCGCCTACTATCGATGATGAATTATGCACGCCATACAACGCTTGCTGCTGTAAACGAACTATCTACTGAACAGTTAGATTTTTTATTAGATCAACAAAGTAACTCGATAGGAGCGCTGCTGCTTCATTTTGCTGCAGTAGAATATGCTTATCAAGTGGATACCTTTGAAGGAAGAGAACTGAGTGAAGATGAATTAAGCGTGTGGGGTTCTGCATTAGAGCTAGGGGAAAGAGGAAGAGTTAACATTCAAGGAAACGGCCTTAGCTTTTATGTGGAACGATTGAATGAAGTGCGCAATAGAACATTTGATTTGTTTAAAGCCGTTGATGATCAATGGCTCTATAAAGAAGAGCCTTTTTGGTTCAATAAACCGGCCAACAACTATTTTAAATGGTTTCATGTTTTTGAAGATGAAATAAATCATAGAGGTCAGATCAGATTGATAAGTAAAAGACTGCAACATGTATAAACAATTCTTACATTAGTGTAGGGTTATCACATTACCGCTTAGGTATCGTTATTTTATAAATGAATATTACCTTTACCGCTTACAAGCAATGGTTATAAACTTAAGACAAATATGTGAAATGATGGGATGATGATGAGCATGTTCTTGACAGCAATTATCGGTTATTTGATATCTAAATAATGCATGTTGTCATGAACATTCATCTTTGTTGCAAGGCCTATATGAACCCGCAAAGGATTTGTATGCTTTGCAGTCCCATGTTGCTATTTGCCGTAGATGGACATTTGTTCATCTGCGGCTTTTTTTTTGAATGAATTCCAATCTACGAACCGCCCTTGCAGCCTGAATTGACAATTGATACAGAACACAAGCCGATGGAAAACTGTGTACTCTCACTTGTAGAGTTCGTGATTCAACGCTACAACAATGTTGACAAAAGAAAGGATGATTTGAATGAGACCTGAACAATCTTATACGATTTGGTTTTCACAACGTACAGGAAGCACCTTATTAAACCATGCACTTGCTTCAACGGGAGTAGCAGGAAACCCATGTGAATGGATGCATGGGAGAGATCCTAATAGAATTAGTAAAGAAGATGTCCAGCACATGTGGGAATTGGGCACAACACCGAACGGAGTATTTGGAGTAAAGACCTCACTTAACCCCGAGTGGATCCATGCTTTTAGTAAGCTTTATGAAGTATCTGAAACGGCTACTAAGGCTAAAATATGGCGTGAAGCTTCCCCGAATTGCAACAAACATATCTATATGACACGGAGAAATAAAGTTCGTTTAGCGGTTTCGTGGTGGAGAGCGATTGTATCGGGCGAGTGGCATAGACAGCATGGGGAGAAACCTCAGGAACATGACATTGCTGATAAGTATAAATTTGATGCAATCAATCATTTGTTTATGGAATGTTCTTTGCGAGAAGCCGCAATGGAAGAATTCTTTTCTGAAGAGGGGATTGTACCTCTTACGATTGTCTATGAGGACTTTATCTTAGACTACGAAGGAACTGTATTGAAAGTATTGGAGTTCTTAAATATCCCAACGGACAACGTAATGGTATCCCCACCTGCGTTGGATCGATTAGCAGATGATGTTGCAGAACAGTGGGTACAACGGTTTCGTCAGGAACGTCAAATGGACTGGGAGCGAGCATCTTGGTAACGATTCTATGCATAAATAAACTAGTTTCTTTAGTACATCTACAATTACTTGACACTTCTTAGTGGATAAGGACAAGAGCAGGCATTCGAACAATTTTCGGATGCCTGCTCTTCTGTTGTCGTAGTTGACTGTATTTTATACAATCAACTCCACTTCAATAACGTTGCATTTGTCCGAGACTGTATTTTATACAACCTAATCACCTGTTACGCGGATAAAAAGCTTCTAACTACCTATTTGATTGTATCTTTTCCATTCAAATACCTTGAAGCAGGGAATATAAGCTGTTTGAATGTACAATTTCCACTCTAATTGCCCATCTATCCCTTTAATGCGTTGAAATAGAATGATGATAAAGGATGGATGCTCTGTACCGTCTGTGTGGGGTTAAGTGGAGAAAAGCACTTATTTTGAGATTGATCCTTCAAAAAAATAACTTTCTTATGAAACATTTTTTTCCAATATCCGTCTGTAAAAAGAGGAGGGACGTTCATGAGATACTCTAGATTTTTAGTGCCATTCTTGGTTCTGGTTATATTTCTTATAAGTTGCAATCAACAAGCTAACTCTATGCCAGATGAAATGCCAGACGATTTTAATTTTTCAGTTCGATACGGTATTACAAGTAAAAATGAAATCAACACGTTCGAATCAATCGTTACCAAAGATCTTGTAATTAACGGTACTGTATCTACCAAAATCAAACTTTCCGAAAATGAACGAATAGACATTTACAATAAAATGCGTGAAATAAATATTTTAAAGGAATTAAAGTTGGTGTCAAAATCGAATTGTGAGAGAATTCCTTTTTCCGAAGATAGCTGGAGTATTCAAATAAATGGAAAACTATTATCATTTAAATGGTCCGATAAGAATTGTGAGAAAACGGAAGATGCCAAAAAGTTAGAAGACTTACGTAAGTTTGTATTTAACATAGTAAAGAACAAACCTGAGTATAAAAAATTACCTGAGGCGGTAGGTGCCTATCAATAAACCGTGCTCGCGTTTAATAAAAAGGGGGAAAGAAAATGAAAATTAAACATATTTCAATTTTATTTTTTTTATTATTTTTTGTTGCGGCCTGTAGTAATGAGGTAAATCCAAAAGAACATTTAGGAGTAATATACAGTGCTGCATTAGACAGCATTATCGAAAAAGATGAAGTATTAAGTGAAAATATGAAATTTATATCCATTGAAATGAATGATTTTGAGGAATTAAATGAACAAGATAAGCAGGAAATTTTAAATTATTTCGAAAGTAAATATAAAATCGAAGTTATGTATGCATCATATGAACAATTAAAAGAAAAGGGCTTATATAATCCTGACACGATGGTTTTAGATGGTGTTCTACTTCGGATAGAGAAAGTTGCTTTCGAAGCTAAAGATTTTGTCTTTGAAGGCTCTAAATATAGAGCGGGGGATGGTGCTGTTGGTGTGAAAGGCGTTGTACATTTCAAAGATGGCAATTGGCAAATTAAAGAGTCGAAAGAGACTTGGATAAGTTGAAATGAGGAGATGGTTGTTAGCATAAAGATACAGTCTATACTTTTAGGAAAATGTATACTAAAGTTGGGTTGCCGGCAAAAAAGAAAATTGGAGTGTTGTTCCATGAAGTTTTTTTGTCACCTCGACCAAGCTGATTTACAGGAGTATGTAGAGAAGGTTTTTGGTAGCGGTTATCTAGTTGCGAATGTATCAACAACAGATTTTTAACAGAACATGGAATAAAAATCACTGCTCTTTATCACTTGAATTAGGGAAGAAATCGTTACCCTTTTGATTATGCCCTCGTTGAATATGTAGAAGCTTGATCAAAACAGGATGTTATTTTATCGATTCCATCACCATATATCTTTAACTTCGGGTGGCTTGAAACTGCTGCATAGAGGATACCCGGATCAACAATTTGCAAAAGACCTCGCTGATCACCATTCCAGATGTGCACTGCGATTTATTGAAGGTTAGGGGGATACTTGTGAATTTTATTGAGAGCATAGAGCCTGGAATTGAACTAATCTCTGATTATAAAGAAAATAAAGTGTACAGAGATAGTTTTAATCAATTAGCAAATTTAGTTTTTGGTATAAATTTTGAAGAGTGGTATCAAAAGGGCTGCTGGGATGATCGCTATATCTGCTATTCATTCCTGCAAAAAGATAAAATCATTGCCAATGTTTCAGTTAGTAAACTGGATCTGGTGATTGATGGGTCACTTAAAAAAGCCATTCAAATTGGAACGGTAGTGACTCACCCCGAATTAAGGGGAAAAGGGCTCTCAGGGTTATTGATGAAGCGTGTATTAGATATTTACGAGCATGAATGTGATATATTTTTCTTGTTTGCGAATAACAGCGTTACTGAATTCTATCCAAAGTTTGGTTTTACAGCACTATCTGAATCACGATTCACACTAAAAATTAAAGCTATTTCAAGAGTTGATTCACCTCTGATAAAGTTAAATTGCTTGGAGAGTGAAGATTTGGAACTTATCAAGAAGCTGCTCCTGACTCGTAGACCTATTTCAGAGCAATTTGGTATTAGCAACAATCAAGGAATCTTTCTGTTCTATGCTTTATATGTATTTCCCGAATCTATCTATTACTCTCCAGAGGATGAAGCTATCGTCGTCTTTCAACAAGATGGTGATACGCTGAATCTATACGATATAGTAAGCCAAGACGGTGTTAATTTAAATGATTTGCTTCCTCGGATTGCTAATGAGAATACGGAGCATATCCATTTTCACTTCACGCCAGATCAATTTACAAGTGAAGCACAATATGAGCTCACGGATGAAAATGAAGATAGGCTATTTGTTAAAGCTAACTTTGCTATAAACAAAAATTCTGTATTCTGTGCGCCTCTTTTGGCACATGCTTAGTGGTTTAAGGAATGTAAGATTACAGCATTTGTTGGCGGCTTTCTCAATTAATGAGGAGATTAATTCAGTTACAATCTTCCTCTTACTTTTATGTAGAAGGGTTTGAATATTAAATGAATAATGAGCACATTTATTTAAGACATTTTGAATGGAATGATGCAGAGTCACTACTTGCTTTTCGACTGAGAAACCGTGAATTTTCACAACCTTTTGAACCAATCAGGGATGAATCATACTTTACTCTTGAAGGACAAGAAAAGGAGATTACGAATGGTATTCAAGGCGTAGAAACAGATCATTCCTACATTTTCGGAGTTTTTCTTATAGAGACGGATGAGCTTGTCGGAAGAATAGCATTAACTGGTGTTGCTCGCGGTCCATTTCAAAATGCATATATTGGCTATAACATAGATGAAAAACATAACGGAAAAGGTTACGCAACAGCAGCGGTTTCATTATGTTTGATAGTTGCTTTTGACCAGATTGGCTTACATCGTGTTGAAGCAGGTGTTATGCCAAGAAACCTATCATCTATTCGAGTATTAGAAAAGGCTGGTTTTAGACATGAGGGCTCGGCCAAAAGATATTTGAAGATTAATGGAGAATGGGAAGATCATGAATTATTTGCAATAACAGCAGAAGATTAGAGTGGAGCAGTTGATTACAACCATTTTAACCGATAAAAGCTTGAGTTATTGTGATCGTAAAAACTCAAAACACGCCGGTTTATTAACTAATATCGTCATCTGATCCGTTGGATGCTTGTCGATCGGATATCGAAATGAAAGTACCCTATGCATCCGTATATCCTATCTATCAATCCATATATCCTATCTATCTACACATCCATCTAGCGACTTTTGAAGCATGTAGAAATTAGTTTCACATTCTGAAACTAACGTGAGTCTTCAAGGAAATACAGTGGGTTTAGTTTCAGTATTTGCAACTAATAGACACGGTTGAGGGTGTGGATTGAGTTGAATGAGCAATTAAGTTCATTTCCTGACACTAAATACTAGCGCATCGAGTAACTTCTTTGATTAAATAGAAATATTGAAACTAAATGAAAGAGTTCTTCAAGCGGTGCACCAATTGCGAAGCTCAAGCCGCTGATTGGGCAGAAAGTCAGTACGATCTATTATTCGAGCTGGGTGGTTGCGTTTAAACCACTTTTTCTGCGCGTATAGCTAGTTATTGATGCCGTTGTAGTTGTTGCAGGATTGAATGACGGAATACCGGAAGAGAACGGGGAGCTTGGCCTAGATCATATTGAAAGTAAGCTGCCTGCAGAGATTTCGCAATATTCTATCAAATAAAGTAGGTGGAGTGATTAAATTGAGAACAATCCTATATATGGTAAGGCACGCAGAATCTCCTTTTGAGCATGGTCAAGAGAGAACACGGGGACTTTCGTTGGAAGGATTGGAAGAAGCGAAACGAATTGTCGATTTTTTCGAAAAGGTAGATATTCATTATATGGTGTCCAGTTCGTACACCAGAGCTAAACAGACGATTCAATACTTAGCCGAAAATAAATCGCTAGAGATCGTAGAATACGAAGAGCTCGTCGAGCGTCCGATAAAAGGCTTGGATTTTAAGGCTCCATGGGATGTATTGGATGAAGCGATATACAGATCTTTTGTAGACAAGGATTTCGCTCTAGAGGGCGGCGAAACGACGCTGGCAGCACAACAAAGAGCTATACCTATAATCGAAAAGCTCTTGGAGGAACAACGAGGTAAAACGATCGTCATTGGAACTCACGGCAATATAATGACCATTATTATGAATTATTACGATGAACAGTACGGCTATGACTTTTGGAACCGAACTTCAAAGCCTGATATCTATAAAATGACATTCCATCATAATCAATTGGAGCAAGTAGAAAGGGTATGGAAATAAATGTTTTGTAATTCGTTCAATTGACGTGTTTAAAAAAGTATCAAAAATACAAAAAGAACAATCACACCTACATTGCCCGTTGATGATTTGTCCTATAACATCTATTACGAAAGGGATGCTGGAAGCGTATCCATTTAAATTCTTGCACATTTTTTTCGTAGAAAATACAAATTCATCAAAGGATGGTGTTATTTTTATGAGAATTTTATATTTAGATTTAGATTCATTGCGGCCTGATCATCTAGGATGTTACGGGTACCATCGTGAAACGTCGCCGAATATTGACCGAGTTGCAAAAGAAGGCGTAAGATTTTCCAATTATTATTGCTCGGATGCCCCATGCATGCCATCTAGGACTGCATTAATGTCTGGCAAGTTTGGTATACATAGTGGACTGGTAGGACATGGAGGAACCGCGGGGGATATGAAGCGCGAAGGAAAAGAGCGCGGGTTTAGCGATCGACTGAAATCGGAAAGTTTGCCTGGAATGTTGCGAGGTCTCGGATTTAAGACAGCATCGATTAGTACTTTTGCGGAAAGACATTCGGTATGGACTTTTAACGCCGGTTTTAATGAGGTATTTAATGTAGGCGGTAATGGAGGTGAATCTGCAGAGGCTGTGCTGCCAACCGCTCTGAAGTGGCTCGAGGATAACGCTGAGGATGATAATTGGTTTTTGCATCTGAACTTCTGGGATCCGCATACCCCTTATCGAGCACCAGCACATGTGGGGAACCCATTTGAGAATGTTCCAATGCCTGAATGGATTACAGAAGAGGTATTCGCACAGCATAAGCAAAAAAAGGGACAGCATAGCATAGAGGACATGAACAAGCTAGCCAAAACGCATTATTTTAGATATGAGCGGCATAGCAAGCAGATCGAACAGCTTGCAGATCTAAGAACGATAATAGACAACTATGATAGTGCGATCCACTACATGGATGATCATATCGGGAAAGTGCTCGATTTGCTGGAGAAGTTAAATGTAATGGAGGACACGGCTATTATTATTAGTGCCGATCACGGTGAAAACATGGGCGAATTGGGCATTTATTCGGAGCATGGGACCGCTGATCAAGGAACCTGCCGTATTCCTATGATTATTCGCTGGCCTAATGGTTTAAAGGGGACGCAGGATGACGGGCTGCACTATCACCTCGATCTGGCTCCTACGCTGGCCAGTATGCTAAATGGTAAGAAGTCTAAATCTTGGGACGGTATAAGCTATGCAGATAGTATATTGAAAGGGACACAAACGGGTAGAGAATACCTTGTACTTTCCCAATGTGCACATGTGTGCCAGCGAAGTGTCAGATTCGAGGATTGGTTATATATTCGGTCTTATCATGATGGCTATCACGGTTTCCCTAAGGAAATGTTGTTTAATTTAAAAGAAGATCCTTATGAGCAATGCAATCTGGCAAATGAAAGACCCGATATTTGCAGAAATGCGGTCTATTTACTTAACGAATGGCATGATGATATGATGCTGAAAATGAATGATGATATCGATCCATTATGGACTGTTATGAAAGAAGGGGGACCTCTTCACGCCAGAGAATATTTCGATCAACAATAATGTTTCAGTGATAAGCACAAGTATTCAGGATCAATTGCAGTTCTCTTTGTACCATTTGGAGGAAGTGATCTATAAGACTCGCAATGTTCATATTAATAAACAGTCTTATTGTACTCTTTCTTATATTAAGAAAGGGAATGTTACTGTCCTTGTAGAGGATCAAGTCTATCTTGCTAAAGCGGGAGACATTATGATTCACCGGCCCGATGTTGTTATTGACGTAAGAAGTGACAATGAAGGTATTCATTTGTTTATGAATATCGAGCTTAAGGTGCTAGGCGATGTGGATTTTTTCCAGCTGTATCCGCTTAAAAATATCATTACACTACGGAATTCGGCACGGTTTGAGGAATGTTTTTACGAATTATATGATCTATGGCAGCAGGAGCATGCTTTCCGGGAGGTACAGAGCATATTTCTCGTTTTTACACTTCTCGGAGAGATTCTGAGCAGTGCCCGCAGCAATCCAGAAATCGTTGCGCTTGATTTGTTGAATGGCAAAGACCGGTTCCGCAAGGTTATTAGCTACATGCAAGAGCATATGCATGAGAAGGTGACAAGGGATACATTAGCCGAGCTAGTCTACATGGATCCTGTCTACTTTAGCCGTGATTTTCAAAAAATATATGGGAATACTCCAGTCGCAATGCTGAAAAAGCTGCGCTTGCGAAGAGCGAAGACGCTGCTTGAAAACTCAAGCCTAACAATTAAATTAATTGCCGATCAATGCGGGTTTTATGATCAGGCTCATTTCACACGTGCTTTTCAGGAAGCTTATCAGCTTCTGCCAAGTGAATATCGAGACAATATTCATCATACAAAAAAAGTGGTATTAGTCGATTAGATAAAGGGCGGATCAGAAATAATTTCTGATCCGCCCTTTTCATGTTGCATGGATTCCGAAAGCCAGCCGCTGCTGTTCTCCATTAATAAGAACGGAATAGTCCAAAAAATAGCTTTTATAGCTAAATAAATATATGAAGTTATCGGTTATTATTTATGTATTATTAAATGTTTGATCAGTTTAGCGTTATGACGGAAATTGTACAATAGGGGTGAGCTTGTGCTTGCTGATTTACGCTCTGAAGATGACAATGTTTATGTTTGTAAACAAATGGTTTCAAGCAGTGAAGAAGCAACATGGACCTCGATTGATTGGACAGGCTGCAACGTTCTAGTGTTGACAGATACGGTAACGGGTCTTCCATCCAAAGAGTATACAGAGGTGCGGGCTTGCTGGAGTCCTGACCATTTGCATGTATGGTTTTTGGGAAAGGATTCGAATATCGTATCGGACTTCACCAAAAGAGATGAGCCGCTTTATGAGCAGGATGTCGTTGAGGTTTTTATTGATGAGGAGGGTACCGGATCCAATTATTTGGAGCTTGAGATTAGTCCAAGAAATGTCGTATTTGATGCACAAATCAAAAACGATGGCAAAGGGCCAATTTCTGTCGACCAAACATGGTGTTTCAAGGATCTTCTTACGTCTGTCGAAACGAATGGTGAAGGAAGCTTAAGCGTCTTTATCAGCATTCCAGCTAGTAATTTTTCTAAACCACTTGAAAGCGGGACACGCTGGAAGGGTAATTTTTATAGGATTGATGAGGGCTTGGACGGAATACGTGAGTATCAGGCTTGGCGCCCAACCGGGGCAGTCAATTATCATATTCCTTCTAAGTTCGGTTCAATAGCTTTAGTATGAATTATAAGACTTTATAAGTTTCACACTTATAATAGGCTTATAATTCACCGCGAAACTTTGCTTTGCCGCAAGGACGGCGACAGCCGTTTACGCTTGACAACATTCTAAGGAGGCATTTCAAATGAAAAAAGGTATTAATATTTGGTCTTTTAAAGAAGGAACAACAATTGCGGACAGTATTCAATTGGCAAAGAAAGCTGGCTTTGACGGAATCGAATTATCATTGAATGAGACCGGTGAGCTTGGTCTTGATTCTACAGAGAAGGATATGCGTGAGATTCTGTCTCGTCTTGAAGATGCAGAGCTTGAAATAGCTGGACTCGCTACAGGCCTATATTGGTCTTATCCAATGACAAGTGGCGATGCTGCAAAGCAGAAGAAAGCAATCGATGTTTGTAAGAAGCAGCTTGAGCTTGCGTCTATGCTTGGTGTTGATACGATTCTTGTTATTCCAGGTGCTGTTGGCGTTGACTTTATTCCAGGTGCTGAGGTAGTAGACTACGAGCATGCTTATGATCGCGCGCAAGAGTCAATTGCTAAGCTGGCTCCTTTTGCAGCAAGCGTAGGTGTATCGATCGGTATAGAAAATGTTTGGAACAAGTTCTTGTTGTCCCCACTAGAGCTTCGTAAGTTTATTGATGAAGTTGGCTCCAGTTTTGTCGGATCTTATTTTGACGTAGGTAATGTTGTACATAGCGGATATCCAGAGCATTGGATTCGCATACTGGGTCACCGGATCAAAAAAGTACATTTCAAAGATTATCGCCGTCAAGCAGGTGGTTTACATGGATTTGTTGACTTGCTAGCTGGCGACGTGAATTACCCAGCTGTTGTCGAGGCATTACAAGCTATCGGTTACGATAATTATGTTACAGCTGAGATGATTCCTCCGTACAATCATTATTCCGAGCAAATTATTTTCAATACATCGCTTGCAATGGATGCTATTCTAGGTCGTTCAAAATAAACGTAAGCTTGCTTAACAAACTTTTAAGGGGGATATAAGATGCTTAAAATTGGTATAATCGGATTTGGATTCATGGGAAGAATGCATTTTGACAATTATGTTCGATTAATGGCTGAGGGTGAGCAGGTTCAGTTAGTCGCGATCTGCGACCTGCGAATTGAAGAGCTGAAGAACGGCAGCGCTGTAGGCAACATTGCAACCGAGCAGGATGTATATGACCTGACGCCATATCGCCTATATGATGATATTCAAACGATGCTCGATAACGAGCAATTCGATGTAGTGGATGTTGCGCTTCCTACTTATTTGCATGCTGATGTAACTTGTATGCTGCTTGAAAAAGGAATTAACGTACTATGTGAGAAGCCTGTTTCAGGCAACTCTGAGGATGCATGGCGTATGGTGAAAACAGCTGAGCGCACAGGTAAAACATTGATGATCGGACAATGCTTGCGCTTCTGGCCTGCATATGAATATTTAAAAGCTTGTGTTGAAGATAAGCGCTATGGCGCAGTTACTGCTGGTTTCTTTTACCGTGGTTCTGGTCTGCCGGCACCATGGTTCCTTGAAGGAGAAAAAAGCGGCGGCTGCATAACCGATATGCATATCCATGATGCTGACATGATTCACTGGCTGTTTGGCAAGCCGGATAAAGTATCAACACTTGCGCGCAATGTTATTCCTGGAAGCGGCTACGACACGGTTTCTACCAATTATGTATACCCTGATGGTAAAGTAGTTAATGCACAAGCAGATTGGACGCTGCAAGGTGATTACGGCTTCTCGATGACTTATCGTGTTAACTTTGAAGGCGGAAATCTCATATTCGAGAACAATCAAGTTAAAGTAAATCCGAATGATGGGCCTGGTTTTATTGCTGAGCTGTCACCGGATATGGGCTATTACAGAGAGATCAAATATTTTGTACAATCGATAATTGACGGTACGCCAGTTACCATTTGTTCGCCAGAAAGTGCTGTGGGAACTCTTGAGATTATAGAAGCGGAAATCCGCTCAGCTAATCGTACGGGAGAGTTTGAAGTTATTAAGTAATGGCTGATTAGTAAGAATAAATAATATGTAAGCTCAAAATCCATTATAATAGTGGATTTTGAGCTTTTTTTATTCGTTTCTGATTATAATTTTATTAGAGATTTAATCATATATGTGAACAGCTTTATTCTATAAAATTCTGGATAGCTTGCGGTATTCCGTAGCCGATATTCCCTCATGCCGCCGGAAAATACGACTGAAATAATGAATATCAGGATAACCAACCCGTTCACCGATATTTTCTATCGTTAATAACGATTCGCGAAGTAGTTTCCTGGCTTCACGATGGCGAATGGATTGTACATATTCGCTTGGCGGCATGCCGGCGATTTGTTTGAAGAGCTTCGCAGTGTGATCGACGCTAAGGTTCAGTTTTTCCGCTATCGCAACATTCGTCCAAGGATCGGAAGGTGTCGTTTCGATTTGTTCCATTAATTCCAACAGCTTACTCCCATGCTGATTAGCATGAGAAAGTGCTCGGGAAGTCGGACTGCGCAGCAGCTGTGTCAAAATGTTCAGCATTAAAGCTTTACATACTAGCTCATATCCCAAACGCCGCATCGTGAATTCCTGTACTAGCTGCTCCATGAATTGCACACATATTAGTGATGGAGTATAGATGGGGTTCGATGATAAAGGTGGGGTAGTATCTGTAAAGGCTTCAAAGGCGAACTTATCAGTCTGAATGGCCGATTCATTCACAATCATATCGGCTTCCGTCTGTACTTCGAGCTCATCAAAGAAATCAAAATGGATGCCTAGAAAACGTGCGTTTGGGCTGGATACGACTTCATTTTGATGGAATACACCTGAAGGCAAAAAGATAAGCTGACCCGTTGTAATGGCATAGCGCTGGCCATTCATTAAAGTAGCAGCTTCTCCTTGACAAACATATAGCAGCTCAAAATCGTAAATTCTCCGTTCGGTCAAAGCGCCAGGCGCCATACGTTGAAACTGAGCGTAATGGATACGGGGCGACCATTCACGGAAAGGAGCTTGTCGTTGAAGGGGATATATCGTATCTGCAGCTTTCATTTTGCATCCTCCATTTAGAAATAAATATATTGCCAGTAACGGAATCATCCAAAAAATCGCTTTTCTAGCTAAATAAATCTATGACATTATCATTTATTATATTTGTATTATTGCATGATGTTCAGAAAGAATCAATATAACGGAATATGAACAATGGAGGTTTTTAAAATGATAAAAGTTGGCATAATCGGGTTTGGGTTTATGGGACGTATGCACTTAGATAATTATACACGCCTAGCAGCGGAGGGTGTGCAGGTAAAGGTTGTCGCAATTTGTGATATGCAGATCGAGAGGCTGAAGAACAGCAGTGCGTCAGGCAACATAGCTACCCAAAGTGATGTTTACGATCTTTCCCCCTACCAACTATACGAAGATATTCAGACAATGCTTGAAAACGAGCAATTAGATATGGTTAACATTACTCTTCCTACTCCTTTGCATGCTGATTTAACATGCGAGCTTCTGGAGAGAGGAATACATGTTCTTTGTGAAAAACCGATGGCGGGCAGCTCGGATGACGGACGGCGTATGGCGAAAGCCGCAGAGATCACAGGAAAAACGTTAATGATCGGACAATGTTTGCGTTTTTGGCCTGCTTATGAATATTTAAAGGCTTGTGTCGAAGATAATCGATATGGGGCAGTTACTGCAGGGTATTTTTTCCGCGGCTCGGCATCACCTCAGGGCTGGTATCTTGATGGAAGTAAAAGTGGTGGCTGCATAATGGATATGCATATCCACGATACAGATATGATCCATTGGCTGTTCGGCATGCCGCAGAAGGTTTCGGCGCTTGCCCGTAATGTTATTCCTGGCAGCGGGTATGATACGGTGTCTACGCATTACCTCTATCCAGACGGAAAGGTGCTTAACGCGCAGGCAGACTGGACGCTGCAAGGCGATTTCGGATTTGCAATGACCTATCGCGTTAACTTTGAAGGCGGGAATCTAGTATTCGAGAACAGTGAGGTAAAGGTAAATCCTAATGATGGGCCGGGTTTTGTAGCGGAGCTGTCTGATGATTTAGGCTATTATAGGCAAATTAAATATTTTGTTACGTCAATAATTAATGGAAATTCAGTTTCAGTATGCACACCTGAAAGCACAGTAGGGTCGGTGGCAATTATTGAAGCGGAGATCCGCTCGGCTAATCATACAGGTCAACTTGAATCAGTATTGTAGATAAAAAAATTTTATTCGACTTCGTACTTCGACAGCGTTTTATTAAGAAGGGGGATATACTAAATATGGGAGTATTTAACTGACATCGGAGGGGTTTCATGAATCAATTGAGTTTTAAAAAAAGAATTGTGTGGTTTATTAATACTGAGATCGAACGTATATTAACGAACCTTATGAGTGGAGCGGTAAATAAAGAGTATGCATTAGGAAGCTTAAATACACTGTTTCAAATTGCTTCTTCTACGAAGGACTCAGATTCTATGAGCAGTTTGTGCAAAATAATCGATAGAGTTAGAACATCAGATCATAAAACGGGTTTGTTCTACTTAACGGAAGTGCGTAAGGAGTACTATTATTAATCAAATTATACATGTGATAATAGCGTTTGATTTGTTTATAGACTGTAAGATACATTTTTCAAGCCAGCAGTTGTTTAATGACTGGTATATCAGATGAAAAAAGCTGTAAGCTTCGAATTGGAGCTTACAGCTTTTTTTGTTTTATTTTTTTGTATTTCCCGCCGTATCTAATGCTGCTTGAATATGACGGTTCACCTCTGTGACATCGATGGATTCGATTGCAGCATCTGTGACCTTATATTTTTCCTTCAGCTTTAAGATCCGATAGACACTGTCGTCTAATCGTTCAGACGTTATTACACCGCTCTCTACACTTTTTTTTAAGGTTTTCAGAACCGCCACCTGCTGATCGAATGTATGCCCGACTAAAATAATATCACTCCCAGCTTGCACCGATTTAACTGCGGCTTCACCGATTTCATAGTGATTAGAAATGCCGCCCATCGTCATGTCATCCGTGATGACAACTCCGCCATAACCGAGATCTCCTCTTAATAAATCTGTAATAATTGCACTGGAAAGTGAGGCTGGATTTTTATTATCTATTTTTGGAATCAACAAATGGGCGACCATTATGGCATCAGTGTTCTGCTTGATAGCTTCCGCGAACGGCAGCAGCTCGAAAGCTTTAAGATCATCCATACTTTTTTGAACGACTGGCAGCTCAAGGTGAGAGTCAACGGAGGTGTCGCCGTGACCAGGGAAATGCTTGACGACTGCAGCAATTTGCTGCGATTGAATTCCTCTCATTACTTCCATTCCGTGTCGAATGACGGTTTCCGGATCACCTCCGAATGAGCGGCTGCCAATGACAGGGTTTTTTGGATTGCTGTTGATATCGAGAACAGGAGCGTAGTCCATATTAAAACCGAATGCACGCACCTCTTTGCCTAACACTTGACCGATTTGGTAGGAATAGTTCGTATCATTAACTTGTCCGATCTTCTTTGCCGTTGGAACTAGAGAAAACTCATCCGGCATCCGGTTGACTTTTCCTCCCTCCTGATCGACACTTAACCATAATGGCTCTACATTTGATTTGTTGGCTGCTTTTAATTGATTAAGCAGCTTTAATGTCTGATTAGTACCGGAAATATTATCTTTGTATAAAATAAATCCGCCGACTCGGTATGAGGCTATCATTTCCTTAGCATCAGCCTGCATGGAAGTGCCCTCTAAACCTACTATGACCATTTGACCAACCTTTTCATCGATAGTCATGCTGGATATTTTCTTTTTGATAGGGTCTGTCGGAATCGGGGGGGCGGTTTGGTTTGAAGGATTCGGAGTATGAGAAGTTTTTGAAGTATGGGTCATTTCTGGTGAGGACTGCTTGCTGCAGCTAATCAGCAGTAAACAGAGTGAGAAATATGTAATTACCCAAGTTATTTTTTTATTTGTAAAAGTTACTTTCATATCACACTGCCTCCTAATTTGCATAGCTCCGGGTTATTTTTCATATTACCCCAAATACTAAGCGGCTAAACGAAATGAATAAGGATGTACGGTATGCATTCAGCAATGCTTGTAATATTATTTCGGACAAAGTCCGTTCTGTACCGACTAACATAGACTATTGGTGTATAGCCTATTCAGAACGGGAAGGGGAGTAGCGTTGTGAGTAAGCGGACCTTAATGGTTGTGTCGCTTGTACTTTACGCTGTGCTTGTCATCGTATTCCTTATTGTTTCTCTCGTAAAATAAAACACATAACCAGCAAGGGGCTATCTTTAAAGTAGAAGCATCTACTATTGAGATAGCCCTTTGTCTGCGGGGAAATGTCTACTGTGAGTTGAATTTCAGCTTTCGATAATCCTTCGGAACGACGCCCTTCGTTTCTCTGAACACGCGAGAAAAGGTTTTGTACGATCCGTAGCCAACCTCAAGTGCGATTTCAGATACGCTCATATTTGTGGAGACAAGCAGGCTGCAGGCATGACGAATGCGCAAATCATGAAGAAAATGGACAAACGTTTGATTTGTTGTTCGTTTGATAACCTCGCTGATGCGGGAGACGCTCATATTGAACCTTGCCGCCAAATCAGACAGTGCTAAATCATCTTGATAATGAACGTGAATATAATGAATGATTGGCCATACTAATGCGTTTGATTTGGAAGCGGGCGGCGTAATGGCTAATGTTGGTGCCGCTTTCCTGCGATAACGGTCGAAGGTAATCAATATTTCTTTGAGTTTTGCTTGCAATAGCGTACGTCTCCACGGTTCCTGCCCTTTATATTCACGATACATATCTTCTATTAATAAGCGCATTCGTTCATTATCGGCTCCATCAAGCTGGACGAATGCGGGTAAGCTGGCACCGTCTATTAAAGCAAGCAGTCCTTCCTCTTGTCCAGTCTCCATTAATAAATCCATACTGAACATACAGTTATATAAAACTAACGTGCTGCCGGGTTCAGTGAAGATCTCATGCACCTGATACGGAAGCACAAAGGTGAACGTACCAGGAAGCATTTTATGTTTTGCGTCATTTATAGCCTCAGAGCCACTGCCATCCACTACATAGGAGAATTCCAGAAAATCATGGCGATGTGGACGGAAGCCCTGGTAAAGCTGATTTAAACTAATATGAAGAGGTGAAGACGTGTCCTTATTTGGATACGTTTTCAAATAATCAGGGATATAAGTCATCTTTATTCGATTCCTCCGAAAAATTGAGACGTTTCTCGAAAATTAAGCATGCTTTCTCGCGGCGTTTATTCTATTATAACGAGTGTAGACCTATATCGATAGTTTGTGAAGAGAACAAGGAGGAATTCAATTGCATAATCACGATAAAATTAGAATTGGTATAATAGGTGCGGGTAATATCGGCAGCGTTCATTTGAGTGAATTTTCCAAGCTAATCGAGGAGTGTGAAATAACTGCTATTACTGATGCGTATTTGCCGCTTGCACAAGAAAAGGCGAAGCAATTCGGTATTGCAAATGTAGCTGCCAGTCCTGAGGAGCTTATTGCACGTAATGACGTGGATGCAGTTATCATCGGTGTGCCTAATCAGTACCACGCACCGCTTGCTGTTCTTGCAATAGAAGCGGGAAAACATGTGCTGATCGAGAAGCCAATGGGTATTAACGGGGAAGCGGCGCGTCAAATAGTGAAAGCAAGCCAAACCTCGGATAAGGTTGTTATGGTCGGTCATCAGATGCGCTGGGAGTCAGTACCAATGCAAATCAAGGAACAAATCGACCGCGGAGAGCTCGGTAAAATATATACAGCCAAAACAGGCTGGTTCCGGCGTAAAGGCATCCCAGGCTGGGGAACTTGGTTTACGCAAATGGATCAATCAGGTGGAGGACCGCTTATCGATATCGGCGTTCATATGCTGGACTTAGCCTTGTATTTGATGGGCAATCCTAAGCCGGTATCCGTATATGGCGCTACTTACGCAGAATTCGGTCCAAGCCGCAAAGGGATCGGCAGCTGGGGCACACCTAATTGGAATGGTTCCTACGATGTAGAGGATTTGGCGACCGCTTTGATTAAGATGGAAGACGGAAGCACGCTGACGCTTGAAGTAAGCTGGGCCGTTCATATGGATACAGATAATTCGCCGTTTGTTCATGTGATGGGCTCGGAGGGCGGAGCGAGCTATAGAGGATCAAAAGGCAAGCTGTTGACCGAGAAATTTAATCGTCCAATCGAGACTGAGCTTAGCAAGGCGGATAACGATGAAGGAGAACGGACTCGTCTGAGCCGTCATTTCTTAGCCTGTATTCGCGAAGGCAAACAGCCGATCACATCGGCGTTGACTGGATATACGAACAATTTAATATTGGATGCCATTTATGAGTCTTCCCGAACAGGCAATGAAGTGAAACTGAATTGGAATTTAAACGAATAACGAATATCCAATAACTTATTATGAAGAGGAGGCTCATCTATGATTAGAGGATTAACAGGAGCAGGACTTGGACGTATTGACAATGAAGAGCAATTTATTGAGCTGGCTGCAGCACATGGGTTTCAGGCTGTTGATTTGGATGCCGCTGCTCTCATTGAGCGTCATGGTGTCGAGAAAGCTAGACAATTGCTTGACAGCAATGGGCTTGTTATTGGTTCTATCGGTCTGCCGGTAGAATGGAGAACGACGGAAGAAACCTTTCTTGAAGGGTTGCAAAAGCTTGCGGCATCAGCAGCAGCGGCTGCGGCGCTTGGCTGCACGAGCTGCTGCACATACATTCTACCTTCTACTGATTCGAAGGCAGCTCATTTTATGGCATTGGCTACTCGCAGGCTGCGGACATGCGCGCAAATACTAGGCGCATATGGAATTCGTTTAGGCTTGGAGTTCGTTGGTCCTCATCATTTGCGCACACGATGGGCAAATCCGTTTATTTGGACGTTGGAAGAGACGTTTGATTTAATCGAAGCTATCGGAGAAAGCAATGTAGGCTTGTTGTTTGATGCTTATCATTGGTATACAAATGGCTTGACGGTTGCTGATATCGAGGCGCTGCGCGCTGATCAAATTGTACATGTACATATCAATGATGCGCCAGACGTTCCGCTCGAAGACGCACTGGATAATGGGCGCATATATCCTGGCGAGGGTGTTATCGATTTAGCCGGTTTCCTAGGTGCGCTCAACAAAATTGGCTATAAGGGTGCTGTTTCACAAGAAGTATTATCAGCGGAGCCGCCTGTCCAGTCTCCAGAAGAGCTTGTACAGCGCTCAAAGGCTGGATTTGATAAGGTATATCGTGCTGCTGGTTTATAACAACGATTCTAGCGTGAATCCTTCCGAGGATTCACGCTTTTTTTTTCATGTTATGGGCGATTAGAATGGATATTGTCCAATCAAATACCTAATATTTTCATCCCCCATGTGTTTGAATGGAAAAGATCCAATCAAATTGGCAGTTAGAACTCTTTTTCTGCGGTATGGACGATTAGGTTGGATGAAATACAGTCTGAGTCGATTACTTCGTTATTGATGTAGTTTTGATTGGATGGAATACAGTCTGGGAAAATTACATCGTCTGTGATTGCATTAGTTTTAATACAAAACAAACTTGAATGGAAAAGCCCCAAAACGGGCGGTTCGGTCATATGCTGTAGGTAAAAGCCCGATACGGGAGGAGCAGCCAATGTCCACGAAGCGGAAAAAGAAGCAATCAATGAGCATTCTTGTGCTCGTGTTGTTTGTATTGCTCGTTGTGTTATTATTCGCTATCTAATGGTTACAATCGCATTGCCCTTGGCTGGATATACGGGTCAAGGTTTTTTTGTTTGGGATTTTTTCTTTGCGTATACTTATGAATCCTAACTTGCATAATTAATCCTTTTTTTACAAATGATTAACTAGAAGCAAGGGTGTCTTATAAAGTTGTTCGGAGTGAATAAAAACGGCAATAGAGATGGAGGATGCAGCAGTGGCAGCAAAACCTAAGAGCGGAAATACCTATAAAAAAATGTCGATGTCTCCGAAAGAATACCAATCTTTCGCTAAAGGAATGGAGCCGCCGCGTTCTATATTTACAAATTGCTTAAAGGCATTTGTTATTGGGGGAGGGATTTGTGTAGTTGGACAAGCCATTCAAGAATTGTTTGTTCATCTGCTTCAAATGACTCGTGAAGAAGCGAGCGACCCTACGGTTGCCGTACTTATTTTCATATCGGTTATTTTAACTAGCCTTGGCGTCTACGACAAACTTGCCCAGTGGGCGGGTGCTGGCTCTGCCGTCCCAGTGACAGGGTTCGCGAACTCTATGTGCTCAGCCGCGATAGAGCATAGAAGCGAGGGACTTGTGCTTGGTGTCGGCGGCAACATGTTTAAGCTTGCAGGCTCTGTTATTGTATTCGGAACGGTAGCCGCTTTTTTTGTTGGAATAGCCCATCTCATCCTTGGCACAGGGGGGCAATAACATGCTGCGAGGCAAACAAACGTGGTGGTTCGAAAAGCGCCCGGTTATTATCGGGGAAGCTGCTGTCGTTGGACCAGACGAAGGAGACGGACCGCTCGCGGCAGATTTTGATCTCGTTCATCCTGAGCTGGATATGCAGCAGGCTAGCTGGGAGAAGGCCGAGAGGATGCTGATGGAGCAGGCATCGGAATTTGCGATTCAGAATGCCCGCATCGAACGTGATCAGGTTCAGTTTTATGTGGGCGGCGATCTTATGAACCAAATTATAAGCAATAGCTTTGCTGCTCGCACACTTGGTGTTCCCTTCCTCGGTGTATTTGGCGCCTGCTCCACCTCGATGGAGTCATTGGCACTCGCATCCCTGATTGTTAATTCAGGAGCAGGCACTCATGTACTGGCTGGCACATGCAGTCATAACTGCACGGCAGAGAAACAGTTCCGTTATCCGACGGAATACGGGTCGCAGAAGCCGCCTACAGCCCAATATACGGTTACGGGTGCAGGCGCGGCGGTTGTGGCGTCGGAGGGAGACGGTCCGGTCGTGGAGTGCGCGACAATCGGCAAAGTTATTGACTTGGGAATTACAGATCCCTTTAATATGGGAGCGGCTATGGCTCCAGCGGCTGTAGATACGATTCAATCGCATTTTAATGATACAGGCCGCTCGCCGAGTGATTATGATTTAATAGTGACCGGAGATTTGGCTGGAGTCGGGCATCCAATCGCCAAGGAGCTGCTTTTGCAGAACGGAGTACCTATGAATGATACTGTATTCGGGGATTGCGGTCTCTTAGTTTACGATGTTCAAAGGCAGAAGGTACAGGCAGGCGGCAGCGGCTGCGGCTGCTCGGCGGTTGTCACTTATGGTCATTTACTGAAGCGTATCAAAAAAGGTGAATTGAAACGAATATTAGTGGTTGCTACAGGAGCTTTGCTCTCACCTCTTTCGTATCAGCAAGGAGAATCCATTCCATGCATAGCGCACGCGGTTGCAATTGGATCAGGGAAGGAGTAAGCGTTTATGATCTTTTTGTGGGCTTTTTTAGTCGGGGGAGCTATTTGTGTCCTTGGACAAATTATGTTTGATGTGTTCAAGCTGACTCCGGCTCACACGATGGCTACATTGGTCGTCATTGGGGCGATAGTCGACGGCATTGGCCTGTATGAGCCATTGGTTAAATTTGCAGGCGCGGGCGCTACCGTGCCAATCACAAGCTTTGGTAACGCTCTTGTTCACGGCGCGTTGACTGAGCTACATGATCAAGGGTGGATCGGGGTCATATCCGGTATTTTTAAAGTTACGAGCGCAGGTATTTCAGCAGCGATTATTTTCTCATTTCTAGCAGCTTTGGTCATTAGACCGAAGGGCTGATTAAACACGATCAATTGGGGGATCCTGTGGGATCCTCCAATTTTTTTTGTAGCGAAAAGGTTTGTGAAGTGGAATGGAATTACTGTAAAATAGTAGTAATGTAATTTATACTCAAGCTTTAATTACGGGAGGTAATTAAATGGATATTCGACCTGCAGACATGCAATTATGTGCTACTATTCTACGAAACTTAGATTCTTGTATCCTCGGCAAACAGGAAGAAATCCATAGACTACTTATTGCTGTTATCGCAGGCGGACATGTACTGCTTGAGGATGTTCCTGGTACGGGCAAGACGCAGCTTGTGAAGGCGTTGGCGAAATCAATCGGAGGTCAATTTAGACGGATTCAATGCAATCCGGATCTGCTCCCGACTGATATCACAGGCGTATCCATCTATCACCCGAAGCAAGAAGCGTTTCTATTTAGACCGGGTCCGGTCATGGCGAATATTTTGCTTGCAGATGAAATTAATAGAGCTACGACGAAGACACAATCCGCCTTGCTTGAGGCGATGGAGGAAGGTCATGTAACGGTAGATGGTGATACGTATGAGCTGCCGCGGCCCTTTGTTCTGCTTGCTACCCAGAACCCTATTGAGTTTGAAGGAACCTACACACTCCCGGAGGCGCAGCTTGACCGTTTTATGATGAAGCTGTCGTTAGGTTATCCGAGTGAATCGGATGAGCAGCGCATGGTGCTTTCTAATGAGGGCATCCATCCCTCGGATCGAGTTGAGCCGATGATTAATATAACCGATATGATCCATATTCAGGAGCAGGTGCTGCAGGTTCACATCGATGATGCGGTAGGAAAATATTTAGTAGATATAGTCCGAGGCACGAGAGAGCATGCAAGCATAATGCTTGGCGCGAGTCCGCGCGCGGCGATTGCGCTGGCCCGAGCTGCTAAGGCAAGTGCTTATATTCAGCAACGACAGTTTGTTACACCTGATGATGTGAAGGCATTGGCTTCATACGTGCTCTCGCATCGATTGCTGCTTCGTACGGAGGCGAGAATGAACGGTCTGCGAGCCGAGGACATTATTTCACAGGTGATTCAGTCCACGAAAGTGCCGGTTCGGCTAGAGCGATAACGTGATGACAGCCGCGAGAACGATAAAGATACGCTGGCAGCTTATTGCGGTTATTTATACGATAAATCTTTTCTATTTTTTGTTCCAAGGCGGCAAAACAGCATTTATGCTTTTTATCATACTAAATATGCTTCTATTATATTTGCTGCTTGGACGGTGGAGCGGCATCAACAAAGTAACCGGCAGCAGAGCCTATTCCAGCCAGGGGGCTACCGCGCTTGATCAATCTTTAACAGCAGGAAGCTCACTGGATGTTAACCTTCATGTCAAAATACCCGGCTATTATCCTTTGCCTTTTGTTATCATCAGAGATCAATTGCATCGTCATAACGGGCAAAAGCTAGCCTTCGAAACTTCTTTTGTTCCCAACTGGAAGCGAATAGGCCAAGTCATCTATCAAACGCCGCCTCTGCAGCGAGGTGAATATCGGTTTACGCATACGGAATGTCTATCATACGACGTGTTCGGATTGTTCGAGCATGCTGGACAATTTGGTTCAGAGATGGTGTTCAGCGTATTGCCTCAAACGGTGCCTCTAAGACAATGGCATGGCGTTCAGCGCGGTATTCGCGGGCCATATTCACATGCAATTGCGTCTCGTTCTGCTAAAGAAACGACACAAATTAACGGTGTCCGCGAGTATTTGTATGGCGATCGCTTGTCACGCGTCCACTGGAATGCTACCGCGAAGACCGGTCAATGGAAATCGAAAGCCTTCGAGCGGGAATCATTACCGAGAACGCTAATTATTTTGGACCGTTGTTTAAGCGGGTATGACGGTGAAGTATCCTCTCGTTTTGAATTAGCGGTATCAGCGGCCGCGTCGTTGCTTGAAAACGGACTCAAGGAAGATACAGCCATGGGATTGCTGTCGATTGGCGAGAGTGTGACGATGATGACTCCGAAGGCAGGCATTGATCAGCGGAATATGCTCATGAAGCACTTAACCTTTGTTGATGCAGATGCAATACATCCACTATACAAGTCGTTGCAACGAGCTGACTCATTGCTTGAGGCTGGTTGTTTCGCTGTTATTATTACATCGGAGACTGGGGCTGAACTTATACGAAGCGTAGAATGGCTTTCACGCAAAGGGATTACCCCCTGTGTGCTGCATATTTTATCTTCCGTTGATAAACTGAGCCACAATACCGGTTGGAAGCAAGTGATGCGTGAGCGGAATTGTCCGGTATTCGAAATCGGGCAACTGCAAGATCTCCCTTCCGTACTTGAAGGGGGTGGAATAGCATGAAGCGGATCTTCCTTCCTATCTTCAGATACATGACGATGAATTGGTATGAGAAGCTGTCGTTTATTTTTGTAGCAGTCATTTTAGCAAGTTCCATTTCTATCTTCGAGGACTACTGGTGGGATGAGACGTTTTCTGTCGCTTATTATACGATTTTCACGGCACTGGCGATTGATCTGCTGCTGCCATTGCGACGTCGTTTTATAAAGCTAATATTGCAACTTCTTGCAGCTATTATAATTACAGTTCAGCAAGCTGAAATGGATTGGATGGTTGCGAAGCCGGAACGTTGGCAGGAATGGGTCTGGTGGCTGCAGGAGCATTCTATACAGCTTTATCCGTTCATTTGGATTAGCGGTGCATTGCTATTGATCTATGTGCTGTTTAGCGTATGGACGGTGACACGGTTACGTGTTTTTGGTTTTATTGGCGCTAGTATTTTTTTGCTTACAATCGCCGACTCTTTCACTCCGATTTGGCTATGGGATGAGATTGGATTGATTGTATTCATCGGGTTATTATGGCTCGTTGCAAGCCAATTATCGAGACTGCAGCGTGAACATCCGAACAGCTGGAAGGAGCTTATTGAATACCCGTTTCAATTAATATTGCCAACAGCTTTCGTATTAACGGTTCTTATGACTGTAGGGCTGAATATGCCGTCGGTTTCACCTATACTCCAAGATCCTTATACCATCTGGAGGGAGTCGAAAGGTGAGACTGTACAGATCTTTCTGGGTGATAAAGGAGCGGACGTGAGATCCCCAAAAAGCTCGGCAAATGCAAGCTCAGGCTATAGCAGGAACGATGATACGCTCGGCGGTGGGTTCGATTATGATTATTCTCCAATGATGACTGTCTCGACCAACCAACGCAGCTATTGGCGCGGCGAATCTAAAGCGTTCTATTCCGGAGATGGATGGTTTGATGTAAAGGACGGCGAGGATGATCAGATCGTGTCCGACATTCAGAAGGAAGCGATATTGCCAATTCTTGATGAGCGGCCTTTAGCAAAGACAATGGAGATTAATCAAATTGTGACGATGGTTCGCGAGGATGTGTATCCGGTTCTGTTCGCAGCCGCTCCAATAACGAAAATTCATTGGATTGACAACGAAGAAGCTGACCTGACAAGAGGGGGCTTGATATGGCTGCCTGGCTCTTGGGAGCTGCACTTGCCGAACGGTAAGTCGTTAAGGGAATATCCGACTTCTTATTCAGTAACTTCTACTGTTCCAGAGCTTGATGAGAATGCTTTAAGAAGCGCGACTGCAGGCTGGAGTGATCATTCGAAAGCAAATCGTAATACCGTGTATACACAATTACCGGATACAGTGCCAATGCGAGTTAAAGAGCTTGCAGAGCAAATTACAGCAGAAGCTGCAAATGATTATGATAAAGCTAAGCTGCTGGAAACTTACCTGAGGCTGAACTTTACCTATAATAACAAACCGGACGAAACGAAACTTACAGGTGAGAGCAGTGATTTTGTTGACAAGTTTCTTTTTGAGTTGAAAGAAGGCTATTGTGATTATTTTTCAACTTCAATGGCCGTGATGGCAAGAAGCATTGGTTTGCCTGCAAGATGGGTCAAAGGCTTTTCATCAGGTACTCTTCCGGCTAACTCTTATGGTCCACCAGGCAGTTATATGGAAGAGGATGTTAATCCATCAGGAGCAGGAACATATACCGTACGAAATTCAGATGCTCATTCGTGGGTGGAGATCTACTTTGAAGGCTATGGATGGATCCCATTTGAAGCGACGGCAGGCTTCTCATTCCCTTATACAATTGCTGAAGATGAAGCAGATCCGCTGCCCGAATTGGATACTGACGACTCAGAAGCTGCGGCGCCTGTCCATGCGGAAGACAATTCAAATACTAAGTTTTGGGCATATGGGTCTGCCGCATTGTTAGCAGTGCTTGGATTAGCTTGGCTTATCATTCGTCGTGAGAAAATGATTGCGTTATGGAGAAGGGTACGCTTCGCTTCGTATACAGAAAATGATCGCATCGTAATAGAGACGCACAAGCTGCTGCGCATTTGCAAGAAGCGCGGAATGGAGCGGGAGGAGCATGAGACGCTGCGCGAGGCTGTGCTGCGGTGGTCGCAAAATCAGAAGCGCTTGCGTGAAGATCTTAGAGTAGTGCTGGATGGCTTTGAACAAGCTAAATATAGTAGGGTTGTTGCTTCAAGTGAAGAAGCTGACCGGTTTGTTACACGGGTGAAGGCACTTATTGATCAGCTAAGATGATCGAATACCGTCTGCCAGCGTTTTTGAAATATAGGAAAGCATATCATTTTGCGATACTTTCCCTATATTTCTCCGGAATGAAACGCGCCACCGCTGCAAGGACGGCTACAGCCGTTTCACCTTGGCAGCGGTATTTTTTTGCAACAAATTTGGTTTGTATGGTATAGTTTCGTAAGATAGCAGGCAGAAAGCAGAGGGATATCGATTATGTTTGAACGACTGTTGCCGCACATGCGTGTGAATACGGTGTATGAGATTAATTTAGATGAGCTGCACGCCAGAGGTGTACGCGGCATCATTACGGATTTAGACAATACGCTTGTTGGTGCTAAGGAGGCGTTGGCGACACCGGAGCTCGTGCAGTGGCTTGATGCTGTTCGCTCACGTGGTTTCCAGGTTGTTATCGTTTCTAATAATAATGATTCGCGTGTAGGGAAGTTTGCGGATCCGCTTCAAATTCCTTACATTCATGCTGCTCGCAAGCCGGCTAGCAAGGCATTTCGCAAAGCTTTGAATGTACTACAGCTTCCCGCTGAGCACACGGTTGTCATTGGCGATCAGATGCTGACGGATGTGCTGGGCGGAAATCGTATGGGTTTATATACGATTCTTGTAGCTCCGATCGCGCCTATGGATGAAGGTATTATGACGAGGGTCAATCGACGGATTGAAAAAATCGCGTTAAAAAGTTTAAGGAAAAAAGGTTTATGGTACGAGGGGGATACAAAGTGAGTGAACAACAGCTTAGTCAGGCATCACAGTCATGTGCCGGTTGCGGCGTACAGCTGCAATCGAAACAACCGGATTTGCCTGGGTTTTTACCGGAAACAGCCTTAGGCCGCGATCCGATTATTTGTCAACGATGCTTCCGTATTCGGAATTATAATGAGGCATCATCAGTTGCAGTAGATCAGGATGATTTTCTAAGGCTGCTAGGCAGCATTGGAACGACCGACAGCTTAGTCGTGCATATTGTCGATTTGTATGATTTTGAGGGCAGCTTGATTTCTGGGCTGCAGCGCTTTGTCGGCAATAATCCAGTACTGCTGGTAGTTAACAAAATTGACCTGCTGCCGAAAGCAATGAATGTGAATCGTCTTCGGAATTGGGTTCAGAAGCAAGCCAAGGAAGAAGGACTGCGGACCGTCGATGTCGTGCTTTGCAGCGCGAAGCGTAATATGGGCTTTGAGCATGTTATTGAGGCTCTTGAGCAATATCGGAATGGCCGCGATGTCTATGTGGTCGGTGCAACAAACGTTGGGAAATCTACGCTCATAAATCGTCTTATTCGCGATTACAGCGATATGGAGCGCGAACTGACGACCTCCAGGTATCCGGGAACGACTCTCGACGCGGTCCATATTCCGCTTGACGACGGGAAAGCGATAATTGATACACCAGGCATCGTATATTCAACGCGGATGACTGAAGTTGTGCCGCGCAGCTTCCTAGGCTCTTTGCTGCCGGACAAGCCGATTAAACCGCTCGTCTATCAATTGAACTCAGGCCAGACACTGTTTATTGGCAGTTTAGTTCGATTTGATTTCTTAGAGGGTGATCGTCAATCCTTTACCTTCTATATATCCAATGCATTGAACATACATCGCACGAAGCTTGAACGGGCGGACGAGCTTTACGCGGATCATCGCGGTCAATTACTTGGCGGGCCATCCCTCGAGGAGCTTGAGACGATTCCCGCTTGGACCAGACATTCTCTGCGGGTTAAGCCCGGCAATAGAAAAGATGTATTCATTTCCGGTCTAGGCTGGATACAAGTGAACGGCGCGTCAGGGGCGATGATTGATATTTACGCGCCTAAGGGCGTTAAGGTTATTCTTCGCGATTCAATGATTTAACATGGGCGTTAGGAAGGGGAAACATTGTGACGATAGCAGGCACAGAAAGCCGGATCGACAGCAATACCATTTTGTTCGGCGTAATTGGTCATCCTATACGTCATTCGAAATCTCCAATTATGATGAACCGGGCATTTCAAGAGACAGGGATTAACGGTATTTATATCGCTTCCCTGGTAACGAGTGATCGTTTATCGGATTTCACCGCTGGCGTTCGGGCAATGGGCATTCGCGGCGTCAACGTCACGATACCGCATAAGCTGGATATTATGGACCTGCTTGACGAGATTGACCCGGGTGCGCAAGCGATAGGGGCAGTAAATACAATCGTAAACGACGATGGAAAACTGATCGGTTATAATACGGACGGTATCGGATATGTTCGATCTCTGAAGGAAGAAGCGGAGCCTGATTTATCTGGCAAAAGAATCGTAGTCATCGGCGCGGGCGGCGCGTCTCGCGGCATTATCTACGCTCTTGCGAAAGAGAAGCCATCACATATTACGATTTCAAACCGTTCAGTGGAGCGCGCGATCGAGCTTGCAAATGCGTTTGAGGATCAAGTCGACATTGAAGCTGTGTCTAGTGAAAAGCTTCAAGCAGCTTGTCAGGAAGCTGATATTATTATCAATACAACATCTGTCGGAATGTTTCCGATGACAGATGAGACGCCTGTTGACGCAGCGTGGCTTAAGCCAGACTCTGTCGCGAGCGATTTAATCTATAACCCGATTAAAACGAAATTTCTTGAGCAGGCGGAGCAGCGCGGCTGCCGCATTCACAGCGGCTTGGGCATGTTCATCTATCAGGGGGCATACGCCTTTGAATATTGGACAGGACAACCGGCACCAGTCGCTGCAATGCGTGAAACAGTACTAGCATCGCTTCAAGGCTAAATCAAGCGTGCTAATCATAAGAATTATTGAGATGAAAGAAGGAACAATTACAATGCTTACAGGTAAACAAAAAAGATATTTAAGAGCTCTGGCTCATCATTTGACACCGATTTTCCAGGTGGGCAAAGGCGGCTCTAATGACCACCTCGTGCGTCACATCGAAGAGGCAATCGAGTCCCGCGAGCTTATTAAAGTTTCAGTACTAAACAACTGCCTAGACGATCCGAAAGAAATCGGCGTAGAAATAGCGGCAGCATCCGGCTCCGAGCTCGTCCAAGTAATCGGTAAAACAATTGTGCTCTACAAAGAGTCCAAAGATAATAAACAAATCGAGCTTCCTATGCCTGCTCGTAAATAATTTTATTATTGAACTTTTGCACCATTGATCCATTGGAGCAATGAACTTGTTTCGTGTTGTTGCAGAAATTATTGCTTTTGATGTACCGCGTAGCGGGACAATTGTTCCGAAGAAACGCAGTGCCCACATCTTGTTACCTGATTCTAACCATTAAATGGCTTACAAAATCAAAGAATCAGGGAACGAATGTGGTCGTAGGAATTATTGTCTCGCGCAGCACCATCAATTAGCAATGCTTTTACTGCGTACGGCGAAACAAATGAGGAGCGAAAAATGTGAGCAAGATCGGGATTATGGGCGGCACCTTCGATCCAATCCATATAGGTCACTTGATTGCGGCTGAAACAGCACGCGAGCAATGTAACTTGCACGAGGTATGGTTTATACCATCATACACACCGCCGCTTAAAGCGAATGAACCAGGTGTAAGCGGTGAACGGCGCTACGAAATGGTCTGCGAGGCGATAGAGAGCAATCCATCTTTTCACGCTTTAGACATTGAGCTTCAGCGCGGTGGCGTGAGCTATTCTTATGATACCGTCATGGAGCTGCAGCGCCGCAATCCGGATAATAGCTTTTCTTATATAATCGGATCTGATCGAATTAACGATTTGGCAAAGTGGTACCAAATCGAGCAGTTGGCGAGACATATTTCGTTTATCGGTATGGAACGGCCAACTGATCCAATCCATATTGATGAGCTTCCAAGCTTTTTGCAGGAGCGGCTTCAATTAATAGATATGCCCTCAATCGATATCTCGTCTACGGAGATTAGAAGCAGAGCGAAGGCAGGGCAATCCGTTCAGTACTTAGTGCCGGATGCGGTACATCGCTACATTAGGAGGTACAGTCTGTATGGATCGTGAACAAATGATTGATAAGGTAAGGGCTCAAATGCCCGAGCGCAGATGGCTTCATACACAGGGTGTTATGGAGACAGCTGTATTGCTTTCCGAACGCTTTGGCGCGGACCCGCAACGCGCGGAGAAAGCAGCGATCTTGCATGATGTAGCCAAGTATTGGCCAACCGATCGAATGGAGCAAATCATTCGTGACAACAATTTGCCTGCCGATTTACTGACCTATGACAAAGAGCTGTGGCATGCGCCTGTTGGCGCGTGGGTTGCAGAGCATGAATACGGTGTGACAGATAGTGAAATACTGGACGCTATACGCTATCATACTTCAGGACGCAGAGGGATGACAAAGCTGGAGAAAATCGTTTGCTTAGCAGATTATATGGAGCCAGGCCGCGATTTTCCAGGAGTAGAAGCCATTCGTGAACAAAGCATGGTAGACCTGGATCAGGCGCTTGTCGCTGGATTTAATTCTACGATATCCTTCTTGTTAGCAAAGAGAAAACGAATCTTTCCGCTAACGATAGAAGCAAGGAACGCTTTGCTGGAAGTATAATAAGGATAAGCCGTTCAAAAATCCCCCTATGTAAAACAGGCGGAAATCTTGATTGGCGGGACGAGGTATAACCTCTCCCAGCTCCCTCAGCAAAGGCTGAGAGGTTGTTATAATTAATAGGAGGCTGGCTATGACGATACATTCGGATCAATTGCTAAAAATAACAGTTGCGGCGGCAGAAGATAAAAAAGCAGTGCAGGTCGTTGCTCTAAATTTAAAGGAAATTTCACTAGTTGCGGATTATTTCGTAATCTGCAGCGGTAATTCAGATACGCAGGTACTGGCGATCGCGACAGAAATCAAGAAGCAAGCCGAGATGAGCGGTGCTCGTGTACGCGGTATTGAAGGCATGAATACAGGAAGATGGGTGCTTATCGACCTTGGAGACGTAGTTGTGCATGTTTTCCATCGTGAAGAGCGCGAATACTATAACATTGAGCGTTTATGGTCCGATGCGAAGGTAGTTGAATTCGCATGACCTTCGTAGCAGGAACGACACGAACGTTAAGGGTGGCCCGCGAGGTGTCGCCTTACGGCTATTTCTTGACCGACGGAGAATCGGACGTGTTGATGCACTACACCGAGCTCGTAGGGTCTAAACCGAAAATTGGTAATGAAGTGGAAGCATTTCTGTTCTATGATTCCGAGGATCGTTTGGCTGCTACGATGAAAAAGCCTTTGCTGCAGCTTGACGAGCTTGCTCGCTTGAGGGTTGCTGATGTTCATCCTCGGCTAGGTTGTTTTCTAGAGATGGGCCTAGGCAGACAATTGCTGCTTCCGCTCTCAGAGCTGCCGGAGAGCATCGACTATCGGCCATTGCCGGGCGACGAGGTTTTCGTTGTAATGAAGCATGATAAGATCGGCAGACTTGTGGCGAAAATCGCATTCGAGGAGGAATTGTCCGAGCTTGTTTTTCCGGCACCCTCGGTTTGGAACAACCAATGGGTGGAAGGCTGGGTAACGAAGACGCTGCAGATTGGCTCTTTCGTCATCATTGATGGAGGCGTCGTAGGCTTTGGCGTGTATGGTCATATTCCTAGCTCTGAACGTACAAGACCGCTGCGTCTTGGCGAACGGGTAAGCGCGCGTGTGACCTTTGTACGTGAAGACGGAAGAGTAAATCTTTCGATGTCACAGCGCAAAGAAATTGGCCGTTTAGAGGATGCGGATCGAATTTTAGAGTTTCTCCAGTTAAGGCCGGGCGGCGGCATGCCTTATTCGGATCAAACGGATGCCGATATCATTAAGCAAAAATTCGGAATCAGCAAGGGAGCCTTTAAACGTGCTGTAGGCAAACTAATGCGTGACGGGATAGTCACTCAGAAAGGGAGCTGGACGTACTTGACTGAACAGACGGAGCTGGATGCTTCTGGTCAGTCTGATGTTGAAACGGCTATTGACGCTGGCTCTCATACTGAAGGAGCTGATCAGGAATGACGCATTCCTACGGGCAATTCGCGGCTGTGTATGATCAATTGATGGAAGATATGCCTTATGCGGAATGGCTTGGTTTTGCTAGAGCAGGCTGGTCGCGATATGGTATGCCTTCTACCGTTGTTGATCTTGGCTGCGGTACTGGCAGCATAGCAATTCCGCTTGCCCGGTCCGGTTTTCATGTCTATGGCATCGATCTATCATCGGACATGCTCACGGTTGCTCGCAGTAAATGGGATGAGACGCCCCAGCAGGCGATAAGACCTCGCGCAGGATCCATAAGGTGGCTTCAACAGGATATGCGTGAATGGGAGCTTCAGGAGCCCGTTGACGCAGTCATATCGTTTTGCGATTGCTTGAACTATTTGACGGAAGAGGCTGATATTGAAGCTGCTTTCCGTGCTACATATGCTGGCCTGCGCAGCGGAGGCTCGTTTTTATTTGATATGCACCCACCAAAGCAATTTGTTCGCTATGCGGAAGAGCAGCCGTTTGTTCTGGATGAACGGGATGTCGCCTATATATGGACATGCGACTTTGAGGAGGAGCGTTGCGAGATCGAGCATAATTTAACGATTTTTGCACATGATCGTGATTCGCGGTTTAATCGATTCGAGGAATCTCATGTGCAGCGCGCCTATGATCCAGATTGGATCGAAGCGGCTTTGCGGGGAGCGGGCTTCAAATCGGTTGACCGATATGCTGATTTCGAGCTGATGCCGGTGAATAGTAAATCGGAACGGTTATTTTTTGCGGCTGTTAAATAGAATAGGTGCATACCATTCAACGTGACTTTATATAAAAAAATGGTTGAGCAGAGTTCAAGCCGCTCAGCCATTTTTGTTGCGGTTCATTCGATAAATGTCGGATCGTGTAGCTGATTGTAATATTTTATCAGAATATGAATGGTGAACAAGAAGTGCTATCGGCCTATTGTAATGTTGATTTGACAGCTGCGAAAATGTACGATAAAGATTCGTATTATTCACGAAGAGCGTCCTTTAATCTGCTGTTCATCCCTTGGGATAATGACGTTTTACGCACAGCTTCGAGCTTTAATTTTCTTATTAATTGATTCATTTTTTCATTGTCCTGCTCCAACATACCTATATATGCAAGTAGTTCTGGAGCCGTGTAGCCGGCATCTTCGAATAATTGCTCCAGCTTGGTTCGAATTTTTTCAGCGGATATTTTCTCGTCCATTGCGTCCTCCAATATATCAATAAAATGTCACTATCCCATCATATCGGTATCTGTTAAAATAGTCGAGTGCGTCTAATTTATAAATTAATAATCTCTCCATAATTTTCATTGACGAGACCTATATCTTGATGTAAAATCAAAAACATCAACTACATATTGATGTAGGTAGAGGCTATCAATGAATGATCATTGGTATAACGTGATTAAGCGCAACTGGCAAAAGCATTGTCAGAAGCGCTTTTTGATTGCTTATATACAGTAGGGGAGCGAACGTGCAATGCTAGTTGTTTATGATTCTAAAACAGGCAATGTCAAACGTTTTATTAATAAATTGAACATGCGCAGCATGCGAATCGATGAGCAAAAAGCGGTGGACGAGCCGTTCGTGCTTGTAACGTACACAACAGGGTTCGGCCAAGTTCCAGAGAAGGTGACGTCTTTTTTGGAAAGTAATTCCGAGATGCTCCGCGGCGTGTCTGCGAGCGGTAACCGCAACTGGGGAACAGGGTTTGCCAAGAGTGCGGATACAATCTCTGAACTGTATGATGTGCCTGTCATTTTAAAGTTTGAATTGTCTGGAACGAGTCAAGATACGCAACATTTTGTCGAAAGGGTGCGAACCATTGAAGCATATTGAATTGAACAATGAATTGATGCAACGCGGTGCGGATGGATTTTACCAGCTGGATAAAGATAAAGAGGCAGTTGCCGCATTTATGGTAGAAGTAGAAGAGAAGAGCATGAAGTTCGATTCCCTTCGTCACAAGCTAGACTACTTAATCGAAAACGATTATTACGATAATGTATATGAGAAATATACATATGAGCAGATTGAAGAAGTTTTTACATTAACATCAAACAGCGGCTTTGAATTCCAGTCCTATATGGCGATATCGAAATTTTATAAAGATTACGCAATGAAATCAAACGATAAAGCGCAATATTTAGAGCAATATCCCGACCGTGTAGCAATTGTCGCGTTGCATCTTGGACAAGGCGATGCTGCCAGAGCGCTTAGAATCGCCGATGCTATGATCGATCAGCGCTTGCAGCCGGCAACACCAACGTTCTTGAACGCTGGTAAAAGCCGTCGCGGCGAAATGGTATCATGTTTCTTGCTTGAGATGGATGATTCTCTTAACTCTATCAACTACGTACTAGGCACATGCATGCAGCTCTCCAAGATTGGCGGAGGCGTAGCTGTCAACCTGTCCAAGCTTCGCGGACGCGGTGAACCGATAAAAGGTGTAGAGGGCGCAGCTAAAGGCATTATGCCTGTGCTGAAGCTGATGGAGGATGCATTCTCCTACGCGGATCAAATGGGCCAACGCAAAGGATCCGGAGCAGGCTATTACAATGTGTTTGGCTGGGATATTATAGAATTTCTAGATTGCAAAAAAATTAATGCAGATGAGAAATCACGTATTAAAACGTTGTCGATCGGCCTTATCATACCGAATAAATTTTACGAGCTTGCCGCTCAGAACAAACCTCTTTATGTATTTGGACCACACTCCGTACTGAAGGCTTATGACATACATCTAGATGACATGGATATGGACGAGATGTACGAGGAATTGCTTGCTAATGAACTTGTTACGAAGAAGAAAGTAATGAATGCACGCGACATGCTGACAAAAATCGCTTCGATTCAGCTTGAATCAGGCTACCCATACATCATGAACAAATCCAACGCGAACAGCGCTCACGCTTTGAAAGATATCGGCTCTATCAAGATGTCTAACCTGTGCACAGAAATCTTCCAGCTGCAAGAGACATCCGAAATTAAAGATTACGGCTATGAGGATATTATAAGACGGGATATTAGCTGCAATTTGGCTTCCCTTAACATCGTCAATGTAATGGAAAGCAAGAAAGTGAAGGAATCCGTTCATGTTGGCATAGAAGCACTAACAACGGTTAGCGACTTGTCCAAAATCGACAATGCGCCAGGCGTGCGCAAGGCGAATGAAGAGCTTCACTCGGTTGGTCTTGGTGCAATGAACCTGAATGGTTACTTGGCAAAAAACAAAATCGCTTATGAAAGTGAAGAAGCGAAAGATTTTGCCGGCGTATTTTTTATGATGATGAATTACTATTCCATCGAGCAAAGTATGGAAATTGCTAAAGATCGCGGTGTTACATTCAAAGACTTTGATCGTTCTGAATATGCGAAGGGCACTTACTTCGATCGTTATGTAGAGAATGATTTCCGTCCGAAGACAGCTCGCGTGAAAGAACTGTTCGAAGGCATGGACATTCCATCGCCGCAGGATTGGGCAAACCTGAAGCAAAATGTGCAAACCCATGGTCTATTCCATGCTTATCGTCTTGCTATTGCACCAACGCAAAGCATTTCGTATATCCAAAATGCTACTTCGAGCGTTATGCCGATTGTTGAGCATATCGAGACTCGCACTTATGCGAACTCGACAACATATTATCCGATGCCTTATTTGGCACAAGAAAATTATTTCTACTATAAATCGGCCTACAACATTGATCAGTTCAAGCTGATTGATCTTATTGCTGAAATTCAGCAGCATGTGGATCAAGGTATTTCTTCCGTTCTGCATGTAAATAGTAATGTGTCAACTCGAGAGCTAGCGCGCTTCTACGTTTACGCGGCTCAAAAAGGTCTCAAATCGCTGTATTATACAAGAACAAAGCGGCTTACGGTTGAGGAATGTACGAGCTGCGCAGTTTAATTTTAAATGAACGGTTACGCTAGATAGACGCTTACGTAGCAAAGAAGGAGCTCACCTAATGAAAGCAGTAAACTGGAATCGGCCGGACGATGATTTCACCTTAACGTTCTGGCAACAAAACGTTATGCAATTTTGGACAGATGAAGAAATTCCTTTGTCTGACGATAAAATGGACTGGATGGAAATGACCGACGATGCGCGCACGTTATACAAAAACGTGCTCGGAGGTCTAACGCTGCTCGATACGATTCAAGGCGGAATCGGCATGCCGAAAATTTTGGAGCATGTTGAAGGCTTGCAGCGTAAAGCGGTACTTTCATTTATGTCGATGATGGAGCAAATTCACGCTAAATCATATAGCAGCATTTTCACAACACTCGCTTCTGGAGAAGAGATCGACGAAATCTTCTTATGGGTAGAGCAAAATGAACAGCTGCAGAAGAAAGCGGCATTGATATCTTCCTGGTACGAGAACATCACTGGCCCTAAAGAGCTGTATAAGGCAATGGCTGCTTCCGTATTCTTGGAGAGCTACCTGTTCTACAGCGGCTTCTTCTATCCGCTATACTTGGCAGGACAAGGTAAAATGACGAGCAGCGGTGAAATTATCAACTTGATCTTGCGTGACGAGAGTATTCACGGCTTGTATGTTGGTGTGCTGGCGCAGGAGCTGTACGAAACCTTTAGCAGCGAAGATCAAGCACAGCTGAAAATCGAGCTGTATGCATTGCTGAACGAGCTCTATGAGAACGAGATTGTGTACACAGAGCATCTGTACACTCCGCTTGGTCTAACTGAAGAAGTGAACGTGTACATCCGCTACAATGCGAACAAGGCGCTTATGAACCTCGGAATGGAGCCTCAATTCCCTGAAGATGAGTCAGTTAACCCTATCGTATTTAATGGCATAAGCACACACACGAAGCAGCATGACTTCTTCTCTCAGAAGGGTAACGGCTATGTACGTACCGTTCACGTTGAGCCGCTTAATGATGATGATTTTGTTTTTAACTTTTAAATAAATAGATAAGTTTGAAAAGCATCAGGTCCTTGTGACTTGATGTTTTTTGTTTCTTATTTACGATGAGAAAAGTGAATAAAAGGATAGACAAGTATATTTTGCTATGTTATTATACGTTTCCTATAACTAGAGCGGAGGTCAAAAAAATTGATTACGATAAGTGGTTTAAATAAAACCTATCAGGTTGCAAAGCGTTCGTCAGGACTAGGACAAGCGTTTAAGTCATTGTTTCGCAGGGAGTTCACCAAATTGGAAGCGCTTAATGATATTTCATTTTCAATCGAGCCCGGTGAAATTGTCGGCTATATCGGTCCTAATGGCGCAGGCAAATCAACAACAATCAAGGTAATGAGCGGCATCCTCGTACCTGACAGCGGGACATGTACGATCAAAGGCTTTACACCATGGAAGGATCGAGTCGCATACGTAAAGCATATCGGCGTTGTATTTGGTCAACGATCGCAGCTGTGGTGGGATGTTCCGGTAATCGATTCCTTCGAGCTGCTGCGGGATATTTATAAAGTGCCTGAGCAGGAATATCAAAGTAATTTGGCGCTGTTAACCGAAACGCTCGAGCTGCAGGAAATCATCCAAATGCCGGTTAGACAGCTCAGCCTAGGTCAACGAATGCGCTGCGAAATCGCTGCTTCCTTGCTGCATAGTCCGAGCATACTTTTTCTAGACGAGCCTACAATTGGTCTGGATGCGGTATCTAAAATTGCTGTTCGCCGATTTATTCGCAAGATTAATGAAGAGAAGGGTGTAACCGTCATTTTGACAACTCATGATATGAACGATATTGAAGCGCTGGCGCAGCGAATTATTCTGATTGGCAAGGGGAAGCTGCTCTATGATGGCAGTATTAATGGGATTCGCAATCAATTTGGTACACGCAAAACAATTACTGTTGAATATCGGCATCAAGCTGAGCCTCTTCAGGTGCCAGGAGCGGTGCTTGAATCATGGTCGCCTGAAAGAGCAGTGCTGAGTGTTGACACAGAGCAGGCGGTCATTTCAGAGGTGTTGATTCGATTGTCTGAGCAGGTGGATCTGCTGGATGTATCGATCGACACGATGCCGATTGAGGATATGATTGTACAGCTTTATAAGGAGCATCAAATATAATGAAGGCGTATGTATCGGTTTTTAAGCTACGTCTATATCATGGTTTGCAGTATCGCGCCGCTGCTCTCGCGGGAGTAGCAACACAGTTTTTCTGGGGCTTCATTATCATTATGGTATACGAGGCGTTCTACAGCGGATCATTAACGTCCAGTCCTATATCTTTATCCCAGCTAATTTCTTATGTATGGCTGCAGCAAGCTTTCTTAGCCTTTATAATGTTATGGTTCCGAGACAACGAGCTATTTCAGCTGATTACAAGCGGAAATATAGCATATGAGCTTTGCAGACCAAGCGGAATTTATGGATTATGGTATGCCAAGTTGCTTGCGCAGCGTCTGGCGAGTGCGCTTTTGCGAAGTATGCCCATTTTGGCAGTTGCCTTTTTTTTGCCTGAGCCATATCGGCTGCTGATTCCCTCAGATCTGGCCACCGCGCTGCTATTTATAAGCGCGTTACTAATCGGGCTGCTTATGATTGTGGCAATCTCCATGATGATGTACATAACGGTATTTTATACAATGTCTCCAACGGGGTCACTGCTGTTGTTTGGTGTAATCGGTGAATTTCTGGCGGGGATGATCATTCCGATTCCGCTCATGCCTGCTTGGCTGCAAACTATCGTCTATGTGCTTCCGTTTCGTTGGACGGCTGATTTTCCATTTCGCGTATACTCTGGTCATATTTCGAAAGAGGACGCGTTGATTGGAATACTCATACAGCTTGTTTGGCTTCTCGTATTGGTTGGAGCAGGAAGAATGGCTATGGCGAAATCGCTGCGAAGAGTAGTCGTACAAGGGGGCTGATGGAAATGACGCTTTATTTCAAATATGTATTTATTTTATTAAAATCACAAATGCAGTACAGAACCTCGTTTTGGCTGCTTACATTAGGGCAATTTCTTGTTCCTTTTTCTGTTTTTGCCGGTTTGTATTTTCTATTTGAACGCTTTGGACAGATTAAGGGCTGGGACTTTCAGGAGGTAGCACTTTGCTTCTCAGTTATTCATATGGCATTCGCAATAAGCGAGTGCTTTGCTCGCGGGTTCGATTCTTTCTCCAGCATGGTCGTAAACGGCGAATTTGACCGAGTATTAGTCCGTCCGAGGGGCACGATTATCCAAGTGCTTGGTTCCAGGTTTGAATTTACTCGTGTTGGGAGACTGCTGCAGAGCGCGATGGTTTTGATCTGGGCGATAAGTGAGCTATCGGTGGACTGGACCTTGCTCAAGGCGTTCACACTACTATTTATGATTATAAGTGGTGTATTTATTTTTGCAGGTATTTTTATACTGACGGCAACGATGTGCTTTTGGACGATTCAAGGGCTTGAGATCGCAAACATATTTACGGATGGCGGGAAAGAGATGGCTCAGTACCCGCTGAACATTTATCAGAAGTGGGTAACGCGGTTTTTCACCTTTATTATACCGTTCGGCAGCGTCAACTACTTGCCCTTGCTCTATATTTTAGACAAAACGACTGGGAATGAGCTGGTCTATATTTTATCTCCAGTCGCTGGAATCATCTTTATAATACCTTGTCTACTCGTGTGGCGTGTCGGTGTGAGACATTATCTGTCAACCGGCTCATAACGTCACTTTCAGCGTGTTAACAGTTGACGATTTCGTTACAGTGGCAGGGATATGGGATACGATGTAGAATATAATTTTAGAAAATGGCTCTGTTTTCATAGCAGCAAAGAGGAGGCAAGGCATTGAAATCAATCGTTGTAAGAGAGCTTGCTGAGCGATTCTCGTTAGAAGTGTTAGCAGGAGCGGATCAACTGGATCGTCATGTCATGAAGGCGCGAGCGTATCGTCCTGGACTCGAATTTGTAGGATATTTTGATTTTTTTCCGCAGGAGCATGTGCAAATTTTGGGCAAGAAGGAAATTAACTATTTGCACACATTGACTGAAGAGGAACGAAATCATCATATCGGTAATATTGTAAAATATCATCCGCCTTGCTTTGTCGTTACTTCTGGTCAGGATGGTTTGAAATATTTGACTAAGTATTGTGATGAGGAAGGTATCCCGTTACTGCGTACTAAGGTTATGACAGCATCGTTTATAGGTATGCTGGATGCGTATCTGCTCAAATCTTTGGCACCCGAAATCTCGGTTCACGGCGTTTGCCTTAATGTGTCGGGTATAGGCATTTTACTGCGAGGCAAATCAGGCGTTGGTAAAAGTGAAACGGCGCATACATTAATTAGACGCGGACATCGCCTTGTAGCTGATGATATCGTTGTGCTAAAAAAACTGAGCTCGCAAACGCTGCTTGGCAGTCATAATGAGAAGACAAAGGAATTTCTTGCTCTTCGCAGTGTCGGCCTTGTCAATGTGGTGCGATTGTACGGCAGAAAGGCTTTTCAAGACGAGACGCGAATTGTGCTTGATATCGAGCTGAGCATGTGGCGAGACAACGAGCTGAACAATGAACTGGAGCTGGAGCCTACATTCACGGATTATATGGGCGTACAGATCCCGCATATCGAAATTCAGCTGCAGCCGGGAAGAGATGTGGCAGGTCTAATTGAAGCGGCTGCCAATAATTGGTATCTAAAGCAGCAGGGCTATAGTGCGGTGGAAGAATTCATGAGGCGACTGGAATTAGATTGATTCACGTGCTTTCCATTTACTAGTAAACCATGATACACTATGGGCAGATAAAGCTCATCCTAGCGCACAAGTCCTGACAGATTAGAAGGAGGAAATCGCGTGGAAAACTGCTCAATCGTCACAAAGCCTGCACTCCAATTAATTGGAATTAGCTACTGCGGCCCCTATTCATCGTTTCCGGATGAGGCCATTCGGTTGCAATCCGAATTTTTGACACGAAAGCATGAGTTGAACGATGGATTGAAGTCTACGGTGCTGTACAGTCCGTATTTCGGTAATGAAGTGTTCGCGACATACTGGGCTTGTTACGAGGCGCAGCACATGGAAGAGCTTCCTCCAGGAATGGCTCAGTTTACGATCCCAGCACATCGCTATGCGATGGTTGCCTGCTCGAACAAACGTATTGGAGAAGGGTATGAGCAACTGAATATTTGGATAAACGAGATGCGATTGGAGAAGCATGAAAACGCCGTTTCGATCGAATTATTTTATATCGATGAGCATCATTTGGAGGAAGAGCCGGTCGAATTGCTAATTCCCCTCAAAGGATAACCTTTATAAGAACTTGCGCGTGAAATGTTAAGAAGAATGGGCGGCCATTCGTCTCTAACATTTACGAGAGCAGGTTCTTTTTTGTTTGGTCAGTCTCGAAGTGGTATATTTAAAAGATCTGTAATAATGAAAGGAATGATGGCACCATGCAAGTCGCGATCTTTATCGTAGATGCCTTTACCAAGGAGCGTTTTAAAGGGAATCCTGCCGCAGTATGTTTGCTGGATACTCCGCAGGAGGAGGGATGGATGCAGAAGGTCGCATCGGAAATGAATTTGTCCGAGACAGCGTTTGTTGTTCCTAGTGCGGATGGTTATGATCTGCGTTGGTTTACTCCGCGGGCTGAGGTCGACCTGTGCGGCCATGCTACACTTGCGGCCGCTCATACATTATGGGAGACAGGAGGGCTGTCTCAAACAGAAACGGCACGGTTCATGACGAAGAGCGGGCTGCTTACTGCGGTTTGTGAGAAGGATTGGATTGTGATGGACTTTCCTGCCGAGCCGCCAGAAGCATCTAATGTGCCCGAGGAGCTAGTGCAGGGACTAGGACTAATACCTCGGTTTGCCGGACGAAATCGGATGGACTATTTCGTTGAAGTGGACAGCGAACAGACGGTTCGTACGTTGAAGCCTGATTTTAAGCTGTTCGCAACGCTTCCAGCGCGTGGTGTCATTGTAACGAGCCGTTCTTCGAATGCTTCATTTGACTTTGTATCGAGAGCATTCTTTCCAGGTATAGGAGTCGATGAGGATCCGGTAACCGGTTCGGCACACTGCGCATTAGCTCCATATTGGGCCAAGCGACTTCGCAAGGAAGAGCTTGTCGGCTATCAAGCGTCAGAGCGCGGCGGCATCGTAAAGGTTAAGCAGGGTGGAGAACGCGTTTTCTTGTCGGGACAAGCAGTGACCGTACTTAAAGGAAAAATAGGGGGCTGAGAAGATGATAGGAATGAAACTGCCAAAGGAGCAGAGGGATCAGATCATTGAGCAGATTCAGCAGTTTTTTGAGCTGGAGCGATCAGAAACGATCGGAGCGCTTGCGGCGGGCGAAGTGCTTGATTTTATGATAAAGGAAATTGGGCCTCATCTGTATAATCATGCTATAAATGACGCGCGCACTACGGTGCTCGAACGGATGCAAACACTCGAGGATGAGCTTTACGCGCTGGAGAAACCGATTATAACGAGTCGCTAGATGGGCATTTTGTAGTATTATAAGACTATACAAGCTAGACATAACAAAAGGAGATTCAAAATGCCGACGATTATCGAGAAACGATTTGATCAAGAAATGCAAAATATACTACGTGATTTAAGCTCTGGCTATCATGCAGGTGAGTTGAGTAAAAGAGAAAGCTCGGAGCTGCCGAAGGATATCTATGTCATTGAAGTTGAAAATAGTATGGCAGGGTATGGCGTGATTTGGGAATATAATAGCGGCAAACAGCTCGTTCATAAGGCGGAAAATTATTATTTCAGCCCTGATGAGAAATATTTAGAAAGTGACTTCTATATAGATATCAAAAACAAAACCGACTTCATATTTATTGAGGCTTTGGATGTTCTGAAGGAATTTGAAGGCAAGGGATACGCTGCTTACTTTATGAACTGGTTAAAAGAGAAATACCCGAATAAAAAAATGTATGTGTATACGCTAGATAATACAAGGAATTTTTGGTACAAACAAGGATTTGAAGCTTTAGGGAGTACGGTATGGATGACTTATAATTAATGTTATTAACTCAACTTTCGCAGATCAAAAACGATCTGGAAATGTTTATATCCATGCGATTTTGACCTCATATTCAAGAGGCTTGACAAAGCGTAAACGTCTGTCGTCTTCCTTGGCGGCAAAGCAATGTTTCGTGCTAAATGTTAAGCCTATTATTAGAGTGAAACTTATAAATTCTTATTATAAAAAACGGACGGTTTGAATGGAATTTGTACAGTCTAATCGTCTTTTAATCCATTTCCTTTGTGTTTGAATGGAATTTATCCACTCTAATACGACGCTAGCAACCTTTTCAGGACCAAACAGTCGATTTGACTGGATGAAATACAGTCAAACTCCAACCCGGCGCTTAGAATGAAATTTTGATAGGATAAAATACAGTCAAACTGAGATAATCATCTACATCTATCCCTCATACAAGGTAATCCATTTTTAATTAACACTCATTCAAACACAATCCCAGCAATGGATCGCGTGTTTGCCCAGCCACATCAAGGGTTACCTGCCTATTTTAGGATGCGAAAGTTGAGTTATTAAAAAGGGCTTTCAATTAACAATTGCTAATCTACAAAAAAAGGCAAGTCAAGGAGGATAACGATCTCATTGACTTGCCTTTTTAATGTTAACTTACTAGCCTTTAACAGCACCTTCAGTTAAACCCTTCTCAATAAATTTCGAAATGAATAGATAAATAATCAATACAGGTATAACGGTAAGGGCTACTGCTGTTGCCATGAGACCGAAGTCAGTTCCATATTGCGAGCTGATTTCATTCAACAAGGCTACAATTGGGCGTACGCTCTCTTTATTAACAAAGATCAATGCAGAGAACAAGTCATTGTACGACCATAAGAACACGAATATACTTACCGATGCGAAAGCCGGTCTGGATACCGGGAAAAAGATTTTAATGAACATTTGCCATCTGTTGCAGCCGTCAATAAACGCTGCTTCTTCCAGCTCCTTAGGGATGGTAGCCATATAGCCTGCAATAACCAATGTAGCAAAGGTTAAATTACCAGCGGTTTGCGGCAAGATCAATCCCCAATACGTATTAACTAAACTCGTTTTAATGAGAATCTCATATACAGGAACGACAGTAGCAAAGGCTGGTACAAGCAAGGTTGCGTAGAGTAGCGAAAAAATGGCTCTCTTTCCCTTAAAGTTGAATCTAGATAATACATAGGCTGCTAGTCCGCCTAGCAATAATACGAATAATACTGTGCCTCCAGACATGATCAAGCTGTTAATGTAGCTTTTTCCTATCGATATTCGATCAAATGCATTCGTATAGTTAACTAACACCGGGTCCAAGGCTAATGAAAAGGATTTATTCATAACATCACTTGATATCTTGAATGAGTTGTTAACTATCCAGAATAGTGGATATATTGTCGTTAGGGACCATGCTGTCAACACAACATACATGAGGGTGGTTCCTAAACTAAACCGGCTTTGTTTTACTCGCCGAATTTTATGTTCATCATTAATGGTTTGTTGCATAAAAGTACACCCCTAATAACAGCTTAGTATGTGATTTCTTCGCTTTTTAACAAACGGTTGGCAAGCAAAGCTAGCAAAACACCGAAAACAACCATATAAATTGCAACAGTTGAGCCGTAACCGAAGTTTTGATCGACCATCGCTTTCTTATACATATAAGTTCCCAATACTTCTGTACCGTTCTGACCTCTTGAAACGACCCAAATGAACTCGAATACCTTCATAGTACCGGTAATAGCCAATGTAATAACAACCTTTATGTCACTCAAAATCAAAGGAATCGTCAGCATCGTCGTTTTCTTGAAACCTGTAATCCCTTCAAGCTTAGCCGCTTCATAATAATCAGCAGGGATTTTTGACATCGCCGTCAAAAATAATACAAAATAAAAACCAACATAATGCCATACCGTAGGAACGGATACTGCTTTCAGAGCATTACTTTCACTGAGCCAAAGCACTTTCTCTAATCCAAAGCTAGTTAAAATACTGTTTAATAGACCAAAGTTATAGTTGTAGAAGAGAACGAACAGTAACGAAATCGCTGTACCAGAAATAACAACTGGGAAGAAAAACACGGTACGGAAAAAGCCCTTGAACTTCGTAATATTATCAACGAGTACGGCAAGTATCAGCGCGATACCAACTTGAAAAACAATGACATAAAGCATAATTTCTAATGTGTGCAATGTTGCTGCACCCAGCAGCTTATCCGATATCGCCCGTTCATAGTTATCCCAACCAACAAAGTTCTTTTCAAAGAAGCCCGTTGTACGATAAAAGCTAAGATATAAACTTTTAAAGAACGGATAATAAATAAAGATCGACATTAAAGCTAGCATAGGGAACAAAAACATCAAGATATACTTTTTATCGCCCTTCATATTTATCACCTTTGATGTTTATTTTTCTTCCAGTACAGTTTAAATGATTACGCCGCCCGCACAGAGAAGAGGGGCGGCATATATCGTATTAGATCATAATGCTTATAATATTGAGACTATTATTATTTTTTAGCAGCAGCTGCCACTGCAGCATCCTCAATTGCTTTCGCTTCAGTAAGCGCCTCAGCAGGTGACTTCTTGCCAGTTACAACTTTTTGAACGTTTGCACGAAGTGTTGAGAAAGTTTCAGGTGAAACTTTGCTATCTACTGGGTTGTTGATTGAAGCGGATTTTGCAGCCATTGCAAAGCCATCAAGTGCCGCTTGTTTCAAACCATCAATTTGCACTTCAGCGGCAGGAGTACCACCGTTAGCAGTAGCGATTTTTTGAATAACAGCAGGAGAAGTCATATGTTTCAGCAATTCAACAGCAGCGTCTTTCTTATCTGCATTATCATAAGTAGCCTTAGGCAGGTAGAAACCAGAGCCGAATCCGCCAACAATGTCATTACCGCTGCCAGCTCCGCCTGGTACTACAGGGAAAGGAAGAACAGTAGTATTGTCAATTACATCTGGTTTGTCGCTCCAACCGCCAAGTGCCCATGAACCTTCAAGAATCATTGCTGCTTGACCTTGGCCGTAGTAGTTGGAAGCCATACCAAGATCGATTGTTGCAGCATCTTTAGGGAACGCGCCAAGATCATAAAGTTCTTTCATAGCCGCGTAGCCTTTTTCCCAGTTCGGTTCAATTCCATCCTTCAAGCCTTTATCTTGACCAGCTGGACCAGCTGCTGAAAGAATGAAATGCTCGATGATATAATGAGATTGGTCAAATGGAGCAGCCAATGGCGTGATGCCTTTAGCAGATAACGTCGAAACTGCTGTTTTCAACTTTTCCCAATCTGTAGGAAGCTCAAGTTTGTTATCAGCAAATATTTTTTTGTTAACGAACAAACCTTCATAGAAGCCAGTTAGTGGAGCTGCATAGATGTTGCCATCTTTTTGTCTTGCAAACTCAAGAGCACTTGGAGTGAAGCCAGCTTGCCACTCAGGATTAGCGTCAAGTACTTCATTTAGTGGAACTACTTTGCCTGCATCTATGAAGCCTTTAGCGTCAGCACCGATAAAGTAGAAGAGTAGGTCCGGCTCGTTGCCGCTGTTCATATCTGTGTTCACTTTAGTTCTGAAACCGTCATCATTAGCTGACATAGTGTCATTCACGATTTTTACGTTAGGGTTTTTCGTTGTAAACTCATCTAGAGCAGCTTGGAAGCTTTCACGAGCTGCATCGGTACCGCCAAATGTGGAGAATACGCGTAAAGTGATGTTCTTTTTAGGAGCTTCGGTTTCTTTAGGAGCATCAGTTGCTTTCGGGCTTTCACTTGGAGTGCTGCCGCCATTGTTGCTATTGCCACCATTGTTGCCACAAGCCGCCAAAAACATGGTGAATACTAACATCACACTCATAAGAACTAACGACGATCTTTTCACTTTGTAAATCCCCCTCAAAATTGTTTTTTGAAACAGGTTTGCTTTCTTGGTTGCCTACACAAATCTTATGACATGCGCAAGGAAGCGTCAGGGGGTTCATTCATCTAAATAAGGGAGAATATCCTAGGATAGAAATCATCTTTTTTTACCCTTTTTTCAAAACAGGCGACTATTTGATTTCCTTTTAATGGAACATCCACTCGAATTCATGGTAATAAATAGTTAAATATACTTGATAGCACTGTGCTGGCTTAGAAAAAACAGGATTGGCATTTTATCTAGTCATCTAACTAAACATCAGACTGCGATTTTTAGCAGATTCCTAAATAATCAAATATTGTCCCTTGTCATTTTTAATTATTTGTATACTATGTCTCGTGACTCCCAAGCATCTGACCTGTTTAATGTAGATAAAAATAAACCACTCCTAAGTTATGGAGTGGTTTATTGTTTGAATTTATCATCACGTTAAATCTTCCCACCTCGCCCACATTTCTTGTGGATTTAACTCGTAAATTTGATTTTCTCTAAACATGAATTGATGCATAATAAATTCCCTTCGTATTGTTGCGAAATCTTCATGGAAGTTTTTAATAAAATCATTGATTTCCTTCTCGCTGTACTTTCGACCAATTTCCAACTGGATGACTAGATGTTCCAATATAATAAGTTTTTTCTTCAGTTGAACGGGCATACTTTTCAATTTTCCTGCAGGTGTAATGAAGTTTTTAATGACGGAATCCTTTATGCGCTTATGATCTTCATGCAAAATATCCGTACATCCTTTGGAATTAGCTTTTTTATAAATCAAATTTTGTGTAGCGGTGGCGTTATCCTTGATGAAATAATGGTTTAGAGAAAAATAGATCGTGTTTTTATCTCTACGCTCGTTAATCAGACTAGCTTCACGCAGTTTCGTGGCATGGTGAGTTATTGTTGCGGGTGTAACACTTAGTTTTTCCGCTAAATGTTGACCATTAAGTTCTCCGTCAGCAAGCAGAATTAAAATTTTTATTCTTGTAGGGTCTGCAAGAGCCTTATGATAGCTGACTACCTTATCCAATTGCATGGGTTACAATCAACCTCCTATATCCTAATTTAACAAGTGTCTAATTTAAAGGTTATTAAATTAGATGATAGTATATTAGAGATAAACTGTCAAATAATAAGAAAATTAAACTGGAACTTATTTTGGATTGAACTAATGTGAAAAGCCGACTGTCATTCCTATATTTTATCGAAGTGTCACAAAATGAATAGGTTATTTGTCTAATAGGTATACGACAATGAGGAGGAGAATGAAATGAGCCTTAGATTCAACTATCGAACAGCTAATAAACCGGCATTTCAAGCTATGCTGGCATTCGATAAATATGCAAGCAATAGTAGTGTGGATAAAGTATTGTTCGAGTTGGTGAAAATTCGTGTTTCCCAAATTAACGGGTGCTCTTATTGTATCGATTCACATGCAAAAGATTTGATGAAGATGGGCGACCATGCGGATCGAATCCTACTGCTGAGCGTATGGCGGGAAGTTCCACTATTCACGGATAAGGAAAAAGCCGTACTGGAGCTCGCAGAATATGTGACAAATATATCGAATGCCGGCGTACCGTTGTCGGTATACGAGAAAGTCAGGGAGCATGTAGAAGAAATCGAATATGTAGACTTAATTATGGCCATTAATGTAATTAACAGTTGGAATCGGATTGCAATCTCTACCGGTATGTTTCCTGGATGTTTTAAGTGATAAAATGGAGATAAACGGTACTAGAAAGCGTCAATTTTTGGAGCCATCTTGGCTCCTTTTTGGCATTGTAGCAGGAATAACCTAAGTAGAGAGCAGGTGGCGCGTTGAAAAGTTCAATTATTGAGGATGATTTTCATGCTTCTGAACTTTCCGATCTAGACGATCTGTATCGGACATATAAAACATATGCATTTTCCATTGCTTATCGAATGCTCGGAATCGTATCGGATGCAGAAGATGCGGTTCAAGATTGTTTTACAGAGCTTCAAAAGAAGGAACTGAAAGAAATCAAAAATATAAAGGCCTATTTATCCAAAGTGATGACGAACCGCTGCTTGAATATTTTGCAATCAGCACATAAGAAAAAAGAAGTATACATCGGAGAATGGTTACCTGAACCAGTGATTGAACAATATGACTTGCCTGATCAGACTGTAGAACGTAAAGAAACTCTATCTTATGCTTATCTTGTCATGCTTGAACGTCTTACCCCGACGGAAAGAGCCGTTTTTTTGCTAAGGGAAGTATTTGATTTTGATTATGATACAATCTCAGATATTTTGGTTAAGTCAGAGACGAATTGTCGGAAAATATTCAGTCGAGCGAAACGGAGTATGCTTGCCGACTATACTGCAACTATAGCCTCGAAGTCAGTAAGGAAAATGCTCGTGGAGAGGTTTGTTTCTGCCTTCGATAATTATGATATAGAGAAGATGTTGGAGTTGCTGGCTGAAGATGCTGTACTTATCACTGATGGTGGAGGTAAAGTACGTGCAGCTATTAATCCAATCATTAACCAAAAGCGTGTTCTATCCTTGTTAACATCTCCCCGAGCTTTTCAAGCAATACGTAAATGGGATACTTCGATTGTGGAAATTAATAAGGAGATTAATATCGTTTATACTTATCAAGGTACTGTGAGAGGTGTAGTTTGTTTTGAATTGACGCTTGAAAGGGATCGTTTTCAAAACCTGTATATCTTATTAAACCCTGATAAATTAGATCATATTGATTTTAATCTTGTTCAAGCGTTAAAAATGCAATAACTTAAGTCTTTCCTCGCTTATAAAGTCTGAGAAAGAAACGCCAAATGCCTATCCATCCGGGATTTGAAATAGGAGAAGAGTTAGTTGAGTCTGAGAGGTCCATTATCTATCAACAAGCAGAAAATAGGATGCATGTTCAAAAGTCTTTGCTACTGTATTTGCTAAATCAGTGAAAAGGGGGATGGATTAATGATTGTCTATAACAAACTAATACGGGATAAAATTCCACAGATAATAGAGGAAGCAGGTAAAAAAGCTAAGGTTAGTATATTGGATGAGGATGAATATATGGAAATGCTAACTATTAAACTTCAAGAGGAACTAGATGAATATAAAGTAGCTAGCGGTGAGGAACAAATTGCGGAATTAGCTGATTTAGTGGAGGTTGTTTATGCGATATTAGATAATCATAACGTCAGTATAGCGGAATTTGAAAAAATTAGACTATCCAAAAAAGAAGAACGAGGTGGTTTTGAAGAAAAGTTGTTATTAAATAGCGTAGAGTAACCTTTGAAATCCTAACTGGCTTTGTTGTCTTAATTTAAGCCTCCTCGGCATAAATATGTGTTAAGAGGAGAGTGAATAAAGTGGACAATAAGGTTAAACGCTTTTATCAATTGAAGCAAAAGCAGAAAGAGATAGAACAAGAACTAACAGAATTACGAAGCGAGATCATAAGCCATTGTGCAGAACAGGATGTTTCCGATCTTGAGGTCGGAAGCTATCGGATTAAGCTTGTCCGTCAAGAACGGAAGGAATACGACGATAATAAGCTCTACGAGTCGCTGCCTGACCTAGAACTATGGCGTATGTTATCCAAACCGGATTCATCCAAGATAGCAAGCTTGATTAAATTGAATGTCATTTCGGAAGAGAAGATTAAAGATACATTTTCGATTAAGAACATAACGCTGCTGCAAGTGGATAAAAAGTGACTGATTCGTAATCATTAACTATAAAAAAGCATGAACCTAGCAACGAGTGAGTAAGAGAATGCTAACCATTTCGACAGGGTTGGAGCTCTCATCACTCGTTTTTTCTTTGTTTACATAGAGTGAAACCATAGAAATATCCTTGACGATTGGCAAGCTGAGGGATACGATAAAACCAAAGGTGCGCCTTTATCTGGGTATTATGGATGTCGTAACCTTCTTTTTTCTTAGAGGATAAAGATGTCCTTTTTTAATAAATCATTCGATGAAGCTTCATGAAAAGGGGAAAGAAATAAAACATGGAGATACTAATCGTGGAAGATGAAACATCAATACGAGACGTGCTGCAATCCTACTTTGCAAATGAAGGTTGGAAAGTAACCGTTTCCAAAAATGGGAAGGATGCTTTGGAGAAGGTAAGGACAACACGTTTTGATATGGTTGTGTTGGACTTGATGCTTCCAGGAATTTCAGGTGAAGAAGTATGTAGAAGCATTAGACAGTTTTCGAATGTGCCTCTCATTATGTTGACTTCGAAATCAAATGAAAATGATACGATTAATGGTTTGAATTTAGGAGCGGACGACTATATTACCAAACCATTTCGTATGAAAGAAGTAATTGCTCGTATATATGCTCTGCAGCGAAGGATACAGTTGATCACACCGGGAAAAGCAGTCCAAAAATTCAATCGCGGCCGATTTATTGTTTATTTTGAGTCCAAAGAAGTCATTGTTAACGGCCGATCTGTCAATTTAACACTAACAGAGTTTAAAATCATAAACATTCTTACCAAAAACCCGGGAAAATTGTTTAATAGACATGATTTATCCTTTGAGGTTCAAGGATACCGTTTTATTGGTGACGATCGCACTATGGATGCACATATCAAAAACATTCGTAGAAAAGTGGAGGAGGATCCTAAAGCTCCCACTTACATTAGTACAAAGGTTGGGGCTGGATATAAATTCAATTTTCAGCCAGATGACGAATGATGAAGCTTCCTGTTGTATTTAAAAAAACGTTGCCTGTCTATTTTATTGTCCTTGCAGCGTTATCTATCCTATTGATAACTACTATGTATATTCTATTTAATGTGCTATGGGGTCATCTTCTAACCAAATATAAAACGGAGTATTTAAAGGATCAAAGTCTTAAATTAGCTTACTCCTTCCATGACAAAATAACAAAGGAGCCGCCGACTGAACAAGAAATTTCCTGGGCATACAGCTTGTCTGAGCAATTTTCAAGCTGGGTGCGGTATACCAGCGCTTCTGGCAATGAAGTATGGCTAGACTCACTTACTGATCAGCATCCTTTGTCTAAACCCTACGTTGTAGAATTTCCTATGATTACTGATGGCGAGCTTATAGGCAAGCTTTCGATATATTACGATCTGAGCAAAGATAATTTTTTTCCGTACTTCACGATTTTGAATAATAATGCACTGCAATACGCAAGAAACGTCTTTTACTGTATGCTGTTGATTTCATTAATTATTAGCTTCCTTCTAGCTCTAAAGTTGTCCAGACCACTTCGAACGAGCTGGAAAAAGGCTAATAGGATATTGAGTGGCGATCTTGAAGCAAAGCTTCCGCTAGTCGGCACACTAGAACATGTAGAATTGGTTCAGACAATCAATTATGTGTTAATGGAGTTTAAACAACAGGAGAAGTGGCGCAAACAACTTATGCAGGATCTGACTCATGAGCTTCGTACACCGCTAACGTCTGTGCTCTCGCGTCTGGAAGCGATGTCAGATGGCATTTATCCCTTAACAGAAAGTAATATGAATAAGATTTTCTCGGAAATAGAGCGGTTGTCACGTCTGGTGAAAGATGTGGAAAGGTTATCTGAGGCTGAAGGAGCACGCTTTACTTTAAACTTAATGCGTGTCGATATGATGATGCTGCTGAAGGGTGTTCATGAGAACTTTTTTTTCCTTGCTCAAGATAAAAACATTACTTTTACTATCCATCAGGTGTATGTTCCATGTTATGCCGAAATTGATCCGGATCAGGTGATTCAAGTGCTATCCAATATTATTTCAAATGCGATCAAGTATACCCCTCGCGGGGGGCGTATCGAAATTGGTCTGGTGCCAGAGGAGCATGAAGCGGTGATCTACTGCTCGGATAAAGGTATTGGTATTTCCAGCGAAGACTTATCCTTGATTTTTAATCGTTTTTTTCGTGTGGATAAGTCTCGTTCAAGAGATAGTGGTGGACTTGGCGTTGGACTTAGCATTGCACGTGTTCTCGTAGAGGCACATGGTGGAGTGATGAGCGTGGAGAGTGAGCTTGGGGAAGGCTCAACATTCACAATTCGGTTACCGATCGTCTATAAAGCGGATCGCCAAGTCTTGGATGAACCGGCAAGCTAAGGAGGTAAGGTCATGCTCTTCCGTAATGCGTATGCCCAGTTGAATAGAAACTGGACAATCATTTTATACCCAATTGTTCTAGATATCTTTGCTTTGTTGGCAGGGTGGAAGCTCGGTGGGTTTAGCGGAGAACAGAAGTGGTCATTGAAATGGTTGCTCAATATGGGCTTACCATCATTAAGTCATTTATCCAATATCCCTTTATTCGCCAATACGATGGATTTTTTAAGAATATTTGGTCAAGAGGGGTCTGCAGTTTCCACTGTAGTTATTTTTCTTTTGTTGCTCGTTCTTTGTTTTGTTCAAGGTGGTTATATCACAGGATTACATACAATAGCATCGGATAATAAACCAAATTTGGCACAGTTCTTTCGCAATGGAAAAGCCTTCTTTATTCACTTCCTCCTATATAATATGATGGTTTATTTATTAAAAATAGGTTTCACACTTGGATTAACGGCATTTCTTGGGTCGGCAGGGCTCTTTCTTTCCTTACTCGTCTTTATTGCGCTTCGTATCGTATTTATATATTTAGAGTTTACGATGGTTGTCGATCGGTTGTCTTGGGATCAAGTGCTTGGAAAAAGTAGAGTGTATTTCAAAAGCTCGTTATCTCAAACCAGCGCTGCCATACTTGTTATGTATGTTAGTTCGGGGTTACTCAGCCTTCTGCTGCACCGATTGTGGAGTATAGAGGCGGTGATCGTAGGAGTGATCGTTTCCGCTTACGTCATGACGGGAATTCAATTGGCTTTCATGATGATTTTGGGTCAAACGAAGGCAAGGTTATAGACAAGTTATCTCAAAAATGAACACCGACCTTGTATATTTTATACAAAGTCGGTGTTTTATCCTTTCAGGGGATTACTGACAAGGGATGACAACATTTGCTGTCTTTACGTTTCTTATTGTCTACTTTTGTACTGTTCTTCACAGCAAATTCACACAGATCTCACCGTATCTTCACAGGATCCCTGTTATGATCAATTTAGAAAATGATTATCCACTTCATAACATCCGCTATTCTACTTCTTAAAGAAACAAAGGAGGAATTAAACGTTGCTCCGAAGAGGAGTAAACGAGGTGTGAGGTGAACGAAAAAGATTAAAGGAAAATGACTACGCTTACAAAATGTGATAACGGTTCCATACATGGCGTTAAGCTAGTCTGAATGGAAGCTGCTCGAAAGATTTAATAGTCGCATTTATTTGAAAAAGGGGGATTTTGAATGAACTACATTTTACGAAACAAAGTTGTACTCATCAGTATCATTGTACTGTTAACCCTCATCACCGGTGCATGCTCAAATGGAGGAAGTAATAAGCCAAGTAATAAACCCCAAGAGACCGCAGCGCCGAAAGATACGGCTGCAGCTGAGACAGCCAAGCCTGAGCCGCCGGCTGAGCCTGTAACGATCTCTGTAGCTTATCCGTGGGGTGAGGAGCAGTTTAATAATCGGTTTGGTCCGCTTGATGAAAAGCTGGAAAACATCGTTATTAAATGGATGGATGCTGCAGCTACGTATGAACGCTTGCAGGAGCTATTCGCTACTGGGGCTGAACCAGATATTATTATCGGAAATCATGGCTTTGCACCGTTAAACAGTCTCGATCTTCCAGAACCATTGGACGAGTTGATGGCAGCAAATAATTTTGACGAATCAAAGCTGGATCCATCACTTGTCGCTTATCTTCGCGCTCAAGATCCGGAGGGCAGACTTATGGGATTCCCTGATGGGCAAGGCGGGATATCACTATACTACAACAAAGAAATATTTGACCTATTCGGTGTTGCATATCCGGATCCAGAAAAAAGCATGACATGGGATGAGTTGCTCGAGTTAGCTGCCAAAATGACGGCTGAACGCGATGGGAAAAAATATGTAGGGCTGGAGTTTGGCTATGGTTCTAAGGATGGAGATACGTTGGTTCCATTATTAGAAATGGCCTTGAATAAAACGGATCCAGAAACAGGAGAAGTTCGCATTACGACAGATCCTGGATTCACAAAATACTTTGAATGGTTGAAAAAGTTTTATAGCATTCCAGGTATCATCGGTGAGCACACTAATGGAAAAAGCCTTTACAGGGAAAAGCTGGCAGCGATTTCTGTGTACTGGAATGGATCTCTCTTGGGCTTGGGAGACGCTGAGTTTAGAAAAAATTTGGATGTTGCTCCTATTCCGGTGTGGGCAGACGCGCCAACAAACGGTCCAATCATCGGTACTTCTCCAATGATTATTACGAAATTTAGTAAGCATAAAAACGAGGCATTTCAAGTGCTTGCAGAGTATATGTCGGATGAGAATCAGTCGAATATTGTGAAGAAGATGGCTTCTGGCCCTGCGGTTTCCAATCCAGAAATTCGTAAATTGTACGGAACTGACCGTGAAGAGTATACAGGTAAAAATACAGGTGCTTTTTTCAAAGTATGGCCGGCTCTCCCGAAAGAAAAATTCAGCAGGTATGATCAATATGTTGATTTAGGTGGTAGTTTAGCTAAGTTCGCCGATTCTGACAAGGATATCCCTACGTTCTTGCGTCAAGTGAAGGAAGAATCGGAAGCCAAAATTAAAGAAGCATTAGCGAGCGGAGCATTGAAATAACGTAAATGCAACTGTAGGTAAACCCGGATGATCGAATAATAAACTGCTAGGGGAGGGGCTTGCTCCTCCCTGCAGGTTGCGAAAGGGAGATTAGTCGTTGGCCAAAATATTATTCAACCATGTGTATAAACGATACGGGAAATATAAAGATGTGGCTGTTAACGATTTTAATCTTCATGTCGAAGATGGTGAATTTCTCGTTTTTGTAGGACCTTCAGGTTGCGGGAAGTCTACGACGCTGCGAATGCTTGCTGGACTCGAAGATATATCGGAAGGGGAAATATATATCGGTGACAATGTCATCAATGATTTCTCGCCTAAAGATCGAGATATATCGATGGTGTTCCAAAATTATGCCCTATATCCAAATTTGAGCGTGTATGAGAATATTGCTTTTGGCTTAAGGCTGCGCAGGCAGCCTAAGCACGAGATCGACTTAGCTGTGAAGCGAGCGGCTCGTGTATTGGAAATCGAAACTTTTCTCGATCGCAAACCAAGGGAATTGTCTGGGGGACAGCGACAGCGTGTCGCGCTAGGAAGGGCGATTGTTCGCACTCCGCAGGCTTTTTTGTATGATGAGCCGCTATCAAATCTTGATGCGCGGCTGCGTGTGCAAATGCGATCAGAAATTATTAGCTTGCACCGAAAAATGGGAGTCACGTCGATTTATGTAACTCATGATCAGATTGAGGCAATGACGATGGGGGATCGGGTCGTCGTTATGAATAAAGGTGTCATCCAGCAGGTTGATACACCAGAACGTGTTTACAATCGTCCAAACAACATCTTTGTGGCCAACTTTATCGGAAATCCTCCCATGAACTTTATTCCAGGTAAATTAGTTGTGGCGGAAGGCATTCTAGAATTTCACACTAGACGGTTTGCGCTGCGGCTAACGGATATACAAGCGAGTCAGATGAGAGAGCAAAATCTGATCGATAGAACCGTTATCTTGGGCATTCGTCCAGAGCATATAAGCTTCGAGGAGAGTGAAATCGAGAAGCACACGGACGCACTCATCTCAGGAGTGCTGGAATTCGATGAGTTTGTCGGATCTGACCGATATTACCATCTCGATATTGGCATGGAAGGTTTATTCGTTGCTAGAGCGCACCCTCGCTATCATTTCAATGATGGTATGAAAGTGACAGTTGCACTCGATATGGATAAAGCACTGTTCTACCATAGGGAAACGGAAAAACTGTTGACGGATTGACTGGAGGGAAAGTGATGGCAAGACGAAATGTGAAGAAAATAGTCAGTCTGATGACCTTCGTTGCATTATCGCTTACGATCATCAGCGCCCCGCATCATCAGCAGGGGAGTTCGATGGCTTATGCAGAGGAAGGGGCGACTTCCAGAGCAGTATATGAGGAAAGTGAGCTGCCGTCCAGTCTCTCTCCTGAACGAAATGAGCCATTCTATTACGAGGTTCATAAGCAATGGGAGAAAGATAGTGTTCCAGCGGGGACACAGACCATAGAAGTGACCTCTAGTCAATTTTCACGAAAATCAAACGATGCCGAGGTCGGCTCCTACAAGGAGAAAGATAATGTATTGCTGCTCTCCAAGTCAAGAGGATGGGTTGAGTACGAAGTAAATGTAGAGCAAGCGGGCTTATATGAGCTTAACGCCATGTATAACCCGATTGTTGTTGCTGAAAGCGGCGGTTTACAGCGCATTTTATTAGCTGTTCAGTTGAACGATTCTTATCCCTATGTGGAAGCCAGGTCGATGATGCTAGAGAGAAGCTTTAGCGATCGTAAACCGGAAAAATATGATGACAAAGGCAATCAGATACGATCCTTGATCGATGAAACGACAGACTGGAACGTTATGCCGTTGCGGGATACAAATGGAGCGTACGCAGAGCCAACACTTTGGCATTTCAAGAAGGGCAATAATATCATTCGCATAGAGGCGATGCTGCAGCCATTTGCACTGCAGTCGATTACGTTGAAGCCTCAAGCAGCGATTCCCTCTTACAAGGATGTTAAAGAAGCGGAGCCTGCATCTCCAACTCAAGACAGTGTCTCAGTCATACAACTCGAAGCTGAACAATTCAGTATGAAAAATGCTTCTTCGATTCAAGTTCAATATAATCGCGACCCTTTAACGACGCCAAAGTCGCTGAATACGATAAAATTCAATACGGCTGGGGGCTGGAGTTGGTATAAAGGCGGGCAAGCCATTACTTGGGAATTCGACGTCCCTGAGGACGGGTTATATAAATTAGGCATGCGCGCGAACCAGAACTTTCGCTCTAATTTGTCTGTCTATCGGACAATATCAATCGACGGTAAAGTTCCGTTCAAAGAACTTCTACACTATCCATTCCCTTATAGTTCGCGCTGGAAAGGGATAACTCTGCAAGATACGGAGGGCAAGCCTTATTCGTTTTATTTGACTAAAGGCCATCACACCCTTCGAATTGAGGCTAATTATGAGCCCTATATGCCACTTCTTGTTCAAATGGAGAGTATGCTGGACGAATTCCGCGATGTATCGGCTGATCTACGGACGGCTACAGGCAACCGAGAGGATCGTTATCGGGTTTGGGATGTTGAGAAGGATATACCGGGAATAACGGATCGTTTACATCATTTGGAAACCCAATTGCATGAGCTTTCTGATCAGATGATCATATTGAATGGAAGGGTAGATTCAATCTCTCAATCGTTTCTATCGAGCGCCAAAGATATCGAGGATATGCTGAGTAATCCGAATTCCATTCCAAATAGTCAGTTGGCGATCGGAACACTGCAGGAAAAACTAGTTAGTCAGCGCAGAGATTTGATGGATAGTCCACTTGAGCTCGATAAGATTGTTATCGCCCCCGTGGATGTGGATTTTCCAAAAATGACGGCGAAATGGTGGGAGAAATTGAAAGGGATGTTCTCATCACTAGCGTATTCTTTCGATGATCGCAATTCGATCGGAAGCGGTAAAAAGAGCGATGTAATCGACGTATGGATGTTTTGGGGTCGAGATTACGTTAATGAGCTTCAGACACTAGTGGATACGGAGTTTACGCCGAAATACGGTACTAAAGTAAAGATCAATTTAGTGCAGTCTCCGGATTTGCTTATTCTTGGTAATGCAGCCGGAGTTATTCCAGATGTAGCGCTTGGTGTTTCAAGCGGTATGCCCTATGAACTTGCCTTGCGAAATGCGGCCTATGATTTATCGAAGTTGCCTGGGGCCGATGAGGTGTTGAAGCGTTACAGTCCAGGTACCATGCAGCCGTATTATTATGATGGAGGATATTATGGTTTGCCGGAAACCATGAATTTTAAAGTGCTATTTTATCGAAAAGATATTTTAAAGCAGCTCGATTTGACAGTGCCGAATACATGGGATGATGTTTACAATATGATCCCGACATTGCTGCAAAATGAATACAACTTTTTTATCGAACCTGGTGATTTCTCGTATTTGTTTTTCCAGAACGGTGCGGATTTGTTTACACCCGATGGGTTATCGACTGCGCTTAATAAACCAGAAGCCTTCAACGCCTTTAAACGCTGGACTGATCTGTTCAATATGCATGGTCTAGAGCAGCAGGTACAAAGCTTCTACAATCAGTTCCGCAAAGGAACGATTCCAATTGGGATCGCAGATTTTAATCAATATATGCAGCTGCTAGTTGCCGCGCCGGAAATTATGGAAGATTGGGCTATTGCGCCTGTGCCTGGAACAGTAAGTGAAGATGGCACGGTTTCCCGCTGGATTGGAGGCTCGCAATCGGTAAGCTCAATGATGTTCAAAGCGACTCCAGAGAAGAAGCGGACGCAGGCTTGGGAATTTTTGCAATGGTATTTATCGGATGAAATCCAGACGAAGTTTGGCTTGGATCTCGAACAGTATAGCGGTGAAGCGTTTCGCTGGAATTCTTCGAATATAACGGCATTCGCCAATATGCCGTGGAACCCTGACGATTTGGAAGTATTTCTTGAACAGTGGCGATGGATGAAGGAGTTCCCAAATGTACCTGGCGGTTATATGGCTTCACGTGAGCTAGGATTTGCATGGAACCGTGCGGTAATTGATGGTGAGACGCCTCGACTCTCGTTAGAGAAAGCAGTGAGAGAAATCAATAGGGAGCTTATCCGGAAGCAAAGAGAATTCAGGATTATCGACGAGAACGGCAAAGCATTAAAGACGCTAGATTTGCCGCAGATCGTGGAGCCTTGGGAAGGTGCGGAACAATATGTCAAGTAAAGTGCATGCGAATACGCAGCATCTCCCGGAACAAAAAGTCGTAGTACGAAAAGTTAAGAGAGATACGAAGTCGAAGATTGTTGACTTGTTGGCCGATATATGGAAAGACCGTTTATCTTATTTATTTATTACGCCGTTCTTTGCAATGTTCGCCATCTTTATCGTCATACCTATCGCGGTAGGGCTCATGCTGAGCTTTACTTATTTTAACGCGATCGAATTTCCGACTTGGATTGGATGGCTGAACTTTCAAAACTTATTTTCACAGGATATTATTTTTTTGCAGCATGTCTTGCCCAATTCGTTCAAATTCTCATTATTTGTAGGGCCATTAGGATATATATGCGCTTTCTTGCTAGCTTGGTTTATCGCTCAACTGCCAAGCACTTTACGGATGTGGTACGCCTTGGCAATATATGCTCCTTCATTGACGGGAGGAATTGCGATCGGTGTCGTCTGGCAGGTGGCATTTACTGGTGATCGTACTGGGTATATCAATAGCTTCTTACTGAAATTTGGTTTGATCGAGAAGCCGATCCTGTTTCTTGCGGATAAAGATTATTTAATGAACATTATGATTCTTGTATCGATCTGGGGCAGTATGGGGATCGGGTTCCTTGCTTTGCTCGCCGGTATTCTAAGTGTCGACAAGCAGCTCTACGAGGCGGGCAAAATTGACGGTATTGCGAGCAGATTGCAAGAAATATGGTATTTAACGATACCGTCGATGAAGCCGCAGATGCTGTTTGCAGCGGTCATTTCTATCGTAGGTACACTGAAATCGGGGGGAGTCGGCACATCAATGGCAGGTAATCCAACACCGGACTATGCAGGCCAATTGATGATTAGCCATATCGACGATTACGGCTTTATACGGTATGAACTTGGTTATGCGAGTGCTATTTCAATCGTGCTGCTCATTATTATGTTGCTGCTGAATCAACTGCTCCGCCTCTTATTCGCTCCGAAGGAGGATGAGGAATGAAGCTGAGCCGACCCACTATTAGCAAGAGATTTGTATATTTTCTTGAAGATTTGCTCTCACAGGTAAAGAGTATCGATCGAACACAAATCGTCATATTGATTATGTTGACACTTCTGTCTATTTTCATGCTGCTGCCACTCGTTTATTTGTTTAATCATGCGTTTAAACCTCTTCACGAGCTGCTATTGTTCCCGCCCACATTTATCGTAGAAGAGCCGACATTACAAAATTTCACTGATTTGTTAGCGCTGACACAAAGTACAGCTATTCCGGTAAGCCGTTATATTTTCAATAGTGTCATCGTGACAGTTCTCGCTACAATCGGAATGGTGTTTACTGGGGCATTATGTGCTTATCCGCTATCCAAGCATAAGTTCCGAGGGAATAAGTTGTTCTTTGGCTCGATTATGGTTTCACTTTTATTCGCCACGGAGACCATTGCAATACCTCGTTATGTTGTTGTTCAAAGCTTAGGAATCATGAATACATATCTCGGGCATGTTCTGCCCATGATCGCTCTGCCAGTCGGAGTATTTCTGTTAAAACAGTTTATGGATCAAGTTCCGGATGAGCTGATCGATGCGGCCAAAATTGATGGAGCTTCGGAAGTACGTATTTTTTTACGTATCGTTATTCCGCTGGTCACGCCAGCTATGGCGACAATTACAATAATCGCGTTCCAAAGCGCTTGGGGTAATTCCGAAACGTCAGCGCTGTTCATGCAGGACGATGCGATGAAAACATTGCCTTTCTACATGGGCACATTGACATCGAATTTGGCTAATTCAGTTGCTAGACAAGGTGCAGCAGCTGCGGGAGCACTCATTATGTTTTTACCATCGCTAATCATTTTTCTAGTCAACCAGCGCAAATTTATCGCCACGATGGCGCATTCAGGAATCAAGTAAACGAAAGGGAGCGAAACGATGCACGCTTATCGAAGCCAATACAAGATCGTCCTTGCGCTCGTTTGCTTGATTGCGTTGACCGTGTTTCCACTAACGGCGGGAGCGGAGGTTCCTTATACAACCTTATCCAAGGACAGCTATAATCGGACCATATATACGCAGCCTGCTTATGCACCGTCAAAGGTAATAGCGCGAGATATATATATCGTGAATGAAAAAGGCGAAAGAACATATTCACCACTTAAAAGGCCGCAAGATGTTTTTATTGACTCCAAAGATGATATCTATATCGCAGATACGGATAATAACCGAATTGTCCATTTTTCTCCTGATGGAGAGGTTGTTCGAGTATTGACGATACCGGACAGTCCGCTAAATCAGCCGCAAGGTATTTTCGTTACGGGCAATGGGGAAATTTATATTGCTGACACTGGAAATAAACGAATCGTTCGATTGGATAAGGATGGCAAGCTCGTACAACAATATTTGCGTCCGAAATCAAAATTCATCAATGACACTTTTATTTACGAGCCAAAGAATATGGTTGTCGACAAGAGAGGCTTCTTGTACCTAGTGTCCAGCGGTAGTTATCAAGGGATCGTTCAACTCAATCCAAGTGGAGAGTTTTATGGGTTTTTCGGGACGAATACGACAGATGCTAGTTGGATGGAAAAAATACGAGTCGCCTTCTACACAAAGGAACAGCTAAGTAGACAAGTTAGCCTGCTGCCGTCCACCATCCGCAGTGTTGACCTTGATTCGGATGGATTCATTTATTCCGTATCGGGATCGTCATCTGAGCAGGTGAAAAAACTAAATATTCGCGGCAATAATGTGTGGAAGAATTTATCGTTTGGGCAGAAAACCAGATACACCACTTCATTGAAAAAGGAACAGGAATTAGCCGATATTACTGTCGATCGGAACGGTAATATGACGGTTATCGATAAAAATGGAAATATTGTGCTGCAGTACGATTCAACGGGGAAAATACTATTTTATTGGGTCGGTCCGGTCTCTGTAGGTACACCGCAGGTTGGCATCAATCAAAGTCCAGTGGCAGTCGCTTCTAATTCGAAAAACGAATTATTTATATTGGACGATGCACTTAATCTACTTCAAGTGTTCAAGCCAACCGAATTCGGAGCTGCGGTTCATACCGCTTATAAGCTGTCGCAGGAGGGTAAATATCAGGAAAGTGAAAGTCATTGGAATAATGTGGTTAAATTGAACGCCTTGTATTCACCTGCTTACAAAGGGCTGGCACAAGCTGCCTTCTATAAAGGAGACTTTGAACGAGCGCGGCAGCTTTACAAGTTGGCTGGTGATTCGACCGGTTATTCTGATTCATTTTGGCAACTTCGACTGCAATGGTTCCAAAAGAATTTTCCATTGCTCGCTAATAGTGTAGTTATTTTTGCTATCGCATGTATGATTTGGTCGTGGCTAAATAAAAAAACGCGTATTCAATCCCGGCTCAAGCGCAGATTCCGAAAGAAGTGGAAGGAATTCAATCTGATTCGACAACTCAAGCATGCCTTCTTCATCTTAAAGAACCCACTGGAAGGGTTTAGTGATTTGCGATATTTGAATCGGGGGGGCTATATTAGCGCCATAATTCTACTTGTTACCGTAGTAGTAATGCTTTTGGTCAAAACGTATTATACAAGCTTCACATTTAATCCAATTCCAAAAGCGGACCAAAGCAGCACCTCGATCTTGACGATTTTTATCGTTACTTGGACTTCATGGGTCGTATGTAATTTTTTAATTGGCTCTATTTATCAAGGTGAGGCTCGCTTTAAGGATGTTTTCGTAGGGAGTGCTTACGCATTGATGCCGATTGCTATGCTAGGGCTGCCTTTAGCTCTTGTATCCAATGTCATGACGATGAGTGAATCATCCATCTATCAATCTCTTGAAATGGCTATGGTCATATGGAGCGGCATGTTGTTTTTTTGGAATATCCAATCCCTCCAAAATTATAGTGTTGGAGAGACGATCGTTAATGTGCTGCTGACGAGTTTTGCCATAATTATATTGTGGGTGCTGATCTTCATCTTTATCGGCTTGTCCTCCCAGTTGCTTAACTTCATTTATACGATTTATCAGGAGGTGACGATGTGATGAAAAGGATTTTTAGACAACGCTGGCTGTTACTTACTTTGTTAGCAGTCGTGCTGATCACCTCCGTCACGATTATGATTGTAGCTGCAGAGTCCAACGATAAAAAGACGGCAACAGGGATGGCAGATGCGCAGTCATCAGCGACAGTAGAGCAGAAAACGGAAGCTACTAAAACAACTACTGATGCGGTAAAAGAAGAACCAGTGAAAACTGTAGTTGCGCAAAGCGGTCAAGGAGACGTCTTAAAATCGCCGTTACCGGATGAGAGCTCTTTCGAAGCTATGGCGGAGAGTGACCGGCTACAATTAAAGGCTGATCCACAAACCGGACATTTTGCCGTGACAGATAAATCATCCGGAGAGATATGGAGGTCTTATCCTAATCCTGATGGATGGAGCGATGAGCAAACTACGGCAGCTTGGAAACAACATTTACAATCTCCTTTTATGATGCGTTATGTAGAATTTAATGTCCGAAAGGATTTGGATGTTGAATCGAATTTTATTGCACAACAAGGTAAAGTGACATCATTTAAGAAGACAGAGGATGGGTTCCGAATTGTATACGAGCTTCCTAATCTTGGATTTGTCATTCCTGTACAGGTAAGGCTGAAGGATGATTATGTAGAAACCAATATATTGCAAGACGGACTTATAGACGAGAAAATCATTTCGGAAACAGAATCTGGGCAAACAAAAGATCGGAAAGCTAGACTTGTCGCTATTCGTTTGTTCCCGTTCCTCGGAGCGGAGACGTCGGATCATGAGAATGGGTTTTTACTTATCCCTGATGGACCGGGCGCATTGATCGATTTTAAGAAGGATCAGCCGAATCTGATCAACTTCTACAATGAACGTGTCTACGGTGATGATTGGGCTTACAGCTCTAGTTTCTCTAAAAGGCAACCAGTCAAAATGCCGATTTTCGGTATTAAATCAGGTAAACAAGCCGTACTCGGTATTGTGCAAGAAGGTGCAGAATACGCCAATATATTTGCCGTTCCATCCAAGTCATTCAGCGCATACAATTGGGCTACAACAGAGCACCAATTCCGGTTCAAGTTTTTCCAAACAACTGACAAGAAAGGATTTAATGGTTTTTATACGTATAATCAAGACCTGATTGGCGGTGACCGGGCTACGCGCTATTACTTTATCAGTGGTGACAATCCAGATTATGTTGATTTGGCGGTTCGCTACAGAACTTATTTGATGGAAGAATCAGGTATGAACCAACTGCAAGGCAACAGTGAGAAAATACCGCTGCATCTAAATCTGCTTGGAGGAGATATAGAAAAGGGCTTTCTCTGGGACTCCTATTTACCACTTACGACAACCTCTGAGGCCAAGGGTATTGTACAGGAATTGAACAGTCTTGGTGTTGAGCAAATGTCGATTGCCTATATGGGTTGGCAAAAAGGAGGTTATAGCAAATACGGGTCTCAATTTCCAGTTGACGGTAAACTTGGGGGCAATGGCGGTATGAAGACATTCGTCGATTACGCCCATTCCAAAGGGTTTCCAGTCTATCTGGATGGCAGCGCGTATTCCTTTAACAACTCCGGAGGAAATGGCTTCCGAAAAAGCAGGGATGGATTAAGAGATTTAAGTTCAACAGTCGTACAGTTTACCAACAAAACAGTGTCAGCTCTTACGATCGTCGGTCCGAAGTTCATGGAGAAGGTTATAGATAAGGATTTAGATAAGGTCAAACCATTAAATGTAGATGGTTATTTGTATGGGCATACGATCGGTACCTTCCTTAACTCGGATTACAACGAGAAAATCGCAGTGATGCGGCCGGAAGCTCTAAAAGTACAACAAAATATTATGAAGAAAACAAAAGAAACACTCGGCAGTGTAAGAGTAGATGCAGGCAATATGTATACGGCCCGTTATGTTGATCATATGTATGGCATGTTTAGCGATTATTCGTATGATATGTTTGTCGATCGTATCGTACCTTTCGAACAAATAGCATTGCATGGGCTCGTATCCTATTCACACAATTATGCCAATCTGAATGGAGACTATAAAAACAATTACTTGAAGGGTATTGAATACGGTGCTGAGCCATCGTTTTTAATTACGCATGCGCTTTCGAATAAGCTGTTGAAGTCCAGGTCATTAAGTAACTTTTACAGCACCAATTATAATGATTGGATGGAAGAAATGGTGTCTTTATACCAGCAATACAATGAAGCACTAAACGGTTTGCATAACAAATTTATTGTAGGGCACCGCAAGCTGACGGAGGATGTATTCGAAACGACCTATTCGAACGGAAGGCGAATTATCGTGAATTACAAGGACGTCCCTTATTCAAGTGATGGAATTTCCGTGAAGTCGAAAGATTTTATCGCTTTGGGAGGGGAATGAAACGATGAATAAACGAATTTTAAGCGGAAAAACGATTCGGAACATGGAAGGTATGTTATTCATCTTTCCTTGGCTGCTTGGCTTTATGATATTTTTAGCTTTTCCGCTCGTATTTTCGCTATACATGAGTTTCCATAACGTAAAAGTGCTTCCGAAAAAAATGGTATATGACTATGTGGGTCTCAAATATTTCAAAAGTATATTGTTCGAGAGCTCGGCGTTATATGACAATATTATTCCTTTTTTTCAGGAAGCGGTTGTGATGATTCCGATCATCCTTGTATTTTCTTTATTCTTAGCTATGCTTCTGAACCAGAAGCTGCCTGGGAGAATGCTATTTCGAGCAATTTTCTTTCTCCCTGTAATTTTCTCGACAGGCTATGTACTAACGGAATTCATCAATCAAGGTCAAGGAAGCCTCGGATTTCTTGACCGATATGAGCTATCCAGCTATTTGGATCAGTTTCTCGGAGATAGCTCATGGACGAATCCAATTAAACAAGTATTGAATCGTTTTGTACTCGTATTGTGGTTCTCAGGCGTACAGATCATCATTTTTCTGGCGGGGCGGCAAACAATCTCCTCTTCTGCCTATGAATCCGCTCGTATCGATGGAGCATCGCCATGGGAAGTGTTTTGGAAAATTACGTTACCTGCGATGTCTCCTTTCATTTTGCTGAACTTGATCTATACGGTCGTGGATTTATTCACTTATCCGTTTAATCCGATAATGGATTTGATCGGTAGCGGTCAAGGATCATATGGCTTTAATAGTGCTTTAGTTTGGATTTATTTTATGATCATTATTGTATTTCTGTCCATTGTCGTTCTCTTCTACGTTAGAATCAGCCGACAGCGCTCTGGAATGCGGCGATAAAGGAGGTATTTCATGTTAACTAAAGTGAATGACATCAAGAGTAAATGGTCGATCAAGCGAGAGCTTGGACGTAGATCGGGAGTCAAGAACAGAGCTCGGCAAATCCGATATGCGCTATTAGGTCGGGAAATCAATAATGGCTTAATGTTTAAAGTGATTCTTTACGTAATATTTCTGGAGATTTCGTATATTTATATACAGCCGATTTTGAAAATGATCGTCAAGATGGTAATGAGCAGCAAGGATATTATCGATCCGACTATTACATGGATTCCCTCATCGATATATATGGGGCATCTGTCAGCTGCTTGGAATGTATTGAATTATGACAAATCGGTAATGATCAGCATCATCGTCTCTTTGTCTGTAGCCATCTTTCATTGCATTTCTTGTGGTTTTGCTGGGTATGCATTCGCTCGTCTTGAATTCCCGTTCAAACGATTCATATTTTGCTTACTGATTGTCGCATTTATCATCCCGCCGCAAGTTATTATTTTGCCGTTGATTCTCGCATATCGAGAGCTTGGCTTGGATAATTCACTCATTTCGTTAGTCATACCAGCATTATTCGGCTTTGGAGTAAAAGGATCACTGTTTGTGATCATTTATCGGCAATTTTTCAAGACCCAGCCAAAGGAGCTCGAAGAGGCTGCGAAAATCGATGGTGCAACCGCGATTAAATTTTATATTAAGGTTATGTTTCCACTAGCCATGCCAGCTATTATTGTTGTTTTCTTATTTTCCTTCGTATGGACTTGGAACGATACGTATATGCCGCGTATGTTCTTAGGGGGGGCGGAGGATGTGCCGCTGGCCGTACAAATGTCACGTCTTGGTTTATTGCTTGATAACATGGTCAAAACATCAGGGATGACACAATATGTAGTTGAACCAATTAAAATGGCTGCGAGTTTCTTGACTATTTTACCGCCGCTGCTGATCTATTTATTCGCTCAGCGCTATTTTGTGGAAAGTGTAGAACGGACGGGATTGGTGGAGTAGGAATTACTCGAATAAAGTTTATGATCGGCGTGGGCGCAGCAGTTATAGAATAATGATATGACAATAGGGGATGAGAGATATTGAGTAAAATCAAGGTTGCCTTAATCGGTGCTGGTCTGCGAGGAATGATCTATACCAATTACGCTTTGAGCTATCCTGATGAAATGCAGCTAATTGCTGTGGCTGATCCAAACCGTGATCGTGTAAATAAATTTAAGAAGGCTCATAGTATCGAAGAGGATATGTGTTTTACCGATTGGCGAGATATGCTGGCACAGCCGAAGCTTGCAGATGCGGTACTCGTTTGCACACAGGACAAAATGCATTACGAGCCGACGATGGGAGCTTTGGAAGCAGGGTACCACGTCCTGTTGGAAAAGCCAATGTCGCCAGATCCGCAGGAATGTTTCGATATGGGAGAGAAGGCGCGAAGCTTAGGGCAAATTTTGTCGATTTGCCATGTGCTGCGTTATACAAAGTTTTTTGGGACGATTAAGCGGCTGCTGGATGAGGGCGCGATCGGACAGCTTATGTCCATTCAGCACAATGAAAATGTTGCCCACTGGCATCAAGCACACAGCTTTGTACGCGGTAATTGGCGTAACTCCATAGAGTCTAGTCCTATGATATTGGCGAAATCGTGCCATGACTTGGATATTCTGCTCTGGCTTGCAGGTGATGACTGTGTCAGAGTATCATCCTTTGGCAGTTTATCGCATTTCAAAGCGGAGAATGCTCCGGAAGGTGCACCAAAGAGATGTACGGACGGATGCCCTGTTTCGGATAGTTGTTTGTATTATGCCCCAAATATTTATATTACTGAGGAAGACAGCTGGGTAAAGTGGGCTCTTAGTGATGATCAGAGTAATGAATCACTTCTTAAAGCATTGCAGGAAGGTCCATACGGACGCTGTGTCTATCATTGTGATAACGACGTTGTCGATCATCAAGTTGTCAATATGGAATTTGCAAACGAAGTAACCGCAGTGTTCACGATGTCGGCATTCACGAAGGATTGCACTCGGACAATTAAGCTTATGGGCACAAAGGGTGAAATTCGCGGTGCGATGGAGAAGAGTGAGATCGAATTGATCCGGTTCGATCAAGACAAACCAGAGCTGATCTCGCTTGATGTTTTAAGTGATGATATGGGTCATGGTGGTGGCGACGGCGGCTTAATTAAGGATTTCATAAAATTGGTGAAAGGCGAGAGCAGTGGCAAAGGACTCACCTCAGGAGAGACCTCTGTTCAAAGTCATTTGATGGCTTTTGCCGCGGAACAAGCGAGGGTCACGAAAGAGGTTGTTCATTTAGATACCTTCTCGAAACATTTTAAGGACCTTTATTCCATCTGCGATTAGTGACCTACTTCCATTTCAAAAGAAAGAAGTCAGAGGTAAAGGGGATGTGCTTCGTCAAAGTCTGTGAGTTTGCGTGAGTGGAGATCGTAAGCGCCGTAAACCTAAAGGGGAAAGTCAAATCGAGAAGTACGATTCAAACCGCTGTAATTGGCTTACAGAAAATTTACTAAAGAGAAAGAGAGGCAGACGGAGAAAGAAGCAAGGTTTACAAACTTTTGAATAATGAAAGTGAGGTCTAATTAATGAGAAGAAAAATGTTAAGTTTAATTCTTATCTTGAGTCTTTTCTTATCCGTCGCATCTCTACCTGTTCATGCGGATAGTGGCACCGAAAGTAATACGGATAGTGGTGTAACTAATGACATTGCTAGTGAAGTTGCTAGTAACGTGGTTGACTTCTGGGTGGTCAACTCGTTGAAAACGGTATATAGATCCAGTACCATTCCCGCGGAAGCAATCCAAAACATTTCCTTAGTGTCAGCTAAAAACGAATATGAAAGCGCTATAATCGCAGTTAGAAATAAAGAGGCATTTGAAATTACTAAAGTAGAATTCTCAGACTTGGTATCAGCATCAAAAGAAATAATAGCTGGCAGTAATCTTGCTTATCATTTTGTGGAATACGGATTAGAGGATACGATTAAAGAGAATTATATCTTTCCAGATAGAGCGGGGAAGCCTATCTATCCAGAATCTGAGATGCCTGATCCGCTATCCAACGAAGTATCCATGCTAGTAAAGGCCAATTCAACCCAACCCATTTTTATTACTAACTATGTTCCTACATCGACTGCACCTGGAACTTATAGTGGTACAGTTATTGTAAAGACATCTCTAGGAGACTACATTGTACCTATCCGTGTTGAAGTTGCCAATGTTGAAATCCCTAAGACCAAAGAAGCTAATTTCATCAATTATCAATGGTCAATGACCAATGGTTTTGGGTCTGATGGGTATCAATACGGTGAAGGAGTTAATGAGAAGGGATATGACGTAGGAGAGTATTATTATGGCGTGAAGACTTACAGTAAAGAATGGTTCGAACTAATGAAGAATTACGCCAAAACAATGACGGACTACAGACAGAATATGATATGGATACGAACAGACCTATTGCTGAATGCGAAAGGAACTGATCTTAAAGCATTCGAAAAGGGTATTCCTGATAAAATTGACTGGTCGATGTTTGATCAATATGTTCAGACTTTTATTGATAAGGGTGTCACTGATTTTGCTAATATTCATTTGATCAGACAACTGAAGTATATGCCTGAGAACGAACATCTGTCAGCCGATATGTGGAAAACAGGAGTGCCTGAAAAATTACCAGTAACAGATGCATTTCTTACTAATTACTTGACTGCTCTTAGTAAGCATGTGCAAGAAAAAGAAGAGTGGAAGGACATTACATGGTATCAGCATATTTTAGATGAGCCTATTACAGATAGCCAAAAGAATTTCTGGACGTATGTGGCGAGAAAACTTAAAGAGGTTGCGCCAAAGTTTAAAACAATGGACGCAGATCCAAACGGTATACTGATGGCCGAAAGCAGCAAGCCTTATGTAGACGTATGGGTTCCACTAACACCTGCTTTCCAAGAGAAGAAAGAGCTGTACAAAGCGGAGCAATTGGTGGGCAAAGATATGTGGGTTTACACTTGTGAAGTAAATACGCCTCCATGGTTGAACCGATTTTGGACCCAGCCCACTTTAACAGGTAGGCTTTTGTTCTGGAATCTTAGCCAAGATGGTGTTCAAGGTGCTTTGCACTGGGCGTGGAACGCATGGTATGTAGGGCCTTGGAGTGGTGACTCCTCTATTGTCTATCCAGACACGAAAAATATGGGAGTCAAAAGCTCACTGCGTTATGAAGCACAAAGGGATGGCATCGAGGATTACGAGCTGATGTTCAAAATCAAACAAACCAATCCCGAACTAGCGAAGCTTATCGCTGATAGCGCAGTAAGTCCGGACGACCCAAGAAAATATACGCTTGACCCTGAATACATCAAGACGCTTCATGATTACTTGGTTAAAGCGGCAGCAGGTGAGGATGTCGGCGATATTTCTTTTGCTACCAGTCCATATTCGGGCCAAGAAATTCCAATGACATATATGGCTGACAGCAGTAACAGCGTTCTCAAATATACAGGCAGTTGGTATGACAAGATTAGACAATATGCCTATCAGGACGGTGTTAAATCTACGACAACGATCAATGATGCAGTGGAATATCAATTTAGCGGCACTGGCATTGATCTTGTAGTTGAGAAAAATAACGGAGCAGGGAAAATAGCTGTCTATTTAGATCAAAATGATCCAGTAATTCTGGACGCGTATGAGTTAGTGCAGCATGATTACATCACCATTTACAGTATTCGCAATCTTTCACAAGATCAGCGGCACACCATCAAGGTTGTGAATCTAGAAAATAAAAACCTTTATATTGATGCTTTCCGTGTACAAATGGATGAAGGGCGACTCCTGACGCTGATTCAGACCTACAACGAGGCATTGAAGAAGAACAACAACGACTATACTGAGCAGTCATGGTCACAACTAGCCGTCGCCATGTACAGCGCCAAGAATCTCATCGATGGGAACTCCAACGATGAAGCGGCCATGACAGAGGCCACAAATGCGCTGACGCAGGCAATGGCTGGTCTGGTGAAATATCCAAATTATGCGCTTGGCACCAAGGTTACCGCGTCGGAATCTTACAAAGACGGCAACTATGACCTAAAGGCCGAAAACGCGGTAGATGGCGATAAATCCACCTGGTGGGCTACGAAGAACGATTCTGTCAGTGCGACCTTTGAGTTAGCGCTGATAAGCGAAGCAAAGATTAACCGGCTGGTTCTATATGAATACGGCATTTATAACAATCTGAAAACGGTTACCGTCGAGTATAAAAGCGGAGACATCTGGACGGCGGTTTCCAATGCAAAAAAACCTGTATATTCAGGCCAGTCCCGTACCGTCATGTTTGATGAAGTGACGGCTAGTGAATTCCGGCTGACATTGACGACGGTGAATCCTGGGGAAGGCTTGAATTTCAGCGAAATCCAACTGCGGTACGCGCCGCCGATTATTGCGGCCCAGGCGACGGCGACCAATTCCGATGACAGTAATCCCGCCTTCAATTTGGTGGATGAGGACCCTGCCACCGCCTGGCTCTCCGACGGCAGCGAGAAGCAGTCGGTGATCGAAATCGACTACGGTGTTGCCAAGATCATCAATACAATTACAGTAGACGAGGCCAAGCAGACAACCGGCAAGCTCAAGACCATTCAGGTGGAGTACTGGGACGGCACGGAGTGGAAATCGCTGAAAACGGTGGACTGCGCAAAGCTACCGTACAAAAAGAATATTTTCTTTGAGTCTGTCATCACCAGCAAGATTCGGCTGACCGTGAAGACGGACACGAATGGAGCCATGAAAATCAATGAGATCACCGCTCTGGAATCCGCCGCTGCGGATATGCCGCTGGACACGGGCCTGATCGAGTTGGAACCGAATGTGGTGCCCAACGAGCACCAGAAGACGATGGTAGATCGCGGATACACAATGTTCCTCCACTTTGGTCTAAATACATTCACCGAGAGCGAATGGTCTTACGGCGATCTCTCTCCCGCCACATATGCGCCGACCTCCATCGACGCGGATCAGTGGGTAAAAACCGCCATGGAAGCCGGTATGAAGACCGTGCTTCTGGTGACCAAGCACCACGATGGCTTTGCCCTGTGGGACAGCGCCTACACTGATTACGATGTCGGCAATCCGGAGTCTGGAAGCCACATCGATGTATTGCAGGCGGTCTCCGACGCCTGCAACAAGTACGGCATTAATATGGGCGTCTACTACTCTGCGTGGGACAACAATTGGGATCGAAAAAACGGTAAGGAGAATGACGCCAAATACAACGAGTACGCCAGAAATCAGTTGTCGGAGATCATGAGCGGCAAATACGGCCTCAAGGACGAAAAAGGCCGTGGCGTTATATCAGAGTTGTGGATCGACGGCCAATGGGCGAAGGAAGCCCCACGGTGGGAATTTAGTAAACTATACGACACGGTCAAAGAACTCCAGCCCGAAAGTCAGGTTGGCCTGAATTGGACGATCGGAAGCACCGATGGCACGGTGAAAGGCATACCCGATCATAAGGAGGGCGACAACATCTACTATTTCCCCTCTGATTTTAGATTGGGCGACGGCATGGAGACAAGCGACAACGATCCGAAGCTCTTTACCTATCGCGGTCAGACCTATTACCTCCCCTTCGAGGCGACTCTGGTGCTCAACAGCTCTTGGTTCTGGCATACGGGTTATGGCACAAAGCCGTCCATGTCTCCGTATAGTATTACAGCCAAGTACAATAAATACAAGAATGAGGGCAACGTCCTGGTGCTCAATGCCGGCCCCAACCGCCAGGGCAAAATCGAACAGGCTGACATTGATTCGCTGTACGCCGCCGCCAGAAAGCTCGGCATAGCCAGCGGAGATGCATTGAAAAAGAACATTATGGATTTGGAGGACAAGATTTACGGTCGTAATCTCGCGCTGAACGCGACGGGTGCTTCCGATCAAACGTATACGGAGCTTGCCGTTTATGGGGTCGAAAAAATGTTCGACGGCGATTCCACCACGCGCTGGGCTTCGCGTGGCGGCGATACGGACAGCACCGCGAAGATCACCCTCGCCGGGGAGAAGACCTTCAATACGCTGGTGCTAACGGAGGACTCAAAATTCATCGGAAGAACGGACAGTGTCACGATTCAATATGAAAAAGATGGTCAGTGGATCGACATTCAGACAAAAGCGAAGCTGCAAAACGGAATACTGGCTGTCGCACTGGAGACACCGTTGACGGCAACCCAACTGAAGTTGATCGCAATCGACGAGCAAGAGAGTGGCCCGACGTTCTCCGAGTTCGCGCTGTATATGGTAGAATACGGGGCGCTGCCAGAGATCGAGGCTGCCGCAGAAAAATCAGCGCTGAAGGTGGGGGAGAGCACCCAGCTTGTTGTGCAGGATTCGGTGGACAAAGTGGATTTGATGAAAAACGCGAAGTTCGAATCCAAGGATAGCACTGTCGCAACGGTGGATGCTGCAGGTAAGATTAATGCTGTTGCCGTTGGTAAGACTGACATCACTGTCAAGGTGCAGCTGGTGGGCAAGACGTTCACCAAGCAAGTGCACGTGACTGTCACAAACAGCGATGAGATCAAGCCCGTTCCGGGTGAGACCGCGGCCACCCAGTATGAGATCAAAGTGACTCAGGCCGAGGGCGGTGTTATCAGCCCGGCGAACGTCAAGGTCGACAAGGGCGGCAGCGCCTCGTTCACCATCAGGGCCAACGACGGATACGTCATCAATGACGTGCTGGCCGACCGCAAGTCCGTGGGCGCTATGACCAGCTACACCTTTAATAAGGTGTCCGATAACCACACCATCACCGCCGTCTTTGCTAAGGGCGAGAAGCCCGCAGCCAGCTTTACCGATGTGAAGTCTGGAGACTGGTTCTATGAGGCGATTCAATATGCAGTATCCAACAACATCATGCAAGGTGTCTCTGCTACAAGCTTCGCGCCTGAGGCCAAGACCACCCGGGCAATGGTTCTAACCATGATGTACCGGCAGGCAGGATCGCCCAACGCGACCGGTCAGGGCAACTGGTACAACGATGCACGGAAGTGGGCCGTGGAGAACCATATTTCCGATGGTACCAATCTTACTGACAATATTACTCGCGAGCAGCTTGTGACCATGCTGTGGCGGGCGAGTGGCTCGCCAAAAGCGGATACATCCATCGTGGGCAGCTTCGCTGACGGCGGCAATGTGAGCGATTGGGCAATGCCGGCGTTTGCTTGGGCGATTTCCAAGGGCATCTTGATCGGCAAGGGCCAGAACAATCTGGACCCGCAGGGCACGGCCACCCGTGCCGAAACCGCCTCAATCTTCATGCGGCTGAACTGATTTAGTTAGTCTCCTATTTCATTCTAAAGCACGAACCCTGACAGCTGTCTATCAAGGTAGCCATGGCGAGTTCCACCAACTTGTTGATGATCGTCGGGCTCGATTGCGGCCATATGGTATATGATTGCAGTAGGAATAGGCGGGGCAAATGCTGCTCCGCCTATTCTTTATTGTTCGTAAGTTCAAATTAAGGGGATACAATCCATGTAACGGAAACAATAATGGCAGCAGATGCTATTATTATCGGTACACCAATACACCTTTTACTCATCGTATCGAAATCATATTTTTTTGGAGGCAGGCATTGATTTAAACGCAGTCACTTTATTTTTCCCAGTTGTCTTAGAGTGGTACATCGCTTCATCAGCATGCTTAATCATTTCTTGAACAGCAGCTGCCTCCTTGTTCGTACTGAAGCCGACGCTTATCGTAACCATGGTTTCGTCCTGTACTCTTCGGCGGATGGATTCCGCTACAATTTCTGGCTTCACACGCTCTATGCTAATGCAGGCGAGCAGCTCCTCGCCTCCATAACGTCCGGCCGATCCGATGCCGCTTGATTCCTCTTTAATAATCTCAGCGACTTGCTTTAGTACACCGTCCGCTTTGTGATGGCCATGGGTGTCGTTTAATCTTTTGAAATTATCAATGTCACAAAATAGTACAGCCATCGGCTTGTTCCGCCGCAGCAATTGCTCGGCTTTGGATGAGAAATGTCGACGATTATAAAGTCCTGTCAAGCCATCCATTATGGATGATTGATAAGTGGACATTAATCGTTCAATGACCCATTCAAATAGCAAAATAAACAATAAGCTGAAATAAATGATCGGCAGCAGCTGGCTAAGTAAAATTAACCAAGAAAGCGAGCCATGAAAAACGTAGGCATTAGCAAGTCGCGCGAGCTCACAAACAAAAAAGACGATAAGGCTCGTATAATATTTGGAATTCATGTCGGCTTTTCTCGTATCAAGCATAATTATAAAGATGACGATTAATCCGTAAAAGTCGAGCGCTGGAAACGTAAACGATTCAGAACTCTGGAACGTCTCTGTTGTAAAAGGCGTTATGAAAAATTGAATGCCTGCAATGATAAACGTCATCATAATCATAATAATAAAAGGAACGACTTTCAGCTGGGCCGAGCGATGCGTATATAATTTCAAGAATACAAAGTTTATAATAATGAAAGAGATTACTTGCAGTATGGTGGATGATAAATATAACCACGGAGACAAAGACCAACCCGGATAAGCGAGAACAACGAGCAGACATTGTTTGACGATTATAAGTGGTATTGCTGAGATGAGCAGCCGATAAATCCGTTTGTTGCGATAACTCACATAAAGCTTTACCGACATGAAGAGCATTAAGAAGAGGATAACGATTACAGCTGATGATGAGAAAAGTTGTCCATTGGGCCCTGTTAGCCATTGTATAATTGTCATTTGTTACCCACCATAATCTAGTATTTAAGTCAGCAGCTTTACAGAAACATATGTTCTAATATATCATGTTTTACGGCAGACGTATATCCGAAGGTAACGAAGTTAGTTTTGCGAAAGCAAAACTTTGAGGTATATGCTTACGAGGTTTTGCGAAAGCAAAACTTTAAGGTATATGCTTACGAGGTTAGTTTTGCGAAAGCAAAACTTTAAGGAGATGGGAATATGAACATTTTACAAGCGTTGTTTTTTCCACCGGAGCAGCCGGGCGGGGTTTCATCAATGGTTCCGTATATTCAAGAGCGGTTCACAAAGATTGGTTGGCAAATGGAGCTATTCTCACTTCCTAAGCGGGTTAGAGGCAAAGGACAAGAAGAAGTAGTATTTGAAACATTTGATCACACCGCTTATAGCGGTAATATAATAGTAGATAAATATATTCAAACCTATCGAGACTATGTTTGGTGGACGCGTATGCGCATCAAAAAGTGTTATGACATTATTCATGCTCATCATCCTATAGCGGCACTTGTTATGAAGCAGCTCTTCCCAGATACGCCATTGATCGTTACGATTCACTCCAGTTATGAGCGTGAGCTTATTTTGAACGGAAAAATAATAGAGGGTGGACCTGAGCATCGATTTCTAATGAGCCTTTATGGGGAACTAGAGGCGAAAGCAGACCAGATGCTTACTGTATCCGAATCGTTCCGTACTTACCTTTCACAATATGTGAAGGATGCGGATCGCTTCAAGGTTATCCCGAATGGTTTCGATGAAAAACGTTTTAAGCCGATAGCGCATGAAAATGCGGTAACTCAGCTCATTACGGTGTGCAGACTCGTTCCTGCAAAAGGGCTTGATATTTTGCTGCATGCTTGTGCGGAGCTAAAGCGTAGAGGTCATCCTTTTGTACTGCATATTATCGGTGACGGGCCGATTCGCGAAGAGCTTGAAGCTTTAGCTGTCGGGCTGGGATTATATGACGATATTATTTTTTATGGCTATATGCTTCATCCAGAGGAATTTATGCCGTTCTTCGATGTGTTCGTATTGCCATCACGCGCAGAAGCTTTCGGTTCAGTGTTTGCTGAGGCAGCCTTATGCTCACTAGCGCTTGTCGGAACGAATGTAGGCGGGATTGCAGAGCAGATTGATGACGGTATTAACGGTTTGCTTGTGCCGCCTGAAGACCCGATGGCATTAGCATTAGCTTTGGAAATGGTCGTAACAGATCCTACTTATCGTTACAATTTGGCACGGTCTGGTTCGGATAAGGCCAAAAAAGTATATTCACTAACGCGCGTCATTGCACAGATGAAAAAAGTATATATCCAATTTAAGCCAGAGCAACAGTAATCACTATATCGGAATAGGTGGGGATGGAATGGCAGTACCGTTTCGATTCATCCATGCTGCAGATTTACATTTGGATAGTCCTTTTCGCGGGCTGGCGAAAGCGCCAGAACAGGTTCGTGAGTCATTAACCGACTCGACGTTCGCGGCATTACGACATTTAACAGAAACCGCGATTCGTGAGCAGGTCGACTTTCTTGTGCTCTCAGGAGATCTGTTCGATGAAGCGGATCGCTCTTTACGGGCGCAGCTAATGCTGGTGAGAGAATGGGAGAAGCTGGAGAAACATGGCATATCGGTGTTTGTTATTCACGGCAATCACGATCCGTTGAACGGTGTAAGGGCAGAGCTCAAGCTTCCGAAGACGGTGCATGTGTTTGGTGCGGATCAAATGGAATACCGGCCAGCTTATCGCAAAAGCGGTGAGTTGGCTGCTTTTGTTTACGGCAGATCTTATGGGACACGTATCGTGACGGAAAATGTAGCGGCGAGCTATCGGATTCAGCCGGAGGCACCTTTTCATATCGCATTGCTGCATGGCAATGTAGACAGCGATGGTACGCATGATCCTTATGCGCCTTGCACGCTGGATGAGCTTATTGGAGGCAAAGGGTTTGATTATTGGGCGCTTGGTCATATTCATCATCGAAGGGTACTGCATGAATATCCTCATGTTGTCTATGCAGGCAATACGCAAGGAAGAAATCCCCGTGAAACGGGAGCTAAAGGCTGTTATATCATTGATGTGACTGCGGCAAGATCAGTAGAGCTTTCATTTGTGCCGCTAGACGAAGTACGCTGGCTCGATCACTCATTGTCTATCGGAGCAGCGGGTACTGAGCATGAGCTTCTTCAACAGATAGACGCGATGATCGAACAGCTCGCTTCAGAGGCAGATGGTCGTTCTGTCATGCTTCGTATTTATTTGACGGGAAGCGGTCCGATGCACCAGAAGCTTTCTGAGCCAACCGTAATTAAGGCTTTACTAGAACAGCTGCAGGAAAATCGGCAACTTGCTGCAGGTGAAACATGGGTATTTGTATATGCGCTTGAGGTAGATACTCATATCGAGCTGAACCTGGATGAGCTTGCTAAGGAAGACAGCTTTGCTGGCGAGCTTTATCGACTCAGTGATCAGCTTGCGGGAGACGAATTAGCTTGGCGTGATTTTGCTAAGGAATCAATTAGCTCGCTTTCTGGCAACGCGAAGCTGGGAAGGTTATTGCGAGACAAGTGGGACGAGCTTCCTGAGCGGTGGCTGGAGCAGGCAAGGGAGCTGACTTTAGCTCTTATAGCGACTGAGGACCGGGACGGTTGAATGTTTTGGAAGTGAGGTTTGTTTGACAAAATAGCTTCTCGGTATTGGAATGGGTAAGGTGGTAATGAGGTAAGGTGGTAATGAGGTAAAAGATATTGAGATATTGAGATATTGAGATATTGAGATATTGAGATATTGAGATATTCAGGTAAAAATATTGAGATATAGAAGTAATACGATTCGTATGCTCCTTTCTTGATCATCTTAAAGTGAAGCTGGACATCTGGGTCCGACATTATTAGCAGCGATAGTCGATCAATAGTCTTCATTTGCTCTTCAATAAAGTATAGAAGTATAGAGGTATAGAACTATAAAAGTATTGAATTTATGAGGTAATGAGGGAAACTCACTGTTTAGTGAGGCTAATCTCATTAATATCAATAATGTAGGGTGTTGGGTTCTGTATTGTGAGGTATCCCTCATTCCCCATGAGGGTAGCTTCATCGCTAGTGAGGTTTGCCTCACTAATTCAGAAATCGAGAAACAGATGCTTTTAAAATAGTGAACCTAACCTCATGCTTATGAAGATTATCCTCACAATCCAAAGAAACTCGACTAAAGCGGGTCACTTATCTAACGTCAATTCATAAAAAAATATTAAATCGTAAAAAAAATATCATATCATACCAAAAGTATCTCATCACACCAAAATATCTTAATACACCAAAAGTATCTCATTATACCAGAATATCTTAATATACCAAAAATATTTTATCATACCCAAAGTATCATAAGAAGTAATTCACCACAAACGCCTATCTCTATTTACATTGAGCTTGTGGCTGTCATAAAAAAATCTCCTTCGAAAGGAGAAGGGAAGTAATCTGGATGGTTCGAGGAAACTATTGCCCGATCTGCCTCAGTTAATTCCGAGAGGCTATAAAACCTTTGAGGAGGGAAGATTCGTGAAGCTTTTGGAGGCTGAGATTGACGGTTTTGGTCAGCTGTATGGGAAGCGGATACCGCTTGATGCGTCTGTCATCATCGTGTACGGACCGAATGAAGCTGGCAAAAGTACAATGTTTGGATTTATTAGGTCCATGCTTTATGGCTTTGCCAAACGCGGACAAGCTATTGAACGTCAGGAGCCGGTAAATGGCGGCAAGCATGGCGGTAGATTATTTTTTGTCGATCAGAAGGGTAATCAATATGTGTTAGAGCGTTATTCAGCTGACGGTTCCGGCAAGCTTAAGCTTCGCGGATTAGGCGCGTTTGAGAAAGCGGGAAAGCAGCTCGATGAAGGACATGGGGCGTTAAAATACAAGAGCGTTGAAACGGATGTTTCTAAGACTGCGAGCGCACTATACAGCAGGACAATTTCAAGAGATGAATTTGATCAGTTCGTTGAAGAAGCTGTTCTTACTCAGGCTGAGTGGGAACGAAGGTTTCTTGGGGGGATCAGTGAGCGGCTTTTCCGTCAATTGTTCGCAGTGACACTGACAGAGCTGCAAGAGGTTGGCGCCTTGTCAGGAGATGAGCTTGGGCGCTATTTGTACCAAGCGGGTTGGGATAGTGGAAAGGCTATCGCTGCTGCGGAAAAAAAACTAATGGTTGAAATGGAAGCGTTGTTTAAGCCGCGCGGCACGAATCAACCAATCAATCAGCAGTTGAAAACGCTTGATGAGCTGGATGCGACTCTACGAAAACGGGCGGACGCGATTACGGCTTATAATGAGCTGACGCAGCAGACAGAAAAGCTTGATTTCTCTTTGCTGACCCTCGAAGCTGAGCTGCCACTGAAAGAAGCGCGGCAGTTATTGCTGAACAAGGCTTGTGCAGTAAGACCTCTATGGCTCCGTAAGCAGAAGCTGTTGATGGAACGACAAGCGGTAGCCTACGCGTCCAGCCTTTCGTCCCATGAAGAGAAAAGCTGGGAAGACCAGATGAGGCAGCGTGCAGAGCGGCGAGACGAAGTTGAGCAATATCGGCAAAAAACTTTGCTATTAGAGCTTCAACTTCAAGCTTTGAGCTATGACATAAGGTTTATACATATTGCAAATGAAACAGAACAGCTGCTACAGACTAGTGAAAGTATGCGGATGTTAAAGCTAGACAGCACTGAGCTAGAAGCTGAGCTGCGTGAAAATGACGAGGCGATAGCCCGGTTAGTAAGCAGCATTGCGCCGGAGTGGACGGAGCGTCAGCTGCGTGATTTTCATGTGACCGTAGCTGACCGCGATTATGTTCGAAGCGCGAGGCAGCAGGAAACGGATATCGTACGGACGGAGGAACGGTTTGCTGCTGAGCTGGATTCACTCAAGCAGCAGGAGCGAGATGCCGCTTATGCGTGGGAAGAAGCGGAGCTTGCAATCGAGCGCGAGGCCGAGCGGAGCGAGCAGGAGAGCGAGAATGGGTTTGTTCTTTTGCCGCGCACGAGAGAAGTGCTGCGAGGGGCGTGGAACGCCCTGGATGCTGCGCTGCGCGAGTGGGAGATCGAGCGGGTGCGCACTGCCGGCGCCGCTGCAGCTGCCGACGAAAGTAAGGCAGCTGGCCGCGGTGCGGCAGCAGCAGGCCGAGGCGGAGCCGGCCCGATGTGGGCTGCAGCGGCGGGCGCAGGCGGAGCAGCGCTGGCGCTTGGTTTTGCTGCGCTGAGCGGAGCAGGCGCGGGCGAAGCGTTTGGAGCAGCCGGAATGGCTGCGTTGGCGCTGGCGGTAGCAGCGCTAGTGTTTGTAATTGCGGCGCTGGTGCGGAGCCGCGGCGTGAAGGATGACGCAGGAGCAACGAGACATGCGGCAAAACGATCTGGAAGTCCTTCGGTGGTAAACCCAGCTGAATATGCAGCTAATAAGGCTAACGACAGGACTGCGTTCAACGAGGGAAGCGAGCGGGAGCACGCTTTGACAGCTGGTGGACGAATGCGGTCACGTTTTGGCGGTGGAGCATTCGAACGGAATACAGCAGAAGGCGGAGTGCTAAAAGAGCTAGAGCAACGCGTCTTTGCGGCTTTAACATTGCTCGTAAGGGAACCTAAGGAGGCTGCAGCGGTATTAATTGCTGTACCGCTTGCAGCCCAATCGAACCAATCAGCTGAGCACATACTCGCAGCTGAACAAGCGCGCACACAGCTGCGCGCCGCAGTCGACACCCGTCTCGAGGCGCTGCAAAGCAGCCAGCGCCTCATCGACAATAGAAGCGAGCACGCGCGCCGAGTAGAACGGCTGCGCGCGATGCTCGCAGAGCGCAGCGAGGCCGCCGCCGCCGCTGCGCAAACGAGACAAGCCGCCGCCCGGCAATGGGCCGGCTGGCTTGCAGCTCGCGCGCTGCCGGCATCGATGTCGCCGTCAGCCGCGCTCGAAGCGTTCGAGCTTGCCGAGCAAGCGGTGCAGCGGCTGCACCAATATGATCGACTAGCGGCGAAGAAAGCCGCTGTCGATAAACAACTAGCCGCCTTCGCTGCGCAGGCGGCCAACTTGTGCGAGTGCTTCGAGGAAGCTTCTCGCCAGCTTGCAGTTGACCCTGCGCTCGCATTGCGACTGCTGCATGCCGAGACACGCCGGCACGCAGCAGCCGAGCTTGAAGCGCGCCGCATTGAAGCGCGGAGTGAAGAGCTGCTGATTGCGCAGCAATCGGCAGAAGCGCGGCTGCAGGAGCTGCAAGCAGAACTCGCTGCTCAAATGCTGGCAGCTGGTTTAAATAGCGAAGCCGAATATGAAACAGCTCTTGAGCATCGTCGTTTAGCGGCGGATATAGATTTGGAGATCTCCCAGCTGAAACTAGAAATAACAGCAGGAATGTCTGATCAACGGATTGCCGAGTTGGAACAGTTGTTTGCGGATAATGACGAGCAGCAGCTTCTAGCCATCCATGAAATGTCACTGACAGAGCTGGCTCAGCTCGAACAACAGAAGCAGGCGTTGCTTGAACAAAGGGGGAGATTGAGACAATCGCTGGATCATTTGCTTAAGGAAGAGGAGCAGCAGCGTCTGCTTTCACTAAGAGAAATGACATTGACCCAGTTGGAAGCAGACGCGGAACGTTATGCTGTACTTTCAATAAGCGCGGCATTAATTCGAAGAACGAAAAGGGTTTACGAGGAGGAGCGACAGCCGGTTGTGCTGCGTAAAGCTTCTCATTTTATCGGGAAGCTGACGGATGGGAAATACAATCGCGTGCTGACCACACCGGGAGAGCCAGGTATTCACTTAGAATCTTCGGAACGGCGGGTTGTGGATAGCGGGCTCCTCAGCCGAGGAACAGCGGAGCAGCTGTATTTAGCTATGCGATTTGCATTGGCAGAGGAGGCGTCACAGACGGTAAAGCTGCCGCTTTTGCTCGATGATGTATTCGTAAACTTTGATAGAGGCCGCCTTCAAGCAGTAACGAAGCTGGTAGCTGAGCTCTCAAATGATAGGCAAGTAATTATCATGACCTGCCACGAGCATGTGCGAGACGCTTTGCTCGAGCGGTGCCCTAACGCAGTGCTCATCCCCATGTAATTAGCCGCTGTATTTGTTTTTCCCTTAGTCAGCGCTGTGCCACACGCTTACGAATGATGAGAACGAGCCAAGCCATGCTGATTACGCCAAATAACGGATAGAGCGTCCCAAGTAGCGTTCCAAAGCCGATTTGACTTGTGATATAACAAATGACGAGCACCAAAAAGGTTAATAGGCTGCGCGGCCATTTCAAGCGTTCTTGAAGCTGTAACGTAAGCCCGTAGATATCTGCGATGAGCGTTGTAAATATTTCGGCGAAAATAAGAAAGACATAGATGAGCTGAATGCTTTGACCAAGCTGCTTGGCAATTCCGCCCATCGGTATGGAATACTGCTGGATGTCAGGCATGTGAACCGATAAAGCGATATGACCTGCGAGCAGCATGAAGCCAATCCCGATACTGCCGACCCAAGACCCGGCGATGATAACCTTCCGATCTTGAATTTGCGAGCCGAGAGGCACGAGCACCGCTTGTGACATCGACAGGTTAAACGCGGTATATAGAAAGGGAGCGGCCCATGCCGCCCAAGGGGAATAGTCGCTCTTTAATGTCAAAAACTTATCCGCGCCCGGTGTTTGAAATGTATTAATGATAATAAATACGGTGAAAAGCAGCATGATAGGCACAACAATAGCATTAACCGTAAGTATCGCGTTCATCCCTTTGCGAAGAAAAAAATAACAAGCGGCCACAGTAATAAGCAAACCGGATTGATAGGATATATTCCAATGCTCATTAAAAATAGTGCCGGCTCCAGCTAGCATAACGGCAGTTACACCAAGTAGAATGACGAGCATGAAATGACTGATAAATCGTCCGTATTTATCTCCGAAGAGCGCCTTGTTTAAATCCTCGTAGGATTTGGCGCGGATCTCACTCGAAATGAGCATCATTTTTGTTCCGAGCCAGATGAACAGCGCCGTTGACAGCATAATCGTTAAAGAGCCCCAATAGCCAAACCTAGTAAAAAATTGTAAAATCTCTTGACCGGTGGCAAAGCCGGCTCCTACGATTGTTCCTATATAGGTCGAAGCTATTTGCAGTACCTTACCAAAACGTTTCCACATCGTCTTCCGTCCTCCGTTCGATAACCCATCTCTATTAAGATAGTATGTCCGAAGGAGGACAGGCATGACATTTTTACATAATGACTTCTTTTATTACATAAATGGTTGCCGATAAATTAGCAGTTCATTTACTTTGCTTCAGCAGCTTAATCGAAACGATCTGGTCATGCTCTGGATCTAAATCAAGCTTGAGAAATGCGCCCTCTGCAACGTATGTCAGCAAAAAGGTAGTTTGCGTTTTTGGCTTGCCCAGTGTCTTAATCGCTTGACTAGGTGTATCTCCGATTTTTAAGCTGCTTAAGCCGGTTGCAATTTCTTTGCCATAGACTTCTATGTAATGGATCGAGCTATTCTCGTTGATCCCAACCGCGAAGCCGTCATATTCAAGTACCTCAATCGTCTCTTCTTCCTCTTCAAGCTTATAACGATCCTTTTCCTTGCCAAAAAGTTTAATAACGCTTTTGGAACTATCGCCGATTGCCATACCGTTTAATTTAGGATGAGTCTGTGACCATTTTGAAGCATTGCTTTCGATTTCTACATTTGCTTTCCCTTCGTCACGAAAATTCGACAATTCCGCATTCGTGTCAGTCGTAGTATCTGCTTTATTAATATGAGGCTCCTGCGAGCTCGTATTGGCTTTATCTTCAATATAAGTTTTTTGAGGACTGTTGCCCTCATCCTCTATAGGCTCATTATTTACGCTCGTATAGTTCGAATAATTAGAATCAGGCACATCTGTCGGAGTCGTAATTGAGCTTTGACAGCTTGCTAGTAGGATGATCAGCAGCAGGGAAGCAATCACCGTTTGTACAGCTCTTGAGCTGTTTTTAATATATGGCTTCATCATTCATACTCCCTCCCGTTTAAGCCTGCCTTTAAATGTACGGCTTGTTTTATTCTCTCTAATTAAGACGTATAATAATAGGGGGAAGTTGCTCTTTTTTTGTTATTGATTTGAAAATATTACCTATAGAGACAATCATTTATTTTGATTATTAAAGATGTGTTTGTTATGGTTGCACTTTTTGCCTGACCTATGGTACGTTAACCAAAAGGATTTTCGTGGAGGTTATGAAAGATGGATAGATTAAAACAACGTATTTTGGAAGAATCATCTGTATTGTCTGATAATGTGCTTCGGATGGACACTCTGCTCAATCAGCAGGTGGATCCAGCCTTGACTATGGAAATGGGACAAGAGTTCGCTAAACGTTTTGTAGAAGATAAAATTACGAAGGTGATAACGGTTGAGTCATCGGGTATTCCTTCTGCTTTTGCTACTGCTTACACGCTCGGAGTACCGCTAGTATTTGCCCGTCGCAAAAAAACATTGCTTGCTGATCCGGATGCCTACTGCGAGCGAGTGCCTTCATTTACAAAAGGAATGGTAACTGATATTTTGGTATCCAAGCAGTTTTTAAGCAAGGATGATCGCGTGCTGTTCATTGACGATATTATTGCAAACGGCGATGCTGCGCGCGGACTTATAAAAATTATTGAGCAATCTGGCGCTACGCTGGTAGGTCTTGGAATTGTAGTGGAGAAATCGTTCCAAGCAGGCGCTAGATCATTAAGGGAACAGGGGATTAGAGTAGAACCGCTCGTGCGAATCTCATCATTGGATAATGGTGAAATTACATTTGAGTAAACTATTCCAGAGCAAATACCCTTTTCCCAACCGACATTATCGCTTATAATAATACAGAAGTGATAGAGGGGGAGGCACAAGTTATGGGGGAAATGTCTGCTGATTTTATGTATGCTAAGCTGACTGATGCTAAAATTCATTTTGAACGCGCACTAGATTGCAAACATACGGAATTTGATGATTTATATCCTTATATGATTGAGCACCCGCAGTTTTTCTGGTACAAACGTTATGTAGCTTGGTCTGAGCTGCTCACTATTGTGAAGCTGTCCGAGGAATTGTCTATTGAATGGCGTGAGCAATTTACAGATCGACAAGGCGATTATATTAGTAAGCGTGTGATGTCATCGCGCGTTCTTGATGAATGGTATGAAACGAATGACGCGAAAGAGCATGCTGGCTAGTATTATATAGACGCTTTTGCCACTTAGCGAAGTGAACCTCAATGATTAGCGCGAGCAATCATTGAGGTTTTTCAAAATATAAGCAGAGGCAGGAGTGTATGAATTGATTAGCGAAGAGCAATTGGACCAGTTCCGTTTAAGCGGTGAGTCTGTCAGAGTAGTTAGGGACGCGATTGAAAAAAACGACGTGGTTGGGATCGTTGTCGCATGGGATGATTCGACTGTTGTCATTCGCAGGCCAAATCGTCGTGTTGTGAAAGTTAGCCGCGAACATAGCTATACCTTTGCTTCGGAGGAACGTATCAATCCCTTTGAGGATGCTACATAGAGTATACGGTTTGAAACAATCGTAACCGATCAACTAGATAGATCAATTGTTTCTAATCTTCAATACCTAAGGAGTGATTCAAATGAAATGTCCAGTATGTGATAACGTGCGTATGCGTGAGGTTGTTAAGGATGACGTTCTTATTGATGTATGTCCCGATTGTAAAGGGGTATGGCTTGATCGAGGAGAGCTGGATAAGCTGATGCAAGGCGTACGCAATTTGCAGCAAGACGTAGAACGTATGGAGCAGCAGGTAAACGATATTCCGACCTTTACACCACAAGCGCAGCCACAACAGCAACAGTCACCACAACAGCAGCATCCACCCTTCCAGTCTCAAGGCTTTGGACAACAGAGTTATGGCCAACAAAGCTATGGCTACGATAAGCACGGTTACGATAAATACGGTCGTCCTTATAAGAAGAAGAAGACCGTTTTGGACGTCTTTGGAGATTTATTTGATTAATTATGATTAAGAACGTAAACCATTATGCAAGAGCCTCAATCCTTATGGGACTGAGGCTCTTGTTATGTAATCACTTGAGCAGAAATCTGTTCCTTTTTAATCACATATACGACTCGATCTTTTTTTATAAAGGCTGCTTTCCTGTCATGAACGGTAGAGCAGCCTTGTTGTTACTTAAACTTCATCTTTGGGGATACCATTTAAACTTGGGACATAATCGGCAGCTTTATTGCTTGTCAACGACTGAGCTTCTTCAGTGAAGTGAGCGTTATTTTGTTGATTGTCTTTCTTATCAGCACGATTATCTGCGCGGTCCATTTTTGAATCAGCGTTATTTTTGGGCATGACATACACCTCCATCTTCTCACATCTAGTATGAGAAGAAGGTTTGCATTTTATCCCAGACGTTAAGAACTATCGACTAATCGAGCCGCAACAAAATAGGTTTCAACTTCGTATTTTGGTGAATGGACTGTTCATAATTAGCAGAGTTAATAATTCATTGGCGATCAACCACTAAATGGAAAAAGGTGTATAATGGGGAAAACAGCACAAATCAGAACAAGGCTCATCGCGATGGAATCAGATCAGGGCGGTCTACTACTCATCGCTAGTTTGTTGAAGGCGTGGAACCGGACGGGTCTTGTGGAGTAAATAACGGATAGGAAGTGATATTCTTTTGAAGTCACAGAGGCTGTTGGTCGATTTTTTTAAAGAGACATGGCATATTTATTTTTTTTCGATTTTGTTTCATTTAATAGCGAATAGCATTAATGTGCAATTTCCTAGGGTGCTCGGCGACTTTACCAATGCTCTTGAGACGGGAAAATTATCAAAGTCATCTGTAGTGAATTACAGCTGGTTATTACTCGGAATTGGGGCAGGCTTTGCCCTTATTGGGGGCTTAGCGCAATATTTGGTCATGTATGTCGGTCGATTATTCGAGTTTATGACACGTAGAAGGCTATTCAATCATTTCACTGAATTAAGTGAAAGCTTCTATTCGAAAAATGGCGTAGGCAAACTGCTCAGTTACTTTATGAATGACGTGACCTCAGTTCGGGAATCGATCTCGATGGGTGTCAATCAGACGGCCGGGGCGACTATCCTGTTGATTGCTACGGTCACGATGCTGCTGCTTAGCGATATTCCTGTCTACTTAATTATCGCTTGTATCATTCCTCTGCTTCTCATTCCAATTATCGTCGTAAAATTTGGTCCTGTAATCCGTAAGCGCTCGCTAAAGGTTCAGGAGTCGCTTGGCGTTATGACGGAGTCGGCTGAGGAGCAGTTCGGCGGTATTCGTGTAACCAAAAAATTCGCAGTAGAATCGATTATGAATCGCAGATTCGGTGAGACGGTCGACCATATTCGTGACAATCAGCTGAATCTGGTACGTGTCTCTTCCTTCTTTCAAGCACTAATCCCGTTTCTGGGCTCGGTGTCGCTTATTATAGGGCTAACGCTAGGAGGCTATTTGACGATCAAGAATCAAATGTCGCTAGGGAGTTTTGTCGCACTTATGTTTTATATTCGGATGCTTATGAATCCTCTGCAGCAAATTGGCAACGTTATTAACACGATGCAGCGGTCACGAGCTTCACTGGAAAGGCTGAATGAATTGTTAAGCAAGAAGCCGGATATTAAGCAGCTTAAGGATGCACTTGCTCTCGATTTCCGACATGCCGGCATACACATTCATAATCTATCTTTTTCTTATGAGGATACCAACAAAGAAGCGCTTCGAAATATCAGCCTGGACATCAAGTCTGGAACGACAGTTGGCATCGTTGGAAGAACGGGCAGCGGCAAGACAACGTTAATGAAGCTGCTGCTGCGCACGTATGACCCTCCACCAGGAACAATTTGGTTCGATGAGACGGATATACGGGATCTGACTTTAGAAAGCTTACGCAATCAGATTGCTTATGTGCCGCAGGATGGCTTTCTGTTCAGCACAACGATTAGGGAGAACATCGCCTTTTATCGGCGGGATGCAGCGCTTGATGAGGTAGAAGAGGCAGCTAAGCAAGCGCAGATCTACAACAATATTATTGATTTTCCTAATCGATTTGAGACGAAGCTCGGAGAGCGTGGCGTGACGTTGTCAGGTGGACAAAGACAGCGAACCAGTCTGGCGAGAGGCATTATCAAGCAGTCACCTGTTATGATTCTTGATGATAGCGTAAGCGCTGTTGATGCCGTTACCGAGACCGATATTATTGAATCCATCCGTGCAAGCAGAAAAGGGATGACGACGATTTTGATCGCGCATCGAATTAGCGCGTTGAAGCATGCCGATGAAATTATCGTGATGGATGAGGGAGAGATCGTTCAGCGAGGCACACATGAGCAATTGCTCGGGCAGCAGGGACTTTATGCCACGCTCCACTCGATTCAAGAGGAGGGAAGTCAACATGCCGCAGGCCATTAAAAATTGGCAATTGGATCAGAAGGCGGATCTTAATGGACCAGCCGCCAAGCCCAAATATATTTCTACCTTTCGAGTGTTATCAAAGTATATCAAGCCGCATCGATTAGCGTTTATTGGTGTGTTCTTCAGTACGATTATTGCAATCGCGGCAGAGCTGCTTCAGCCCTTTCTTGTGAAAATCGCAATCGATGACAATCTAATGGCTGGCAAAAACTATAGTGGGTTACTCGTTATTGGCGGCGTATATTTATTACTGTCATTACTGAGCCTGCTATTTACTTATATACAAAATAATTTATTGCAATACGCGGGACAAAGCATCGTTGCTAAAATTCGCAAACAGCTGTTTGAGCATATTTCGAAGCTGTCGATGTCCTATTTTGACAAGGTGCCAAGCGGCAGTCTCATTACTCACGTATCTAGTGATACAGAAGCTTTGAATCAGTTCTTTAACCAAGTGCTGTTAAGCTTGCTTCGAGACGGGATGACACTCATCTTCATTATTGTGCTTATGTTCCAGCTGGATGTTTCGTTAACGCTGTATTGTTTAATTTTACTGCCGATTATCGCGTTGATCGCTATTGGATTTCGATCGTACATGCGTAAAACTTATCAAATGGCTCGAACTCGTCTCTCTCGTCTCGTAGCGTTTGTAGCGGAAAATTTATCAGGCATGAACCTGATTCAAGTGTTTCATCAAGAGCGGGAGCAGGGAAAGCAATTCACTGAGCGTAACAATTCCTATTTTCAGGCCAATGTGCGGGAGATCCGCACGAACGTGCTGTTTAATCGATCCTTTGAAATTTTGAGTAATATATCGATCGCATTAGTAATCTGGCTTGGTGGATCGGCTGTACTTGATTCTGCGATAGAGTTTGGCGTACTGTATGCATTTATTACCTATATTCGCCAGTTTTTTCAACCGATTAATACGATAACTCAGCAGTGGAATACACTGCAGGCGGCTTCAGTCGCGGTGAACCGGATCTGGGGCATTTTTGCGATAGCGCCAGATGTGAAGGATAATTCGATAACAAAAGAAATGACGGTATCGGATGTAGAAGGACGGATTGATTTCAATCAGGTTTCCTTTGCCTATACTCCTGAAAGTCCGGTTATTCGTAATCTGGACCTTCATATTCAAGCAGGGGAAATGATCGGCATCGTAGGTACGACCGGAGCAGGCAAGAGCTCGCTAATTAGCTTGTTATGCCGTTTTTATGATGTGCAGCAGGGCAGCGTGCTTATTGATGGAATGGATATTCGAGAATTACCGCAAGCTTCTCTTCATCGAATAGTTGGTCTTGTGCAGCAGGAGCCATATTTATACTCGGGTTCGATCCTTGATAATGTACGATTGTTCGATGAGACAATCTCGAGGGAATCGGTTATACGAGCATGTGAATTTGTTGGTGCGGATACGTTGATTTTGCAAATGAAAAATGGCTACGACTCTAGACTCTCTGAACGAGGCAGTGGTTTATCTGCTGGGGAGCGACAGCTTATCTCGTTCGCTAGAATTATCGTGTTTGAGCCCAAAATACTAATTTTGGACGAGGCGACAGCTAATCTCGACTCACATACGGAACAGCTTATTCAATCAGCACTTCAGCTTGTTTCGGTAGGAAGAACAACACTAGTTATTGCTCATCGATTGTCAACGATCATGCAGGCGAACCGCATTTTGGTCATGAAGAAGGGTGAGATTATCGAATCTGGTACACATACCGAGCTGCTAGAGCATGGAGGCTATTATGAGGAAATGTACCGCCACTCGCAGGGGAGCGCGATGACAGAGGCTGGATAAGCGCATCCGAGTTACAAACAAATAAAAGGGTTGAACAGGATCAAACACCTGTTCAACCCTTTTTACTTCTTCAAACTACGAGGATGCTTGTTTTGATACGGACGATTTTCGATTACCGACTTTCCAGAAAACCAAACCGAATAGCACCATACATAGAAGCGCTATGATCGAATTGTACATAAACACCCGGCGAATTCCAAAGTTTGTAGTTGCGATGCCTCCGGCAAAGCTTCCGATGATACGCGCAACGCCCAGATTCATAAGTCCGTTGAACGTTTGACCGCTCGCTTTTAACTCCTTAGGCACTTCTTGATTGATGTAAGTTGCCATCGTTACAGAAAGAACGATAAAAATAAGGCCGTGCAGCGCTTGTACAGGAAGCACCCAAAGCGGTGCGTCGATGAAGGAAAACAGATACCATCGCAGTGCGGTTGCCGCGGCGGCGCCTAATAATATAAAAGGAATTTTCACACGCTTGAATATTTTATCAGCAAATAATAGAAAGGGGACCTCGCTGAGTGATGAAATAACCATAGACCACCCAAGCATAACGTTATCTCCGCCTAGGTCCTTAAAATACATCGGGAAAAACGAATAATAAAAACCAAGGGTAATCTGAAGTATAAAATTTATTCCGAAATAAAGCATTAACATCCGGTTTCGAAACAGTACAAAAAATGATAGTTTCCGGCCTTGAGATTGATGACCTTCAACCTTCGGGAATTTTAACACTAGCAGGAAGGAGACCACTATAATGCTAGAGTAAACCGCAAACAAGGAGCCTATATGATTTTTGGAAATGATACCGAACACAAGAGACATCACAGCAAATCCGATTGTACCTCCCAAACGTATATGCCCAAAGCTGCCTGATTTTTTTTTGTCCAATACTTCTAAAGTAATTGTGTCACTGATGGCAAAGATAGAGGTCTGGAAAAATGTGAAAATGCAAATCATCAGTAAAAGATAAGCAAATTGGTTCGACAAGGGATACAAAATCATCGTAATTCCACTGCCCGCCAGTAAAATAAGTAGGATGATGTTTTTTGTTTTAGCCCGGTCGCCGAGTGAGCCCCAGAGCGGCTGAGCCAGAATGGCAACGAAAGGTCCAAAACTAAGCAATGTTCCAATTTGTATAGCAGAGAAGCCGATATCCTGGAAATAGACAGGTAGGAATGTTCCGTACACCGCATTGCCGGCATAAATAAACACGTAGAATAACAAAAAGTAATTCAAATTGGCCTTAAAAGCATTACTATTTTTCATCCAAACACTCACCTTTAAACGAATCGTTATGATTTAGCATTATACGGAATTTTATTACAAAAGGATAGAGTAATCATCAACAATCTTTTGATTGAAATAGTTAAAAAGATGTAGGTATATATACCTATAATTTATTTGTGGTATTTTGTCGATTAATGTCATATCAAACTAGATGGAGTTGAGCATATGGCATTGTATAGAAAGCTTTCGTTAACAGTAAAATTTATAGCAGTAGTGGGTGTATTCATTGGGATTGTATTTGTCTCTATTTTGCTAATAAATCTTCAACAGTTAAGGGAAATAAGCATAAATGATGGAGAGCTTACAGCACAAATAGCGGGTAAGGATTATGCTAAACAATTTGAAAATACAGTTATTCGCATGAATACATTACTGAACACTTTATCTGAAATGATGCTCGAGACAACAAAACATCAAAAACTCTCTCGTGAGGATGTTGTTTCTTTACTGAAGGGGGTGCTGGAGCAGCATCCAGAGGCATTGGCAATCTCTACACTTTGGGAGCCTAATGCATTTGATAATAATGATCGGTCGAATGTGAATAAGACACAGTATGACGATGGGTCTGGCCGATTTATTCCTTATGTCGTTCGCGAAGGCGATAAAATAGTTGTTGAGCCTTTGAAGAACTATGAGACAGCAGGCGAAGGCGATTACTATCTAATACCAAGATCAAGTAAGCAGCTTACATACATGGAGCCCTATTCTTACGAAGTAGCAGGAAAAGAGATCCAAATGATGTCTGTCATCCAGCCGATATTGGATGAATCTGGTAAATTCCTTGGAATTATCGGGATAGATCTTTCAATGGAATATTTGCAGGCGGAAGCAAAAAAGTATAAGCCGCTTGGCGGATATGTTTCTCTTATAACTGCCAGCGGGATGTACGCGGCTAATCCAAATGATCTTGAGTCTGTTCTTCAGCACTACGGTAATTCTCCGGAAAAGGCTTCATTGTGGGAACAAGTGAAAAGCGGGAAAACGTTAAAGGGTTATACGAAGAATTCCAATGGAGTTCAAGTACTACGAACCTTCGAGCCAATATTAATGCCTGGCAGTGAGCAGATCTGGTATACGCAAGCATCGGTTGATAAAGAGACGATTTTGGAGAAGTATACGCAAGCCAAGCTCGAGGCTATTATCTCGGCGGTTGCAGCGATGCTTGTATTAGCAGTAATCATGTTTTTACTCATCTGGAGGATGGTTGTGACGCCTCTTCGAATATTAACAGAGAAGCTGCAGCTAATGGCGCAAGGTGATCTGACTCAGCAATTGCAGGTCCGTACAGGTGATGAGTTTGGAAAAATGTCTGGTCATTTCAACGAAATGACAGACAAGCTACGAGGGATGTTCGCGCTCGTAGCGGATTTATCGATGGCAGTTGGAGCGACCTCCCAGCAGTTAACGGCTAGTGCCGAGCAGACTGGGAAAGCGGCTGAGACTATTGCGGTTTCTATTGCTCGTGTAGCTGAAGGAGCTCAACATCAGAATGATTATGCGTCAGAATCTTCTCAAGCGATGAATGAAATGACGCTTGGCGTGCAGCGTATTGCTGATTCCTCGTCAACCGTATCGGAATCGACCCATGAGGTTGCCGAGCAAACGAAACAGGGAAGTATTCAGCTTCAAGAGGCTGTTTCGCAGATGGCAGAGCTTGAGCGTTCGGTAGAGGAGACGGGAAATGCGATTGTACGGTTAGGTGAAAGGTCTGTAGAAATCGGTGGGATGATTGAACTAATAACGAATATTAGTACACAAACTAACCTCCTTGCACTAAACGCGGCAATCGAAGCATCAAGAGTCGGTGAGCATGGCAGAGGTTTTGCTGTTGTTGCTGCGGAGATCCGCAAGCTGGCAGATCAAACGAAAAATGCGGCGGTACAAGTAACTGGGCTCGTAGAGCATGTACGTATCGATACGAATAAAGCTTCTCAGGCTATGACGGTAGGCAGTGAGAAGGTACAGCAAGGGGTTAGGAGTGTAACGGAAAGCGGTGTTCTATTCGAATCTATCCGTGATGAAATAAACCTAGTAAATGGACAGATTCAAGAGGTGTCCGCTGCAGCACAAGAAATGACGGCTAGTACGGAGCAAATTTCAGCGAGCGTTTCCCAGCTTGCGGATCTAGCATCGGAGGCCTCGTCTGATTCTCAGAACGTTGCAGCAGCCTCTGAGGAGCAGCTTGCCTCCATGGAGGAAATTTCCTCTTCAGCCGAAGCGCTGAGCAATATGGTGCAGGAGCTGCTGGAGAAGCTGTCTTATTTTAAAATATAAGACGATCTTATAGTAATAGAACTAGGTGAGTTAACATTAATCTGATATAATAGAACCAGATGATAGGGCTTCGTTGATTATACTATAGGACTGTTGGAGTGAAAAAAAGGGATGAAGATTGTCTTTGGACTAATCGCATTCCCTTTTTCACATAAAGCTAAGCTTATTTAATTTAGTATGTTAATGATTATAACAATAATGGTTGTTTGAAGCTGACTTGCATGGTCTGACTTTTCACACTCTAGATAATTTGATATACTTAATTTACGATGAACAAAGTAGAAAAGAGGCTAGTCATGCCGAAAGATGCCAGACCGCTGTATAGTAGAATATATAAGGATCTGAAAAACAAGATTGAATCAGGGGAATATAAGGTGGAAGAACAGCTTCCAACTGAAAATGATCTCGCTGAGATGCACGGAGTAAGCAGAATCACTTCAAAACGCGCACTTATAGAGTTGGAACGTGACGGGTTGATCTATCGAAAAAGAGGAAGCGGCAGCTTTGTCAAAAAAATAGACAACCGTACGCCGCCGTCAATCTCAGAGAGTATGATTATCTCGATGATTTTGCCATATGCGGTTTCGAATGGTTTGTTAGCTTATATTCATGGCGCGACGGAGTACCTGGACGATAAGGGGTACTATCTAACGATCCATTCGAGCAACTGGAGCACTGAAAAAGAGAAAGAGCTCATATATAGTCTGCCTAAGCGCGGTATCTCGGGCATTATACTATACCCAGTCAGTACATTAAAAAATCTTGATGCTGTATATTCGCTGTACATGAACGGACAGCCGATAGTGACAATCGACCAGTATTATGACAATGTTCCTGTAGGAAGTGTAACGTCTAATAATTTCAAAGGCGGTTACATGGCTACATCTAAGCTAATTGAACTAGGGCATAGGTCTATTGCCTTTATATCAAGCATTAATCTGCAATATAGAACCTCCGTCAGGGATCGATTTTACGGTTATTGCAAAGCGCTAAAGGATGCGGGTATACCAATTGATGGAGAAATCGTCATTGACGATTTTGTGGAAATATATGAATCGCCAGGAAAATTGGAGTTCATTCAATCGCTAATAGATCGTTTGCTCGAGAAGGGTGTTACTGCGATTCAAGCCGAACATGATCATTTGGCTGTAGACCTTGTACGTACAGCTATTGAACGGAACGTATTGGTGCCGAAAGAGCTGTCTATTGTAGGTTTCGATAACCACGAGATTTCCGCAAACATCGAAATACCAATTACGACAATCACACAAAATTTTTATGAAATAGGCAAGCAAGCAGCTGCGATGCTTGTGGATCAGATTAATAATGGAATCGTCCAGAAGCAAAACAAATTAGAGATTGAAGTGGAATGGGTCGGTAGGCAAACAACTGGTCCTGCCAGTTAGGGCAAAGCTTTTTTTAGGCATTGCTGGATTGGACGCCTTTAGTTTAATTATTTGATTTACCTATACATTTGCTAGTACCCGCTGAGAAGCGGGTATTTTTTTGTTTCAACTGAACGCTATAGACAGCGTTGTTGCGTGACTTATAGATAGGTTTAGGGTCTATTTTTGATGTGGTTAAAAGTATACCAAATGTTAATGAGTAAAAATATGTTATGCCAACATATTTACAGAAAACAACAAAGCGAATATAATGGGATAAATTCCCCGCCGGTTGTTATACCTAATTATTCTAGCGGGGTACGCATTAGTTTTTCCATATGGAGAAGATGGAAAGGACAACACTATGTGAATGCGCTTACATGTTGGAGGTGAATCGAGGCAAGGAAAGGCAAGGCAAGGGCTGTTCATTTGAAGTGCATTCTAAATTCCATTTAAAAAAGGGGTAATCGTATGCAAAAATTTAAAGCGCTTAATTTACTTTCTATCATCCTTGTTTTAGTACTTGTTTTCACAGGTTGCAGCAGCAATAGCGGGGGTAAAGGGGAAGAGGCTCCTACGAATGCTCCAACAGCAACAGCGGCACCAGAAGAAACGAAAGTTCCTGAAGAAGAAGTTATAGACATGGGCGGTAAGCCGATCAAGATTGCGGCATGGTGGAACGCTGACCCGCGTGCAGTTGCAGAAGCGGATCGCGATGCTTATAACCAAAAAGAGATTGAAGTTATTGAACAGGTTGAGAAGAAATACAATACAAAAATTGAGTTTGTAACACTCGACTACAACCAATACGTTGAGCAATTCACTACAACATCGTTAGCAGGTGATCCCTTTGCAGACATCGTTCGCATGGAATTGTTCTGGGCGTTCCCGAAGCTTGTAAAAGACGGCTTCATAGCTCCATTTGAGGATTACATTACGATCGACAAAGATAAGGTACCGGCTTGGATGATTGAAGGCGGTACGTATGATGGCAAACAATATGGACTTACAGAGAGCTCCCCTTCAGGTTTTGGGGTATGGTATAACAAAACATTATTCCAAAAGCTAGGTCTTGAAGATCCTTATGAACTGCAGAAAAAGGGTGAATGGACTTGGGATAAATTCGCTGAAGTCGCGAAAAACGCTACGAAAGATTCGGATGGCGACGGTAAACTGGATACAGTTGGTTTGAGCGCTGGACATCAAGATCTTTACAATATGTATGTTTATTCGAACAACGCTTCGGTAGATGTAGCGGAAGACGGTTCTTCGAAAGTTTCGATTGACAGCCCGAACGCGATGGAAGCTGCACAAGCGTTCTATGACTTGTACAATACTCACAAAGCGGTTGATACAGCCGGCCAGAAATTTGTGGATGGCAAAGTAGCAATGACGCTTCATTTCACGTGGGAAGTTGACAACTTTAAGAAAAACATGACGGACGAGATTGGCTTTGTGTTCTTCCCGAAAGGCCCGAAAGCAGAGAAATATACAACTTTTACGCCGTTTGGAAACATGTGGACTGTAGCGAAAATGTCCAAAAATGCGGAAGTGGCTGCTAAAGTAATGGATGAACTAACATTGTGGAGAACAGTTTATCCAGATGTTCAGGAGATGGTCAATGAATCGCAGCAAGCAACATATCCTTCTGCTGAAATTGTAGACACCGTAAGAGAAATGGCGAAAAATGTAGAGTACATGAGTTACAACGTTTTACCAGGAGCTGGTACTATTCTTACTGAAGCTACTAAGAATATGGCTGAAGGAAAAGAAACACCTGCTACGGCAATTGAGAAGATTAAGCCGCTGCTGGAATCTGCAATGAAGCAAATTTTGGAGTAACTCTGAAGTAAGTATCATTTAACGCTCTCATACGATGCACCTTCATGCCATTGTGCTGAAGGTGCACGTGTAAGAGGACGGAGAGGGGAGCTTCAATTGCGCCAGTCATTCAACATTAAAAAATATGTAGCGATCTGCTGTTCAGCAGCGTTGACCATAGGTTTATTGGCGATTGCGCCGCCGACATCAAGCATTGAGGCAGAAGAGAAGACTGTCGAGACGGGTGAATCATCACTGGCGATCGAGGAGACGTTTAGTGCAAACGGATATGACCGATATCTCGATGGATACATAAATGAGGCCAAACCAAAGCAAGTCATTCGAGTTGAAGCTGAACATTATGAGAAAGTTGAAGGAATGGAAGCTGCGCCATTTGAGGATGGTAGCGGGAAAAACGGAAGTGCCGTGCTTGCAGATGAGTCAGGCACAATTAGCTGGAAGCTCGAAGTGAAAAACGCGGGGCTCTACAACATCAAACTACGTTACTTCAATATATCGGGGAAAAATTCGGATATTGAGCGAGAGCTTCGAATTGATGGGCGTACGCCGTTCGCAGAGGCGAACAGTGTTTTTTTGCAAAGAGCTTGGAAGAGTGAAACTAGTGAAATTAAACGAGATAATCGCGGTAACGACATTCGTCCAGATCAAGCCGAAGTGTCAATCTGGCAAGAAGCTACACTTCGCGATATAACTGGTTATTATGAAGAGCCTTATTATTTTTATTTAAGTGAAGGCATTCATACTCTGTCATTAACCTCATTGAAAGAGCCAGTAGTTATTGATTGGATCGAATTATTTCAGACGGAGCAGAAGATTGATTATAAGGATCAATTGGACGTATATAAGCAGAACGGCTATAAGGAAGTTTCCAATGCTTTCATCAAATTGCAAGCTGAGGACGCTGTACTAAAGTCGAGCTCGACACTATATCCGATTATGGACCGTTCGCCTACTTCAGAGCCTTATCATGCCTCGAAAATGCGCATGAATGCGATTGGCGGCACGAATTGGAGAATGCCTGGTCAGTGGGTAGAGTGGGAAATTGAAGTACCCGAAACTGGTTTATATCAAATAGCGATGAAAAGTAAACAAACGGCAAATAGAGGACTTTCATCAACAAGGTCATTATACGTTGACGGGAAGATTCCATTTAAAGAAGCTAGTAGGCTTTCATTCGATTATAGTGGTGATTGGCAAATGAAAGTAGTTGGCTCGGAAAAGAAGGAGCCCTATTTATTCTATTTAACGGAGGGGAAACACCGTCTGCGGATGGAAGTCACGCTCGGAGAGCTTGCTCCGATATTACGGACTGTAGAATCCAGTGTGTTAGGGCTGAATTCACTTTACCGTAAAATCATTAGCTTTACCGGTGTGGTACCGGATCCATTCCGGGACTATCAATTAGAGAAACGGATACCTGAGTTAATAGACGAGTTGGTTCAACAAAGTAAGACGATTAAAGAGGTTGCTGCGTTACTTCAAGGTTTTGACGGTAAAGCGAGCGAACGGACAGCGTTGCTTCAAACAATATCGTACCAATTGGATGATATGGCGAAAAATCCGGATTCGATTCCGTTGCGTCTGGAGTCTCTCAAGACGAATGTAGGTGCGCTCAGCACATGGATGATGCAGGCGAAGGAACAGCCGCTCGCTTTGGATTATCTTCTTGTCACGTCACCTGGCGCAGATTTGCCGAGAGCGAAAGCGACTTTTTTCCAAAAGATTGTCCATGAGAGCACATCATTCTTCTCGTCTTTCTTCGAGGATTACAGCAGCATCAGTACAGCAGAAAATGAAAATGGAAAAGAAGCTATTTCTGTATGGGTACTATCAGGACGAGACCAAGCTCAAACTATAAAGAAAATGATCGACAATGATTTTACATCGGAGACGGGCGTTCCGATTAATCTTCAGCTTGTATCCGCTAATGTGCTGCTATCCGCAACGCTTGCAGGTAAAGGTCCAGACGTGGCGATACAGGTGGGTAATGATGTTCCGGTAAACTTTGCGATGCGCGGTGCGCTCCAGGATTTATCCGTATTCGAAGATTTTAATGAAGTAATTAAACGGTTCCAACCGAGTGCGATGGTTCCCTATCAGTATTTAGGCAAATATTTCGCACTGCCAGAACAGCAAATATTTCCAGTTCTGTTCTATCGAGAAGATATTCTGGGTGAACTTGGGCTAAAAGTTCCTGATACGTGGCAAGACGTTTATAACATGATCCCGGTGCTGCAAAAGAATAACTTGCAGTTCGGTATGCCGCAGACTTCGCTTGATGCAGCTGCAGTAACTGATCAGATGCCGCCAAATCCGGCCTATACGATGATGCTGAATCAGAGCGACGGTGAATTGTACCAAAATGACGGAAAAATCAGTGGGCTAGATACCGAGGTATCCATTCAAGCGTTCCGAAAGTGGACTGAATTGTATGCGAACTATAAGCTGCCGATTACGTTTGACTTCCCGAACCGATTTAGAACCGGGGAAATGCCTATAGGTATTGCAGATTACTCTACATATAACAATTTAAGTGTCAGTGCACCGGAGATCCGAGGCTTATGGGATTTTGCTCCAGTACCAGGCGTTCGCATGGATAATGGAGAGGTGCGCCGTGAAGCTCCAGGTCGCGGATTCGGTGCCGTCATGTTTAAAGGTACTGAGAATAAGGAAGATGCATGGGAGTTTATTAAGTGGTGGACGGCAAAAGAGGCCCAGGTAGATTTTGGTCTTGAGATGGAAGGATTGCTGGGTATATCCGCTCGTTACCCTACCGCCAATATTGAGGCGCTCCAGGAGTTGCCTTGGCCAACAGCCGACTTAAAGAAACTGATCAATCAATGGAACTGGGTAAGGGGAATTCCGGAAGTTCCGGGAGGATACTTTACAGGCAGACATTTAGACAACGCTTTCCGAAGAGTTGTTTTACAGGGGGATGACCCAAGGGAGACGATTGATCAATACGTTCGGTTTATTAATGAAGAAATTACAATCAAACGAAAAGAATTCGGGCTTCCAATAGAGAAATGAGGGGATTCTAATTCAAAGCACAACTCGTGAACGTTCCGCAGTGAACGCGCAGCCCCAGCAAAAGCCGACGAAGCTGAAAACTTTATTACAAGAAATGAAGTTAAATAAGCATTCGTATATTTTATTGGCGCCGTTTTTTATTATTTTTTTCCTATTTACTGCGTTTCCGGTCGTTATGTCTCTATCGCTAAGCTTTACGAACTTCAATATGCTTGAATTTCCGCGTTGGACCGGATGGGACAATTATGTACGGTTATTCGTCAAGGATGATGTGTTCCTAATCGCTTTAAAAAATACATTTTTATTCGCAGCGATTACAGGTCCTCTCAGTTATGTCGCATGCTTTATTTTCGCATGGCTCATTAATGAGTTACCTCCGAAGATTCGGGCTCTCATTACGCTAATTTTATACGCTCCGTCCATTGCAGGAAACGCGTTTATGATTTGGCAAATTATGTTTAATGGAGACTCGTATGGGTACTTCAATTCATTCTTAATGCAGTGGGGCGTTATATCGGAGCCGATTCTTTGGCTTCAAGATCCTAAGTATATGCTTGGAATTGTTATGCTCGTTCAGCTTTGGTTAAGCTTGGGAACCGCTTTCCTTGCCTTTATTGCTGGTCTCCAGGGCATTAATCAGACGTTGTTTGAGGCAGGAGCTATTGATGGGATTCGAAACCGCTGGCAGGAGCTTTGGTTTATCACGCTTCCATCCATGAGGCCGCAGCTCATGTTTGGAGCGGTAATCCAAATAACGACCTCGTTCGCGGTTGCCGAGGTAAGTATGTCTCTGACGGGTTTCCCAAGTACGGATTATGCAGCGCATACCATTGTTACGCATCTTATGGACTATGGTACCATCCGTTTTGAGATGGGATACGCATCAGCTATAGCCACTGTACTGTTTGGGCTTATGATTGGTATGAATCTTATAACTCAGCGGCTTTTAAAGAAAGTGGGTGAATAAGCACAATGTTTCTACGGTGGTTGTTGCCTAAGCGTATAAATCGTTCTATCAGTGTAGACATTTTACTTTTTCTAATGATCGGTTCTGTAGCTGCCTTCATGGCCTTGCCGCTTGTCTTTGCCATTAGCAACGCATTTAAGCCTATGGATGAAATTTTCGTGTTTCCACCACGGTTTTTTGTTAGAAATCCGACGTTGGAAAACTTTTTTGACTTGTTGCATCTGTTTAGTGATTCATGGATCCCGTTTTCACGATACTTATTCAATACGTTTTTCGTTGCAGTAGTAGGAACGTTTGGCCACGTCATTTTAGCGTCGGCAGCAGCTTATCCGCTCGCGAAACATAATTTCCCGGGAAAAGGTTTATTGTTTAGCATCGTCGTTCTGTCACTGATGTTCTCGCCTCATGTTACGTCAATTCCGAACTACATGACGATGTCATGGATGGGGTTAATCGATAGCTATAGCGCGTTAATAATACCTGCATTCGGGTTTTCGCTGGGCTTGTATTTAATGAAGCAATTTATGGATCAAATTCCAGATACGTTGATTGAGGCAGCGAAAATCGATGGAGCATCCGAGTACCGGATTTTCTGGACGATCGTTATGCCGATGGTTAAACCAGCTTGGCTTACGCTAGTTTTGTTTTCATTTCAAAGATTGTGGGCTGCAAATGCTGGAGCTCAAACGTTTATTTATAGTGAGCAGTTGAAGACGATGGATTATGCGTTCAGTCAAATCGTTCAAGGCGGTATCGCCAGAACGGGAGTATTTGCAGCTGTGACTTTTCTAATGATGATGGTCCCAATCTGTGTATTCATTTTGACTCAAAGCAATGTCATGCAAACCATGTCGACCTCGGGCATGAAGGATTAAGAGGGAGGGCAACGTTTTGAGAATAAAAGGTATTCTTGGGGTCCTCATTGCCCTGCTGCTATGTTCAGCTTTTCCAACAGCATCATTCGCTTCTACAGATACAGGATACACTTATTCCTATGATTTTGAGGCTCGCCCTGCACCGGTGCCGTATTTATCGTCAAGAACGATCGACGGCGTGCAGTTGAATGTTGGTGCGTTTCGTTCACCTAGTGATATTTTCATCGATAAGGACGGAGCTTTGTACATTGCTGATACTGGTAATCACAGAATCATTATCGTGGATCAGGATACTAAGCAAGCCAAAGTAATCGATGGGTTCCAAAATAAAGGTGTTGAAGACCATTTTAAAGAGCCGCAAGGCGTGTTTGTAGACTCGGAGAATGGACATATATTTGTATCGGATACATTAAATCGACGGATCGTCGAATTGACCGAGGACGGAAGCCTTGTTCATGTTGTTGAAGAGCCGAAGTCATCACTCATCCGCAACAACTTTCAATTCGCACCTACTAAGCTTGTGCTCGATAAAGCTAAGCGAATGTATGTTGTCAGCAAGGGATCGTATGAAGGACTAATGGAATTTGATGGGGACGGAAAATTTACAGGGTTTATCGGTACAAACCGAGTGATGTTTAATCCGATTGATCTTCTCTGGAAAAAGATTTCAACGCAAGAGCAGCGGGAACAAATGATTTTGTTCGTGCCGCTCGAGTTTAATAACGTCGATATTGATGATGATGGGTTTATGTACACCACTACATCTGAAGTCGGTTCGAACGAGCCTGTTAAACGATTGAATCCATCAGGGGTCGATATTTTGCGACGAGAAGGATTTCATCCGCCTAAGGGTGATATTCTAACTACGCAAACCGGAAGTGTTAAAGGTGGCTCAACATTTATCGATGTAGTATCCGAACGGGCGGGAATTTATAACGCTCTCGACTCAAAGCGAGGCCGGATTTTCACCTATGATAAAGATGGTCAATTGTTGTACCAGTTTGGTGGAATCGGCAGTCAGCTTGGGAGGTTTAAAGCTCCATCGGCGATTGACTCGTTCGAGGACAACATCTATGTCTCGGACCGGATACTTGGAACGATCACTGTTTTTGAACCGACTATTTATGGTAAAGCAATTCGCGAAGCTGTCCTTTCTCATTACGACGGAAAGATGGAGCAAGCTGCTGAAGCATGGAGTAAAACGCTTCAACTAAATCGAAATAATGAGATCGCTTATATCGGAATAGGGAAAGCGTTGTTAAAGCAGGACCGTTACGTAGAAGCGATGGCCCAGTTTGAACTCGGAAACGATCGGAACTATTATTCGGAGGCATTCAAACGTAACCGTGAACTGTGGTTGGAAAGAAATTTCGGTTATCTTGTAGCAGTCATTGCATTGGTCACTGCTGCTATACTGCTTGTTAGAAGAAGGTTCATATCAGCAACTACGGCTAATTATACGGATAGAGGAGTATGGAAAAACCCGTTCTACACAGCTGTTCATCCTTTTGATGGATTCTGGGAAATGAAATATGAGCAAAAGGGCAGGGTCAGAATTGCCTTGGGCATACTGATCGGACTTTTTGTTACGATCATTATAAAACGGCAGTTCAGTGGGTTTATAGTGAACTACAATGATCTCGCTGAATTTAATAGTTTTGATGAATTGAAATTTGTGGTGCTTCCATTTATTCTATGGTGCGTGGCCAACTGGTCGTTAACGACACTTATGGAAGGTGAAGGTTCCTTCAAAGATATCATCATGGCAACCGGGTATGCACTTCTTCCTTTAATTATCATTTATTTACCGCAGGTTGCACTCAGCCATGTCGTGACTGTGGAAGAAAGCACTTTCTATTACTTACTAAATACAGTTGCAATGTTATGGACAATATGGCTATTGTTTGTAGGCACGATGACGGTGCATCAATATACGCCAGGTAAAACGATAGTTACGATGCTTCTTACGCTTGTAATGATCGGTATCATTTTATTCTTATCTTTATTGCTATTCAGTGTAGTGCAGCAAATGCTTTCCTTCATAACATCCATATACAATGAAATCATATTCCGCATATGAAAGAGGGGGGAATAGCGTGAAAAAAAACGGAATTATGCTATTAGCCGCCTGTATCCTAGTGCTCGGGGTTGTAATCGGGGGATATTTGAACCATAAAAACACCGATTCCAATCAAAAAGAAACGCTTGCCGATTCAGTGGATTCTCAAGATGACGCAGCAACAAAATTAGTCTCCTTAACAGGCACAGCGATGGAAAACGGTATGATTGAAGCGGCACAAAATAAAGCGCTTTCTCTCTACATTCATCCGGGAACGACCGAGATTGCCGTACTAGATAGGGCATCAAATGAAATGTGGTACTCGAATCCTCAAGATTTGAAGTCCAATGAGAAGATTACGCCGCTTTATCAATCTTTGTTGGCGTCACAGCTGAAGCTTTCCTATTTTAACGAAAAGGGACAAGTCAGCACGTTTAATAGTTTTGACGACAGTGTGAGTAAAGGGCAATTTGAAATCGGAAAAGTCGACAAAGGTGTAAAAGTTATCTACACGCTTGGTACTGTAGTCAAAGGTCTCGATGTCATTCCGCTCGCAATTAGCGAGAAACGCTTTAATGAGGAAATCATTCAGAAAATTGAAGATGAGAAGACTCAAAAAAGTTTAACTTATAAATTTGCCTTTAATAAAGAGAAAAAAGTCTACACACCTAGAGTGATGCAACCTTTCGTAGTAGAGGAAGTAGCAGGTATATTACAGTCAATCGGGTATACCAGTGAAGATGCTGCTCAAGATAATAAGGAAAACGGATTCGAAAACATTTCGACAGCGAAATCGATTCAATTCAAGGTTTCGGTTGTCTACTCTTTGGAAGAGGATCGTCTTGTCGTATCTGTACCAACGAATGAGCTCGAATATCCCACAAAATTTCCAATTCTTTCACTTAATGTATTGGAATACTTCGGCGCCGCAGGCTTGAAAGATCAAGGTTATATGTTTGTACCTGACGGTTCCGGTGCACTTATTCAGCTCAATAACGGGAAAACGGCGGCAGATCCTTATAAAGCATCTGTTTATGGTGAAGATTCTGCGATCATTCTAAAAGAGAAGTTGCAATCGAATATGCCGGTCCGTATGCCTGTCTTCGGAATGGTCAAAGAAGGTCATGCTCTGATGGGAGTAATTGAAGAGGCAGATGCATTTGCAAGCATAACGGCAGATGTAAGCGGCCGAAATCATACTTATAATTATGTGTCGCCTCAATTCAATCTGATGGTTGCTGACCAAATTTCACTGACCTCCGGTAAAGATACAAGCGCAATCCCAGTATTTCAATCCCGTATTTATGAGGGAGATCTTAAGATCAGCTATAGCTTTCTGAATGGTGAGTCAGCTTCTTATTCAGGTATGGCGAAGCTTTACAGGGAAAGACTTGCGGACCAGTACGGATGGGAGAAAATTTCTACAGACACAAAACTTCCATTTGTATTGCAGGTTGAAGGAGCATTTCCTCGGAAGCAATCGTTTCTCGGCGTTCCATACGAAAGCGTTGAGACTTTAACGAAATACAAGGAAGCGACTGAAATCTCTGAGCAATTGTTGCAAGAGGGTATCTCGAATATTCATCTTCGCTACTCTGGATGGTTTAACGGAGGTATACGGCACGAGTCTCCGAAAGACATTAAATTGGACTCGAAGCTCGGTGGGGCTCGCGAGTTTGAGAAGCTAAAGAAATTTTCGAATGATAACGGCATTACGTTATACCCTGATGTTGCTTTCTTGAAAAAGTATAAAGGCTCATCAGATGTGGCAATGTTTTTGAACAAGAAGAAAGCCAAGGTGTTTGAATATCATCCCGTTTATTATTCGGAGGACAAAAGCCGCTTCTTGAACTATGTTCTCTCACCTTTGGCTCTTGAGCCTACTGTTGAAGCTTTCTCTAAGAAGTACAAGGATCTCGGTGTAACAGGATTATCGTTACGAGACCTTGCTGCTGACCTGAGTTCGGACTTTACAATCGAAGGGATGGTCGATCGGCAACAGTCGAGAAACTTAGCTGAGCAGCAGACGGAAAAATTAGGATCGAGTGTGGATCAAATCATGGTCTCAGGTGGAAACGTGTATGCGGCATCTTATGCCGATATCGTCGTTGAAGCTCCTCTCCAAAGCAGTAGGTATATGATTATTGATCAGGATGTTCCGTTTTATTCCATGGTGTTGAATGGCTATATCGATACAGCAGGACAACCCTGGAATATGAATATGGAATCCGGACGTCAAAAGCTGCTAAAGGCTTTAGAGACAGGTTCATCTGTATACTATGATTGGTTTTATGCAGAGCCTTCTGTTGTGAAAGATACAAAGTACGATTACCTATTCTCTGGCTACTATAAGGATTGGTTGAACGAAGCTTCAGCGTTATATGAAGAAGCGAATGGTGTATTGCAAAGTGTAAGAGGGCAAACCATTCTAACTCATGAGAAGCTCGCGGAAGAAGTATATCAAACAACTTACGAGAATGGATTTAAGATTATAGTAAACTACGGAAATCAAGCGGCCGCAATTGACGGAATTCAAATTGATGCTGAAGGTTACTGGGCGGGGGGTGGCTAAATTGTTAAAGAAAAGGTTATCGTTGGAACAAAAAAAAGCATGGTACGGTGTGTTATTTTCGACACCGTGGCTGATTGGGTTTGCCTTTTTGTTTCTAATCCCGTTGATCCAGTCCTTTCGGTACAGTATCAGCACATTAAAACTTGCATCAGGCGGCTTTGTAACTGAATATGAAGGTCTTGCAAACTTTAAGGCTTTACTATTTACTCACCCGACGTTCAACAGGGAAATAGTGGCGGCAGTAAGCAAGATGCTGGTCAATGTGCCGATCATTATTATTTTCAGTTTATTCGCAGCTGTTCTTTTAAATCAGAAGTTTAAAGGACGTACGTTGGCTCGCGCAATTTTCTTTCTCCCCGTCATTATAGCTTCTTCTGCTATAGCGGGAATAGAATCGAATAATTTCATTGCTAACATTATGCAATCTGCGAGTGGCGCAACCGAAGAAGGAGGCAGCTTCCTCCAAAGCTTTGAGCTGGAGAAGATGCTGCTTGAATCGGGTATGGGCAAAGGCTTCGTCTTTTATTTAACGAGTGCAGTGGATCGGATTTATGAAATTATTAGCTCATCCGGTGTGCAAATCTTAATTTTCCTAGCGTCGCTTCAATCCATCTCTCCTTCTTTGTATGAATCTGCGAAGATGGAAGGCGCAACGGGTTACGAAATCTTTTGGAAAATTACGTTTCCTATGATGTCACCGCTAATTTTGACGAACACCGTTTATTCGGTTATCGATTCATTCAACAATAACAGTATGAGCGGGTTGATCTCGAAGACTGCATTTGCACAATTCGAATTCGGTCAAAGCGCGGCTATGTCATGGATCTATTTCTTAATCATCTCCTTGCTATTGTTAATCATTGGCTGGATCATCTCTAAGAAAGTATTTTACTACGATTAATTCAAATATAAGAATTTATAAGTTTCACTCTTATAATATGCTTATAATTCAACGCGGAACGAGCTTTGCCGCCAAAACGGCGACAGCCGTTTACGCTTGGATAGGGAGGTGTGGGCTATGCAAACGAGATTGCAATCGATTCAGAAGTCGATTAATAATAGGAATCCTTTAGAATTCGTCAAGCGATGGACTTGGATCGCATTTCGAGGGCTGCTGGTCACAGGTTTGTGTTTTATTATTCTTTATCCCCTTTTTCAGAAATTATCTGTTGTGTTCCGTGACAAGGCAGACATGTATGACCCAACGGTACTATGGATTCCTAGAAATTTTACGATGGAAAATGTGATGATAGCAATGGAAAACATGAATTATTGGGTTGCTTTCAAAAACACATTTATCATCTCGACGGGTACGACTATCCTGCAGGTGCTGTCATGTGGTCTAGTCGCGTATGCGTTCGCTCGCTTGCGTTATTGGGGCAGTGAGGTGCTGTTTTTCCTAGTCATCTTCTCTATTATTGTTCCGCCTCAAACCTTGATGATCCCTACGTATTTAACGTACCGCTACTTTGATTTCTTCGGTATTCTTGGCTGGTTCGGTAAGGATGGTATCAATTTGATTGATACGGTATGGCCTTTCATAATGTCTTCATCATTTGCTGCAGGATTGAAGAATGGTCTGTACATCTTTATTTTCCGCCAATTTTTCCGGGCGATTCCGAAGGAGCTTGAAGAAGCGGCTTATGTGGATGGCAGCGGGATCGGGGCTACATTCTTTCGCATAATTTTGCCGAATGCGGTATCTGCGATCATTACAGTCGTCTTATTCTCGTTCGTATGGCAATGGAATGACAGCTATTTCGTGTCGCTCTTCTTCAATAAAGAGCCGGTGCTCTCAACACAAGTGTCTGCTTTAACGGCGGAAATCTTTCAAAACGTTACTGGCGAACCTCTGTATGTGTCGATGATCTTAAATACTGGAACGCTGCTTGTTTTGGCTCCATTGATTATTATGTATATTTTCGCACAACGATATTTCGTTGAAGGTGTAGAACGAACAGGTATTGTTGGATAACAAGGTGAAACGGCTGTCGCCGTCCTTATGGCGGTGGCGCGTTTCATTCCGGAGAAATATAGGGGCAGCCTTTAGCCGTATTGGCATAGGGTGAGGATTTGAGATTACAATATTAACTAAATAGGGCAGGTGCTAATAGATATGCAAAAGTGGTTCGAGGAAGCAAAGCTAGGTATTTTTATTCATTATGGTATTTATGCGGTAAATGGGATTTCTGAATCATGGTCTTTCTATAATGGAAGAGTTTCCTATGAAGATTATATGAAACAACTAGATGGCTTTACGGCGTCGAAGTTTGATGCTGACAAATGGGCCGATCTAATTGAAAAATCAGGCGCGAAATACGCTGTTCTTACGACGAAGCATCACGATGGGGTAGCGTTGTGGGACACGCAATATAGCGACTTAAACGTTGTGAAAAAGACGCCGGCAAAACGGGATCTTATTAAAGAATACGCGGATGCTGTTACGAAAAGAGGAATTCGCCTTGGTATGTATTATTCTTTGATTGACTGGTCGCATCCTGATTATCCAAGTGTATATGGCGGTGGTCAGGTGCCCGAGGATCTAAGCACTGTTAATAGGTTTTGCAGTCCTACTGACGGCGTTCAGGATGAAGAAAAATGGCAGAAGTTTTTAGAGTTTAACAATAATCAGTTGAAAGAAATTTTAACGAACTACGGTAAGGTTGATCTTTTGTGGTTCGATGGAGACTGGGAAAGAAGTGCCGAGCAGTGGAACTTGCCTGAGTTCAAGCAGTACCTTCAGTCATTTAACCCTGAAATTATAATCAATTCGCGTCTGTCGGGACATGGTGATTACAAAACTCCAGAGCAAGGAATACCGATTACGCGTCCAGAAGGACCATGGGAATTCTGTACAACGATCAATAGTTCTTGGGGTTATGTACCGACGGATAATCGTTATAAATCGTTGAACCAGATCATTAGAATGTTTTGTGATTGCATCACTTTGGGTGGCAACATGCTGCTGGATATTGGTCCTATGGAAGATGGAACGATCGATAAGAGACAAGAGGATATTTTGCTAGGCTTGGGAGAATGGATAAAAACACATGAAGAAGCTGTATTTGGTACAGATGAAGGAATTATGCCGCGTTATTTTCTAGGTGGAAGTACAATCTCTAAAGATAAAAAGACATTATACCTGTTTGTATACGATGATCCTAAAGAGAATGTATGCTTGAAGGGACTATCAAACCCGATTAAAAAAATTACCGTTCTTCACTCTGGGAAAGAACTAACACATGTAATTCATGGCGGGGTGCCTTGGTTCAACATTCCAGGTACAACATGGATTCATATGACACCTGAAGATGCTCATAAGCAGGTGACTGTTCTGAAACTAGAGTTTGATGAAGAGCTGGATATGTATGGCGGTTCTGGAGCTGTTGTGACACATAACTAGTAAAACCAAAGTTATCTATTAGATCCGAAGACTATGGAGGAGAAGAGATGAATCATAGTGGAGTACCGGAGCCGAATATTGAATATGCTCCAAAACATTATATGTGCAGACGAGCGTCAGGTCCGCTTGTTCTAGATGGTCGTGTGGATAAGCCGTTCTGGGCAGATGCGGATTGGACGGATGATTTTGTCGATATCGAAGGTGATCTTCGTCCGATGCCTGCTAAGCAGACTCGTGTTAAGATGCTGTGGGATGACGAATATTTCTATTTTGCTGCGGAATTAATAGAAGATCAGATCTGGGCTACGTTGACGGAGCGGGAATCAGTCATTTTTTATGATAACGATTTTGAAATTTTCATAGATCCTGATGGGGATACACACCAATATTATGAATTTGAGATCAATGCGTTGAACACAGTGTGGGATTTAATGCTCGTTAAACCGTATCGTGACGGAGGACCTCCAGTAAATGCATGGGATATTAACGGACTTCGAACGGCGGTACATATTGATGGAGAGCTTAATCGACCAGGGGCGGATAATCGGAAATGGAGCATTGAGGTAGCTATGCCTTGGACTAGCCTGCGTGAATGTGCATCCAATGGTCGTCCACCGGCGAACGGTGAATTTTGGCGAGTTAATTTCTCCCGCGTAGAATGGCGCACGGAGGTCAAGGATGGCGAGTACAGTAAGGTGCTGAATCCGGATACAGGCAGGCCTTATCCTGAAGATAACTGGGTTTGGTCTCCAATGGGTATTGTCAATATGCATTACCCTGAGCTGTGGGGTTATGTCGTGTTCACTGACGAAGGGGGCCCCGAAAGTTTCCAGCTGTCAACAGATGAACGAATCAAGTGGGAGCTTCGCAAGCTGTACTACCGCGAACGCAATTATTTTGCGACTCATGGACAGTTTACCAATGATGGACAGCTGTTGATGGGCGATGAGCAGTGGAGCATTTCACCGACGATTGAGACGACCAGCAAACTATTTCAAATTTCCGCGCCATCATCGGATGGGCTTGCAGCCTTTTACATCAGGGAAGATGGAAAGCTATGGAAGGAGTAATTAACTTTGACTATTCAGACCTCAGTATTCTCTTTGAATAAAGGAACGAAGGAGCAGATCGAACGGAAATTTCTTGAGAAAAAGCAGCTCGCTAAGGCGAGAGAGCATGAACTGTTCGATGTGTTCCAGGAGGAGCTAACAGAAGAAGAGACGTGGGCGCTTAAATACTTATTTGCTTATATGCCAATGAATGATTTGGCCGATTATTCTGGCTCCTTATTTCTAAGTCATGTACGTCTAACGCTGGACATTCGCAAGCAGGTGCCTTGGGGGAAAGTTGTTCCCGATCAGTTATTCCTGCATTTCGTATTGCCGTACCGTGTAAATACAGAAAATATAGAGGATTCACGTGGTATATTGTATGACGAATTAGCGGCTAGAACCTCTCAACTATCTATGGCGGAAGCTATTCTGGAAACGAATTATTGGTGCCATGAGAAAGCAAATTATATTGGCAGCGATTTGCGGACGATATCTCCATTGACTATGATTCGCAATGCGCGAGGCCGCTGCGGGGAGGAGTCAACTCTCGCGGTTGCGGCTCTGCGCAGCATTGGTATTCCTGCTCGCCAGATTTACACGCCGCGCTGGGCGCATTCAGACGATAACCATGCTTGGGTTGAGGCTTGGGCTGATGGACGCTGGTATTATATCGGCGCATGCGAGCCGGAGCCACGGTTGAATCAAGGATGGTTCAGTCCGCCTTCACGGAGGGCAATGCTCATCAATACGCGGATTTTCGCAAATTACGAAGGTCCTGAAGATATCACGCTTGCGGATGAGTGGTTCACAGAAATCAATTTATTGGAAAACTACGCGCCTACGCGGACGATTACTGTTTCTGTAAAGGACGAGCAGGGTCGGCCAGTCAGCGGAGCGGATACACATTTCCAGTTGTATAACATGGCAGAATTTTATCCGATTGCCACTCTGCCGACGGATGAGAGGGGCGAAGCATCATTCAAGACAGGCTTCGGAGATCTGCTCATTCGTGCGGTAAAGTCAGACTTGTGGGGAGAAATGAAAGTTTCCGTTGCGGATAGCGAACGCTTCGAGATCATTCTAGATCGGAAGCGTCAACCTGAAGGCTCGGCAGACTTTGATATGGTTCCGCCGCCGGAGCGCGAGGGTGAGGCTGTTGCTCCGCTTTCCGAAGAGAAGATTCAGCTTTTTAATTGCCGTGTCGAAGAAGGAACGAAGATTCGGACTAATTATGAGGATTCCTTCTTAGATGAAGCGCAAGCAACGGAATTAGCTCAAGCTGTTGGACTTCCGCCGGAGCGGGTGTGGGATGTCCTGCGAAAGGCACGTGGGAATAGTCGTGAGATTGCTGCATTTCTGCAGGAACGCACTTTTGAATATAATGAAATGCCGCTGCGGCTGTTGGAAAGCATGAATGAGAAGGATCTGATCGATACATTCTGTCCTACGCTTGATGATCATCTGATCGGTTCTCTTGCACAACGAGGAGAACTCTCGGAAGAGATATTTATCAAGTACGTTCTCTGTCCGCGTGTGTTGTATGAAATGATCGTGCCTTACAAACGTTTTTTCCAAAATGCGTTTACGGAAGAGGAATCGGACGCGTTTAGAGCGGATCCTTCTGCGCTTGTCAGGAGACTGGATGAAGAGTGTGAGGTCTGGAACGATATTCCTAACTTGGTGGGCAAGGGTACACCGGTTGGCACTTTCCAGATCAAGAAGGGAGACCGAGCTTCCCTCGATATTTTATTCGTAGCCATTTGTCGCAGCCTGGGTATCCCGGCACGTCTGCATCCGAGCCAACATAAACCGCAATATATTGTGAACGGCAGTTGGAGAGATGCGTTATTCACACAGGAATCCTTGCTGCAGACAGAGAAGAAGGATAGCGGCACGCTGCAATTGACAAGAGACAGCAAATCTTCGGCAGAAGCTCCAGACGCAGCTTATTGGAACAATTTCACGTTCGCGCGTCTAGAAAACGGAATCTACAAAACGTTGTTTTATCCGTATGGAAAATTAGATGTATATAATGAACCATTCGAAGTCGAAGAGGGCTCATACCGAATCACTTCGGGTATTCGTCTGAAGGACGGAACCGTAAGGGTACGCTTAATTTATTTCGAGGTGCGCGCTGGGGAACAAACGGATGTTCAGCTATCATTCCGTGAGGCGCCGCTTGACATTCCGGTTCTTGGTACATTCGATCGGAATAGTACATTCTCCCTTTTAGATGGAGATGAGAAGACTTTTGGAGAACTGGTTGGTACAAACGGTGCGATAGTCGCTTGGATTGAGCCTGAACGGGAGCCTACTAAGCATTTGATCCGTGAAATGTCCGAGCTTGCTGTTCCGCTTACTGAATTTGGTGCTCCCGTCCTTCTCGTCGTTGGTGATAATCAGTGGACAGCATCTTTCGATCCTTCCAATTATCCGAAGCTGCCGTCAGGAGTCATTTTTGTCAGAGATACTACCTATGATTCATTACCTGACTTTATATCGCAGCCTTCGGCGAATGAGGCGGGATTCCCGCATCTATTCGTGTTAGATGACAGAGATCAAATCCGTTATACAGCGTCAGGGTACAAATTAGGTTCCGGTAAAGATGCATTGCAGGTTTTAACTGGAGTAAAAAAATAATAGATATAATAACAGGAGTGAACCAAATTGATGAAACAGAAATACATTGTGGCTGGTTATGTCGTTGATTCCAATCTTAACGAGATGACACAGGAAGACTTAAAGAAATTGACTCATCTAAATGTAGCGTTTGGTCATGTTCTGAACGACAAGATCCGCACGGATCATATGAAAAATATGGACGTTTTGCAGGAGATCAAACGCGAACACCCTGAGCTGACCCTACTTTTGTCTGTCGGTGGATGGAGTGCAGGAGGCTTCTCAGAAGCTGCTGCTACTGAAGAGGGAAGAAAAAGTATGGCCGATTCCGCAGTTCGCGTATTGAAAGATTACCCCTTTGACGGCATCGATCTGGATTGGGAATATCCTTGTTATGGAGAAGCTGGCATTCATTCGAGTCCTGATGATAAGACGAATTTTACGTTGCTTCTTAAGACGATGCGGGAAGCGTTGGATCGTAAAGGGGCTCAGGATGATCGGCATTATTTGCTTACTATTGCCGCGGGAGCTGACCAGTATTACGTAGATGGTACGGAGATGGATAAAGTTCAAAATTATATTGATTTTGTTCAATTAATGACCTACGATATGCGCGGTGGATTTCAAATTTTGACGGGTCATCATACGAGTTTATATACTCCGAGCGGGGATTTATTCCGCATTAGCACGGATGCCTCCGTTAATATATTCGTCCGTGCGGGCGTTCCAAGGGAGAAAATCGTGATTGGGGCGGCATTCTACTCTCGCGTGTGGCATCAAGTTCCAGATCGAAATAACGGGCTTCTCCAAATGGCTGGCACTACAGGTGGCTATGGGCCGGACTTCACCGTTCTTTCAGCGGATTATATCGATAAGAATGGATATATCCGCTATTGGGATGAAGAAGCTTGTGCACCGTTCCTATTCAATGGCAGCAGCCTCATTTCCTATGATGATGAAGAATCGCTTCAGCACAAATCGACTTACGTAAAAAATAACAACTTAGCTGGCATTATGTTCTGGGAATACGGTTGTGACAAGACACATCGCTTACTTGATGCCATCCATAAGGGATTGAAGTAATAAGCATAGCAACAAACATAAGCTAATGAATCAAACAGATACACCCGTTGCTGAGACGATGAGGTGTATCTGTTTATATTCAGTTATGCCCCTTATTGGAGAATGATAGAATGCTAGAATGCTAGAATGCTAGAATGCTAGAATGATAAGAAGGGGAAGATGGAAGAAGATGATGGTAGATGCGCTTCTCTGTCTGCTGCTTTTCTCTGTCCACTGCTTTTCTATGCCTGATTAGTTTCAATAATTGACACTAACTGAGAGTAAAAAGGGTAAGATGCGATTTAGTATCAGAGAATGAACTTAATTGCTAGCTTAGCTCGATTCGCGCACTCCATGAGGTCGATTAGTTATAAATTCTGAAACTAAATCGCCTTCCATAAAAACTCTCAGTAGTGTCACATTTTGAACTTAATTATCGCCTACGACCCAGCCACCGAGTAATGGAGCAACGTAGAAACCGAGCAGCCCAGTAACCCCGCAACCACGCAACTAAGTAACCCAGCAACCCAGTAACCACGCAACTAAGTAACCCAGCAACCCAGTAACAAAGTAACCCAGTAACAAAGTAACCCAGTAACACAACAACCCAGCAACGGAGTAACGTAGCGACCGAGCAACCCCGCAACCCCGCAACCCCGCAACCCCGCAACCCCGCAACCCCGCAACCCCGCAACTATGTAACCCAGCAGAAATGAATGTTTACTCTCACAGCGATATCATAACAATCATATCAATCATATCAATCATCGATCATTTGTATGACAGTCGAGACTATTCGTTTTCCTTCTCATTTTGTGATCATTCTTTTCTGTATTTGAATTCCTTAAAATGGTTAATCCAACAGGCTTGCAGGAAATAGACAAAATCCCTTGAGAATGCTCACCAAATGGGGGGGCATATTCAAGGGATTTTGTTGAAATTTGAGGTTCCAAACAATGGGAGAAGTTAAATCTATCTTAACCGCAGTTGACTATATATCATACAAACAATGCTTAATAATAACACCGCAGTTGACTGTATATCATACAATCGACGCCTCATCCAAATGTCGAATTTAACCTCAGATTGTATTTCATGCAAGAAAATCGTCCATTTGTTAGACAAAGAGCTTCTAGATGCCTATTAGATTGTACTTTTTCCATTCAAACACATTATAAAGGGAAGTATCGGGTGTTTGAATGGACGATATACACTCAAATCTCCAGACCCTTTTCGATTGGTCAAAAAGAACGAAGGTAACTGTATTCCCGCTACGTCCAGTCACGTCCGCCCGAAAAGGGTTTCATGTAATCGAGTAATGATTTTCGGGATGATCCATAAATCTGCTTAGTGATCACCCCGGAATGGCCGCATTTGCCATAAAGCGCGATGAAGCCGGTTACGCTTGTTGGCTAGATACATACTAGTGACTGGTGCTACACGCCGCTAAGAATCTCTTCGGGTCGCATTGCGTTTAATTGCAGTTCATAAAGCTGACGATACAATCCTCCTTCAGCCAAAAGCTGTTTGTGGCTGCCTCTCTGCACAATATTGCCGCCGTCTACTACCAGTATTTGATCAGCGCGGACGACTGTAGCTAGTCGATGGGCGATAATGAAGGTGGTTCTGTTTTTCATCAGTCGTTCCAATGCTTCCGTTACTAAAGCTTCCGATTCCGAATCGAGCGCCGAGGTCGCCTCATCGAGAATTAATATTTTTGGATTTTTCAGTAAAGCTCTCGCGATCGCTAGCCGTTGTTTTTGGCCGCCGGACAACCGCATGCCTCTTTCTCCAATGATCGATTCGTATCCATCCTTGAAATCGGCAATAAACTCATGAGCATTAGCGGCTTTCGCGGCTGTCACGATTTCCTCCATCGTCGCTTTTTCACGTCCGTATATCAAATTATCCTTGATTGTTCCAGAGAACAAGACATTGTCTTGCAGGACGATGGCGATATGCTTCCTAAGCTCTTCTAGCTTGTAATCTCGCACATCCATGCCATCAATGAAAACCGCGCCTTCAACTGGATCATAGAACCTTGGGATAAAATTGATCAAGGTAGACTTGCCCGCACCGCTGGGTCCTACTAATGCGATCACATCTCCGGAATTAGTTTTGAAGGAAATATCACTAATCCCAATCCGTTTTTCGATTTCGACATCCGGATGTTTCGGAGGAAGATGCGTTGGCATCCAGTAAAATTTTTTGGGCGGCTTTTCTCTTTCAACAAGATCGGGATTTGTCCGTTGGTTATGTGTATCTTTATAAACTAAATTTCGTGTGATATATGTATAGGTGACGTTGCGAAACTCAACTTCCCCTCTGCATTCCGGCATAAGAAGCGCATCAGGACTTTCCTCAATATCCGGTTGTTCATCAAATACTTCGAATATCCGTTCGATATTTGTGACAGAGTTTTGAATCGTTACGTTCACATCGGCGAAGCGTTGAATGGGACCATAGAGGTTGCCTAGAAGCATCTGGAAAGCGATGATCTCCCCGGCGCTCATTTTACCTTTCAACACCATGCCTCCGCCGACAAGCCAAATGACGATGCCGCCGATATGTGACAACGATTCGCTAAGTCTCCCAAGAATGTTTGAAAACAAATGCGCGGCGACCGTGTGGCGAAAGTGCTGCTCGGTCTGCTTGTTAAACCTAATCTTCTCATGCTTCTCTCCATTAAAGGCTTGCACGATCCTAATTCCGCCCATTCGTTCCACCAACGTACCCGAAACCCGCTCCATCTGCCGATGCACGGATCTCCATGTTAGGCGAATCCAAACATTCATATTCGTGAAGGACAAATAATAAAAGGGCAGCACACATAGTGAAATCAAAGTAAGCGTTACATCCATTCGAAATAGGAGAAAGCCGGCGAACAGGACCATAAATAAATCGAGCACTAAATTGATGATTCCGCCGCCAATGAGGTTTTGTGCTCCTCCGACATCATGAATCACCCTTGATGCGACGCCGCCTACCTGTCTTTGATCATAATAGCTTACCGACATTCTCTGCAGATGGTCATACAATTGCTCACGCAAATGCATCATCATTTTATTGCCGAGAATGGCCGAGATATAGTTTCTTAAGAAATTCAGCAGCACGCCTAAAAACAAAATAGAGGACATAAGGAGCACGGTGTTCGTTAACCGTGAGTAATCATCGTCAATCAATACGTCGTCGACGAGAATTTGGGTGAAAACAGGCATGGACAGCGGCGCCGTAAACTGTAAAATGCCGATCACGATGATGACGAAGATCATCGACCAATAGGGTTTGGCCCAAAGGATATAACGTTTGATTGGACTAATGAGTATCACATCTCTTCTAGATATATTTTATAAAAGTCTTAATCATCTTAGCTAATAATGAAAAGGGATACAATAATTGTATGGTATAACAAATGTAAGGGATTGAAAGGGTGAGGGCGAAAAGGGTGGGATACCTGTAGGTTTCAAGGCCTAACGCGACAATTTCGATGATTATCGGCTAGTTTAGCATTATTTCCATTTTACTTTGCACAGTGAAAAGCGTTAAATTAGATGATTTGAGATGGAAAGTGGATATAACCAATTCTAGTCTACTATTAAAAAAAATAGGCAGCACAGACCCGAAAGGACAAAAAGGTCAGTGCTGCCTATTTCTTGTAAACTGTTACGCCGAATCCCGCGGAATCAATGTGGCGGAAAGCTGGATGTTTTCACTTGGTGAGCCAGGTCGTTCGATACGCCGTTGAAGCGATTCGATAGCGCGGTGGCCTAGCTCCTCTTTACAAAGATTTACTGTCGTTAACTGCGGAGATGTTAGAGCGGCTGCTTCAACGTTATCGATTCCAATTACGCGGCATTGATCCGGAATAGACCAATCCATCTGCTGCAGCCTCCGCATCCATTTAATTGCGATGTCGTCATTGGCGCCGATCCAAGCATCTGGCCGTTCCTCCAAAGGGAGACTGGAGAGTCGCTCGGCAATGGCGTCTTGCCATCCCCCTTCTTCGTAAGAAATATCCCACTCGAGCAGCTTCGTTCCTTTGGTGCCATATTGTTCCATAGCAAGCCTGACACCGATACGCCGCTCGGAAAAGCTGACGGAGCGGCCATTGTCACCAAGAAATACGATAGTCCGGCTTTGCTGGTTTAATAGATGGCGCGTGACGTTTATTCCCGCCTCGATATTGGCATGATTTACCGAATCACAAGCGAGCAGCGGCTCGTTATGATCAACAAGAACTAGCGGTTTTCCCGTACGAGCCATTCGCTGCAGTGCATCATAAGGATATGAACCCATTACAATCAAGCCAAGGCAGCTGCTCCAATCCAAATGCGGCGCTATCGCTTCCTGAGGGGATTGCGCCGTATTAGGAGAAAACGCAAAGTCATGGGACAAAATGACATGCTGCCATCCCCTTTCGTTGCATCCGGAGATTAATCCTCCCAAAACCCGCTGCCAATAGTAAGGGTCGCCGTGATTGGATTGATTAATGCAGATCAGAACAAAGGTAGAAGCAGAGCCGGTGGATGCTGGGGCTATGTCATGATCCTGTCGTGGAAGCTCATAACCTAACGTCCGGGCGAGCTCTATAACGCGTTCACGCGTCGTCTGACTTACGCCGGATTTCCCGCTCAAAGCCCGGGAAACGGCGTACTTCGATAAACCGAGTTGATCGGCTATCTTTTGTATCGAAATTTTACGTGGCATATGTATCTCCTTGACGTTTATTACTAAAGGATTTAGACTGAAAATATCATAACGTTATTATACTTTATAATAACAAAAATAACAAACGTAATTAACTGGAGGTATATATGAAAATATTAGTTTTTTACGATGAAAGGTTTCCTTATGAAGGAGCCCGTCCCACTCAACAGGTATTGAAGGAAGCTTCCGTTTGGGCGGAAATCAGCAATGCGGATACGTTGTCAGATCGACTGGCTGAGGGAGGCTGGGATGCGTTAATTCAACTGCATGGATCCTATTTCCCTAAAGAGGCATGGCAATCTGTTAAATCGCATCTGGAGTGCGGTGGCGGATTGGTACATACGGGAGGCGTTCCGTTCCGCAAGCCTGTCGTTAAGGTTGATGATGCTTGGAGGATTGAGAGGGAGCAAATTGCTTACCATCAGCTATTGAACATCCACGACGCATTGCCTGTTAATGTCGATAAGGTAGAGCGATTAGTCGCCTCTAGTGAATTTTCAGTTATTCAAGGCAGTGAAAGTCTATTTGGGATCGAACCGACTTGGGGATTGACACTTCATCCAACGAAATCATGCGATGTGCCAAGTGAAATGGGATCTGGCGGTCCGATGGATGCTCATATTTATCCGTTGCTCGTGGGTGTTGACCGCGATGGAAGAGAGAGAGCCGCCTCAATCGTATTGATTGAGAACACGAAAGGTGATTACGCAGGCGGGCGTTGGGTGCTTGTCAACCAAACTTTGCAAGCGCTCTTCTGGAGCGGCGGCGGCCTTGCATTGCTAAAAGAGCTTGCCGAATTTACGGGACGCGGTGTAACCGAATTGTGGCTAAAGCCGAGTTATGCCGTTTATGAGACAGGTGAACAACCACAGCTGATACTTCAATTGCAAACGCTGTCTCGCACTGCTGCGGTTAATCAGAACTGGTCGTTCGAGCTGTCAATTGGAATGGAAGGACAGACTCCAGTCTGGACCGGAACCGTTCAAGCTCAAACGGGGACTGATCGACGGGATTTGCAGCTGCTGCGTATTCCCGTACAGGTTCCAACGGAAGCGGGTCTATACCATATCTGCTGCAAAGCAAGTTCGGATGCAGGCGACACCAGGTATATGACGCAAGCATATTGGGGTATGGACAGAGAGCTGTTGCAAAGCGGGGAGATGCTGGAATGCGGCCGCGATTACTTCATTCGCGGTGGCCGTCCAATGCCGATTGTTGGAATGACCTATATGACCTCTGATGTATCGCGTAAGTTTCTCCATCTTCCGAATGTAGAACGTTGGGATCGGGATATGGCTGAGATGAAGCGCGCGGGCATTAATCTAGTACGTACCGGAATCTGGACAGGGTATCGTTCGATTATGTTCACTGACGGTCATGTGGCAGAGGATATAATGCGAGCAATCGATGCTTTCGTATTGACGGCAAAGAGGCATGAGCTTGAGGTGACGTTTACCTTCTTCTCGTTTGCGCCGGAAGCTTGGGGTGGCGTCAATCCGTATTTGGATCCAAGAGCGTTAGAAGCGCAGAAGCGGTTTATCGCTTCTATCGTCTCCCGTCATCAAGGAACGAAAAACGTGCACTGGGATTTGATTAATGAACCGACCCTCTTCGATCCTGCGCGGCTCTTTGAAGGGCCGCGAGCATTAGCAGACCGATTTGAACGTAAGGCGTTCTCCGATTGGCTGCAGGAACACCACAATAACGATATAACCGTACTTCAAGAACGCTGGAATATGACGCCAGATCAACTGCCGTCGTTCGAATCGGCGATGCCGCCCGACTCGAATGATACACAATTCGACAGTGTGCTCTTTCCGAAGAAATGGGCGCGTTGGCTCGACTTTACATTGTTCACAATGGACATCCATAACCGCTGGGCGTCTGAGCTGACAGCCACCATTCGTCGATCGAATCCGAAGCAGCTGGTGACGGTCGGACAGGATGAGGCGCTAGGCGCACAAAGACCTTCACCGTTCTTCTATGCTCCGGCTGTGGATTACACGACGGTACACAGCTGGTGGCTTATGGATCAGTTGGTATGGGACGGCATATTTGCTAAGACGACTGATAAACCGAATCTGATTCAAGAAACCGGGATCATGCACATCCAAAGACCGGATGGCATAGCGAAGCGTTCCGAAGAGGAGCTGCGCAACATCCTCGAACGGAAATATGCTTATGCGTTCTCAACAGGCGGTGCTGGAGCCGTACAATGGATTTGGAATACGAATTACTTTATGGACAACGCGAACGAATCAAATATTGGCGCGCTTAGAGCCGACGGAACTCAAAAGCCGGAGGCGGATGTTTCCTACGATTTCGGACGATTTATAGGTGAGATCAGCGATCTATTCGAGGGACGAGTGCTGGAAGATGTTGCGGTCGTTTATCCGTATTCCAACGATTTTTCAAACCGCAAGCTTGCTTTTGGATCCACCTCACAAGCAACAAGGGTACTCACTTACGGGATGAACATACATCCTCGAGGAATCGGAGAGTACCAATTGGAGGATCTGGAGAGGGAGCCTGCCAAATTGATCATCGTGCCAAGCCCGCATAACTTCAGCGATGAGGCTTTTGATCGACTGGTTGAGCTTGCGAAGAAAGGAAGTACAGTGCTGTGGACGGGTCCGCTTCGCAGAGATGCCTACTGGGGACCAGCCAATGAGCGTCTCCAAGCTGAAATTGGCGAGACGATACACGGCAACGTTTTGCGTGAGGAAGCTATGCTGCTGAATGGGAAGCTATATCCCGCATCATTCGGGGATCGTAAAATCGGGACTGTTGCTATAGATGTTCCGGCTCGCGGCAATGACACGGCAAACAATAGCGGTGCACTTAGTCCAATTACAGTGGAGATTGGAGAAGGACGCTTCATCTGGTGTCCGCTTCCGTTGGAGCTGAATGACAGATGGGAACCGATACAAGCGCTGTATTCGGAAGCAGCACGCATATCAGGTGTCCAATATGAGCTTGAATGGTTAAACGGCGGGGAGCTTCCGGGAGTATATGGAAGAAAGCTTCAATTTGCGGAAGGATGTCTATACATTTTCGTATCCGAATACAGCAGTGATACCGACATTCAGGTACGTGATCCACTTACAGGAGCTGATTATGCGTTTACGTTGGATAGAGAAAGAACGGTAATGTTTGCCGCAGACCTTGAAGGACGATTGCTTTCCGTATACCGACCGGACCAGCTGAACGTGCAAAGCGGCAGCGTCAAGTCTGCTATATAAACAATCCATATAAGGAAATTGGGAGAATAGACGATATAAGACGCTGTTCGCAGTATCGAAGCCAATACAGAAGGAGTTATGTCATTTGGAACAATTTAAACTACCGAAAATAAGTCTCCCTCCACTGGAGCTGCCGAAAGCGATTATGCAAGTGATAGAAGAAGCAGAGGAGAAGCTGGCCAACCGTCCCAAACTGCTGCAGCTGTTTCGGAACTGTTTTCCAAATACGCTAGAAACGACAACAAAGCTGATGGACGATGGCACGACTTTCGTCATTACAGGGGATATTCCTGCCATGTGGCTTCGCGATTCAGCCGAGCAAATCATTCATTATATACCGTTCGCGAAGGATGATGCAGGGCTGCAGCGTATTATCTCGGGGTTAATCAAACGTCATTCCATGTATATCAGTATCGATCCTTACGCTAACGCCTTTAACGAAACGGCTAACGACTGGCATTGGGACGCAAACGATGATACGGACATGTCACCTTGGGTTTGGGAACGTAAATTTGAATTGGATTCGCTTTGCTTTACTATTCGACTTGCCTATATGTATTGGAAAGAAACGGGTCTAACCGATATTTTTGACGAGCAGTTCAAAAAGATGCTGCGCTCTATTGTCGACGTATGGAAAACAGAGCAGCGCCATTTCGAAAACTCAAAATACCGTTTTATGCGATACAACTGTCCGGCTATAGATACATTGCGTAACGATGGATACGGGATGCCTGTCAATTATACAGGAATGATATGGTCAGGCTTCCGTCCGAGTGACGATGCTTGCGACCTGCATTTCAATATTCCGTCCAACATGTTTGCCGCTGTATCACTTTCCCAAATGCAGGAGATGGCGAAATGGGTGTACCGCGACGAAGCATTTGTTCAGGAAATGAAGCGTCTGGAGGAGGATGTTCGCCACGGAATAGAGCTTTACGGGATGTACAACCATCCAACATACGGGAAAATTTACGCTTTTGAGACCGATGGGTACGGCAACTACTGCTTAATGGATGATGCGGGTACACCAAGCTTGCTGTCGATTCCGTATATTGGATATACGGACGTTAATGATCCAATCTATCAAAACACGCGCCGGTTTATTTTAAGCAAAGAGAATCCGTTTTATTTTGAAGGGAAAGCTGCGAAAGGTATCGGAAGCCCTCATACACCGCCGGGATACGTCTGGCATATGGCGTTATCCATGCAAGGCCTAACCGCAGCGACAGATGAGGAAATGCGGGAGATAATCGATTTATTGGAAGCTACGGATGCTGATACAGGTTTTATGCATGAGGGCTTTCATTCTGATGATCCGAAGCAGTTTACGCGTCAATGGTTTGCGTGGTCGAACAGTCTCTTTTCGCAGCTCATTAATCAGGCAATGATGAAGGGTGTTTTGTAACTCTTTTAGTTTTTGTAACTTATCTAGCTTTTGAAACTTCAATATATCTAGTAACTATTAGCTGCTCTAATGAAATTAAATTTGATTAATAGGATGGGTGGAAGCGATGAAGGTTGGTCTTAGCACATATAGTTTGTTGAACGCTTTGAAATCAGGGGAAATGACAATATTGGACGTTATCCAATGGATTGCTGACAATGGCGGTGAGCATATGGAGTTAGTCCCTTACGGTTATACGGTCGAAGATAATGTGGAGTTGGCGGATGCAATCCGTGAAAAAGCGAAATCGGTAGGCATTGAATTGTCCAACTACTCCATGCCGGCTAACTTCGTACAGCCAACAGAAGAAGCGTTCGAGGAAGAAATGGCACGTGTGAAAAGACATGTCGATGTCGTGAATCGGATGGGTATTAAGCATATGCGCCACGATGTAACAGCCTTTACTTTGCCGAAGGAATGTATGACTATTGCGTGGTTCGAGGAAAGCTTGCCGTTGATTGTAAAAGGCAGTCAGATCATTGCCGATTACGCCGCGCAGTTTGGAATTACGACTACAATTGAGAACCACGGCTTCAGCGTGCAGGCAAGCGACCGCGTCCAACGAGTCCTTCATGCGGTTGATCGGCCTAACTTCAAGACGACGCTTGATATCGGCAATTTCATGTGCGTTGATGAAAACCCGATTATTGGAGTAATGAAAAACTTACCGTATGCTTCACTCGTTCATTTCAAAGATTTTTATTTCCGTTCGTATGACGAAAATCCTGGCGACGGGGTATGGTTCTCTACAACTCATGGAAACTTCCTGCGCGGAGCGATCGTTGGACACGGAGACATTCCGATCCGAAAAATCGTGAAGCTAATTAAGGAATCGGGATACGACGGCAATATTACAGTGGAGTTCGAAGGCATGGAGGAATGCAAGTCCGCTTCCAAGATAGCGATGGACAATTTACGTCGCTTCTGGCAGGAGGCTGACGTCAAGCAATAATTGGCGTTTTCAAAGAGAGCTGGATAGCAAGCTTGCAGGGACGCAGCTGCCGAATTAGGTTGGTCTGCAAAAGGATGTACATGGAAAGATAAGCGATCCGGTATTAGAGAAAGTAATAATGCCAAAGATTGCGATATGACACTAATTGAGTAGTTTCAGAAGCATCTCTTATAGAGGTGCTTTTTGCGTTTTTAAAGGTTCTTATTGATTAATTTAAACGTTTGTTAAATAATTGAGGAAATGGAAAAGAAGCAGGAAACCCCTATGAAACTCTACTTTATTATCTTCATGAACAAGCGCATTTCCCTATAGGGAAAGCACATCCAGACTGCGATTTAACAATGAAATTGCAACGATAAGGATACTTACCAATATTACGAAATATAGTACAATGGGGTAGGGATTAAACTTTTATTAAAGAATGATTTTATTTGAAAGTAGCGAAGAAAATGATTGAATTTCTACGGAATAAAGGAATTAAAGCGTACAACGAAATTTTAGAGATAGCAGAGCAACCTAATTTACTGTTTTCAAATGACAGAGAACAGTACAACGCGGAAGCCAAATATAATGTTTACACTATTCATAAGCTAAACAAATTGATTAAGCAACAAAGTATTTCTTTAAGCGAGCTAGATTGTATATTTAGCTTTATCGAAACGTCATGGTGTGCTTACTTAAACAAGCATTTTAGTGGCAAAACATTTGTTTTTTACATGTGGGGAGATTATCTAATACCAGCTATTAGAGTATCAGTAATTTCTTTTTATAAGAATTTAGAATTGCCTTTTGGATGCGAACTGAATAAAGTAAACGATAAAAAAGATGTGCTTAGTAAGTACCAAGAAACAGCTAAGTTTGATGGAGTAACTGTTCTTGAAGCGGATGAATCAGAGATAAATAAGGATGAAACTGAAAGCAATTATATACTTACTGTATACTTTAAAATTATTGAATCATGTTTGTTGATTGACTAATATAAGGTATCTCAAACAGAAAATGATTGCCGAGTGACAAGGAAAAACGAGTAGTCTCGACAATCCTTCATTTTGTCGAAAGGATATCGCTGTGAAAGCACATATTCATCTTGCGGCTTTCAGGCAAAGACTCTCATTAGTTCCACATTGTGAAACTAATGAGAGTCTCTGTGGAGTTCGAGGCGAATTAGTTTCACAATGTGGAGCTAATTTACCGGAAAGAGGATTCGGATTGAGCTAACCCAGCAATTAATTTCATTTCCTGAGACTAAATCGAAGCTCACCCTTTTGCGGCCTCAATTAATTTCAAATATTGAAACTAAGGGAGCATAGCAGAAAGCAGGTATGCAAGCTAATATTCAATCGCATTGCTTATTTAGCACGGAAAATAGGAATTACAACATGTCTTTTTCAAAATAAAAGCCAAGTAGCTGACTATAATATCAATGATTGAACCAATAAAATATGATTATATCAAAAGCATATCATTATTATGTTGAGGTGACGAAATGTGAATAAAGATATCAGACAAATAGATCATCGGTACTGCCCATTGTGTGACCGTGAAAACCATTGTAGTGTCGAAAGAGGTGAATGTTGGTGTTTTCACACAAAGTTGCCGCAAGAACTGCGAGATCGAATACCAGAAGAACTAAGAAATAGAGTTTGTATTTGTAGCAAATGCGTCGAGGAATACAAAACACAACAACTGTGACACTTTCGAATTAAGATCTGTTTTTGAAAATCGAAGTTAGGTGGGATAGGTAATGGTTTTGAGATCATTTACAAATAATGATTTGGATAAAATGGTGAAGATTTGGCTTGATGGATCAAAACAGGCTCATGATTTCATTGATGAAGATTATTGGGAAGAAAACCAGATAGCGATGAAAGACTTATATTTTCCTATGTCTCAGTCGTATGTCATAGAAGAAGATGATATTATAGTGGGTTTTATCTCTATAGTTGATAACTACTTAGCTGCTTTATTTGTCGATGCAAACGAGCAAGGTAAAGGGTATGGGAAGATGCTTCTAGAACAAGTTAAAGAGCAGAAAGAACATTTGGAATTAAAGGTATATCAAGAAAACAAAAAAGCTCTTGGATTTTATTTGAAAAATGGCTTTGTTATTTCGGAAGAATCAATTGATGAAAATACTTCTGCTAAAGAGTATGTTATGACTTGGAAAAGAGAGGAATGATCAAATAAATGGTCAATTTTATAAGAAGGTGAGGATAATTGACTACATTCTGGACATTCCAGACAGAACATGTCTGGGAAAAGTTTAAGAATCAAAAATGCACTATTAGATTCTAGATATTTTCCAAAGTTATGGTGTTTTTATATAGACCTTAAATAAAGCATGGACTTTATTGTGCGAACGGGAAAAATTTACTTAATAGAGAGGCTTCATCTGACTAGAAGACTATTTGAAATTCGAGTATCGAGAATTTTCTTATCTATCAAGGGGATTTATTTAATTGTGAAACCTTCCTGCTCATACTTTTTAGCAACTTGTCTAGACGCATTATGAGCCATTCTGTGTAAATGATTATTTTTCTTGTGTTTGCTAATGTACTTTACACGTACTTCAACCTCAGGAAACCTATTTTTCAAATTAGCTAGACAAGATAATATTTCATCTCTTGCATTTTCATGATGCGGATGTGGAAAGTAGTCTTTTGATAAAATTCGTGTTATAGAACTACAATCAGTAAATATGATTGCTGCTTTCGGTTGATGCTCTGCTAGTGCTTTTGCGAGTATTTCAAGACTGTAAACGATAGCTTGTAATTCACCGTAATTTGAACCTCCATCTTGTTCAATTAGTAGTTTCTTGGAGGTAACATTTATAGTCCGATTATAGACAAAACAGCAAGCTACACCATGATCATTTCGTGCAGCAAAACCAGCGTAATCGCAATAAAGGAAAATTATTCCTTTGTTAAGAATGTTTTGTCTTAAACTAGGGTTGTCATATGCTTTTTTTATCAATATGTCCTTGGTTGAATGCAATGGTTGGTAGTTCTCCTTTAATGAGATAGTATTGAGAGAAGTGCTATGCGATAAGGATAAACCTAAAGACTAAGATTTAAACATATGCTCAGTGAAATGTTAAGTATTGGATTTAGTTATTCTATCTGTTTCATTTTCATAGATATAGGAAGACATGCGGTTAAAAGACCATTTCGAAGTAAATGAAATAAAGTATTCGCGAGTGTGTTAACTAGCAGGGGCAAGGAATATTCCAGTTCGAGTTTTAGTGGTGAGCCAAACACTTGGAGTGTAAAAAAGTAATTAATCACATGATTGATTGCTTACTTATAAAAAAAGTCAGATCAATTGAGATGACCTGACTTGTACGACGGAGGCTTGTAAATGGCGGATTTATTTAGTATGGTTTCAAACCAAAACTAGTGCCAAGTTAGATCATTTCCTCTTGTCAATATAGGTTAACAGTGTGAGTATAAATAACCCAAATGCAAACATGATTGAAAGAGCTTGAAATATATCCATGCTTACAACCTCCACCTTTCTAGTGAGGTGTCCGCCGTGTACAAGTCGCCTAATGTAAACATAATGTATATTGGGTATATATGGAAGTGTATAATGGACTAAATAGATGTGAGTGTTTATTCTACATAAAGTGATAAGATGGCTATTTATACTATAAATATGTAGGATTAATGTGACTTATCATGGGACATTAGCAGGTGAGGAAATATATCGCATACTAGTAACTGAGACTACAAATATAGATAACAGTGTATTAATGATCAGGGTGTTGGATCAAACGTCGGTCAAATTAATCATAACCACACTGAACATAATTTATATGTGATTGAATGACTGTTTAATAAAGAGCACGGAAGTGATTCTTTGTTAAGTAATTAACTTGTCAAAACCTTTAGGGTCAAGACTATCAGGAGTAATTTCACTGAATGAAATTGCTTCTTTTTTTGTTTTCGAATTACAAGACAGACATATATCATATTTCGTTTTTTTCTCATTGAGTTTTTGGAATTGGGGGTCGCTGTGATTGGCAAATAAAAAAAGGTTCTGGTAAGCCTATTTATTACTAGGCTTCCCAAAACCTTTAAAATTGTTTAGTTGGTGCGGTCGAGAGGACTCGAACCTCCACGGCTGTTACACCACTAGAACCTGAATCTAGCGCGTCTGCCAATTCCGCCACGACCGCAAATATTGTGTCAACAGAAAATATATTACCATGCTGGTAAGGCGACAGTCAAGTTAATTATTCAATTAATTATTCAATTATTTATCTGTTTATTTTTCAAATTAGAGCATATTTTTCCTCGACATCACAAACAATAAAAGGATAGAAAGAGGTGGGGTAATGATGTATGAGCAAAGCGATACAAATAATAACTGCTATATGAAAAAGTCATCACAAATTAAGGCTAGACCATACATACGGATGACTACTACACTATGCTTGTCTATGGCCTTATGTTTGGGAAGTGGAGTAGTAAAAGCAGAGGTAACTTTGGAATCATCCTCTGCTGGAATGATTCCTGCGCCTGAGCAGCAACAAAAACGCACCTTGGCGATTGTAATTGATGATTTTGGCAATGACATGAAAGGCACAGATGAAATGATGAAGCTGCCTGTCAAATTTACAGCTGCGATCATGCCTTTTATGCCGACAACAAAACAGGATGCAGAAGAGGCTCATCGTCTCGGTCATGATGTCATCATACATATGCCGATGGAGCCGAATAAGGGGTTAAAGAAATGGCTTGGACCAGGTGCGTTAACGGTTGATTTAACAGACGCGGAAGTACGTCAACGTGTGGAAGAAGCTATCCGTAATGTTCCTCATGCAGTAGGTATGAACAATCACATGGGGTCTAAGGTAACATCAGATGAACGAATGATGCGGATTATTCTTCGTGTTTGCAAGGAGAATGGTTTATTTTTCCTAGATAGCCGAACCTCTTACAAAACAGTTGTCCCAAAAATAGCGGCGGAGCTAGATGTCCCAATTGTCTCAAATGATGTTTTTCTGGATGATGTTCACACCATCCAGCATATAACCAAGCAAATTGATGTACTGCGTAAACATTTAGAATCCCACGTCAGCTGCATCACAATTGGACATGTAGGCGTTTATGGTGACAAGACGGCATCTGTCCTGAAGCAATCTATACCTGTGCTGCAGCCGAACGTACAATTCGTAAAATTGTCGGAGCTTATTCGTCCATCAGTGAGTGATCCATTTATACTGCCGAATTCCTGAGGCAATTGCACCTGCAATTTCCAGCTGCTTGCGCGAATCTGTTAACATGGCTCGATCGGCTTCACTGCTTATAAAACCCATCTCGACAATAACAGCTGGCTGGTGAACGCGCTTCAGTAAATAGAACGGCTTTCCTTCCCTTGGGAGGAAAGCTGTATTTTGCTGTCTGTTTAGCGCATCTTGAATACAAAAGGCAAGCAGGGCGCTCTCTCCATGCAATTGGTGGAGGACAAGCGGCCCGCGTTTTGACTTGTTTTTGGCTGAATTAACATGCAAGCTTACGAGCAGCTCACTGTCAATTTCTTCTGTCAATTGGCGACGGTGTGACAAATCCTTCAAATGTCTGGAGCGACTAACATGCCAGCGGTTATCCTCGCTTAACGCATAGTCGCTTGTACGATTCATAACGGCTGGAATACCTTGGCTCCGCAGTAACACATATAGCTTCTTAGCGATAGCTAAATTAATATCCTTCTCCAGTGTATCGCCAGATGAGGCGCCGCCGTCGATGCCACCGTGTCCAACGTCAATAATGACAGTTGTTGATGGCAGTACCCAGTTATCGGTAGCAACCGGCAGCAGCGGCCATGCAGCCGATGAAACTGTGGTGACGTTAACGAGTACAGCGATCAGCATACAGTTAAAAGCTAATAGTATTTTTCGCAGCATAACAAATGTTCCTCCAAACACTTAGGTGTGACATTAGCGTGGCTGTTTTGAGGGGAACTCATGCATGTTTACATTCGGATAAAACGGGGCAACCTTATAATATCTTATTTAAGCATGGAGGGTGAAGCAAATGGCAAAAAGCGATGAGTATGTTAAATATGTTACAGAGCAATTTATCACTTATATCGAAACTCCCCGGGAAGAGCGGAAGCAAATAAAAACGTCAGCCAAAGCGAGTAGAGAGCCATGGATGACGCGGTGGTTTGGTTGGGGTCCAATAAGTGTCATACTTTGGTGGCGAGGTCGAACGGAGCGTCACCGGTAAAAGTCGCCATTATCCATTAATAGACTAAATGGTAAGTATCTGCGATCGGAGCCATCTTCATTATTTTCTAGAGCTATAAAAATAATGCCATTGTCCCATTTGTGGTAGCCTGTTATGGACCACACATACAGCATTTGTCCATCGAACAGTTCAGCTATGTAGCGGAGCTGTTCTTTGTTATTCAATTTATTCAATAAAGAAGAGTATGAGTTGGCTTGTAGCATGAGTGGTTCCTTGGTAAGCCAAGGCATTTTGCCATAAGGATCAAAGGAAGCTATTGTAACACTTTTAGATAGCTTCGATTTTGTTGGGAATGGCTTTAATGACGATGATTGGTGCTCTATTTTGCTTGCATTAATCCATCCGTCTGCCTCCACAGGAAGCTGTTCACCAGTAATAGCATCTGTAAAATAGGTTTCTTGATTCGTTGTTACCTTCCATGCAGCGAGCAGCGGGTTAATATAGATAGCTTCTATTTGATTTGCGGGCTTAAGCAGCTCTAGCTGCTTGATTGAACGCTGCATAGTCTGTACTTTAAATGGCGAATCACTGCCGATGCCGTATTCTCCTAACTGATACCCGCCCTGATCGACAGCGTTAATGACCAAATATCCAACGACCTGCTCCTTCTGTTTAACAAGGACGAGCCAGCTATGTGTGCCAGGACCGAGAGGGGAAATGTCCAGCGTTGCGAGCTTCCACTTCTCAAATTGCGGCTGATCCGCTAGCTCCTTAACCCAACGTTCGGCTTGCTGTTGAATCGATTGATTAGCCTTCTCCAAATTTGTTGTAATCGCAGCAGTTGCTGACTGATTTTGCATTCCACTGGAAAAAAGTAATACAGTGCTTAGTATACAAGCGGTTATTATTCGAAATAACTGTTTTCGCATATTCAATCACCTCTGTTCCATTGTATAGGACAAGCTTTAAGAAGGCTGTTGCAACCTGTCGCGTAACGGCGGTCACTATACCGCCGTTTTTTGACGTATGGCAACAGATATCGTCTAATGCTTGTCAGTCGATGCCTTCCAAATGAAAGATGCCGCAATTTATGGCGGATGAGGTCACTCTAGGCTCATACTGCCAGCGGATTTCAGCTTGTCGCTGTGTAAACTGCTCTTGAATTGCAGGCTTTGTTTCCTCAGTCGCATGATTAATCAGCGGCTCGTAATAAGAATTGACTCGATCAAGCTCATCTTCCAGCCTAGCAGAGGCCGATTCGGCCCAGCTATAATCATAAGCTCTAAGCTTACGCTCCAATACTTGCTCCACGATTCCGAGTGCTTTATTGAATGAAATGCCATTTCTCGTAATGTGAATATTAGCCGGAAGACGCGGAGTCAGCTTATGCGATAACAATCGGTCGTAAAATTGCTCGACACATTGACCGGTTGCCAGTGAAACACCAAAGCTATGAATTTCCTCACGCTTCTGATCACAGGCAAACTCGACTCGCATATTAACGCCCAGCCAGGCGGTATAGGGAGTAGAGCTGAATGGCGTGCTGCTCCGTTTTTCTGGTTCTTGGAATAAATAGACGTAACTACCCTTCGCCTTGGCGGCATCGAACAACTGGTCGAGCTTGCGCGCACCGAAAAATAAATCCTCGCGAGGTACGCGTACAGGTGCAGCTAAGCTTCCGTGTATGAATCCAAGTGAACGCCCGAGCGCAGCATTAGCAGCTGCGTCAGCCTCTGTTACGGCAGTCTCTGCTTTCTTTGCTGTTTCTAGTTCAATGGTCATATCATATTTTTGCTTGTCGGTGACAAATAAGAAGGTCATCGTTTCGGGCTCTGAGCCTACCCGATCCACGAAGCTCCAATAGTAAGGTCGATTCGTTAGCTCCCGATCGGCGGCGGGTGACAGTTTAACTGTGAAATGAGATGGTGATTTTTCTAAAATAGAACATTCTGTCGCTTCCAAAAAACGATTTACAAATTTGTGCACCTGTTTCTCGTTCAAGGCCGCACCTCCACCGTTTGTCCAAGAGAATCAAAATTAACAATTAAATTAGGAGCCGTCTCTACCGTCACTTCACTCGTTTTCACCTCGTCGCGAATACGGCTGAGCGAGGAACCTAGGTGATTAATTTTCTGCTTCAGCTCGTTATCGCTACCGGCTTCCAGCAGCAGCCGAGCAAGTCTCTGCTCTATCGAGCCGTCACTTTTTTCAAAGCGTTCCAAAATATGATCAAGCTCACCAATGACAAGCTCGAATAAGTTGATTTTCTCATGCAGCAAACCGACGATATGCTCTTCAATCGTTCCGATTGTGCATAAATTATAAATTTTTACATCCTCGGTTTGACCTAGACGGTGAACGCGTCCAATTCGCTGCTCCACTCGCATTGGATTCCATGGCAAATCAAAATTGATCATGTGGTGGCAAAATTGCAGGTTAATACCTTCGCCTCCGGCTTCTGTTGCTATCAGAATTTGAGCTCGACCGCGAAACAAATCCATCATCCAATCCTTTTTACCTCGGTTCATGCCGCCGCGGTAGGGAACAGCGATCATATTTTGCGCTCGGAAAAACTGCAGCAAATATTCTTGAGTCGCTCGATATTCGGTGAAAATAATGACCTTGTCATCCATTTCCTTGACAAGCTCCATCGCTTTCTCTGCTTTCGTATTCGCTTTAATGCTCCGAATTTTCTCGACAAGCTCCCAGATCTTCGGACGCATCGGAGAATCCTCGGCTGTTTTTTTGAAGAGATTCACTAGAGTCAGAAACACTGCGTCGCGGCTGCTGCAAACCTCACGCTGCAATGTGACAAGCGACAGCATGCTTGTCATGTCACCGCCGCTCTCGTCATAACGCTCCTTCACAAAGCCAGTGACTGCGTCATAGAGCGCCTTTTCTTCTTCGGAGAGGTTAAGCGGAATGTTCTTCACTATACGTTTCGTGAAGTTAATGCCTCCATCTCCGCGGCGATTGCGGATCATTACGCCCGATAATGCTTCATGCAGCTGCTCCTCATTTTTAGGCAGACGTTTATCGACTACGAAATTCGCGGCAAATTCACTTTGTCCACCAAGCTGGCCAGGCTTTAGAAGCGTAATGAGATTGAATAGCTCGTCCAGATCATTTTGGATCGGAGTAGCTGTGAGTAAAAGACAATACTTTTTGCGCAAAATATTAGCGAATTGGTAATTCGTCGTTTTTTTATTTTTGAGCTTATGCGCCTCATCGATAATGATTAGATCATAGTCGATACTGAGTACGAGCTCGCGATGCGGGTCGCGTTTGGCGGTATCTATCGAGGCTACGACGATATCGTATCCCCAAGTATGCGCCTTTTTCTGGGCTACAGCCGATATCCCAAACTTCTGATTCAGCTCTCGCACCCACTGAAGCACTAGCGATGCAGGTACGAGAATTAATACCCGTTTTGCAAGACCGCGAACCATATACTCTTTTAAGATGAGCCCAGCTTCTATTGTTTTGCCTAGACCGACTTCATCTGCCAAAATAGCACGACCGCCCATTTCGTGCACGACTTTGCGGGCTGTACTAATTTGATGCGCCATCGGCTCGAATGCCGGAAGTGTCCGTAAGCATTGCAGTTGATCGAAGCTTTCAATGCGTTTCGACTGCTCAGCTTCCATCGCAAGCTGATACAAGGTCCAATCGTCCCAGGGGCCACCTCGCGTCGTACGATTTTGCAGCTCTTCAAACCATGTACGATCATACTGTAAATCAACAAGCGGATGCAGCTTGCGGCTGACTATAACTGAACCTGTCTCAGCTGATGCAGCTTGTGGTGTTGTATTAAATGACATTAAGATCAGCTCCTTCCGCAAAATAAGGGATAAGTTATATGTAGTATTGCCTTTTCATTAGAGAATAATAAGAAGCCTTCTAAAATAGAGTATGGACAAGCATAGACGTGAGAGAAGGCGTATAAGCGGATAAGCTTTAGAAATTTAGCCACATATGAATGTGTATATCAATATGTTGTGTAGTATAATTGTTTTAGACCACAATATATTGTGCTTTGAGCATATATTGGGATACATATGGCTTGGTGCGCAGTGAATAGAGGAGGAATTATATTGCTGGAAACAACACAAGTAAATCGGTTAGAAGGACTGAGCGAAAAAATATTTTTGGATCGATACGCTTGGAAAAACGCTGATACGAACGAAACGAAGGTCGGTGACGTTGTACTTGTTCTGACGAAGGAGGATCCGAAATTCCCTGCAAAGGAAGTTGGCGAAGTAGTGGCGCGACAAGGTAGCGCGGTTACGGTGAAGCTGCGTAGCGGCGATATCATTGAATCGACAGTTGAGAAGTTGACGCTAACGATAGAGAAGACACCTGTAGAGATGTGGGAGCGGCTCGCGGGCGCGATGGCTTCCGTAGAAGTCACCGAGGATAAGCAGCAGGAATGGCGAGAGAAATTTAAATATATTTTGGAAGATTGGAAGCTAGTTCCCGGAGGACGAATAGCAGCTGGTGCAGGAGCAAGCGAGGAGCTGACGTTGTTCAACTGCTACGTCATTCCTTCACCGAAGGACAGTCGGGGCGGAATTATGCAAACACTCACGGAAATGACTGAAATTATGGCGCGCGGCGGCGGTGTAGGAATGAATTTATCTTCGCTTCGTCCTCGCAGAGCAATCGTTGCCGGCGTGAACGGTTCTTCCAGCGGTGCGGTATCATGGGGCGGACTGTTCAGCTACGCGACGGGGCTAATTGAGCAGGGAGGCAGCCGTCGCGGAGCATTAATGCTGATGATAAATGACTGGCATCCGGATGTGCTTGAATTCATAACGATTAAACAAACAATGGGTCAGGTGACCAATGCCAACTTATCCGTATGTGTAAGCAATGCTTTTATGAAGGCTGTCAAAGAGGATCTGGATTGGGAGCTCGTATTTCCGGATACGAAGGAAGTGGATTATGATGAGATATGGACGGGTGATATTGATAAATGGCGAGAACTTGGTAAAAAAGTAATTCACTATAAGACCGTGCGCGCGCGTGATGTATGGCAGACGATTATTGAATCCGCTTGGAAATCTGCTGAGCCCGGTATCGTATTTATGGAATACTACAATCAGATGTCGAACAGCTGTTATTTTAACCCGATTATTAGTACGAATCCGTGTGGTGAACAAGGCTTGCCAGCTTGGGGTGTTTGCAATTTATCAGCAATCAACTTATCTAAATTTTACGATGAGGAAAGTCATGATGTGGCGTGGGATGATCTAGCCAAGGTGACGAGATGGTCGGTACGATTCCTCGATAATGTAATTGATAAGACGCCGTATCATTTTGAGGAAAACGAGCAAAACCAGAAGCTAGAGCGGCGTATAGGGCTTGGTACAATGGGGCTTGCGGAGCTGATGATTAAATTAGAAATTCGATATGGCAGTCCGGAGTCGTTAGTATTCTTAGATAAGCTGTATGCGTTTATTGCGCGTGAATCCTATTTGGGATCGACTGAAATTGCTGGGGAGAAAGGTTCGTTTAAAGCTTTTGATGCGGTGAAATATGTTCAGAGCGGCTTTATGAAAAATATGATTGATGAGTTCCCAGAGATTGGAGACGCGGTTGCGGAACGCGGAATGCGCAATGTTACAGTCATAACGCAAGCACCGACAGGCAGTACAGGTACGATGGTCGGCACGTCCACGGGAATTGAGCCTTATTTTGCATTCGAGTATTATCGTCAGAGCCGACTTGGATTTGATAAGCAATATGTGCCGATTGCTGCGGAGTGGAAGGATGCTCATCCTGGGGAGGAATTACCGGATTATTATGTGACATCAATGAGCTTGTCGGCAGAGGATCATATTCGCGTACAAGCTGCCATACAGCGCTGGGTTGACAGCTCGATTTCGAAAACGGCGAATTGTCCGGCTGATTTTACGGTGGAAGAGACAGGCAGACTATATGAGCTTGCTTTTGAGCTGGGCTGCAAAGGGGTAACGATCTACAGAGACGGAAGTCGTGATGTTCAGGTGCTGTCGACGAAGAAGGAAGAGTCGGCGGAAGAAAATACGAAGCTGGCAGATGATCAAGGGTCAGAGAAGGAAGATTCACCTGTTATAAATAGCAGTGAGAAGCCTAATGACGCTGACTTAGAGGTGCTAACGGCTTCAAATCTACGGGCGAATCAAGTGCTGGATAAACAATATAAACGTCGCCCGCAAGTTTTACGTGGCGCTACTTATAAGGTCAATACGCCCTTCGGTATGGCATATATAACAATCAATGACTTGAACGGCACACCTGCTGAAATTTTCTTAAATGTAGGCAAAGCGGGTTCGGATGTTTTCGCCATGGCAGAAGCTTTAGGCCGAGTTTGCTCGTTATTTCTGCGTTACGGTGAGCATGGCAATAAAGTGAAGCTGCTTATTAAGCATTTGAAGGGTATAGGAGGCACGGGTGCGATCGGCTTCGGTGTTAATCGTGTAGAATCCATCGCTGATGCGGTTGCGAAGTCATTGGAGATTCATACGGAGAGCGGTGAAGAGCACGCTGCGGCGATTGAAAGTTCTGAATTGTTAGGGATGAATTCTCAGGCAGATGAGTTACCTCCAGAAAAGCTAATTGAATCAAGCGTTCAAACGAAAGGAGAGGGCTCGCGCGATCTCTGCCCGTCATGCGGCTCCGCTACATTGATCAATATTGAGGGCTGTAAGCAGTGCAGTAATTGCGGGTATAGCAAGTGTAATTAGGGGTAGAGACGATCATTCTGATGGAGGATTGCACCGGTCCACTTTGATATCAATTTCAATTTTTCGCCTATAAACAACGTCTTTCGTTTTATAGGGGAAGGGATGGAGTTGACCTGCTTACTTATTCTGACGAGGTTCTTCTCCAAATTCCTCGAATTACCAGGCTCAACAACATATAATGTGAACAGCATGGCGATCTATAAGGTTTCATTCCACGAGTTGGAGGCTTTATGCCAACGTTATGGAACTGGTTAGTAGTATAACGGCAATGAGGGGGCTGTCCCGAAGCAGAGTAATCTGCTAGGAGCAGCCTTCTTCGTTGAGAGTATGAGAAATGATAGACTCTGGTTTATATAATATGCGTTGTGGTAATCATTCTATCATTTTTGTATACTATATATGAACCAGGAGTTATCAGGAATATAAAAGAGATTTTAAATCATGCTTTAAGGAGCAGGCAAGATGGCTAAACCGGACCGAAATACATTTCAGAATCGATTGAATGAGCTGCTGAGTTCCATACGTCAGAACATTGTGAGCGGAACTTACAAGCCCGGCGATTTTCTGCCAGCGGAGACGGCTTTGGCGGACCAATTCCAACTCAGTAAAAATTCCGTACGCATTATATTGGAGAAGCTGAGAGAGGAAGGGCTCATCATCAAGCTTCCTAGAGTTGGCACCCAGGTAGCTGCGAGGCCTCAGCAGAAGGTAGTTCGCTTCGGCGTTTACCCTTCGCTGTATGAGGAAGCGAATATAGGCGAGCTAATTGAAAGGTTCGAGAAGGCTCACCCATCCATCAGGATAGAGCAGTTAAAGCTGCCATACTTTCAGGCAGAAAGCACGAAACAGCTGCTGCAATCAGGCATTGTGGACGTGATTACATTGAATCACACGGATTATTTACATTTTCAAGAGTTTAAGAATCTGCATGTGCTCGAACATTTTACTCCTCAGCAAGAGGTGTATCCTTTCCTGAATGCCTTATTCGCAACCGATGAGGGAACAGTAGCCGTGAGGCCGTTTATCTTTTCTCCGGTGGTGCTTTGTTACAATAAAGAACATTTCCAGCAGCGTCGGCTGTTCGAGCCGGACAGCAGCTGGGATTGGCAGGATCTGCGCGAAGCACTGGGCAAAGTCGCTGCCCCCAACCGCTTCGGCTTGTTCTTTCACATATCCTCCTATACGCGTTGGCCGATCTTCTTCTTGCAGAATCAAGTGAAGTTCCAGAGAGACGAAGAGGGGCTTCTGTCACTCACCGACCCGGATGCGCTTAGTTTATTGCGCTTTCTTCGTGAGCTGATTCATGAAGAGGGGATGTTCCCGCTCGTGATGTCGTTCGGGGAGCATGATGCGGAGAAACTGTTCAAGCAGCAAAAGGTCTCGGTTATTCTCACAACCTATTATCGATTGAATCAATTAAGGGATGCAGAGTTTCCGTTCGATATTGCCCAACTTCCCAAATCCCGCTCCCATGACACGCAGCTTCTGACCACTGGCATTGCGGTAGGAGCAATGTCCGCTCAAAAGGAGGAGGCCAAGTGTTTCGCGGATTTCCTGCTGTCCGAAGAAAGTCAGACCTTCATCCGACGTCATTCGTTCAGTCTGCCATCGAATAAATGGGTGACGGAGACGACTCAGCCTGAACTACCGAACAAGCCTGCACGACTCGAGCTCCATAGGGAGCTTATTCCCCACTATGCGACTCATGATCGTCTGCAGCTGTCTTTTGATGAGATACAGACACTGGGCGGTTGCTTGGGACAGTACTTTTCCGAATTGGTCGATGAAGAGGGATTGATTCGTTTATTCAATAAACAGTTGAAGTTGTAAAAGGAGCTTATTTGATGCAGAAGTAAGCAAAAAGGCCTGGGCGAAGGTGTATTCCTTCACTCAGGCTTTTTTTTCTTTTTTTGGAACTACAAAAAACCAATTGACCTAAAAAAATTGCATATGCTATTATGAATACAAAGTTACATATACTACATATGAACCACGATGAAATCGTTTACAGTCAAGACGGAAACTAGGGAGGATGATAATAAGGACGTGGTTGCAGTAGATCCCGGATTCGTTCCCGTAATTTGAGGAAGGACGTATAAAAAACCGTCTCGATCTGTAAGCGTCACCATTCAGTGTTAGATCTTAATATAAGGAGCTGAGAAAATGTTATCCAAACAGATCGTAAAAAAGTCGCGTAAACTGATGACCAAAATGTTGGTCGCTATTTTAGGAATATCAATATTCGTTCCCATCTTGCCCCAAACAACGGTCGAGGCGGCACCAACTCCCGTAGTTCCGTTGCTATTCTCTTCGCCAGAAGATATTGGTCCAATGGTCACCTCACCTAAAGCGTCAGATGCTGTTTTTGGAGTAGAGGATGGCAAGCAGGTTATGTACACAACCGTAACAGGTGATCCGGGACTATTTAGCGTAGTGGATATGGAAAATTACAGCTTGATCCGCACTGTTCCGTTACCTGAAGGGGGCAGTTCAAACAGTCATGTGATCGATTCTAAAGGGCAAGTATATATGGGTTCAAAAAATGGACTATACCGCTACTCCCCTGTCACTAAACAAGCAGAGAGACTAGCAGGCATAGCAGGTGCAAGCGAACTATACGGACTCTCAGTTGATGAACATGACAATATTTACGGAGGTACATTTCCGACAGCCAGTATTTTTAAATATGACACTACCGCAAACAAGCTCACCGTATTTGGCCGGATTTCAGATGGCAAGGATTATATAAGAGCGGTAGCTTACTATGATGGGTATCTGTATGCAGGCACTGGAGCCGTCGGTGAATTGTATAAAGTCAACCCGAACGACGGCAGTAAAGTACTCATTCCTTTTCCAAACGTTCCGCAGTATACAGAAGAAAAAGTTATGCAACTTTATTCCATTAGTATCGTGCGAAATTATATGTTTATTCTATTGAGTTCACAGAGATTGCTCATTTATGATTTGGATGCTCAAGCTTGGCTGCCCGAGTGGTCATCGGTGGAAGATCTCGATAGATATTACCGAGGGATGCACGTCTCGCCAGAGCTGGATGGAAAAGTGTATTTAGGCATGGAAGGGAAAATTCAGACATTCGATCTGGAAACGCGAGAAATTACACCGACTAATCTTGAATTCTCTACGTACCTTCGCCAACCGGGATGGGTTGAGATGAATGATCCTGAACTTCCCGGTAAATCACTTGCTACGGTCTTAACTAATGGCGGGATTTCGGTACTGAACTTTACGACCAATACTGTAAAAACTTTTGAACCCGTTGTACCTGGAACACCCGTATCTATACAATCCTTGGAGTTAGGTCCTGAAGGCTTGTTATACAGTTCTGGTTATCTGGGTGCTTATGGAGCGCGCTATAACATCGAGAATGGTACCAAAGAGTTGTTCAGTATGGGGCAAGCTGAGGGAATGACTCCATATGGTAACAAAATGATGTTCGGAGTATACCCGGCTAGTTTTATACATGAGCTAGATACAACTCTTCCACTAGAACGGAATATTAATCCGAAGATCATTCATCATATTGAGGATCAACAAGATCGTCCATTCGTGATGGTAACGGGTGATGATTTGTTATTCAATGGAACCATCCCGAAACTGGGTGAATTAGGTGGTGCTCTTACTATCTACGACGGTTCGACTTGGGAAACTCATCGAAATGTCGTACAGAACCAGAGTATCATGGGGCTTGCGTACCGAAAGGGTGCGGTCAAAGGCGAGGGTTTATTGTATGGATCTACCACGGTATGGGGTGGCTTAGGAATAGAACCAAGCGCGCCAGAAGCAAGAATGTTTGTTTGGGATGTTAAAACGAAGAAAGTAATAAAAGAGTTTACTCCAGCTATTCAGCAGGCAGGTGGGGTAAAGCCAAAGGCAATAGGCGGATTGTCGTTCGGTCCGGATGGATTATTATGGGGGGCTGCCTATGGTACCCTGTTCGCAATGAATCCAGATACTTATGAAATTGTTAAACAGAAAGAGATTATATCGACCAATTGGGTATTCGGTCACTATTGGGTTCCGGTGAAACTGCGTTGGGACAAAGATGGCTTCTTGTACACGACTCTAGGCAGTACCGTAACAGTTGTGGATCCCAAAACAATGGCGCATGTAACCATTCCTGGAACGAAGACCAACCTTATGGTCGTAGGAAAAGATGGCAACATTTACTACAACGAAGCAGCCATTTTGAAGAAAATTACTGTAACTCCAGGTAATCCACCAACTTACGTCGATGTGGAGGTTCCTGTAGTGAATGGCAACTTCGAGGAAGTAAACCAAGATGGTACAATTCCAGGTTGGGAACGGCTTGCATCTCATACGAGTGCTGCAAATTATGAAGTAACGAACGAGAATTCGTACGAAGGTACCCGCAGCTTGAAGATCACGGATACTTCGATTGAAGCAGAAACGGGTGTTATCTCTATTCCGTTTCCAGTCACCCCGGGTTTGGAGTATAAAGGGAAAGCTGATATTTACCTGAACAGTGGACGAACCATTTTTGCGATGAGATATTACGATTCGGAAGGGAAGGAAATCACATTAACGCCGGCACCTGCGAACTACTTCACGTCCCCGAGCGGGCAGTGGGCCCAAGCAGAATTCAGCTCGATAGCGCCAGAAGGCGCGGTGACGGGCAAATTGGTCTTATTCTGCTCACTAGCTTGGATTGGCACCTCCTACTTTGATAATGTCAAAGTATATAAGAAGATGATAACGGATGCTCCGCCAGCAGGTCCTGTAACACAAGAGCTGGATGTAACGAATGCAGGCTTTGAACAGCCACTGAGTGCGAACGGTACGATCGCGGGCTGGTCGATCCGCAAGCCAGAGACTCACGTTGGCAAGCAAGCCGCTATTGAAGTTTCAACGGATCAGGCGAAGAGCGGGAGCAAGAGCCTGCGGCTGTTTGATAATGAGACTGCTCTGGAGGTAGCGGTAGATTCTGGATTAGTTCCTGTGATTGGAGGAAGAACATATACTTCATCCATGGATGTATTCCGTACCAGCAATCCACCAGGCCGCTCTTCCAATCGTCCCATTATGCAAGTTCGTTACCATGACGCAACGGGTAAAGAGATGGCAGTCGTTCCAGGTATTACGATGAGCAAGGAAGTAACGACAACGATTAATCAATGGGGTAATATGTCTCTTACGACTCCAGCACCGGCTGGAGCCAAATTCATTCGATTGATTATGGTTGGAGCAACAGCTTTTGTTGCATCCGCCTATGTGGACAATGCATCTGTAGCTACCATAGTTGCCCCAGAGGAACGCACTGAGCTTACGTTGCGAAGAGAACCTGTTACTAATGTAACCGAGGGAACGGATATTACTTTCAATGTGACTGCAACGAACGGTTCGACGATTGTGGTTAAAGAGGGAGACCTCATAGTAGCCCAAGCGAGCGGAGCGGGTGAGGATACACGAGTAACCGTGACGATTCCAGGTCCTGCAGCAGGTGCGCATAATTATAATGTTTATGCACATGTGATCGGTCTCGGTAAAAGCACAGCTATTGAATTACCTCTTGTAACCGTGCAGGCTGATCAAACCGCTCCAACCATTACGATTGACGGGGTGGCTGAGGGTAAAGATTATACAGACACTGTCATGCCGACCGTAGCTGTATCGGATCAAGGCAGCGGTGTGAAACAGTTGACTGTATTGCTGGATGGAAAGCCGTGGGTGGAAGGTGCTGCCGTAACCGCAGCGGGTGCTCACACACTATCTGTAACGGCCGTGGACAAAGCCGGTAACACTGCTACAAGAGAGATCCATTTTAGTCTATATACGAGCACGATTCTTACAGTCGACAACGCGGTAGGGGTATATAGCGACGCTACGCAGCTTAATGCCAAGTTAATGGATCGAAGCGGTGCCCCTATAGTCGATTCAACAATCACGTTCCAAGTGAACGAGGAGGTTGTGGCTACGGCGCAAACAGATGCGCAAGGGCAGGCAACTGCAATGTACACTGTGGCAATCGGTACAACTAATACGACCAACGGGCATAACGTCATCAACGCTGTGCATATGCAGAATGAAAGCAAGTTCCTGCGTAGTGCAAGTAACACAGCACAATTGACGGTGAGTAAGGAGAACGCAATCATAGCCTATACGGGTGACCGTCAGGCAGTCGAGACGGGTACTCTGCTTCTCGCCGCACAAGTACAGCAGGAACAGGACGGAAGTCTTGGCAAGCTAGATGGATTGCCAATCAGGTTCATTGTTCAGTCCATTAGGATGGATGGTTCAATAGTGCCTGTAGTTGTACCGGGTTTACAGGAAATATATAGAACCGACAGTCAAGGGAATGTATCTGTCAATATGTCGTTGCCTGCAGGGTTGTACGAAGTTCGTACGGAGCTTGTGGAGAATGGGTACTATATGAACGCGTCTGCGGTTACCGACGTGGCAGTAAACAATAAGACTGACATAGAAGTGAAGATTAATGGTTTTATCCATTTGCCGGCTGACAATATGTTCGGGCGCATCGGGAACAAATTGCATTTCGATGTTAAGCTGAGTCCGGAGAAGAAAGATAGATGGAGAATGCACGTTGAGCCGAAGGGTTTTGATGTGGATGTAAAAGCTGTGGATTGGGTAATTGTCACTGAAGGTAGCGCGTATCTGCAAGGCACGAAGAGAGTAGATGGTGAGGATTATACCGTGCGGTTGATCGTATCGGAGGGTGGAAAAGGACAAAAAGAAGCCGTATCCATCCAGGTTTGGAACGGAAATGAACCTACAGGTGACCCTCTGATTAATCTAACAGCGGAGCTATCCGGAGAAATCAAAATCGGAAAGTAATTTTCCGAGGTGGTAGCTTCCTAATAACTCATAAGAACAGAGCGGGATGCTTGTACAATATCAAGCATCCCGCTCTGTTTGTGTCTCGCAGCAGCTACTCAATCAGCTTAGAATCTTGAATGCGATCAGAAGCGGAGCTAGCCAGGTTCGCAAGATCCTGTTTGAATCCTTGCTTGATAGGGTAATATGGATATACCATACAAAGGAGCTGAGAAGTGAAGGATCAGATCGGGAACGCTACCGATAACAAGTCCTTTCAAGCAGAGGGAAAAATCGATAAAGCCAAAGGTGAAGCGCAGGAGAAGATCGGTGAGTTGAAAGATAAGCTCGACTAGTTTTCGGCCTTCAATCAGTAAGAGGACGTTCAGCGCTCCCGCTCTTCGGGAGTTAAGAACGCCCTTTTTCTTATGATCATGTTGAAGCCTCACAGGGTCTTAATTCCACTCGAAAGAGAAATAATAGAATAGTTAAATTTGAAGTTACTACTTAGGTCTAGTATATTGTTCTCTCTGGAATCTGTAGTGTGATTTTCTGCTTTCCACAAACGATATATCCGTGTTCTTTGCTGCTTCACTCCTGCTTTTTATGGAAGCTTGAATTTTAGGGGTACCTCGCGACAAATAAGCCATTTTACTATTGTTTATTTGGTCCATTTCATTACTCAGGCACTAATTAGCCCATTTGACTATCCCTTATTTCCCCATTATGAACCGATAATCTTAAAGCTAGCCCAATAACCAATAGTAAAACTTGCTATCCCAGAAAGAACCGTCTTTTCCGCCCCAATTACCTATACTAGCACTGGTTAACCGATCTCCATTTTCCTAATTAGTAATAAATTTGGATAAAATCAGAGGTCAGAAAAGGCTTTACCCGAACCGAAGAGCAATTGGAGCCCATCTGCCGGACAATAGTTGTCATTTCTCAATGTCAAGAATATGATCCGATCGCCGACGAAGGGAATTTTTGAAACAATACAGCCTTAGTATCTATGATGAATTCTAAGAACAGCGTATACTGCTAGGTAAACAAAGCATCGATTGGTCCACTTACTCAGATTAAATGAAACAACCTAAACTCCCAATAAGAAATTGATAAAATCTTGGGCTTCGCTATCGGTGGTGACGATTATATAACAAAGCCATTTAGTCCCAAAGAAGTGGCATACAGGATTAAAGCTCAGTTTAAAAGAGCTGATTATCAGCAGGTTGAAGAAAAAGTGGATCCCGTCATCAAGGTTGGTCCATTTGAATTTAATGAAGAAAGAGTCGAAATAAGAAAGCATGGGGAAATTATTGAATTGAAAACCAAAGAACTGGGTCTGTTTACTCACTTACTTAAGCATCCTAACTATATTATTAGTAAAGAAAAACTTTGTTATCAATTATGGGGTGAAGATTTCTTTGGCTTTGATAACACAGTGATGGTATACATCAGAAGATTACGAGAGAAAATTGAGGAAGAACCTTCAAATCCAAAGTACCTGATCACGGTGAAAGGCTTGAGATATAAGCTTGTGGTAAAGGATGAATAGCCTATGAAATGGAGGTTGACAGGGCGGTTTTTGGTAACCGTTATATCGATCTGTAATTTTAGTTGTGTTCATCAACATTCTTCTCATCGTGGGATTGTTTATAGTCCAATCTGCTTTAGAGGGACCCATTTTTATTAATAAAGAAACCTCTGCCGAAGCCGTGACCCGACGTTTCCAGGAACAAGTTGTGATCTCCAATCATCAGGAGACCATTACCGAAAAAGGCAAAGAGGACCTCATCCATAATAAAGCATGGATCCAAAAACTAGACGAAGATGGCAAGCAAGTCTTTGGTTATCGAACACCGGAAGACTTAAATGAAAAGTACACGCCCTTAGATATCATCCAATGATATATCAGCTGAAATCTATTATAGAAAGTCACTCAATATTAATGAAAACCAATATGAAGTTCATTTTTAATGATATATAAGCCCCATTCCTTAGAAAGAGCTCTCATATTCCCATTTCAAGTTTCAAGCAAAAAAGAGCCTCCCATAAAATAGAATGTGGAGCCCTAGTCTAATTTATTTCATTTGTGGATTTTTATTTTACGGTTTTTTAATCTTTTGGAAGTTTCCATAATCGATAACTACAAGATTACCTTTATTATCAAACCGGAAATTTTTCCACCTCGGTTCATCATTTCTTCTGTTTGTTAAATCGCGGGGATTTATTCCCTCCCTTAATAATTCGTCTCGCAATTTGTGTACTAAATCCCTGTTTCTCTCATTTTCAGCAGCAACGCCTTCGATATTCTCCATTATGCACCATCCATGGCCATAATCTATTACCTTGGCAAAATAACTCTTGACTGAGGGCTTTGATGATTCGTATAACATAACTTCTGATTGGATATCCTTTATACCCTTAACCGTAAAAGCAATTTTTAAAACAGAACCCTTTCTGAGGTCATAAACGATTCTGCTCCTTCCTCTGCCGATCACTTTATAAGAAAGCTTTAACTTTCGTAAAGCCTGTTTAGCAACGTATTTTTTTTGTCTAAGATCCATCTCCTCTACTTTTTTTATCCAATTCTCAATAGTAGCTAGATCGTCAAGTTTTAAATAGTTTTCTCCCATGAAAACCACCTCTTTAAAATATGTCCGTTACTAGTATCGTATTCATCTTTAAAAGACATGTGAAAACATTGGGAACGCTGGTAGTGACCAAAAAAAATTTTCAAAGACAGCACCTCTTTTACGATTTGGAATATACTAATCTATCACAATTATCGTAGCTTCTTGAAAGGAGTGTTGATTCATGCAAGTAGATTGGCTTATCGTTGGTGCCGGATTTACAGGTGCCACATTAGCAGAGCGGATCGCTTCGCAACTAGGCCAAAAAGTTTTACTAGTAGAGCAGAGGGATCATATCGGAGGCAATTCCTACGATTGCTACAACGAAGACGGCATCTTGATTCATAAGTACGGTTCGCATACGTTTCATACCAACTCCGCAATGGTATGGAACTACCTTTCTCGGTTTACAGAATGGAGACACTATTATCATCATGTTCTTGCCGTTGTGGACGGGAAGAAAGTTCCCGTTCCATTTAATCTAAACACGATTTATGCGCTTTTTCCCCCTAGATATGCGGAGAAGCTTGAGGATCTTCTCATTAAGAATTATGGTTACGGCGTAAAAGTCCCAATACTAAAACTTCGGGAAAGCGCGAGCGGAGACCTAAGCTTTTTGGCTGAGTATATCTATCAAAAGGTTTTTTACCGCTATACCCTAAAGCACTGGGAGCTGAAGCCGGAAGAGCTTGATCCATCTGTCACTGCGAGAGTACCGGTTTATATTAGCAGAGACAACCGGTATTTCCAAGACACTTATCAAGGTATTCCAAAACATAGCTACGCAGCCCTTTTTAGTCGTATGCTGAATCACCCAAACATTAAACTACTATTGAACACGGACTATCGCGAGATTATTGGAGAAGTTAAGTTTAAGCGCATGATCTATACAGGTCCAATCGATACTTTCTTTGATCGCAAGCATGGGACACTTCCTTACCGGAGCCTTCGCTTTGATTTCCAAACTTTGAATCAAGAATATTACCAAGAGGCCGGAACGATAAATTACAACACCGATTATGATTTTACCCGTATACTCGAGCAAAAACACCTTACCGGTCAAATTTCTCCAAAGACAACGATAACCTACGTGTACCCTCAGCAATATAATCAAAAAACAGATCCTTATTATCCCATTCCACGCGCAGAGAACAAACAGCTCTATAACTTATACTTGAAGGAAGCAGAAGAGATCAAGGATAAAGTGCTATTCGCAGGGCGGCTGGCAGATTATAAATACTATAATATGGACCAAGCGGTGGCACGTGCTCTAACACTGTTTAAAGATATTGCGGAAAAAAAGATCTAGTAGAGTGGATTAAAAGCAGCAAGAAGAATGAATAAAGTAATTTTAGTTTAGGAGGCGGACTTTATGATCTGTTTCTCATTAGTAGCCCATGAAAACGAAAAAGCTGTCATGGATCAAATAGACAATATTCGTCAATTTATTAAAAAAGATTACATGGTTGTATTGTATAATGGCGGTCCAAATGAAGATTTCGGCAAAGAAGTTACACTAAGATATAACGAAGTTAAGCTTTGCCCTTATAGCAAACCACTGCAATACAGAAAAACCGGAAGAGTTTTATACGACGTAACGAGATGGCTGAAGTCTATGGATATTCACTACGACTATATTGTCTACTTGGAATCAGATACGATGTTTATAAAACCCGGGTTTGATAAGTACCTGTATAAAAAATTGAAAGGTTACGATTTTATAGGGCAGCATTGGAGAGTATATAACCCTAAAAAAGATAGACCAAGATCCCCTGGGACGAAGTCTATGTTCAAAAACTGGAAAAAGTGGGAACCATTTTTCAAAGAAAAATATTTTTGTAAAACATCAAATCCTTTTCAAACCTATAGTTATGAAATGATTCAAAAAATCTTGAAGATCATAGATGGAAAAAAACTTGAGAAATTATTAGAATCTACCAAGGTCGAGGCCTTAGGTGAAATGATATTCCCGACTTTAGCAAAAAAATGTGGAGCAAAAACGCGGACATATCCCCGGTCGTTCAAGTTATTTAATCATTGGAAGCCGGAACTCGATAAGGATACGGTGAGTAAAGCTTTTAAAACAAGTGAAATTATGTTTATACACCCTGTTAAAAGTGATCGTGTCCGCAGCTGGATCATGAAGAAGACAAAATAAAGAGGACTGCTGGGGGATCGTGCTTCCTTCAAGCATTTCGATTATTCCTTATCACAGGTAAAACAAGAGCCCTACCCTAAAATATTCTAGGGAGGGCTCTTTCTTGTACATCTAACCTATAAGGGAGATCAAGCTTCTAAACTCCAGCTCGTCAAACTTCCGCGCTACATTATTACGTTTCTTTATATTATGAAAGGTAAATTTGCTTTCATGGGTTTATATGATACGATTTTGGATGAGGCAAGCAATGGTCTGGATTTCCTACTGTCATACGTTAGAATCGTGCCTGGCTGTCTGTCTATTAAGATACATTCATAGGAGGTTAGGTATGCAAGAAGATACATTGGCAGCCTCGGATTTTCGGTTTTCAATTAACCTCCCTGACGACTCTATCGCTTCCTGGCATCAGGAACTAGAGGTGATGTACATCTTGCAGGGAACTGGGGTATTACAGCTGGATGAAAATCAGTTTGCCTATGAAGTTCGGCAGGATGACATTATTGTGTTGAACAGCTACCAATTGCACCGCTTGGAAATGCAAGGTTCGGGCAAGGCACTGTCGTTGTTTATCTCACCCGCATTTTTGGCGTCCTTTTGTCCTGAGATCGAAAGTATTATTATCGAGTGTAAGTCTTTTCTGTACCCGAAGGAGGAGCAGGCACGCTTTAATTTACTCCGCAGTGAGTTCGCCAGCGTATTCCAGGCCTATTACAAAAACGAATCTCGTTTGCCTATATTACTGCGCAGTCGCGTGGGGGTGCTGCTGAACAACTTAGTGCATAATTTTTTAGAGCAGCACAAGCATACGGATCCCTCTAGATCCTCAAGCAGGGAAAGGTTGCGCAAAGCCACCGATTATATCCACCGACATTATCGGGAAAATATTTCACTGAGCGGACTAGCCACCACTATTTATTTAAGCAGCGCCTATTTGTCACATTTATTTCAGAAACAGCTTGGTCTTACATTCACTGCCTATCTAACCAATGTCAGGTTGAGTCAGGCAGTGGCTCTGCTTCGTAGTGAAAGAACGATCACGGACATCGCCTCAGAAGCTGGGTTTCCAAGTGCCAACGCGTTGATCGACGCCTTTAAACGGTGCTATGGCGTTACACCAGGGCAATACCGTCGTGTAAATAACAATGATGCCGCTGAGCCTAAGGAGAACGGTACCGCTAACGAGGGATTTTCGACCGATTTTTCTTCACTGATGCGACATTTGCATCAACCCGAGCAATCCATTGTCCGACCTCAGGTCAACGAGGTACATGATCTGCATGTGGACATTAGCCGTAAGATTCGGACGTTGAGTCATAATTGGCGGACGTTGGTAAATGCAGGATATGCCAAAGATCTGCTGAATGGCGCGGTGCAGGCGCAAATACGAAAGATGCAAAAGGACATTGGTTTTCGCTATGTTCGTTGTAAAGGTTTGTTGGACGATGACATGATGCTGTATGTCAGCAAATTGTCGGGCAGCGTGGATTATAACTTTGTTTATGTAGATGAGGTACTAGACTTCATTCTTTCAGTGGAGTTAAAGCCTTTTGTGGAATTCAGTTATATGCCATCTGCATTAGCGAGGGAAGCCGTGTTTCCATTCAGAAGGCCAAGCATCCTATCTATGCCCAAGAAATTAGACGAATGGCTCGCCCTCGTGACTTCCCTTGTTCGGCATTTCATTGACCGATATGGGATTGAGTCAGTGCGGGAATGGAGGTTCTCTCCCTTCATGAGTCCTGAGTTTTCGGGCTATGGTGTGTTTACATTGGAAGAATTCTGGGTGCTTTACCGAGAGACCAGCCGCGCGATCCGAGCTATCGATCCGCAACTGCATATCGCTGGCCCAGGTTGCAGCATTGATTCGAGTGATTATATTAGTGACTTTCTAGTGGCTTGCAGCAAGGATAACTGTATGCCCGACACACTGGCTCTAGGTGCTTATCACAGCATATTACCAGATCAGGAAGACACAGGTCTACAGCTTATGGCAGAGGATGAAGCTTTTCCTCTTGCGGCAAGCGGCGATGAGCAGTTTTTGGGGCACGCTTTGCATAAGGTCAAAAAGCTGTTGCGCCAACGCGGTTTCGGCAATCTGCCCGTGATTCTTGAAGAGTGGAGCAATAGCATCTGGCAGCGTGATTTGTGCAACGACACCTCCTACAAATCCGCCTTTCTTTTCAAAAACATACTGGAAAACTACGATCAGTTTGAGGCTATGGGATACTGGACGCTAAGTGACCATATGGAGGAGATCGTTCCTTCGGCGGAGCTTTTTCATGGCGGGTTTGGTTTATTCACTCGCGGGGGATTGTCCAAAAGCTGTTATCGCGCCCTGCAGTTGTTGCGGTATGCAGGCAGCAGCCTGGTAGCTGAAGGCGACGGGTATTTTATAACTTCTTCGAAAGGTGAAATACAGATATTCATTTATAATTATTGTCATTATGATACACTGTATCGCTACCGTCATACCACTCACCTGACCCAAACCGAACGGTACAATGTGTTCAATATACGGAATACCCGTCAGTACCACATTCGTCTGGACGGTTTAACGCCGGGTGTTTATACAGAGCGCAGGTATTCGGTAGGTCCGGCTGGGGGAAGTACCTTTGACGAGTGGCTGAATATGGGTGCGCCCAAGGAAATGCGTCCAGAAGAATGGTCTTATCTTGAAAATCGGTCCCTGCCGCTATTTCAAATGCGGTCGCAGCAAGTGACTGCGAATTTTGTGGTAAATGCTATTGTTCAGCCGCATGAGGTACAAGTGATTCTACTAACGTGATAAACTGAAAATAATACAACGAGGATGACTTTGTGTCGTCCTTTTTGTTTTTTTATATAGTATTTTTGCTCTCGACTGCAAATGTGGAATCGCTCTCATTTGAAGTGATAAAAGAAGAATATTAGAAAAGAAATAATGCGATATTTTTTCTGAAAGCTCAAACATATAATTGAGTTATGGCAAACCTACTACAACTATGCCATTCAACAACTAACATATAGAAAAATTGAGCTTATTGAAAAAAAACTTATACGATCATGATGGTATCGCATTGGTGCTGATTCTTATTATCTACTCAATCTACAAACTAGACGAAATCTATCCGAAAATAACATTCGAAAAGGAGTATCAACATGGAACGCAAATATTCTCAACAGCTTCTTACGTCTATTCTTGAAAGGCAGCATGTAATTAATGAAAACGGACTGGATATCCTGATTAAGCCCATTCCTGAAACCGATGAGCCTGGCGTGCTGGATCCTCGGTTATATAAGAGTATGGAGCCAATGCTGAAAGGCTTCAAGGGCATGGTGATTAAGATGATGATGAAAGGCAGCCGGAAGAAAAATATCCAAAAAAGCGCAGCTCAAATGCGTAGGATGATGAATGGCGTGAAGAGCATTTCGATCACTGAAGGCGTTGATGTGAAGCATGCTACAGTTCAGAACGGCGATGTGGCGGTCCCAGTCCGCATTTATACCTCGCAAAAGAAGAAGGTAGGCTTGCAGCCTGTGTTCTATTTCATCCACGGAGGAGGTTTCGTGGCAGGAGGACCAGAAGTGGTGGAGGAGATCTGCAAGCTTGTGGTTGCGAATACTGGCTGTGTATCGATTCAGGTGGATTACCGCCTAGCTCCGGAAAACCCATACCCTGCCGGGCTCGACGACTGTTATGCCGTGTTGAAATGGATTTATGCCCACGCCGAAGAATTCAATGGTGACCCGCATCGCATCTGTATCTCCGGTGATTCCGCAGGTGGGAACCTAGCCACGGTGTGCGCAATGAAGGATCGGGATGAGGGAACCCAGATGGTGAAGGCGCAAGCACTGCTATATCCAAGTGTGGACGCAGCAGGTATGGAGGGACATATGCAACGCAGGGATGTTTATGAAATATCCCCGTCTCAGGATAAATCGATTCGTTCGATACTGGATATGTTTAGCGGCGCTATAGGAAATGTCACATTGGGCGAATATTTGGGAGTGCCAGATGATTCAATCCCTTATGTGAGCCCGCTGCGAGGAGATCTGAAAGGGATGCCGCCTACCGTCATTTTGTTCGGCGAATATGACTTTTTGCGTATAGAGGATGATGCGTATGCATTAAAGCTGAAGGATTCAGGCGTCAAAGTAAAAACGATACGGTACAAAGGACTTTCACATGGTTTCGCCGATCAGGTGGGTGTCACACCGCAAGCGGAAGATAGTTTGATTGAAATTGGAAAATTCATGTTGGAGAATGTGTAATGAGAAAATCGAAAAGCGAAGCCATTGTGGTTTTGTTGCTGGTCGCAGGTGCTTTGGCTGTGTTCAGTTTTTTCGATCTTGCTATTTTGATGTCAGTAGTGAATCCCTCCAGCGTGTATGGTAATCTGTTTCAAATTGTTGGCGAAGCACCTAATTATTTATTAGCGCTATTATCTGGAGCTGTGCTGCACCTGTATCATGATGGGCAGTCACCTGTTGTAAAGGTGTTGACCAGTATAGCGGGAACGCTGGTGTTACTGCTTGGCGCATTGATGGGGGCCTTGATGCCAGTGAGTTATGCAGGCAGCAACCATACATTCGTTATGGGAGCGATCTTCCTGCTGCTCATGGCAGGAGCAATCCTGTTGGTGATCCGCTTGCCCAAGAATAAACGCACAGCAGCCCGGCGGCTCGCGTCGATGGGTGCAGTATGGTTCGTCAGCTTACTGCTGTTGCTGAATTTCCTGAAAATGGCCTGGGCGCGTCCACGCTTCCGTGATATGACAGATCCGCTTCTGGAATACATACCCTGGTACTTGCCAAACGGTTTTACAATAGATGACGCATACATGTCGTTTCCATCCGGGCACGCGGCGCAAGCTACGGTCATTCTCATGCTCACGATGTTGCCATTCATGTTCCCAAAATTGCAGGGCAAAGCAGCATGGCTTATTTTTATTTCTTATGGCTGGATCGTGCTCGTTGCATTCAGCCGAGTTGTGATGGGCGCACATTTTCCTTCCGATGTGATTGCTGGTTTTTTCATGAGTTGGTTGTTGTTTCAGCTGTGGAAGCGCGTTTTTTTCAATTCAACAACGATACGGCAGGACTATATCGCTTTGCGAAAATCGAAAGGAGCATCAATATGAAGAAATATGAGATGAAAGCAAAAGAAATACTAGCGCAAATGACATTGGAAGAGAAAGCTGCCTTGTGCAGCGGCAGCAATTTCTGGCAAACTAAAGGAATGGAACGCCTGGGCATAGACAAAGTGATGGTAACTGATGGGCCTCATGGCCTGCGCAAACAAGGTGGCAGTTCCGATCATTTGGGGATCAACCTTAGCGTGCCTGCAACCTGTTTTCCTACCGCCGCAACGACGGCTTGTTCCTTTGATGCTGACCTGCTTCGCGAGATGGGTGAAGCACTGGCCGAAGAATGTCTGCAAGAGAATGTAGCCGTTGTTCTCGGACCTGGCGCCAACATCAAGCGCAGCCCGCTGTGTGGACGTAACTTTGAATACTTTTCCGAAGATCCGTTTCTCACAGGGGAGTTATCCACTTCGCTTATCAAAGGCATCCAGAGCAAGGGTGTAGGAACAAGTATGAAGCATTATGCAGCCAATAATCAGGAGACCCGCCGTTTGGTGGTGGACTCGATCGTCGATGAACGGGCTTTAAGGGAAATCTATCTGCCTGCTTTTGAGAAAGCGATAAAGAAAGCGCAACCATGGACCATCATGTGTTCTTATAACCAGATCAATGGGGAGTACGCAAGCCAAAATAACTGGCTGTTAAACCAGGTGCTGCGTGATGAATGGGGCTTTGAAGGCCTTGTGGTGACCGACTGGGGTGCAGTTGTCGATCGTGTGAAGGGCACGGCTAGCGGATTGGATTTGGAAATGCCATATGCCGGACCTGCAAATGACGAAGCCGTAGTACAAGCCGTTCAGGACGGCAGCTTGGAAGAGGCTGTGTTGGATACCGCAGCGCTTCGCATGCTGTGCATGTTGCTGGCTGCGAAAGACAACGAAAGAGAAGGATACCGATATGATGCGGATGCTCATCACCAATTGGCTCGCAGGGTGGCGACTGAAAGCACTGTGCTGCTGAAAAATGATGGAAATCTGCTGCCATTGCAAAAAGGAACCAAGCTGGCGGTGCTGGGCGAATTTGCAGACAAGCCGCGTTATCAAGGTGCTGGCAGCAGCCGCATTAATCCGATTCAATTGGAAAATCTGTGCGGCATTCTGAAGGAGCGTGGGGAAAGCTTCATCTATGCTCAGGGCTACTCTACAAATGGTGATGCGGCTGATGAAGCATTGCTGTCCGAGGCAGAAGAGGTTGCCAAATCGGCCGACATCGCGATCGTATGCATCGGACTGCCCGATGAGTACGAGAGCGAAGGCTTTGATCGCGAGCATATGCGTTTGCCTGACAGTCATGTCACACTTCTACATCGTACCGCTGCTGTCAATCCCAACACAGTAGTGCTGCTGTTTGGAGGCAGCGCCGTGGAAATGCCTTGGCTGGGCGATGCCAAAGCACTGCTCATGCTGTATTTAGGCGGCCAAGCCGGCGCCAGCGCAGCTGCGGATCTGCTCTTTGGAGATGCAATACCAAGCGGTAAGCTGGCTGAAAGCTTCCCTTATAAACTGGAGGACAACTCCAGCTATCACTACTTCCCTGGGGGAGAGAAGACCGTAGAATATCGGGAGAGCATCTATGTGGGCTACCGCTATTACGACAAGGCTGGAAAAGATGTACAGTTCCCATTTGGGCACGGTCTGTCATATACGAGCTTTGAATACAGCGGTCTCACGCTGGAGAAAAAGGACAATGACGTGGTAGCTAGCGTAAAAGTAAAAAATATCGGCGGCGTTGCGGGAGCTGAAGCCGTGCAGTTCTATGTCAGCCAGAAGAATCCTTCGGTATTCAAGCCTGTAAGGGAGTTGGGCGGTTTTGCCAAGGTGATGCTGCAGCCTGGTGAGGAGAAAACCGTATGTGTCACGTTGTCCACTCGCAATTTTGCCTATTACGATGTGGATACCCAAGCATTCGTAGTGGAAGCAGGAGATTATATCGTGGCTGCAGCGGCATCTAGTAGAGACATTCGCTGCGAGCAAAGCATCACGCTTGAAGGCACTTCTCCAAAGGAGGCGCAGCATGCTGCGTACGCGACACTGTCTAATGGGGATTTCATCGTATCAGATGAAGATTTCGCGAGCTTATATGGTAAACCGCTGCCGCCTTCTTCCTATCAGCCTGGGGATCCCTACACGCTCAACTCTACCCTTGGCGAGATTGCAGTCACCAATACAGGCAGGGCTTTAATCGAGCAGATGCAGAAGCAGATGAGCGCGATGGTGAACACAGAAGGAGACGAAACGGCAGGCCGCATGATGCAGCGTATGATGGGTGAGCTGCCGGTCCGAGCATTGGCAATGTTCAGCGGTGGGGCCATGAGTCCACAGCAGATTCAAGGGATAGTGGATGCAATTAACTACGAAGTTAACTCAAATAAATAAAATCTGATTTAAGCAAGCTGGCATCCTTATAACTTGGATGCCAGTTTGCTGTTTGTATGGACTTACACAAGAGGATATATGCGATGAGAGCTGCCAAACTGCAAGTAGGGGATGAAATTCGGATTATATCTCCATCAATGAGCATGTCCATGATTGCCTTAGGCGGATTATCTAATAGCATTTTCTCGCTCAGTTGATATTCGTCTTTTCAAGATCATTGATCTGCTCTAAGCGAGATAAGTGATCTATACCCCACTTTTGCAGCGAATTTAAAATCGGTATAATACTACGTCCATATTCAGTAAGTGAATATTCTACTTTAGGGGGTACTTGTGCATATACTTTTCGATGAATAATATCATGATTTTCAAGATCTTTTAAGTGAGATGTTAACATTTTTTGAGTGATTTCAGGGATAAGTCGTTTTAACTCATTAAAGCGTACTGATTCAGATTGCGCCAATTGATACAATATCATCGGCTTCCACTTCCCAGTAACGATTTCTATTGTCGAATAAGCTCCTGGACAACTGCCATTACTATCATCCATAACTCCTTAACCTCCTTCAACGGTATCCTTTAAGAAACTATACCACATTAATGTGCGTACTTTTCAAGCTTTACTAAAACTATCATAATAATCCTTGTAGCGAACAGAATCAATTAAATAGCTGAGGAGAGATTAACATGTCTAATGTAAAACTTGCGGTAATATATTATAGTTCAACAGGCACCAATTATCAATTAGCACAATGGGCGTCCGAAGGTGCACTCGAAGTTGGCGCAGATATAAAAGTATTAAAAATCCCGGAACTTGCACCCCAATCTGTCATCGAAAAAAATCCGGCTTGGAAAACCCACGTTGATGCTACTCAGAATGTCCCTGAAGTATCTTTGAGTGATATTGAATGGGCAGATGCCATCATTTTTAGTATACCTACACGATTCGGCAATATGCCATCGCAAGTGAAACAGTTCCTTGACACAACTGGCGGACTTTGGTTCCAGGGCAAAACAGTGAATAAAGTTGTAAGTGCTATGTCCTCTGCACAAAATGCTCATGGCGGACAAGAAGCCACTATCTTATCTCTTTATACGTCGATGTATCATTGGGGGGCCATCGTAGCTGCGCCGGGTTATGCTGATCCATCCGTTTATGTAGCGGGTGGTAATCCGTATGGTACAAGTGTAACCGTTGATCAGAATGGACATATGGTCGAGGATGTAAAGGAAGCCGTGAAATATCAAGCACGCCGTACCACTGAAATAGCAAAATGGGTAAAACAAGGTAAAAACTGATAATCATGTTTATGACTTATGCTGTGTAGACTACCCCGCGGCACAATTATCCGCGGGGCTTTTCCATACTTGACGAAGCGCAGCTCGATAGGTGCCAAGCGGATTATAGAATCTGGCCATGTCCCAGATCTAAATTTCAGTTGTCACCGTATTTCAATTCTTGTATTAGGAGTGGTTTCCATGTCTGTAAAACCAAAAGTCGCAGTATATGCTGCGGCTCTCTTATTTGCCTTTATTATTGGTTTTTCTTTCCTGTTTGTTAAATTTTCTCTTATTGCGGCTGATCCGATCGATACGTTGGCACATCGATTTACGGTATCGTTTGCGGTCATCTTGATTCATGTACTGTTCGGCTGGTTGAAGCTGAATTTCCGCCTCAAAGACGTTGTCAGCATTTTACCGCTTGCTTTATTTTATCCTACGCTGTTTTTCGCCTTTCAAGTGTTCGGTCTTGTAAACAGTTCTTCCTCTGAAGCCGGTATTATTCTAGCGTTAACACCTATTTTTACAGTGCTATTAGCCGGATTTTTTTTAAAGGAACATACGACGGCTTGGCAAAAATATTCCGTTTTACTTTCCGTCGCTGGAGTGATTTACATTTTCGTTATGAAAGGTACTTCTTTTAATCTTTCCAATTTTAAAAGTTTAGCGCTCCTGGTTTTATCCGCCTTATCCTTTGCGGTTTACAACGTATGGACACGTCCGCTGATGAAAAAATTCAAACCGATGGAATTGACGTTTGTCATGCTTATGATCGGTTTCATCTGCTTTAATGCGATGTCCGTAGTCAAGCACGCATGGAACGGCAGTATGCATATGTATTTCCAGCCGTTCACATCTCCGGTATTTGTGCTCGCCATTGTATATCTAGGGGTACTGTCTTCTCTAGTAACGTCGCTGCTATCCAATTTTGTACTATCCCGGATCGAAGCGTCAAAGATGAGCGTTTTCAGTAACCTGTCCACATTGATCTCGATACTAGCCGGTGTCCTATTTTTAAAGGAGGAACTGGGATACTATCATTTCGTCGGAGCGGTGATGATTTTAGCAGGGGTGCTGGGGGTAAATTTTTTGGATCCAACACGACAAAAGCAGGTTAGGGCAACAAAATAGCGTTGGTTTACGCTCGGGGCTGGTTGCCAATCTTCGTCAAATCAATACTTACTAATAAAGAAGCTAAAAGAGGCCAAGGCAATTGTTCAATGGGTCCTGCTAGGGAGATGGAGCCAATGAAAATAGTAAAAGTAGAAAGCTTTGTATTGCACGTACCAATTACTCCGCCGATTACGGATTCGATTAATATTGCAACTCATTGGGGACTTGCAGGTGTACGCATATTTACCGATGAAGGTTTTGTTGGTTATGGCTATACAGGAACTTGTGCACATGGTGATGATATGATTGTCGATACGATTGATCGTTATTATGCACCTTTATTAATTGGCAAAGAACCATTTATGGTTAAAGAAATCTGGGACGAGCTGCGTTTTGGAAAAATGCATTGGATTGGTAGAGCAGGTGTTACTCATATGGCATTGGCTGCAGTGGATATTGCGCTTTGGGATATTATGGCGAAGGCTTCGAATAAGCCGCTCTGGCAGTATCTTGGCGGACATAAATCCAAACAAATAAAAGCTTACAATACAAACGGTGGCTGGCTGAATTGGTCCAAAGAACGTTTGATTAAGGATGTTTCTGAAATTGTCGAGCAAGGCTTTACTGGAGTCAAAATTAAAGTGGGAAAATCAGATTCACATGAGTATTATGATCGGTGTAAAGCTGTACGCAAGGCGATAGGAGATCAAACTATTTTCATGATCGATGTGAACCAACAGTGGAATATCAACACAGCTATGACGTGGGGTAAGAAGTTAGAGGAGTTTAGATGATTACAGAAGGAGGTCGGATCATGGCGATATGCTGGGAGATCACAATTTGTGGCGTAAAATATATGCTTACGAGGGATTAGCGCATATACCGCTTTTGATCAAAATGCCTGCATCATTTGGCAAACAGAATTCGCATGTTGAATCTCCCGTCACGCTACAAGACATCATGCCTACTGTCTTAGCAGCAGCAGGTTGTCATATACCGGAAAAAGTTGACGGCAAAAATATGATTGAACTTATGTACGAGAAGCAGTTAGCTTGGCGCTCGTATATCCCCGGTGAACATAGCACATGTTATTCGGAAGAACAAGAGATGCAGTATTTGACGGATGGTAAAATGAAATTCATCTGGTTGCCGCTCTTGAATGTGAAGCAATTGTTCGATCTGAGCTCGGATCCAATGGAATGTCACTGAGTTGAAGATTTGGTGTTGATGTGATCTCTGGAATAAAAGCATTTTTCTCAAGTCCGCCTTTATGGGACAGTCTCTTTACATCAGTCATAAGCCCCTCTATAATGAATCGTGCATGATTTATTATGGGGGGGCTTTTTTTGCCTGTGCATGTTCACACACCAGAAAATCGATATTTTAGTTCCATTGGCGACGACCGTTAGTTCTCCTTTTCGTATTTAGATGAGCAAATCATCGAGGAGTTTCCGGAAAAGTGTATAATAGGAGGAACGTACAGCGAAATCGTTCTCTCAGTTGAAGTAAAAGTGCAAACGTTCGGTATACCTAACTTCCAACAAGCAACGGTGGGATCCGGCTATCAAATAAAGAAAACGTTTGCAGATAAAAGAATTTACAGCTTTAATGAATGTACCTGCTGCCAGTGATCTGAATGTAGACGGTAAAATAGACATTGTTGATCTCGCAGCTGTTGCTAGATTGATACTAGGATAACTACGAAAGGGGGGAGAGTGCAATACCTACCCCATCCTATAGAAATTTTAAAGGAGAGATATAACGAATGAAAAAATAACTGCTGTGTTAATTGGGGCTGGACAAAGAGGGGCTGGTTCTTACGCTCCTTACGCTCCTTACGCATAGAAATATCCAGAAGAATTGATCTAGGAACTGAATTGCATGGACATGGCGGCGGCGATGAAGGTATAATGCGAGATTTTGTGCGACTCGTGCAAAGTGGAGGCTTTGAAAAAGGGCTTACTGGAGCAGACGTTTCTATTAAAAGTCATCTTCTTTCATTTGCTGCAGAAAAATCACGAGTAGAAAGCCGTACCATACTGATGAGTGACTATTTAGAAAAATTAATAAGGAAATGAAAGTGATGAAAGTAAACGAGCTTGTTCAAGGAAACCTTTGATCCTGGGAGTGAGGTCGGAGGTAGAACAAATGCTTGTCATGGAGGGAAAGCGACATGTTCAACATGCTAATCGTAGACGATAACCGGTTGGAAAGGGAAGGAGTCAAATTCCTAATCGATCAGTTCGAATGGAAAATGAACATTGCCGAGTCAGACAGCGGGGAGTCGGCAATAGCATACCTTGAAAGCCATCCTATTGACATTTTGCTAACAGATATCAAGATGAGGGCGATGGACGGGCTGCAGCTTGCTGAGAAAGTAAGGGAGAGTTATCCGGGCGTGAAGATCATTTTCATGAGTGCGTTCGGTGAATTCGAATATGCGCAAAAAGCGATCGACCTGGATGCCATCCAATACATATTGAAGCCGGTCGAGATCGGCGAGTTTATGCGTGTCGTTTCCAAGGTGATTCGATTATGTGAAGAGGAAAGGCAGGAGCAGGAAAACCAGAATAAAATGCTTGAGGTATACGGGAAAGGGCTCCGGTTCGAGAAGGAAAAACTGTTGTATGACATCATATACGGAAAAAGTCTATATAAGGATGGAGAACAGGATCGTGATACCGTTTTCGATTTTAACGGCTGCCGGTATATGCGGATGGCTTTGCTTGATGCGAGCACCCGTTTGTTTGACCGTTCGGACTTTGACATCGGGCAAAGCATCGAGGCGGTAATCAACCGTAAAGTCGACATTCTTCACTTGAACGAGCGGCAAAGTCTTCTGTTCTATGAAGGCTGGGAGGAGGAAACGGAAGAGGAACTGCTTCTAGCGGGGCGAGCATGGATCGAACGTTTAAAGGAAGAAAATGGGGTCGACTTTTGCCTTGTGTTCAGCAAGCTGATCGAGCGTCTCCAGCACATTCAGAAGGAATACGCCGATATGGAAGCGATACTGGCCAACCGGTTTTTCATGGACGGGGGAGCGGTCTTCTACACTGGAAGCGTACACGGCGGCGAAACCGAAGGGGCCGAATACGCGGCTAACGTGCTGAACGAATCGATGAGTTATATACAGAGTCAACGAATCGGGGAAAACGACCAGAAGAAGCTGTATGCGCTTATCGAATCCGTTCGAAGCCACGCGTACTATTCCGAAAACTATGTGAAATATGTGTTTATGGAGATGCTCAAAATCGCGATCGGCCCTGCTGCGCTGCAGCATGTAAGCGATTTTACGATCGGCTTGGACAGAATCTACAATGCGGCGACATTAAACGAGCTGCAGAGTGCCATCATTCCAATCATGGCTGCATATACCGGAGGCAGCGGAAGCTCGTCGGATTCGCTGCGCAAGGTTATCGATGATGTCGTTCACATGATCGAGCAGGACTACGGCAGCGACATTTCGCTTGAAAGTCTTGCGCAATCCGTCTATTTAAGTCCAGCATACTTAAGCCGCTTGTTCAAAAAGCAAACGGGTAAAAGCATTATCAAACATATTACGTCCGTCAGACTGGAAAAGGCGGATCAACTGCTCCTAGAATCGAACAAAAAAATAACAGATATTTGCCGTGAGGTCGGGTATCACAATTTTGCTTACTTTTCCTCCTTGTTTAAGAATCATTATGGCAGGACGCCATCCCAATACAGGGAGGAGCATGAGAGAGGTGTTTCAACATTGTAAGTCCGTGCCGGAGGGTGCTGTCAAATAGAAGCGTAGTATGTAAGGATTTATTGCAAGCGTATACAGAGAGTGAGGGTTTTAAACGGGGGGACGATTGTGAAGAGAAGGATGAGCTGGGTTTTCGATAGGCTGAAATTCAAGCAAAAGCTGTTGTTGTCATATTTGATCGTCATCATTATTCCCATTCTGGTGCTTGGTATCTACTCCTATGTGCAGTCCATGCGACTGCTGAATGTTCAGGCGATGCAAGGAGTCGAGAAAAATATTGAAACGGCAGCCGATAGCATTGGCTACAGAATTGAACATTTTAATAATCTGGTCTATCTGGTCATCGGAAACCGGGCGATTCAAGGGATTCTCTCTCCCCAAAACGAAGGTCTAGCGAATCTATCGGAACTATCCACACAATTGAAAGATATTCTGGATCCGTATTTCAGTATGCTTATGACTATGAATCAGGGGATTACTAGGCTGACCCTTTTTACGGAAAGGGACATTCCGGAATATGGAGATTATTTGCGGTCGTCCGCCGCCGTGCTTGAAGAAAGCTGGTATAAGGAAGCGGTAGCCAAATTCGGCGTCCGTTGGTACGTCGATCGTTCGGGAAATGATTCCGGGACAGAGGTTGTCCTTGTGAGCAAATTTCCAGAAACGTTCGAGTCAGGCAGCCATCTTCTTTACATGCGATTGGAAACTGCCAAAATCGTCGAGGAAGCAGCCAAGCTGCTGCCGGATTACCCAATTATCATCAAAAGCCGGGATGGAAGCATCGTATTTTCAAGCATAAGCGAGGACGTAAATTCGTCACATACGGCTATTGCTGATGTAGCGGGAGGCGTCTCCATGATAAACGGTAAGGAAATGATGGTTTTCAAGCAGGACATCGCTAAATCGATGTGGACGCTCTATTGCTTTGTGCCAGTTGGCCAGGTGTCGGGTAACGCTGCTCCGATCCTGTATGCCACCTTTATTGTGATCGGCATTTGTATTGTTATCCTTATAGTAATAATTTCTATTTTCGCGAATGGTATGATCCGTCGCATCTATAGGCTTAACTCGTGGATGAAAAGAGTGGAAAAAGGCGAGCTCGAAATAGACGTCTATAGCACGTCCCATGATGAAATCGGCGAACTTACCAAACGGTTCGGCAATATGCTTCTCCGCATCAACGAGCTGCTCCACGAGGTTCGGCACAAGGAACTGATCGCTCTGCAAGCGCAGCTGAACCCACATTTTCTGTACAATACGCTTTCTGCGATCAACTGGAAGGCGCTGCAAACGAAATCTTACGAAATCAGCCGCATCGTGACCGCGTTGTCAAAATTTTACCGAACGGCCCTAAACAAAGGAGATGACTTCATCTCAATCCGCCATGAAGTGGAGAATGTGAAATCGTATTTGGACATCATGCTGAATACGAACGACAACAGCTTCGACGTCATGTACGATATTGATGAAGCGGTCTTCCAATACGATACCGTCAAAATGCTATTGCAGCCGCTGGCGGAAAATGCGATCATTCACGGACTTAACCTAAAAGAGAAAGGAGAGGGCTTGTTAACTGTTTCTGTAAGCATGGGAGAAGGGACGGTTGAATTTGCCATTATGGATAACGGGCCGGGGATGGAATTGGATGTATTGTACAAAGTCAGGAAAATGCAGACATCTGGCTACGGGCTCCGAAATGTCAACGAACGGATCAGGCTGCATTTCGGTACTAGTTACGGATTATCTGTGCAAAGCGAACCAGGGCACGGAACGACGATGAACATTTCAATTCCGGTTCATACGAGGCAGTAGGTGCAGTCTTTGCATGGCGGGCGATGAACCGGACAAGAAAATGATATGGAAATCGAATAACTGATAATGATGCCCATTTTGTCACGTGCTACAATTATCTCACTAAATGAATGCGTATTCATTCAGCAAAAACAGCTGCAAGCGACCGTCATCATACTTTCCATTCTTCCGATGCTCATCGTCTATCCGTTTCTACAGAAGTATTTCACAAAAAAAGGAGAGGGCTGAATTGAAAAAGAAGAATATGGCGTTATTCTTGTTTCTCTGTTTCGTCTTGCTCAACACGATATTGGCTGGATGTGCGAAGGAGACCGATACGGGAGGTCAAGACGGATCGAAGCAAACGAAAAACGCATCTAAAACCGGTAAGCCTGCTGAGAAGACGAAGCTGCACTTTTGGTCGTTTTATCCTGAACAAACGAAAATCGATGGCTATTACATGAATGTACTCAAAAATAAATTCGACTTTGACGCCGATTTTTATACAGCCTCGCCAGACACTTCAAAGGAAAAGCTGAATTTGGCGATTGCATCCGGCGATATTCCAGATTGGTGGAAAGGTTTGAGTTTCCAGGAATATGACAAGTTGATCAGTCAGGACGTAGTAGCGGAAATCAAGCAGGAAGATCTGGAACAGTACGCCCCGAAATATTTAGCTTTCATCACGAAAATATTGGGGGACGATCCATTTAAGTATTTACGCAGAGACGGGAAGATCTACGGTTTGCCAGGATTATGGGATTTAGGCCCTACTGGGAAAGTTGTCGGCTTCCGGGAAGATTGGCTGAAGAAGGTAGGAGTGACCAATACACCGGAAACTCTCGAAGAAATGGAAGCTGCGTTGACGAAATTCCGGAACGACGATCCGGACGGCAATGGTAAGAAGGATACGTACGGACTTACTGGAACAGCTTCGGACACCAACGACTTATTCGATTATGTTTTCGGAGCGTTTGGCGTTTATCCGGGAGCATTCACCGAAGAGAATGGCAAAATCGTTCGTGGTGAAATATTGCCAGGTGCGAAGGAAGCTTTGACAGTATTGAGCCGTTGGTATGAGAACGAACTGATAGATCCTGAGTTTATTGTAAATAAAGGAAGCAATGTTCAGGATAAAATGGTTCAGGAAAAGGCAGGGGCTGTCTCGGATTATTGGTATGGCCTCGCTCCGGATGGCGTATTTTGTTGTAACGATATTTATGCAGCGCTGCATAAGAAAAATCCGAACGCCAGCTTTGCACTTATACCCGGTCCCAAGGGGCCAGATGGAAAGCTCGGCATGGTGCAGGGGAACGCGCTGTTCGGCGTCGACATCATGTTCGGCAAACAATTGGAAGAAGATCACGATAAAATGATCAAATATTTGCAGGTATTCGAGTTCACTTCGTTCGAGATCGATGCGAAAATCGCAAGTACATACGGAGAGGAAGGGAAAACATTTAAGAAGACCGCTGATGGAGACTACGAATTTATCCCGCCGTTCGACGATCAGAAAGAAAGATGGAAATATGGCTTTGACGGTGCCTACTCAATGCCCGGCGGCTGGAACGACGACTTCAACGAAGAATTGGTCGCTTTCGATACGAAAGACAAATCGTTGATTCCCGTTCGTAACAATCTGATTAATATGGGCAAGGGCAAGTACGATATTCTCGGCCCAATCGATAAGCCGATATTTAACAATTACAATGAAAGGTTGGATAAGCTGGCGATGCAAACGTACCTCGACATCATTACGGGCAAAAAGCCAGTCAGTGAATTCGATAACTTTGTGGCCGAATGGAACAAGATGGGCGGCGACAAGGTGATGGAAGAAGCGCAGCAGGCTTATGAGAAGCTAATGAATCAATTAGAATAACTGGTGCGTATATTTACGGCATGCCTCAACTGAGGCATGCCGTATCTTTTCGAAATAGGACCGACTTAGCTTCTCTCTTTCAATGGATATTACTTTCTCAACGCTACAGCAGGCTCTGTATGGATTAACTTGTGGCTGGCTATTATGCTAATTACAATAACAACAACGCCTGTGGAAAGTATGGATAGTAACATTTGTAATGGGGTAATGATAATTGCTAAATTGAATACCATACTGATTAAATAAGTACAGCCAACGAGGACAGCATTAAAAATAGACGACATTGCCGATAAAAGCAGATTTTCGCTGACAATCATTTTTTGTATAGTTCCTTTATTAAATCCCAAAGCCGACAGTAGTCCTAATTCCTTGTATCTCGAATTTTGCAGTTTGATAAGTAGCACTATACTGATAAACAAACCAAAGGTCAAAATTAAAATAGAAACGATAAAAAACAAGCGGCTAAGACTGTTGAACGTACTTTGCAAAGCTCCTACTTCTTTTGCTGAAGTTTTACTATCGATTTTTTTGTCAGCTAGCATTTGACTTACTGATACAATATCTTCAAAGTCTTTTACATCGTAACTAATGGAATAGTACTTATCACCATCTCTATTTTTATAAAAATCCTGTTCAATATCGGAGCTTACAAAGAAATCATCGTAGCCTGCATTAAAAATGCCGCTTATCGTAAGCGTGTATTCTTGTCCACTATGTTTTAAGGTAAGTTCTTTACCAAGCAAGTTATTGAAATCATTTCCAAATTTTTTGGCAAGGCTCGGACTAAGTGCTATTTCCTTTTCACCTGCTTTTGGCATAGCACCGTAAGACATATTTTCAGTAGCCTTTGGCATTGGGTATTTTTCTGCTATAGCTTCGGTTTTTTCTCCCAGCCTCAAAGTAACATCCGTTATTTTGTATTGATAATAAACATTTTCGATACGCTCATCGGATTTCAGCAATTCAAAAACGGTTCCGTCATCCTCATATTTGATATAGCCGTTGTTAAAGGCGGTGTTCTTATCTTTAAAATCTGAAATAGACTTCTCTATAATATTGCCCGAAGATAGAGACAAAATAAATGCAAGGATACCAATGGAAATTGCCAGACTAACAGTCATATAGCGTGAGATATGAACATTGAAGTTCTTAAGCCCTAGCTTGAACGCAGATACTTTGACAGCCATATTTAAGCTGAGTTTATTATCACCGGTAATATCTGTTTGAGTGTCGAGATCTTTTGCAATAATTTTTCCGTTCTCGATATAAATGACGTCATCTGCAAAGCTACAAATCTTTTGATCGTGAGTAATCACAATAACCAAACGGTCTTTTGAAATCTCTTTTAAAAGCTCCATAATTTCATTGGAGTTGCTGCGGTCTAATGCTCCTGTAGGCTCATCTGCTAAGACAATACGAGGATTACTAATTAACGCTCTTGCAATAGCAGCTCTTTGCTTTTGACCGCCCGAAAGATTTTCAATTTTTTCATTCGTTTTTTGTGATAATCCTAGTTTACTTAACAGTTGTTCGGCATTTTTTCTATTTTCCTCTTCACTTGAATTATTTAGCTCACAAGCAAGTAAGACGTTTTCAAGTACGGTATATCCGCTTAGAAGATGGTAGTTTTGAAAGATAAATCCGATATTATCTCTGCGATACGCACACAATTCATCGGCGTTCAGTTTGTTTATAGAAGTACCCCAAACCGTAATATCACCGTTGTATAGGCTGTCAAAGCCTGCAATCATATTAAGCAGAGTGCTTTTACCTGAGCCCGATGCACCTAAAAGACAAATAAGTCCTTTGCTTGGAAAGGTATAGCTTGTATCATCAAGAATAAGTGAATGGCCATATCCTTTTGTAAGGTTATTAATCTGAATCATTATTGGTCACCTGTCTTCAAAGCTGTGGTTGTATTAGTCTTTATGATGGTAATAGCAGTTGTAAAGTAAGCCACAACGGCTGCTAAAGCAATCAACAGCACTCCCGTAAACAACATCTTTGAATGAAGAATGTTTACGCTGAACAAGCCATTGGTGGCTAAATTGATAAGAGGTGATGTAACAAGCATCAATAGGATTGCTGTAATGGTTTGTGTTATCATTTCCGTCAAATTAAGCAAGTTCAAATGAGCATGATTAAAGCCGCTGATTTTATAAATAGCAAATTCTCTTTTTCTCATAAAACCTGTGATAAGAAAGATGGAAATAACCATTACGACAGACAATATTCCTATGAGCACACTTGCAGAGCCTGACTGTTCAGTTGTCTGCTCATTTAATCTAACAATATCCTCAACAAGCTCAAATCTGCCAAGAGGGACAATGCCTGTTTCGTTAAGCTCGTCTTTAATGGAAATCATATCAACAGGTGTCTTTGCTCGAATAAGAAAATTCACTGTGTCATTTTTAATTTCTGCTTGTCCTCTCATATCGTCAAGTGCAACTTTGCTGAAGAAGAAAGAGTCATCAACGGTAAGCTCTTTCAGTTCCCCTTGATAGTCATAATAGACAGTAGTATCTGCAACACCGACTATAGTTGCGGTTATGGATGTCTCTTTTAAAACAGGCTCACCGGTATCCCAATTGTATACAGAACCGCTAAAATCAATTTCTTTCCCTATTGCTTGCTCGTTTGTTATTCCCAATGTTTCAACAAAACGATCTGGGACAACAACCTCGTTGTCTTTGCCTGTCGGCATTTTTCCTGCTACCAGCTTATTGATTGACGGAGTACTGCCTGTTTTTTGTATGTTATATACTTTGTCATTAACCGATACTTTTATATCATCAAACGCTTGTAAAAAAGCAGTAAAGTCAACACGCTCATCGCCTGCATATTTGTCATATAAGCCACCAATATCCTGTGTTACATCAGCGTTCGGCTTTTCCTCCTCATTACCGCTTGATCCTGCCGCACTCATAAAACTGCCAACTATACTAATATCTTTAAGTCCTTCGCCATACGTATCTATCAGCTCATCGAACTCGCCTTGACTGCTGCTTCCAATTGCGCCGCTTACAGTGGTAAGACATAATATACCTGCAACCATTAGAGCAAGGGTGGATACTAAAAATCTCCCAATTTTTCTTTTAACATTCGATTTGGTGATTGCAAAAGCATTTTTGATAGATAAGCGGTGACTTTGATCGTATTTAAGATTTTCTGTTTTAGTTACAATTTCTTGTGGTACTCCAATCAATTCTCCCTTATCCAAGTGTATAATATTAGATTTTTTATCCATCAAATTGGTATCGTGGGTTACAACTATAACTATTCTGTATTTAGAAATAGCTTTCAGAATATCCATTGTTGTTTTTGCTGTTTTTTCATCCAAGGCACTTGTTGGCTCGTCTGCAATAATAACCTTTGGATTTTTCATAAGCTCTCTTGCGATGGCAACACGCTGTTTTTGACCGCCCGAAAGATATTTCACTTTTTGATGTGCAAGGTCAATTAAATTGAGGTCGTTTAGAATCGTTTCAGCGTTCTTTTGATTTTGATAATTTTTCAAATACTGTGGCAGCAAGATATTCTCTAAAACCGATGAATCTTCGAGTAAATTAAAATCCTGCCAAACAAATCCGAACATATTGTTGTAATAATAGCTTTTTTCATTGGAGGTTAATTGTTTAATGCTCTTACCGCAATAATAAGCCTCGCCATCAAAATCTTGTTCCATACCGCTTAGGATTTTTAGAAGAGTAGTTTTACCGCTGCCCGAAGCACCGACTATAAAATTTAATCCTTTTCCCATTGTAAAGGAAATATTATTCAAAGCGAATTCGCCGTTATATTGTTTGGATACATTCTTAATTTCAAACATTTGTTTACTTCCTCTCTGCTATGTTGTTTATTTTCACAATCGACAGTTTCCCATCATTTTTAATTGGGTTTTTGAATATCCATTTTTGTTCCTCCTAAACTTGATGCAACCATCGTATAACAAACGATGTTAAATCCCTGTTAAGTGATTTTCTTTGTTTTGAATTAACTTCTTAACATAGATTTAACCTATACTTAGGTACAATAGTAAAAGAGGTGATTTGCGTATGAGGATACTTATTGTAGAGGACGAGCTTGATTTGCAAGAAGCGATAGCAGATGGGCTTAGAATAGATGGTTATGCAGTTGATACCTGTGACAACGGTGAAGCTGCTTACGAGCTTTTATATGACGTCGATTACGACTTGGTTGTACTTGACTTAAATCTCCCGAAAATGGATGGGCTCGAGGTTTTAGAAAAGATACGAGATGAGAAGCCGGAATTAAAGGTACTCATTCTCAGTGCAAGAAGTAGTGTTAATGACAAAGTAAAGGGCTTAGACATAGGGGCAAATGATTATTTGGCGAAGCCATTTGATTTTGCCGAGTTGGAAGCAAGAATACGAAATTTATTAAGGCGAAAGTTTGTGCAAGAAAGTAGTATGCTTTCCTGCGGTGCAATTAAAGTGGATTTATCTAAGCGTATTGCAGTTGTTAATGAAAATGAAATATCACTTACAAAAAAAGAATTTGCATTGCTTGAATATTTCTTGCTTAACAAGGATAGAGTGGTTAGCCAAGAAGAATTGATTGAACATGTTTGGGATCAGAATGCGGATAGCTTCAGTGGTGCTATACGGGTTCATATTGCAACCCTTCGAAAGAAGCTGAAAGCTGTTTTAAACAATGACCCCATCGGAACGAAAATCGGCGAAGGATACTTGTTATCAGATAAGGCTGGTGATGCTAATGCTTAAAAAAATGCCAATTCGATTGCGACTTACTGTTATGACCGTTGCACTTTTGACTGTTTGTTGTGTAGGTCTTACCTTAATACTCAATTATTCTGCTGATAGAATGGCTACAAGGATCGATGCAACTTTGTTATTGCCAGCACAAGAGATCGGCGAAAATGGATGGGTTGATGAAAGCTCACAATCACCGTCAAGCAGCATAATTACTCCAGTTCCATCTGTTGATTCCCAAAAAGCAAGAATGGATTTTACAATGGAAAGCATTATTTATTTGCTGTTAGTTATTGTTAGCGGGGGATTTTTAACCTACTATATTTCGGGCAAGGCATTAAAACCGCTTGCTATGCTAAATGGGCAAGTGAAAAACATAAATGTGCATAATTTATCTGAAACATTATCTGTGCCGCCTACAAAGGATGAAATTGCAGAGCTTACAGTAACATTTAATGAAATGACAGATAAACTGGATAATGCTTTTACGATGCAAGGAAGGTTTTCTGCAAGTGCCGCCCACGAGCTTAGAACACCTCTTGCTGTGTTACAAACAAAGGTTGATGTATTTAAGAAGAAAAAAGCTCATACAAACGAGGAATATGATGCTCTTATTTCCGTTATTGAAAAGCAAACAAAACGCTTGAGAGGACTCGTCGGTAACCTGTTAGATATGACGAATATGGACGATAAAGGTGAGCAAAGCAGCATTTGCGTAAAGGATATTTTTGAGGATATTATTTCCGAGCTTTCTCACATAGCTAAAGACGAAAATGTTACGCTGTCCTTAGATTGTGATAATAGCATTGTTACTGGAAACACTGACTTATTATATCGTGCGTTTTATAACCTCGTGGAAAACGGAATTAAGTACAATATTGATGGCGGCATGGTTGAGGTTGTTGTAAACAGATTAAGTAAGGAACAGGTTTCAATCAAAATTAAAGATACAGGTATAGGCATTGACGAAATAAACAAAAAGAATATATTTGAGCCTTTTTATCGTGTTGACAAATCACGCTCCCGTCAAGTGGCTGGTGCGGGCTTAGGGCTTTCGATTGTTGACAGTATTATCAAAAAACATAATGGTACAATTACTGTTACCGATAATAATAATGGCGGAACTTGCTTTAATGTAATCTTAAAAGGGTAAGGGATACGGTGAATCATATCAACAAATAGTGGGAAAGCGGAGAGTAGAATTAGTTATTGGCTCATAACTTATGTCTCGATAAGTCCACAAGCAAACGATATTCATAATTTAAAGAAAAGCCTATTTTTTGGATACCCTAATTTCGATTTATTCATAGAAAACCTTGATATTTCGTGATTTCAGATATTGTAAGTTCATGTATAATAAATGGGTGAAGTTGGATCAATCAACGAAAAAGGTCGTGATACTAATAATGGGACAAATTGGGGCAATAATTCAACAAGGTCCGCAGCATTGGGCGATTATTCAACAAGAAAAAGGGTTAGGAAGTATCTTTTTATCAGGTGTTTGGGCTGCACCGACGGAGACCACAATAAGCAATGCTCAGGTATTCGCACGAATAGTTAATGAAGATGATGGCAGGATAATAGTAGCTTGGCACCCGTGTGTTATGCTTGAAGGGGAGTCATGGGAAATTACCTTGAATGAGATTCCAGCAGGAGGACTATATCGTCTCGAAACCTGTCTGCAAATCGACAAACAACCTGCTTTGGAATGGGCTGCTCGAGGTGATATGATCCATCATATTGGTGTTGGTGATCTCTGGGTAATCGCTGGCCAAAGCAATGCTGCAGGATATGGAAAAGGTCCATTTCAAGATGCACCACAGCTTGGAATTCATCTGTTGCGTAATAGCGGGAGATGGGATTTGGCATCCCATCCTTTTAACGAAGCTACAGCTTCCATCCATTTTGAGAATAGAGAAGGCGCTAATCCAGGTCATTCCCCATTTTTGGCTTTTGGTAAGATGGTTCAGAAAGAAATAGGCATCCCGATTGGTTTAATCCAAACCGCCCTTGGCGGATCTCCTTTAAAGTCTTGGAATCCAGATGAGGATGGTTACTTATACCGCAATATGATGAATATTATCGCATCTGTAGGCGGGAAAGTTCGTGGGATATTGTGGTATCAAGGTTGTTCAGATTGCATTCCTGAAGAGTCTTCCAACTACTTGTCACGTTTTGAAAATATGGTTCAAACTATCCGTCGTGATATAAACATTGTGGATTTGCCAATAATAACGGTTCAGCTTAATAGATGTACAGATACAGCTTCTTTGGAGAAAAATCTATCATGGGGACGTGTGCGGGAGGCCCAAAGACAAGCTGCTTTTACAATACCAAAAGTTTATACAATACCAGCTTTGGATTGTCCATTATCAGATGGAATACATAACAGTCCTGCTGGAAATATGATCATAGGTGAGAGAATGGCTAAAGCCGCAATAGCTCATATCTATAACCAAGCTCGGGTATCGGCAGATGCCCCAAATCTATCTTCTGCTACTTGGCTGCTCGAAAATAGTATTTCTAGCATTTGTTTGCGGTTTGACGGCGTTTCAGGTTATCTTACTGCTATAGGTCCGACGGATCCAGTGTTTTCAGTTGAAGACGTAAATGGAGAAATCGAGATTAGCAAATGGGAAATAACATCACACAATGAGATTAAACTGAGCTTGTCAAGATCTCCACAAGGAGATACTTTTGTGCATGGTGCATATGAAATGAATCCCTCCAGTCATTTACCGGTAGATACGGGCACATATATGCCGATGCTTGCATTTTATATGCAGCAAGTTCGGTAAAATTGTCGTTAATTGATGCAATAGGAAATGAAGAAAGCGGACATCCATAGGGAATGTCCGCTTTCTTTTTTTTATAAGGCTATGAGATTAATTACTTTCTCCAGGCATCATATTGAGCTTGTTTTTCTTTGATGATGTCATCTACGCCAGCCGTTTTCAAATGCTCGAGGAATTTAGGAACAGCTGTAGCAGGGTCAACAGATCCATTACTGATTGCCGAAATCATCTCAGTAGTTACGGAAGCGACGTTGGCCATTTGCGTTTTTACAGGAGACGGGTCAAATACAAAGCCTGACAATGGAGAAACATCTGCAGTTTTATCAGTTGACGCGAATGTATGCTACTATCTGCTATCATTTGATACGGCAGAGAAAGGATGAATATCATGCATAAAATGCTAGTTGTCGATGACGATCGTTCCGAAAGGGAGGGGGTCAAATTTTTGATAGATCAATTCAACTGGGGGCTGGAAATAGTTGAAGCAGATTGTGGAGAAGCAGCGCTCGAGTATATTCGCAATCACAACGATATCGATATTTTGCTTACGGATATACGAATGAGAGAACTTAACGGGCTGGAGCTTGCACAGAAGGTTAAGGAGTTATCGCCGCATACAAAAGTAATATTTATGAGCGCTTACGGTGAGTTCGAGTATGCTCAGAAAGCGATCGATTTGAAAGCGCTTCATTACATACTAAAGCCGGTGGAAATCGGAGAATTTATGCGTGTTGTCTCGAATGTAATTCAAATATGTGATGAAGATAAGCAAGAAAACATGAAGAAAGAATCGAAGAGTTGTATTGGAAAGGAATTCGTTACGAGAATCAAAAGTTTTTTATGATCTTATTCACGGTAGGGGGATCATTGCGGAAGAGGATAGCGAGTCTCCGGATACAGTCATCCACTTTAGCGGGTATCGTTATTTGCGGATGGCGATGATTCATGCAGAGAGCCGTTTTTTTGATATGCTAGATCTCGATATCGAAACTGAGCTTGTGGGAATGACCAGCGGGAAAGCCGACTTTGTGAATTTGAACGAGTTACAGTAGAACAAGAAGAGCTGGCTATTCGCGCGTTTCAGATTTAAGCAAAAGCTGTTTCTATCGTATCTGATCGTTACTATTATTCCAATGATGGTACTTGGAATTTATTCGTACAGTCAATCGAAGGTATTGCTCAAAAATCAAGCGATGCAAGGCATTGAAAGAAACATTAGCACGCCTGTGGATTGCATTGCTTACAAAATGGACTTGTACAATAATTTAATCAACTTGATTGTCGTTAATCGCACAATTCAAAATGTCGTATCGATTCCTAAGGGGGAAACTCCCGATTTATCGACATTTGTCATTCCATTAAAAGAGTATTTGGATCCGTATTTCAGTTTGATGCGGGCGAGCTATAACGGGATCGAGAAGCTAACAATCTATACTGAAAGTCCGGTTTCGGAATATGGCGATTACTTGCGCTCAGCAGATGGGGTGTTCGATCAAAGCTGGTATTATGCTGATTATCATTTCTTTGTTGGCCAATGGGATGCTGTGGCGCATATACAGGTTGAATCATTGGAAGTTGGTTCAGAAATTGATGTCACTCCACTCTGCAGGGTAATGAAGGCACAACCATGATGATCACGATCCCTCAGACTGCAATGGACACGGCATCCATTTGATTGGTCAAAAAAACGAAATGAATATCAAATAACTGATAATGCTGACCAATTACCCTCATGCTATACTTTTTATACAAAATGAATGCGTTTGCAAAAGTATTTTGTAAGCGGTATTATGCTAGGTGCTATGAAGGGTTGATCATAACACGTTAACCTTGAAATAGAATATTTAACAATAAGGGAGAGGGGTTTAATATGAACAAAAAGAAATATGGTTTAACCGCAATCATTTTCATTGCTTTGATGATTACTCTGATTAGCGGATGCGGCAAAGGTTCAGATTCGGAAGGATCGAAGGACAAGGGTCAAACCGGACAGTCCACTGATCAAGAAAGTAACGAAGGAAAATCGGGTAAAGAAACAGAGAAAATGAAACTAAAGTTTTTTACTTATTACCCTGAGCAAACTAAGGTAGACGGATATTTCATGAACTTCCTTAAAAACAAATTTGATTTCGAGGCAGAATTTATTGCAACGTCTTCTGAGGCCGCCAAAGAAAAGTTGAATTTAATGCTTGCTTCCGGGGATATTCCCGATCATTTCGGAGTGGGTAGCTTTGAAGAATATGATAAGATGATCAAACAAGGGGTTGTTGCTGAAATTAATCCCGAAGACTTGAAAACCTATGCACCTCGTTTTTGGGATTTCTTGCATAAAGTAGCCGGGGACGATCCTTTTATGAATACGAGGAGAGACGGCAAGGTTTACGGTATTCCAGGACTTTGGGATTTGGGTCCGCATAATCAAGCGCTTGCCTACCGTGAAGACTGGCTGAAAAATGTGGGGATTACAAAAACTCCGGAAACACTCGAGGAAATGGAAGAGGCATTGACAAAGTTTGTTAATGATGACCCGGATCAAAATGGAAAAAAAGATACTTATGGAGTTACCGGTACGGGTAACGGTCTGTTCAGCTATGTGTTCGGCGCTTTTGGCGTATATCCGGGAGCATTCACTGAGGATAATGGACAAATCGTCCGTGGTGAAATTTTGCCGGGTGCCAAGGAAGCGTTAACGGTTCTAAATCGCTGGTATAAAAACGGCCTTATCGATCCAGAATTTATTGTAAATAAAGATAATAATGTTACAGATAAAATGGTTAACGAAAAGGCAGGAGCGGTCGGTTCGTACTGGTACTTCTTCACTGAAGATGACGTCTTTTGCTGCAACGAAGTCTATGCAGCACTTCACAAGAAAAATCCGCAAGCTAGTTTCGTATTGTCGCCAGGACCCAAAGGTCCTGAGGGCAAGTATGGGATGAGTCAAAGCAATCCGGTGTACGGAGCGGTCAGTGTGTTTGGAAAGCAGTTGGAGAAAGATCGTGATAAATTCATTAAATATCTTCAGTTATTCGATTATACGTCTTTCGATCCGGAAGCTTTAGTCGCTAGGATGTACGGTGAAGAAGGTGTAACATTCAATAAGACAGCTGATGGCGGATTCGAATTTATTCCGCCATACGATAATGAACAAGAACGGTGGAAATACGGCTTTGCCGGCGCTTATTCCGTTCCGGGCTCATGGAATGACTCTTATAATATGGAACTTGCGGCACTTACTGCACCCGACAAATCGAAGCTGCCGCTCCGCAATGAATTGATGAACATGGGAGCAGGAAAATACGAAATATTGCATGGCGTAACGAAACCGATCTATAATGAACTTCATGAAAGATTGGAAAAATTAATGTTGAAAACGTTCACTGATATGATTACGGGCAAAACGCCGGTCAGCGAATTCGACAAATTTGTTGATGAATGGAATAAATTGGGTGGAGATAAAGTCATGGTAGAAGCGCAAGAAGCCTATGCCAAATTACAACAATAATAGCTTCCAGTAAAATCATTAAGAAAGGTGTAAATCAAGAGCTCAGCGAGAGCCCCTTGATTTACACCTTTTATTTATACGTCTCAGCTCGATATCGAACCTTTACTAAGGGGAATGACCGGTGGGATAGCTGACTTCGTAAGTTTGAATGAGGTACAGAGCGTTTTATTATATGAAGACAAACCGGACGAAACCGAAGCGGATATGCTGCTGATGGGGACATTTTTGGTTGATTTATTCAAGGAAAATCATAACGTAGACGTAAGTATCGTAATTAGTGGACTTATTGAAAATCTCGGGCAAATAAGCAGCGAGTATAATCAAATGGAAAGAGGTTGGGTATCCAAACTTTGCTTATTTTTCTTCGTTGTTCAAAAACTATTACGGGAAAACGCCAACCCAATATAGAGAAGAATGTGGCCTATGAAGGTGCAAGTCTGATTCGACAGAAAAACAATAAAGAAGTCAAATAACTGATAATGCTGCCCAATTACCCTCATGCTATACTTTTTATATGAAATGAATGCGCATTCATAATGAACATGGAAGGAGAGAAACACGATGAGTAAAACGACAGCAATAACCCCGCAGCCCAATTGGGAAGGACAATTGAAGACTAAGAACACCAGATCTAAACTGTATGCGGTAAAAAAATACCGGGCATTAATAATCATGATAATTCCGGCCTTGCTGTACGTCACTATTTTCAATTACATTCCAATTTATGGGCTGGTGCTTGCATTTAAAGACTTTCAAATTACGAAAGGTTTCTTTGATAGTCCATGGGTAGGCTTCGCTCATTTTGAGAAAGCGTTTTCAGATCCGGGATTTTATGAGGTACTTAAAAATACGGTAATCATCAGCTTGTACCGTATGCTGTGGGGTTTCCCTATTCCGATTTTATTCGCGATCATGTTAAGTGAGATTAACAATGTGAAATTCAAAAAGATTGTCCAGACAGCTTCATACCTGCCCCATTTTATTTCATGGATCATTTTGGGCGGTATTTTCATGAGCATCCTTTCTTTGGAGGGGCCGGTCAATGCGATACTTGGACTTTTTGGGGTCGATCCCATTTTGTTCATGGCTGATAATCAATATTTTCGCGCGATTCTTGTCGCAACGTCAGTTCTAGCTGGATTCGGCTGGAGCTCGATCATTTATTTTGCGGCAATTACGGGCATCGATCCGACTTTGCATGAAGCTGCCGTTGTTGACGGCGCAAGCCGGTTCAAGCGAATGATCTACATTACGATTCCGATGTTATTTCCAATCATCAGTATAATGCTCGTGTTATCGATGTCAGGTATTCTCGATGCCGGTTTCGACCAAATTTTCAATATGTACAGTCCGCAAGTGTATGAAGTTGCTGACATTATCGACACCTATGTATACAGAAAAGGTTTAGTCGATATGGATTATGGATATGCGACAGCGGTAGGTTTGTTTAAATCAGCGATAGGTCTAATCTTGATGCTGTCGATGAATGCACTAGCTAGAAAGATTGGAGGCAATGATAATACATTATGGTAAACGGGAATAAAATAGCAGATATATTTCTGTATACAATCATGACGATTATTTTGATTGTCACATTGTATCCATTCTGGACACAACTCGTCATCTCGCTTGATGGCGGGAATGCCGCCTATAATTCATTTATGCTGTTTCCGAATCCGATCACGTTTGACAGTTATAAGCTCGCATTTGATTTTGATGCGTTATGGGTCGGTTATAAAAATACGATTATTCGGACTGTCTTGGGTGTGGCCATTAGTGTCTTAGCAACTGCTATTACGGCATATCCATTGTCGAAAAAAGATTTTCCGCTTAATAAATGGATTACGCGATTCATGTTGATCCAATTTATTATCGGAGGCGGGTTAATTCCTAACTACTTGCTTATCAAGTCGCTCGGGATGTATAACACCATATGGGCACTAGTCATTCCCGGTATGATCGGCACATTCAATGTATTGATTATGCGTAACTTCTTCAGATCGTTGCCGGAAAGCTTGGAGGAATCGGCGATGGTGGATGGTGCTGGATATATGACAATCTTCATTAAACTCATTCTTCCCTTATCCATGCCAATTATTGCTACGATCGCATTGTGGGTAGGCGTTGGACATTGGAATGCATGGTTCGACGCCTTGATCTATACGAATGACACGAATAAAGAAATGCTGCAATTGGTACTACGAAGAATTATTATCCAAAATAACCCAACTCAATTCACTGATATTTTAGCGAAGTTGGAAAATAAAAACCCTTATTCTGGAAGACAGTTGCAGGCCACAGTTATCATCCTTTCAATTCTTCCGATGATTATTGTTTATCCATTTCTACAGAAGTACTTTGTAAAGGGTATCATGCTGGGTGCTACGAAGGGTTAACCATCAACTGTAAGATTTTGAGATGGAGCAATGGGATAAGATCATGCGGCCTTCAATTGAAGGTCGCATTGTGTTGAGGTAGTGGTATACACTCTTTTCACTTATGAATTATGAGAGGGGATTTTATTGTGAGCATATCTATTAACAATCAAACCATTATCATACAGAATGATTTTATTTATCGAGAAATCGATATTTCCGCAGGATTGGCCACGATCGCATATAATATTCGTCCGAATGGCGAGCAGAGGGGGGATTTCTGGTACCCGATATTTTCATTTGAGTCGAGCCTTCCTTACGAAGCAGCAGTGACGATCGGCGGTAAAACATATGAGGCCGGACCGTGGAAACACTGGAGAAAGTGGAACAGGGAAGGGGATTTTTCTGTTACCAATGTCGAGCAGGGCAGAGGCACCTTCGGCGATACGCTGCGTTTGACCTGTGCAGGGCGTCACGAGGGAGTGCCGCCGGTCGAACTCGTTATCGAATATGAAATTGCCGACGATCTTCCTATGTTAACGAAAAATGTACGCGTGTACAATGTTTCATCCGCTCCTCTTACCATAGATAATGTAACCGTTGACATTGTCAGAATGTTTGAAGGCTCCGAGCTGTCGGTGTTCAGTGACTACTACTGGAACATTCAAAAGGAAGATGATTATTACATTTCGTTCTCTCGGCTTGAGTTTCCGAAACCGATTGATATGGAGCTATTACCGGGACAACAGTTTGAAACATTCAAGTGTTATGAAGCGGTTACAGCAGGTGACAAAGACGAGGCTTCCATCATCTTACACCGACTTTACAAAAAAATTGCGCCATGGATTACAACACCACAAATCAAGCGGGTCGTATCCACATGCAATTCGTACGAGGAGCTCGTGACATTTGCCGACGAATCAGCCGCAGACGGCTTCGAATCGGTGGAGTTATTTGTAGGGCAACTGTTTACAAATACCGGAGACTACATTCCTCGCCCGGATCTATTCCCAAATGGGGAACAAGATCTGAAGAAGCTGGTTGATTATTATCACAGCAAAAATTTAACGGTTCTTCCATATTGCTCGACCACAATTGCTTGGCATTCTAGCGAGATTTGCAAGACACACCCGGAATGGCAGTATCTAGGTCCTGACGACCTCCGCTATTCACCGGAAGCGCTAGGCAATATGTGCTACCAGTCTCCATGGGGCGCATATATCAGGGAGAAGCTGCTCCATCTTCTCGATCATATCGGGTTTGACGGTCTTGCAATTGATGGGCCTTATCATGGACTTCCTTGTCTAGCAACCGATCACGATCATGCCAATCCACAAAGTGTGGAATTTATGAACTGGATGTGGGAAAAGCGCTTTTTCAAAGAGGTTGTGGACAGGAATAAAATGATCACCGCCCCGCAAGAAATGCAATCGATGTTTCTTGGTTTAAGTCAACGGCCTGGCGGCTACCGCGAGGAAGATCAAAATGTAATGGGCGGCATGCGACTTGTTACACAAACACGGGCGTTCGTATACAATGCACGGTATAAAGATCCGGCATGCGCAACATGGACATCCTGTAACCTGGAGTTGTACCACGGACATAGTATTGAGCCGTCGGAGGAAAACACAGCTACTTACGATCACGCGCTTGGGGGTATGTTCGGATACGGGCATAGTAGTACATTGTACGGTAAGAAGACCTATATCGGAGAAAATACGAAGGAAATATTCCTAAAATGGACTTCATTTTATAAGAAATATCGAAAAACATTAGCCGGTGAAATGGTACATTTGGCGCGACCGAACGGATTCGAACCGGATGCGGTGATGCATGTATCGACAGAAGCGGAAATTCCTGCGGTTCTTGTTGTGTTTAATCCAGTGAATAGTGAGAAAAGTATTACATTAGAATTACCGCTGAAGTATGCAGGGTTTGCCGGTGGAGAAACCGTCCACGTTCAGGAAATCGGTGCGGTGAAGCTGGATTCGCGTGGTCATGGCATCGTTACACTGACGCTTCAACCCAATGAAATCGTTACGCTGGAATTCAATCGGGAAGGTTGTTAGCGTGAATAACTGAAATACAACAGAGAATTGATGATGGCGATCATGAGCGGACGTGCGCAAATTGCTAAAGCTGTGAATGCCACACTAATTTCTTTAAATGATGCTCCAAAAGCATATGAGGATTTTGATCGTGGGGTTTCACGGAAGTTTGTTATTGATCCAAATGGACTTGTTAAATAATACTCTATTGACGATTTTTGTATATTCTAATCCATATTTACACATTAATACTTAGCTGTTAAAATCTACGGGTATTATCTATCTGATGTAAATTAATAGAAGCGCTAAGACAATTAGGAGGCATTACAGACAATGGGAATAACAGTCAAGGATAAAAAAATTGTCATTCAGAATGCATTTATTAAGCGTGAAATGGATATTTCGGAAGGTTTAACGACAACCGTGTTTCACATCCGGCCAAACGGCGAAAAGAGAGGGGAAGGCTGGTATCCCGTCTTCGCATTTGAAGGTTCGCTTCCCTTTGAAGCAGCGGTAACCATTAATGGGCGCACTTATGAAGCGGGTCCGTGGACGCACTTGAAGGAATGGCATGAGCGGCAAGGTTCTTTTACGGTTACGCAGGTCGAACAGGACAGAGGAAGCTTTGGCGATGTGCTGCGCTTGTATTGTAGAGGACGCGAGGCAGATTTCCCCGTGGAACTCGTCATCGAATTTGAGATTGCGGATGATCTGCCGTTGTTAACGAAAACAGTTAAAGTAAACAACATTTCTGGGTCACCAGTAACCGTGGACAACGTAACTGTCGATATGGTGAGACTTTTTGAAGGCAAGGTCGAGTTGTCTGTCTTTAGCGACTATTATTGGAATATTATGAAAGAAGAAGATTTTTATATGGGGTTTACGCGCCTTGAGTTTCCGAAGCCAATCGGAATGATGCTGCAGCCGGGCCAAAGCTTCGAGACGTTCAAGTGCTATGAGGCCGTTACTTCCGGCAATCGGGACGAAGCGTCCATTATCCTGCACCGACTGTATAAGAAGATCGCTCCGTGGATTACAGAAACGCAGATCAGGCGGGTCGTTGATAAATGCTCTACCTACGATGAACTTATGCAAATTGCGGATCAGTCCGTAGCTGACGGCATTGAATCAGTAGAACTTTTTCTAGGCCAACTGTTCACGAATACGGGTGATTACATCCCGCGTGCCGATCTATTTCCGAACGGTGAAGAGGATATAAAGCGGCTGATCGACTACTACCATGAGAAGGGCTTAACGGTTATTCCTTACTCATCCACGACTATTGCTTGGCATGGGACTCAAGTTTGCGAAGACCATCCCGATTGGCAGTATTTAGGCCCGGATGGCATCCGATACAGCCCAGGAGGGCTTGGGAATATGTGCTACCAGTCACCTTGGGGTGATTATATTGAGGAGAAGCTGCTTCACTTACTCGATTATTGCGGCTTTGATGGACTGGCTCTCGATGGACCTTATCACGGTCTACCGTGCCTAGCGGATGATCACAAGCATGATACGCCGGAAAGCGTTGAATTTATGAACTGGATGTGGGAGAAGAAATTTTTCAAGGAAGTCACCAAGCGTGGCAAAATATTGACGGCTCCGCAGGAAATGCAAGCGATGTTCCTTGGCATGCACCAGCGTCCTGGCGGTTACCGAGAAGAAGATCAGTTCACGATGGGCGGCATGCGTCTAGTGACTCAAACTAGAGCGTTTATGTTCGATTCCCGCTATAAAGACCCGTCATGCTCGACATGGACGTCTTGTAATCTCGAAACCTATCATGGCCATAGCATAGAGCCTTCAGAGGAAAATACAGCTACGTACGACCATGCGGTGGGCGGTATGTTCGGTTACGGGCACAGTGGGGTTCTGTACGGCAAAAAATTATATATCGGTGAAAATACGAAAAAGGTTTTTGATAAGTGGATTCAGTTTTATAAACGCTATCGCAGCACTTTAGCGGGCGAAATCGTTCACTTGGCGAGACCTACTGGATTTGAACCGGATGCGGTCATGCACGTGTCGTTGGAGGCAAGTGTACCTGCCCTTCTTGTAGTGTTTAACCCATTGGAAGAGGCTAGTAGCATCACGCTTGAGCTGCCTCTGAAATATGTGGGCTTTGCCGGAGGAGATGTGGCAGTCGTTGAACAGCTAGGGCCTATTAGTCTGGATAGTCGCGGACACGGTATGGTTACGCTGCAGCTAAAGCCTAATGAAATCATGACATTGGAAATTAATCGAAATGGCGGTGTAGAATGATCGGCGACTTGAACCTAAGACTTGGACAAAACGATTGTAAACTAGCATTCTCTCTGACGAAGTTTGACGGTGTTGTTCCGGTTCAATCGGTGAAGACCGATTGTAATGAGTTAGGCAGCAAGCAGCAGATTAGGTTGGAACAATCGCTGTGGCAAATAAGTTGTTCGTTTGCAGAAGTGGAAGCGAATGAGAACGCGATCGATGTTAGCGCTACATTCAAGGTTCTTGAAGGTTCAGTAAACGAAGCAAGTATTTCGGTCCATATGGAGATGGAACAGTGGTCGAAGGAAAACTACGTCCTGATGCCGGCAGCGGCATATAACGGGAATCGGTTTAAGGTGAGTGAACAGGAATACCCGCCGATGCTGAGCAAGGAAGATGAAATCGGGTTACACATTCCGACAACAATTACTGATGTACCGCGATTGAATCAAAATGAAGGCGTATCCAAGATGGAACTGAGAACAGGGGATTTATCGACCCCTGCCGTCGGTTTCTTCAAGCGGGAGCAGAAGAAAGGTTTCTTCGTGTTAACGACGCAAGTAACATCACTCGGCGATTCGGGAATTACGATGGAGGAAAATGAGGACAGGACAAAAGCGATCCTATCGCTTTCGGCTCCGTCTGTTAGAAGTATCAAGTACAGCATGTGCAGTACAAAGGAAAAGTCGGATGACCGTGGAGCCGATTTTCGCGAGAATGATGAAGTAACTATGACATTTAGAATGTATTTCTTTGATTGTCCCGACATTCCAGCTCTATTCGATTATTTTACAACGATTCGGAAAGACTTGACCGGCAGCACAAGCCTGCGCCATGAGATTCCTTTCTCCGAGGCGTGGAATATCATCGAAAAGAAATATAACCAGGATAATTGGCTGGAAGATTATGGTTTTTATCGGTCCTCGACATCGCCGGATCCGACTTTCGGGGAATGGCAAACGGGCTGGGTAGGTGGAGGTATTAGCACATTACCTCAGCTTATGATCGGATCAGAACTTTCCAAAGAGCGAGCTCGCAAGACGATTGACTTTATGTTTAACACGATACAGGCTCCATCTGGCTTCTTTTACGGCATGTATTGCAAAGGAAGGCTTCGCGGGGACGCATTCAGAGCACACGATGAAACGAATATCGTCCTTCTTCGGAAAAATGCGGATGCCATCTATTTCCTAGTTAAACAGTTCATGTTGCTGGACAAAATGCAGGAAGAGATTCCGGCTAGCTGGAGAGAAGGACTGTTAAAAGCATGCGATGCCTTTGTACGCTTATGGATTTGCAATGGGCAGTTCGGGCAGTTCATCGATGTGGACAAGGAACAAATCGTCATCGGTGGTAGTGCGAGCGCAGGTATTGCCTCCGCTGGATTGGCATTGGCAGGGGTGTACTTCGACCGGGCCGAATATTTGACAGTCGCGGAGCAGTCTGCCGCCCATTACTACAACCAATTCATCAGACAAGGTGTATCGACCGGAGCCCCCGGGGAAATTTGCCAGTGTCCGGATAGTGAATCGGCTTTTGCGTTGCTCGAATCCTATGTCGTTATGTATGAAGCGACGGGAGCGACCAAGTGGCTGAAAATGGCGGAAGAAGCAGCAAAGCTATGTTCGACTTGGAGCGTCTCGTACGATTTTGAATATCGCGAAGGAGCCGAATTCCGTGATTTTGATTTACGGGCAACGGGAGCTGTTTGGGCCAGTGTGCAAAACAAACATGCGGCGCCGGGAATTTGCACGTTTTCCGGAGATTCACTATTCAAGCTTTACCGCGCAACTGGCAATCCATTCTACTTGGAGCTAATCCGTGAAATTGCTCATAACTTGCCGCAGTATCTTTCACGTGAAGATCGTCCGCTTCGCATTACTTGGGGCGGCAGTAAGTCTGACAAATTTTCTCCTCCAGGCTGGATGGGAGAGCGTGTCAACACGAGCGACTGGGAAGGAAAAGAGAACATCGGCGAAGTGGCAGGCGGTTCATGCTGGTGTGAGGTTTCCATGATGTTGACCTACATTGAAGTGCCGGGCGTTTATATTCAGACAGATACAGGTTTGGTTTGTGCAATCGACCATATCGATGCGGAAGTCGTTGAAAATAATGAGTCGGAGCTCCATGTCTCCTTATTCAATCCAACGAAATTTGCCGCTCAGGTTAAAGTGTTTGCTGAGCATACTGATGATCGATCGAAACCGATGGGAGAGCTTGCGTTACTTGACTGTCCGACAGTGGTACTAGAGCCTAACTCGACACAGATCCTTACTTTCAAAAAGAACTAAGAACCATCGTAACGGAACGACGACTTATGTAGATAGAGGAGAGAGGCTACGGATGTACAAAGTAGGCGTTATTGGTATAGGACATATAGCTGCATTTTATGGATCACCAGAGGATAAGGAGCCGTATTGCCATGTGGGCGGGATTCGATTTAGCGATCGCGTCAAGCTGGCAGCAGTGTGCGATCCTTCGATAGAGGCTCAGGACAAATTTCGCGAGTTATGGGGAGGGGTGTTTCCGGACATCAACTATTTCGCGAGTAGTACGGAAATGCTGAAGGAAGACCTCGATATAGTGGCCGTTTGCGTGAGAGGACCACTTCATTATCGGGTGATGAAGGAAGTATTGGCAGCCAAGCCGAAAGCTGTATTTTTGGAAAAGCCTCCTACTTGCTCTTTGGCCGAAATGGATGAGCTTATAGCTATTGCTGAGAGTCATGGCACAAATATCATTGTCTCCTACTCCAGACACTGGACTCCGCGTATTCTCAGATTGCAGGAACTGGTCAAGGGAGGCTTGATCGGCGATGTGACGAAGGTTGTCGGATATAGTGGTGGAACCGTATTATCGTTTGCTATTCATACAACAGATCTCATTTGCCAATTTGCCGGATACAATCCGAAATCCGTTTACGCAACTGGACAAGTCAGCGAAGCGGGAGAAGATGGTTACGAGTCTGAGCCTACTTATGATGGCATGATTATTGAATTTGAAAATGGTGTGACCGGCATTCAAGTGGGAGACAGAGGCACGTACGATCAAATTTACTGTGATGTACACGGTACTAAAGGTCGGATGCGCGTAGGCATGTATTTAGATCCGGCAGTGGTAATGAATGATGGGACTGCGATCGATTTGGATACTCTTGGCTTACCGGAAGGACAAAGTGTATTCACCGTTGCTTATAATCAAATTGCTGATTATTTGGACGGTGGGCCTGTACCACATTGTTCGCACGATGATTTCAAAGCAGTGAACGAAATCGGATTCGCAGCCATTGAAAGTATGCACTCCAAACAGAAAGTGGAACTTGCAACGATGAATCGCACCAGAAAAGTGTTTGCGAACGGCTAATTTGAATGGACGTCCGGTAATCACGACCCGGTTATACACGTTCTTCATTACGGTGAAGGGCGTGTTTCTAAATTATATAGTATATAAACATGGGAGGTTATTTGCATGAAAAACATATTGTATATATACGGTGGTCCTGATTTTCATCCGACGAAAGCGGCTGGAGAAGTTTTGGGGAAGTTGATCGATTCAAGAGAAGGATATAGTTTGGAGACTACTGAAGATTTTGATACGCTGACCCGTCTGCATGAAGGGAAATATGCAGCGGTCGTGTTGTACACAACCGGATTTGCAGACGAGCTCACGCCGGAACGTGAACGCGGGTTGCTTGAATTCATTTCGGGTGGCGGCGGATTTGTAGGTGTTCATTCCGCGGCAGACAGCTTCCGTAACAATCGCCAGTATATCGAGATGCTTGGCGGCGAATTTTTGACACATCCGGAGCATCACAGCTTTAAGGTGGACATCGTGAATACCGATCATCTCATTACGACAAGGATGAAATCGTTTGTAATTGATGATGAAATGTACCATTTGCAAAGCTATGATGCTTCCAAAGTGACGGTACTTGCAGAAACAAACTGGCAGGGCAAGAAGATGCCGCTTGCCTATACGAAACCATACGGTCAAGGTAGGGTCGCTTATTTGGCGAATGGCCACGACTTAAAAGCATGGAACCATCCCGAATTTCAGAAGATGCTTATGCGCGCTATCCGTTGGAGTGCGGGTGAAGAGAAGACTACTGAGAAAATCCGCTGCGGTTTGCTAGGGTTCGGTCCGTCTTTTAATATGGGCGCGGGACATGCGAGTTGGATCGCTCAAACCGATGGCATGGAAGTGGTTGCAGTTTGCGATGCTTCACCGGAAAGGGTGGAAGCAGCCAAGCAGCAATTTCCTGGTTTGAAGGGGTATTTCACCAATTTGGACGACATGCTGGCTATGGATGTAGTAGATCTTGTCGTGAACATTTTGCCGCACCATCTGCATGCACCGCTTGCGATGAAATGCCTTGAGGCTGGTAAAAATGTCGTGTTGGAAAAGCCGTTTTGCTTGACGGTGGAGGAAGGGAAAGCATTGATTCAGAAGGCTCGGGAGAAAGAGGTAATGTTGTCCGTCTTTCATTGCAGACGATGGGATGATGACTATATGCTAATCCGCGAGCTGTTGAATAGAAATTTAATCGGCGATATTTTCCACATCGATTATTCGGCAGTTGCCTATGGGCAGCCGGGCTTTAACTGGCGCTCCGATAAAGTGGTCAGTGGCGGAATTATGTACGATTGGGGTGCGCATATCATCGACTGGATTCTCAATTTGATTCCTTCCGAGATGACGCAACTGATGGGCAATTTCCAGAAAAGAGTATGGCATGCGGTAACGAACGAAGACCATGGCAAAGTGAACATCCATTTCAAAAATGGGGTTACGGTTGATATTATGTTCTCTTCCATAGCAGCGATCAAGCGGCCAAAGTGGCAAATTCTCGGCACCCGAGGCAGTATTGAAATGAACTCGCAGGACGAAATCTATTTGACAACGATAGTGAACGGCATTCGTCAGCACAGCAAGATTGACCGGATATTTGAAACGGACTGGAAACAATATTATTGGAATATCGCCGACCATATGCACTTGGGTGAGGAATTGATCGTAAAACCCGAACAAGCACTGCGGATCATCAGTATTTTGGAAGCAGCTTCGCAAAGCTCGGATTTAGGGCGAAGTGTTACTCCTGAGGTGCTGTGATAAGAGGGAGCATGGCTTAACACTTGTAAGGCGCGACTGTAACGAAGCTTGATACTATTATGTGAAATTGAGGTGCAATAGATGGATACGAAAGAAACACAGACTCTTTACCAAATTGCAGCAGGAAATCTGACCGTTGAACTCGATGAAAGAGGACGAATTGTCGGTCTAATTAATCTTGTAGACGGTACAAATCATATCAAGCAGCAGTATTTGGCATATTTAATAAAGCTTGTCATGGATAAACAAGAGCTGTTGCCCGTGTCGATGTCGGTTGACGATGAGACATACACTTTTCATTTTGACAAAGGTATCGAAGTATCGATTAAGGTCGTATCGAAGGATACTTACGCAACTTTTGAAGTTACACGTGTTGAGAAATCCGGGAACGATATAGAAATGCTCATATGGGGTCCTATTACCACGAGTATTTCCCAAACGGTCGGCGAAGCCGTTGGTGTCGTGTATGATGATCGTTTTGCGATAGGGATTAAAGGATTGAACGACAAGTCACAGGGTGGATTTCCCCATGAATATCAACAATTCGGTTATCCCGAGGGACCAGGACCAACAAGATTTTCATATGATTGGAGTTCGGCATCCAAAACAGATTGGGGAAGCGTTCTGCAGGTATATACTTTGGACTCTACGAAAGTAAGAATCAGACCTGTCAGAAGACATCAAGACGATGTATTTATAGATAAGCAACAAGTACCTCCAATAGCAGGCTTTGATGGAATATTAGAAGGTTCGAAAATTGCATTATATGGTTGTTGTGTGGATACTTGCGAATTGGAAGATGCTAAAGCGGCTATGAAGAACGCTGTTTTAAGTACCATTTCCGATATAGAAATAGGCGAGGACCAGCCGCATCCTATGTTGAACGGCGAATGGCAAAAGACGAATCCAGAAGTAACCATGCCCTATTTTATTTCAGGAGACCTTTCTATTGATTCAATGGATGAATTCGCGGGCTTTGCTAGCAAAGCCGGAATAAAATACGTATACAGAGATGGCGTCTTTGAAAGCGATGGTCATTATCGATTCAATTCTTCTTTCGAAAATAGTGATGCCGGAATGAAAAAGGCCGTAGACAAAGCCGCAGCGAATGGGATTAAAGTCGGCGTACATACGATGGGCCCGTTTATTGCAGGTGGGGATCCTTATAATACGCCTATTCCACATCCAGGTTTAGCTAGCGGCGGTTCTGCAAAGATCACGCAAGAGCTTTCAGATACAGGCATGGAAGTTTTTGTGGATGATGATTCGATATTTAGAGGTGGAAACGGAAGTTATATTCAAATAGACAATGAATTAATGTCCTACTCCTCCATAACACAAATGAGCGCAACAGAATGGAAATTAACATTGGCCGGAAGAAACCAATGGGATACCCTTCAAGTGGCACATCATGCTGGTGCAACCATTAAAAGAATCTGGCAAAATTCTTATGGAGGTACGGTCGGAGGACATGATGTTATAGCCGAGACTTCCTTGCGTTTAGCAGAAGCATTCAATAACACCGGTTTGAGACAAATCTCATTTGACGGACTAGAAGATGCGAATGCAGCGGGATATAGTTTGTATCAAGGGAGTAAGTTGGTCAACGATGTCTATCGAAACTTAGTCAATAAAGAAGATTATATCAATGATTCAAGTAATTTATATCCAAATATTTGGAGTGTAAGCAGCAGAATGAACTGGGGAGAGCCTTGGGGCGCTGCTATGCGCGAAGGTATGATTGAATATCGTTATATGAATCAATATTACTATGAGCGTAATTTTTTCCCTAGAATGCTAGGCTGGTTCCAATATCATGGTGGTGCTTCAACGATAGATGTGGAATGGATGCTTGCCAAGTCAGCTGGATTCGATGCGGGTTATGCACTTGTAACTTCACTCGATGCCTTAAGAAATAACGGCAATAATGATGAGGTTATGCATGCCATTAAGCAATGGGATATCGCTAGAAGAGACGGGGCCTTTACAAAAGATCAGCAAATTCGTTTACGCGAGCAAAAAAGAGATTGGCATTTAGAGACGATTCGGGATGGTGAACGATGGAATCTATATTCGATTGATTACGCTGCTAATCCAGTGTCCTATTCAGCACATACACAAAACATCATTTCGTATACGAACAAATACCACGATCAGTCAATAAGAATCGAGTTACGCGCCCAAAATGGTGATGTTACAAACCCAACCTTCACTAGTGACCATGGAGATGAAATTTCCTTCAGCCTAACGTTAACGGATGGTAATTATCTGATTTATGAGGGTGGAGACAAGGCGAAAATATTTGATGGTAGATGGAAGTTATTACGTACTGTAGAAGCAGTAGGCGAAGTCACTCTTAAACAAGGTACACAAAAACTAACCTATACTCATGAAGGTGATGGAACAGCCGCTCTAAGAGTACTAACTCAAAGTTTACCTGAAGAAGTGTTTGTCGGAAACAAGCAAGCTCCGCTTGCGGACATAGAACTAGATGTAGAAGCAGTGAATGAAACGACTATTAAATTAGATATTATAGCACGATCTGATAAGGGCAATAAGCTTGATTTGACTAACGCAGTTATCAAAGTGGAAAGCTCAAATCCTGGTGTAGTAGCAGCTCATTCGCAAAACCAGCTAGTTGCCTTATCAGAAGGTGAATCAAGTATTGCAGTATCGGTATTTTTGGACAGTAATTCTGTAACCAAATCTCTCTCTTTGAATGTAGATAGGAATGGAAATATATACCTTGAAGACTGCTTGTCAGTAGTAGGAGCAATTAAAGCAATCATGCCTATTTTCTCTGTAAATACGTATATTGATGTGAAGCCAACTTTACCTGAAACCGTTAAGGTGCTAACGATCCAAAATGAGTATAAGGATGCAGCTGTTTCATGGGATGAGATTCCATCCGATCAATATGCAGTATCAGGTTCATTTAAGGTAAAAGGAATTATTGCTGATTATGCTTCATCGGCAATTATTTCGGTAAAAGTAGCCGGTGAAGACCCGGATAAGGTTAATAAAACAGCGTTAAGAGACAACATTGCAAAATCAAAATTATTGTATTCAAACGAAGAAGACTACACGGTAGAAACTTGGGCAGCACTACAAGAAGCGCTTGCAGCAGCAAGAGTTATAGAAGCTGATCCTGGTGTTACGCAATTACAAGTTAAAGAAACAGTGAGTGCGTTAAGTGAAGCGATGGCTGCAATGAAAAATGTCGAGGCCGGTATAGGCTGACAACGAATTGTGGGGAAGGCTGAGCGCCTTCCCCTTATTTTTTTGTAAGTATTGGGAGATCAGACCGCAAAAAATAGGATACATAACATCATTAGGGTCTTAAGAGAGGAGCAAGATATGAAGAAAATTACTGCAGCATTAATCGGAGCAGGGCAAAGAGGGATGGGTGCTTACGCACCCTATGCTTTACAGTATCCAGAAGACATTCAATTCGTTGCCGTTGCGGATAGCGATCCTGAGCGAAGGGAACGATTCCAACAATCTCATAATGTTCGGAATGAGAACTGTTATTCAAGCTGGGAGGAGCTGCTGGCAGGTCCGAAGCTAGCCGACGCCATTCTCATTTGTACACAGGATAAGATGCACTTCGAGCCTACGCTGAAAGCATTGGAGAAAGGGTACCATGTTCTCTTGGAAAAACCGATGTCACCCGATCCATTAGAATGTATCATCATGGGGGAATATGCTGAGAAATATAATCGCGTATTTTCGATTTGTCATGTACTTCGATATACAGACTTTTTTGCAACGATCAAACAGATCATCATGGATGGTAGAATTGGTAAACTCGTTTCGATTCAACATACTGAAAACGTAGAACATCGTCACCAAGCACATAGTTTTGTAAGAGGAAACTGGAGAGACTCGGAAATTTCGAGCCCCATGATTCTGGCAAAAAGCTGCCATGACATGGACATTTTACAGTGGCTTGTTGACGCAGACTGTACTAAAGTTTCATCCTTTGGTTCCTTAACTCATTTCCGCAAAGAAAGTGCGCCAGAGGGTGCTCCTATGTACTGTTTGGACGGATGTCCTGTACAGGACACTTGTCCCTATTATGCACCTAAAATGTATATAGAACGAGATGACTGGGTGGGAGAAGTGCTTCGCTCTGTCGTCAGCAATGACACAAGTGACGAGGGTGTGCTTCAAGAACTGAAGAAAGGACCTTATGGTAGATGCGTGTACCATTGCGACAACAATGTGGTCGATCATCAGGTCGTGAATATGGAATTCGCCAATGAAGTGACCGTTTCGTTCACGATGAGTGCCTTTACTTATGAAGGCGGAAGATCAGTGAAGTTGATGGGCACGCTAGGTCAAATAAGAGCTGATATGGAGAAAAATATTATTGAAGTAACGAGCTTTATTACGAGACAGACAGAATCAATCCATCTGGACACAGACCTAGCAGGGCATGGAGGCGGCGATACAAGTATAATGAGAGATTTTGTTCGCCTTGTTCGGAGTGATGGCAAAGAAGAAGGACTTACAAATGCAGATGTTTCTGTGAAAAGCCATCTCATTGCGTTCGCTGCCGAAAAATCTCGTCTGGAAAGCCAAGTGATTGTGATGGCTGATTATATCAAGGAATTAAAGAACAGTAGATAACTTCGTTCGCTTTTATCGAAACGATATCCGGAACTGGTTGTGGTGCAAAGCACTAATATGTGAAAAAACGAGATCGGCAGCCTTGAGCAACGCTCCTGTTGTTTCTATATACCGACGCCTTGAAACTTGCATTTCGGGAAATAACTGATTCGATAAATTAGAAATTGCCGTTGAGCTGAGAAATGTTAGCATGAGAGTTGTGAGACAACATTATCAGAACGGATCTTAAATGCCAATTACGCTATGATTGGAAATCAACTAGCCAAATTGCGCGCGCCTGAGGGGGACCCTCATAGTTGGACAGAACATTTCAACGAGGGGATGTTCTCGGCTATTCACATTTGGCAGGAGATGTGTCCAATCAATTTCGAAGGTCTCGTGCAATTAACGCTTGGCGGTTCGATGCATATCTCGCATGGCAGTCTGCAACATGGTCGCGTTCGATATTTTGATGCCGCGAAGAAGAGGCCAGGTCTACCGCAAAGTATTCTGCATTGGTCGAGAAGCTGACTTCGGATTCCGTAACGATTCATCTGGTCAACACGAGCTTGTTCGATTCGAGGGAGCTTATCATCCAAGCACTAACTTTCCTGATGTTTATTGCTTTGCTGCCGCAGGCTGGGTTTGCAGTGGATGCTCCATCGTAAAAGAACCCGGTGTCTATACGACTTCCAAATTTACCGACATAAAAGACGTTTCATCGTGGGCGGTTGACCTAGTAAGCGCAGCGACTGAGCTTCACTTGGTCAAAGGCCGTTCGGAGACCGGCAGCAACAGCAAAATGAGCGTGGACTTATTTTGTTGAATAATCCAGAAAATTATCCATTGCAATCGTATGTGCAGCAGATGGTCATTCAGATTAATTCGGATAATATTAGTTCAGATCAATTAGAGGAGCTGGCGGAGCTATCAGACAATACATTAAATGCAGCCAAAGCTGTGGTGCTGATGGTGCCGATGCTAATCATCTATCCGTTCTTGCAACGATATTTCGTTCATGGCATTACGTTAGGTTCTGTTAAAGAATAAAGGTTCCTGGAAAATGGGGAATGGACGGTTTTCGTTCATTGCCTATTTTTTTGTTTTCTTAGATTATGCGATTACTTGCTTATCGCCAACATTAATGCTTGATTACTTAAAGTACTATGCGCTACGGGCAGGGACGAGCGGGCGGGTAACCGGTAACCAGTATTCTCTTTAATGAAATGGGAGGAGGGAAAGGTAGCCTATCAGCGTATTAGAGTGGATATTGTACAGTCAAACAATGGATATTGCATGTTCCTGCGTATTTGAATGGAAAAGATACATTCAAATAGGTAGTTAGAAGCTTATTGCTTGCGAAACAGACGATTAGCTTGTACGAAATACAGTCTGGGACAAATAAATGGTCTTTGATGTGGAGCTAATTGTATGAAATACAGTCAAATACGGCAATTGAAGAGTAGATTTTTCGCGTTTAGGTTGCCGCCATTACGTTATAAATCAAAGAAAACGAAAAAAATTGCATTTTAACACATCGATAAATAGACAACAAGAAAGAAATTATTCATTCATTATGGCTTGATCCACCAAAACAGAATAAAAACCGCATTACAGCAAGCTTTGCATCACCTTTTTACAAAACGATGACGTTTTCATTCCAATTTTTGTAGGTTTCTTACCCATTAGAAAGATATTTATAATACACATGAGACTAACAAAGAGGAGAGATAATATATTATGAAACAAGGATTTAAAACAAAAGTCGCAATCTTAATGTTAGCCGTCAGCATACCAGCAACTTCTTTATTAGCGAGTGTCGATGCTGCCTCAGCATCAGTAGAAGCAAAAAGAGATAAGGTAGTCAAAACTGCAATATCTCTGACAAATAAGGTTGATTATGTTAACTGGAGAGACAGACAAGAAGTACGAGCACCATATAAAACAGACTGTTCCGGCTTCACGTATCTTACGTACAGACTTGCAAATGTAGGAGTAAAGCTTGTTAACAAAGATGATGACGATCAAGCTAAAGTTGGCCAGAAGGTATCATGGGGCAACTTAGAAAAAGGCGACCTGGTTTTCTTTTGGCTAGACAGCAAAAATAAGAAGGATGTAGGTCATGTTGGAATCTACATTGGCGATGGAAAAATGATTCACAACATTACCCCTAAAAAAGATGTTATTATTTCAAACATTTATAAGAATAGCTATTACAAAGACAGATTTGTTGTAGCAAGACGAGTAATTAAGTAATCGCATTAATGAGAAGAAGCTTTGTAAGGGATATAATATCCCGCAAAGCTTCTTTTTTTATTTTAGAATTCCATTAACATTGTGTTGTGCTATTTGCTATTACTTAGTTGTATCGTCATCGAAAACCATTGATATTCTAAATGAATTTTCGACTAATAGAGATTATTATACTCATATATGAATCTTTTTCGAAATTAACAAAAAATCAGTCCGATCATGCAAAGATTTTGGCTCTTTTTTCCCTTAACATGAAAGCTAAGTTCGATTAAATGACTAAGGGGGCTTCATTGTATGACTAATTAAATTCGCACGGTAGTTGTAGGGTTGAATGATCTAGAAGTCGGCGGATGCCTGGCATTAATGCATTGATTACTCCATATATACTTATGAGAGAATTGCATCTACATAATAGTTTGACGGGACTTATTATATTGGATAGCTTGGGCGTGAGCGTGTTTTTTCTATTGCTGCTCGGAGGATTCATGCAGTCATCTAGTTGAAATTAATCAATTGCCAGTATGAAGAAATGACTTAATTCATTCGAAGAGTCATGGAGATTTAATTTGCAATACAGAATAGGTTAGCGGATCGGTTTATTCAGTGAATGGAGGTATATAGCTATGAAAGAAATTTATATGCATTATCTGACAAGAGAAGAAATTTCGGAGAAGGCACTTAATGGCTGCGCCATTGTTGTGCCGCTCGCGGCGACTGAGCAGCATGGACCGCATTTGCCTGTATTTACCGACAGCTTAATATGCGAGCATATTGTTTCTGGTGCAGTACGCGCTGCTGTTGAGGCCGTTGATGTGTTAATGGCTCCTGTCATCACGATAGGCTGCTCCCAGCATCACTTGTCATATGGTGGGACGATATCATACACATCCATGACCTATATGCAGATGCTGAGGGATATCGGAGAAAGCCTAATTACCGACGGCTTCAAAAAAATCATATTCATAAACGCGCACGGGGGCAACGAGCCGATCATGATCCAGACGGTTAACGATCTAGTAGTAAAACATCCGGTATGGGTGGCGTGTACAGCTTACTGGAGCGTTGCAAGATCAGCCATGACTGAGTTGAATGCTGCAGAGCTTGGAATGGTGCCTGGACATGCGGGTGGCTTCGAAACAGCTGCCGTTATGGCGCTTAATCCGCAGCTTGTGCGAACCGACCGCTTAGGTACAACTCATACGATGAGAGAATGGCTTAATTCGGGAACACTTGGAACCTTTATCGGGAAACATGGTGAGTTGACGGGATTCGATGGTTATACCGATGCCCCGCATAAAGCAACAGCTGAAGCGGGACGCGTTTTTTTAGATGCGATTTCGAAATGTGTTGCGGATTGGTTAGTAAACGTCGTACAGACGATGGATAAAGGCGGCGCAGTATGAAGAATGGCGAATCGCGGCGGAGGCGTTTAGTTGAATCATTTTATTGTGCAACGATTTACTGATCCAAAGACGTTTACTGTGGGAATTGAGGGGCCTGCTTGTGATCGTGAAGGCAATATTTATGCTGTTAATTATGAAAAGCAGGGTACAATCGGCAAAATTACACCGCAGGGAAAAGGAAGTATCTTTGTTGAGCTGCCAAATGGGAGCGTAGGTAATGGCATTCGGTTCAATCGAGCCGGCGAGATGTTCATTGCCGATTATGTTAATCATAATATTATCAAGGTTGACATGTATACACGAGAGATAGTAATCCATGCTCATGAACCACGTATGCATCAGCCTAATGATATTTGTATCACGAGTGAAGATGTTATATTTGCCAGTGATCCAGATTGGACGAACAGCAGTGGGAATCTATGGCGGATTAACACCGATGGGACTACGGTTTTACTGGCTGACGATATGGGTACGACTAATGGGATTGAGGTTAGTCCTGATGAGCAAGTGCTGTATGTGAATGAATCTGTACAGCGTAGAATATGGGCTTTTTCATTAGATGAAAACAACGATATTAGCGGCAAAAGGCTGCTTATCGAGTTTCCTGATTTTTCTCTGGATGGAATGCGCTGTGATACAGCAGGGAATTTGTATGTAACCCGCATTGGCAAGGGGGTGGTCGCCAAAATTTCACCCGCAGGTGAAGTACTGGCAGAAATCCCGCTCGAAGGGAAGGATTGCACGAACCTTGCTTTCGGCGGTCCAGAAGGAAAACACTGCTATGTCACCGTTTCTGACCTTGGCAATATTCAGGTATTTCAGACGGATATTGCCGGACGATGCTGGGAAATGTGGCGATGATAGAGATTTTCCAGAAATGAAGTATTTAATGCCGGAACCCTTCGAAAGCATAGGAATACAAGGACAACCTGTCCCGCATTACATATTCTATAGACCCTTACCTTAATACGTACAACTATTTTTAACTTCTGGGTTTGTGTTGGATGGAATGGAAGAACCAAGCTTCGAAAGAGAGAAAGTTAATAACAAGTTTGATTGGTATGATATTCCGCCCGTCATTATTTTGTGTTTTAAGAAACTAAAACCTGTCACGCTTGTTGATTATCCTAACACTTAAAACGGTAGCTTAACGGATTCACTAATAATCGCTTCAGTGTCCACTGCCTTATTAGCTAATCCCGCATAGTTTCAAAATTTGCACTTAAATGCGGCTGCAAGAGGGAGAACTGCGATTTAGTTTCAGAGGGTGAACTTAAATGCGGGGCTGGCTCAATCCGTGCCCACCTTCCGGTGAATTAACTGCATATTCTGAAACTAATCCGCCTCTACTAGCATAATGACTCTCATTAGATTCACAATGTGAAACTAATATAACTCATCTCCAAACCGCCAGAAGAATATGTACTTTCAATGCAATATCCTATCGACAAATAGAGGTTTGGTCAAGATCACTCCACTTTCATTGTCACATGGCAATCATTCCCGCTTCCAGATAGATTATTTTGATTAATCAGTATGCGTGATAATAAAATGAAATATTTATAAAAACGGTTGCTTCGGCAGTCGTTTTTTATTGAGTTGAGTATGGGATAAATATGGAAACAATACGCCGTTTATCATTTTTGGAGTATAATGGAAGGAGAATTGAGGAAATCAAGCGACTAGGTTGTTTAGGAGGTTAGTGAATGTTTCCTAAAAAGAGGCATGTAGCAATTGACTCTGAAGGTTGGGCTGACAATGAAGAGGAAGGTCAAGTAAGTGTGGTTGTGACTTTTCCTGATCGTACAAGTTGGATGTCTCATTTCTATACTTTTAAATGTGTTGAATCTATTCGCCAGAATTATCTAAGTTTAGGAAATAAACCGTATATGTGGGCATCTAATCCGCTAATCTTAGTGGATAACATAAGTAGAGGGCGTATTGAAGCAGTAATTGATGAAATTATCGCAAACGATACTTTTGAGTACATGTTTGAATTTTTTTGCCCAGTACTGGAAAGAGAGCTTGATCGATACCCCAAAGGGTTCTTTGACGATCAATGTGTGATGGATCAAGATTTTGTTATCAAATATGCAAATACGCTTAAACAAATGCTAGACCATTCAAGTAATAAGATGAAGGATGAAGTCAAGCAATTTCTATTTGGTGAACGAGACGAGGGAATGTATAATCTGAATCTGCTGGCTGTGCTTCAAGACAGGAATATTATCGTTTCCCAGCTGAATAATCAAGGACCAGAGTTAAGAAGTAAGTGGGCAAACAATTTTGCAAAAGGCTTAAGCTATGAAGAACAACAATCGATCTATTTTGACCATTTTTTATGGCATCTATTTAGTTATAAAAGAAGACCGTGTTTGATAAAAGAACAGGCCATAGAGGCTTTTAATCATGTGAAAAAACAACAATGTTATATCTTCTATCAGGATTTGGATCATGCGTTGTTCGTTATCAATGGGGCTGATTTAGATTTGGATTATTTTGAAATGGATTCTGATATCTACATCGTTGATAAAGATTTTAAATGGACATACGTAAAGACACATGAATCGGAACTCGGGCCGTATTTTTGTTATTTGTAAAGGAGTTAACGTTATTACTTTATTAGGATGAGGTGTGTTTGTTTGTTCGAACAAGTAGTCATTGTTGCGCTATTTACCTTTATTATTCATCTCTCAGAGACACTTACATATTCGCTTCGCTTAGCAGGAGTACGTTTAGGGAAATTAGCAGTATCCTTGTCTTTGACTGGAATCATTCTTTTAATATCAAGAACAGCAAATATGGTTCAAGGACCACTTACAGGCAAAATCATTGATTTCGCAAAAATAAATCCGGATTTTGATCTCATTACTCATTTTCGGATTATAATTGGTTCAGCTACAGCAGGGACATTTGTTGCTTTATTACTGTTTCCGTCAGCTGTTTTTCTTGCTTCTAGAGTAATATCCCATTTAGAAGTAGCAGGTTCCATTCCACAAATGATCCGTTCAGCCGTTTCCATTCAAAAAATAAGTAATACAAAATACCATTTACGCCCTCCAAAGCTATCGATGCTGTCACGATTAAGAATCGGAGGCATTCCTAAAAGGATAGTAATTCTTAATTTAGTGGTTACTGCTATTTATACAATAGGAGTATTAGCCGCTTTACTTGCTTCTACATTTACAATAGAATATTCGACGGCTGCAACACAAGCTTCGGGTCTAATCAATGGGATAGCTACGATTTTACTAACCATACTCATTGATCCGCAAATTGGTTTAATTACGGACAAAGTTCTTCGGGGCGAAAAAGAGGTCGCTGCGCTTAATAAGATTTTTGGATTATTAATGATATCCCGATTATTGGGAACCGTCTTTGCCCAGCTATTACTGGTACCAGCTGCTTATTGGATTAAATGGATAGTGTCTGTTATATAGAATATCCCTCTTCAAGGAGGTATTGATAAGTGAAATATTCTATCATCGGGTTGATTGCTTCTGTGGGGTGCATCATTCTTAGTGGCATGTTTTTGTTCTGGAATCCATATTCATCGTCATCAGCGGGAGTGGATACTATTCTTAGCTTCTTTATCACTTTAATTTTACCTGCGATTTTAGGCGTCATAAACTCTTTTATGAAAAATCGTTTTCTCATGTATATCATATTTATATGGTCATTACCTTGTGGACTTTATTTATCTATTGCTTCAGTACCAAGTATCTGGAACCTCTTTGGTTTAGTTCTGATTCTATATTTCGTTGCTGCCTTCCAGATGACGAGAACAAAGAGAAGTGTAACGAACTAAAAGAGTAATGATAAAAGCTAGATAGTTCCAAAAGTGGTTATTCATCAGTAACACATTAGAATGGATATTGTACAGTCAAACAGCTGAAATTTTACTTTCCTATGTGTTTGAATGGAAATGATACAATCTAATAGGTATTTAGAAACACTTTGTCTGCGGAATGGACGATTAGATTGGATGAAATACAGTCTGAGGTTAAATATGTCGTTTTGATATAGAGTTAGTTGTATGAAATACAGTCAAATCTGAATATGATGAGTAATATTTTTCCATTATCAATAAACCTTTAATCTCAACGTGCAAACTTCTCCAGGGACAGCGTCTCACAGCGGCGAATAGGATCTGTTTCATTCCGGATAGCAGCAGCTCACAGCGGCGAATAGGATCTATTTCATTCCGAATAGCAGCAGCTCATTTAAAGCCTCGCGTCGCTCTTTGTCAACGAATGCGGTAGTCCAGTACTTTATTTACTTGTCCTAGACTACCGCTTTATATTTTGTATTGTTCAGTCTAATCCTTTACTTTCCCTTTCGCGTCAACTCAGCAAGCGTATTCCACTGTTCAGAAGTAACCTCTGATAAACTATTGAATTGACCTGCGCCCTGCAGCCATTCGCCTCCATCAATGGTAACGACCTCCCCGTTAATATAAGCTGCATAATCAGATATTAAATAAGCCGCCAAATTAGCAAGCTCTTCTTTATTACCGACCCGCCTAAGAGGAATTCGACTTAACATTTTCTCTTCCAGTTCGGGAGTAGGCGAGAGACGGGACCAAGCGCCTTCCGTTGGAAAAGGCCCTGGTGCTATGGCGACCTGCCGAATGCCATAAGGTGCCCACTCTACAGCAAGGGAACGGGTAAGGGCTAAAACGCCTGCTTTTGCTGCAGCGGAAGGAACGACGAAGCCTGAGCCAGTGGCAGCATAGGTCGTTACTATGTTAAGCATAGTTCCACCGCGTCCTTGCTCAATCCATCTTTTTCCGACCTCTAGGCTCGTATAGAAGGTACCATGCAGGACGATATTTAAGACGGCATCTACTGCTCTGGGTGAGAGGCGCTCGGTAGGACTTATGAAGTTACCAGCCGCGTTATTAATGAGTACATCAATATGTCCAAAATGAGCTTCCACCGCTTCAATTAATTCGAAAACTTGCGCAGGGTCTCGAACGTCACAGCTTTTGTAAAACACTTCATTTCCAATAATGCTCATTTCAGAGGAAGCCTGTTTCAACACCTCCTCACGTCGGCTGGCGATAGCGAGTTTAGCGCCTAGCTCTAGAAACTTTTCCCCCATAGCACGTCCAAGCCCAGTTGCGCCTCCTGTAATCAGCACTACCTTATCCTTCAACAGATCACTCGAAAAAGCTCCCATTCCTCACTCTCCCTAGAACCAGAATGATTCTGCCATAATTCTCAGCATACTTATTCATATCAACTCTAAGAGCAGCTTAGAAGTGTTACAATTTTGTAATGGATACTGTCACATCAATCGATAGCTCAGCATATCACTTTCTTATATAATTATTCAAATAACGGATATAAGGAGAAAGAGATATTTTCACTCCTATTTGGCATTGGATTTTTTTGTTTTTATCGAACGCGGAGAAGAAAGGAAAGTAATCCGTTCTTGTATATTTACGCAGAGCCTTTATTCTGCTTATAATTGGTATTATTCATCACTATTTTCAATCAGGTGATGCGTTACTCTATTATACAATCATTAGTTTGCTGCTAATCCCGTTTTACCGAGCATAGGCTATCGTAGACCTAATAGTAGGAATAGTACTGATCGCGGCTGGTTGTTTTTTTGGATTTCCTGTATTAACACGAAAAATAACGAAATAATCGATTGCGTTAAGTAGAATGGAAATCGGTGACGCTTTCTAGTAAACTTAAAAGCAAGGAGTGGATGCATAATGGAAAATAAAACGTTTACGCTGAGTGAAGCAAATGCGCTGCTGCCTCAGTTGAAAGTAGATTTAATTAGACTTCAGACATTATCAAAGCAATTTGAGAAACAGTATACAGAGCTGCAAAACGAAAAAAAAGCATACATGCAATCATCGGTTCAGGCTGTCGCTATACAAGATCCGTTTTTCGAGGCGGAAGGCCAGCTTGAGTTTATGCGTATTGAAGCTGATCTGTTAATTGAAAACTTTAATCGAAAAGGTGTTCACCTTAAAATGATTAATCCGGGGCTGATTGACTTTCCTGCGGTACTGAATGGCGAGGATATTCTGATTTGCTGGAAAGAAGGCGAAGAGAGCATCGGCTACTATCATGGCTTAAATGATGGATTTGTCGGCCGTAAGCCGCTGCCTGATACTTTATAAATAGCGTAAATATTCTTGACAGTAATAAGCTGACAAGGATATACTAATCATGCTTTTGCCAACAAACGAATAATTATGCTTTACCGGAGGAGCCTGCCAACAGCGGGCTCTTTTTGCGTTTTTTTGGAAATTTAAGAGAAAAAGACGTACTTTTAATGGAAATTGGAGAAGCTTATGGAGAAGTGTTTTTATGCGTTTCGAAGTAAATTTCGTTTCACAAAAATTTAAGGAGTGGAAATATTGTCTCTACTGCACATCGCTATCATTTTACCTTTCTTATTTGCAGCATTAGTCCCATTCCTACACAAATGGCTGAATCGTATTCACACAGGCTGGTTTATACTGCCTTTGCCAGCATTGCTCTTCGTTTTTTTTGTTACGCATATTCCTTCCATACAGAATGGAGAGAGCATGATGGCGGTAATCCCATGGATTCCGTCGCTAGGCGTTAATTTTACGGTTTATTTGGATGGACTAAGCTTATTATTTGCTCTACTTATAACGGGAATCGGAGCTCTCGTTATTCTATACTCCATTTTTTATTTAAATAAGAGGAAGGAAGCTATTCATTCTTTTTATGTTTATCTGCTCTTATTTATGGGGGCTATGCTTGGAGTCGTGATTTCAGACAATATGATGGTGCTTTACGGGTTTTGGGAGCTAACAAGCATTTCATCTTTCCTTCTGATCGCTTTTTGGCATAAGAAGGAGAAGTCGAAGTATGGCGCCTTGAAGTCACTACTAATTACTGTGTTTGGCGGCCTGTCGATGCTGGCTGGATTTGTCCTGATGTATGTTATGACGGGTACATTCAGCATCAGAGAGATTATTGGCAATGTAGATTTACTTGCTGGAAACTCCTTATTTATTCCCGCAATGCTTCTTATTTTACTCGGCGCTTTCACGAAGTCAGCACAGTTTCCCTTTCACATTTGGCTGCCGGATGCGATGGAAGCTCCAACTCCTGTAAGCGCATATCTTCATTCCGCAACGATGGTCAAAGCGGGTCTTTACTTGGTAGCGAGGTTTAGTCCCATATTTGCCGGGCAAGCGGAATGGTTCTGGCTTGTATCCGTCTTTGGGATCGTGACCTTGATATATGGTTCTTTTCGAGCGCTTAAACAAACGGATTTGAAGGCAATACTTGCTTTTTCAACGATCAGTCAATTAGGTCTCATCATGAGCTTGCTTGGTCTTGGATCAGCGGCCGCGTTCTACACGGGTACAAGTGATTCTTTGTTTTATGCGAAGGCAACGATGGCTGCTATTTTCCATCTGATCAACCACGCCGTATTCAAAGGTGCTTTGTTCATGGTAGTTGGCATTGTTGACCATGAAACGGGAACAAGAGATATTCGAAAGCTTGGCGGTTTAATGTCTCTCATGCCGGTTACTTTCTCAATTGCCTTAATAGGAACGTTCTCTATGGCAGGATTGCCGCCATTCAACGGCTTTTTAAGTAAAGAAATGTTTTTTACAGCGGTGCTGAATATTATGCAAATGGATATTTGGAACATGCAGACGCTGAGTGTGTTATTCCCGCTCATCGCTTGGATAGCCAGCATATTTACATTTGGATACAGCATGATTTTGCTTTTCAGAACGTTTACAGGTAAAGCACAGCTCGAGAAACTCGAGAAGAAACCACATGAAGCACCAACAGGGATGCTGATTTCTCCTATTGTATTAGCTTCTTTAGCTGTTGTGTTCGGTCTGTTTCCAAATATATTGTCTTATTCATTGATTGCACCGGCGATGGCGGCGATACATCCACAGCTGTTGCAAGCGAGGGAGCGATTTGAGGTTGAAATTCAATTTTGGCATGGCTGGACGACTGAAATTTTTATGACAATAGGTGTTGTCCTATTAGGGGTAATACTATTAAAACTTCACAAACGATACAGAGTTCTTAATCAGCCTGTTATTAATCGTATCTCATTAAATCAATTGTATGATTCGGGTCTTCAATTGCTTGATCGATGGTCCAACCGAATAACGAATACGTATATGACGGGTTCAATCCGTCACTATGTCATCTACATTTTTGTTTTTCTAATCGCAGCAGTAGGTATTACGATGGCGGGCCCTGTGAATATTTCGTTTGACAGTTCGAACTATGCTCCAATGTCAACTTACGAAGCGATTATTATTGCGGTGCTGTTGATTTCGGTAATTGCCGTGCCATTCGCCAAGTCGCGATTAATGGCCATTATTTTAACGGGAACGGCTGGTTACATGGTCACCTTGTTTTTTGTTATTTTCCGTGCGCCGGATTTGGCGTTAACCCAAATGGTCGTAGAGACGGTGTCGGTTGCGTTGTTTCTCCTGTGCTTTTATCATCTTCCTAAATTAAAAAAAGAAGTAGCAACTATTCGATTCAAGCTATCAAATTTCCTGATCGCGCTCGGTGTCGGAATAATTATGACCCTTATTGCACTTAGCGCTAGCAGCAGCAGGTCGTTCGAGTCCATTTCCGACTTTTTCCTCAAAGAAAGCTATAATTTGGGCGGTGGAAAAAATGTTGTGAACGTTATACTCGTAGATATTAGAGGTTTCGATACGTTATTTGAAATCGTAGTGCTCGCAATCGCCTCTTTAGGCATTTATGCCTTAATCAAGCTGAAGCTAGATTCTAAAGAGGAAGCAAAGCAGACTAAGCAAGAGAGAGAGCATGAATACGCTGTTTCTGCAGTCAAAAGTAATGACGTCATTCTTAAAACAATTGCAAAACCCGTCGTTATTATGATTTTGATATTCTCTCTCTATTTATTTTATGTCGGTCACAACAAACCAGGCGGAGGGTTTATTGGAGGTCTTATCACGTCAGGAGCGTTTGTATTGCTTGCAATGGCGTATGGTATGAAAACGATCCAGAAGGTCATTCCGCTCGATTTTCGAAAAGTGACGGCAATTGGATTATCGACCGCCTTGTTGACGGGTATAGGGTCCTTCTTTTTCAAAGTGCCCTTTTTAAGCCATACCTTTAATTACTTTGATATTCCGATAATTGGACATGTTGAGCTGGCTACAGCGCTCTTGTTTGATCTGGGTGTGTATCTGACTGTGGTTGGTATTACGATGACCATAATTTTGACAATAGGGAGGGATAAGTAGCAATGGAGCTATATATGTCACTTGCGATTGGTGTAATATTCACAGTCGGTGTTTATCTCCTATTATCGAAGAGCTTGCTGCGCATTATATTGGGCACTTCTCTTCTAACGCACGGCGTTCACTTGCTGCTGCTGACCATGTCTCGTTTAAAGACAGGTGCGGCACCGCTGCTTGGGGATAAAATAATGTCCTACGTCGATCCTTTGCCACAGGCTCTTATTCTTACATCGATCGTGATCAGCTTCGGTGTAACCTCGTTTTTCTTTGTGCTCGCCTATAAGGCTTATCAGAAATTAGGGACGGATGATATGGAGCAGCTAAGGGGGAGCGAGGATGATTAACTTGCTAGTATTTCCGATCCTAATCCCTTTGTGTACAGCTGTTATCCTTATCTTTCTTAATAAGAAGGTAACTCTGCAAAAATGGATTAGCGCGATAAGCATGGTTCTTAATGTTGGTGTTGCCATTATGATCTTGTACAAGGTTCGCGAGGAAGGGATTCAGACGCTGCATATGGGAGGCTGGCTGCCGCCTTATGGAATTGTGTTCGTAGCTGATATGCTCTCCGCCATACTCGTGCTTACAACCGCTATCGTAAGTTCATTTTGTTTGTTTTATGCGTTTAGCAGCATTGGCAAGGAGAGAGAGCGCTATTACTTCTACCCGTTTTTTCAATTTTTGCTCGTTGGAATAACCGGCTCGTTTCTTACGGGCGATTTGTTCAATTTGTTTGTCTGCTTCGAGGTTATGCTCATTTCATCTTATGCGTTGATCGTATTGGGAGGAACAAAACGTCAGCTTCGTGAAACGTTAAAATATATATTGATCAATATTATTTCGTCTACATTATTTGTTGCGGCGGTCGCTTATTTGTATGGTGTTGTTGGAACGCTTAATATGGCCCACTTATCACTTCGTGTGGCGGAAGCGGGTCAGAGTGGCGTACTGAACGTCATTGCGATATTGTTTATCGTTGTCTTCTCGCTCAAGGCGGGTTTGTTCTTGTTCTTCTGGCTGCCTGGCTCTTATAGCGTGCCACCCGCAGCAGTTACGGCTTTGTTCGGGGCATTACTGACTAAGGTGGGCTTGTACGCGCTAATACGTATGTTTACCCTCATTTTCTATCATGAGCCATTAGTGACACATAGCTGGATCGGATGGATGGCTGCAGCCACCATGATTTTAGGTGCGATTGGGGCGGTTGCCTATTCTGATATCCATCGCATTATGAATTACAATGTCGTAATCAGCGTCGGCTTCATCGCCTTTGGACTGAGTGTAGCTACGAAGGAATCATTGGATGGCGCTATATTTTATTTGCTGCATGACATGATTGCCAAAGCGCTGCTGTTTATTTTAGGTGGAATGATTATTAAAGCGTCCGGCACTAATCATATTAAGGAAATGGGCGGCTTAATCAAACGTTTTCCTTTAATGGGATGGATGTTTCTGATAGCTGCGCTAGCGATTGCGGGAATTCCGCCATTTAGCGGCTTTGCAGGTAAGCTGATGATAATTCGAGGTGGATTATATGATCAGGCATACTGGTTAACGGCGATTTCGCTCGGTTCAAGTTTAATCGTGCTTTATTCCTTAATTCGAATCTTTATGCTCGCATTCTGGGGAGAAGAGAAGCACCAGACAGAACAGAAGCTGCAGATAGGACAGACTCCAGTAGTTAGCAGGGGAATGACCCTTTCCGCATTCGGGCTGTTTCTCATTGTGATTCTTATGGGCTTTGGTTCGGAATGGGTATACCAGTTTGTATCCGAAGCTGGAGATACGTTGATCAATCCGACCATTTATATTGACGCCGTATTAAAGGAGTAGTGGAGATGGTCATGCATATTGTATTTTACATCAAAAAAATAGGACCTTTACTTAAGCTGCTGATCTTGTTTAACAAAGAGCTGTTCATATCGAGCTTCGCTGTAATCGGACAAATAATACGTCCAAAGCTTGCGATACGTCCAGGCATCTTCGCCTATAAGACGGAGCTGGAGTCAGACTGGGAAATAACGGTGCTTTCCTGTCTCATTTGCTTGACTCCAGGGACACTTACATTAGATGTATCTCATGATGGTCGGACTTTATATATTCATGCGATGGATATAGAAGACAGAGATATACTCTCAGATCAAATTAGAAATAGCTTTGAGCTTGCTATCATGGAGGTGACCCGGTCATGATCACACATTTTCTGACGGCTTCATTGATCATATTATCGTTTTCAATCATTGGCTGTATGTATCGTTTGCTAAAAGGACCATCTATGGCGGACCGAATTGCGGCATTAGATACAATCGGCATTATTTTATTGTCGATGATCGCGATTATTTGTATGCTGCTCAAAACTGTTGCCTATATGGACATTATATTGTTGATAGGAGTTCTTACATTTATCGGTACAATAGCATTCTCCAAATATATCGAAAGGGGTGTCGTTATTGAGCATGGAGATGATGAGTAAGATTGGCGAGCTGCTGATTGGACTATTGATATTGTCAGGAGCTTTGATTTGCGCGTTAAGCGCGTTTGGCTTGATCCGGCTGCCAGACGTCTATTTACGGTCACATGCGGCGACCAAAAGCGCGACGTTAGGCGTACTGTTAATCCTCTTTGGAGGGTTCCTCTATTTTATGCTTTATTTGGATCATGTTAGTGTGAAGCTGCTTCTAGGCATTTTATTCGTATTCATAACTTCGCCTGTTGCCGGACATATGAATGGACGGGCGGCCTATCGGACAGGGGTTCCATTATGGGAGAAAAGCGTTTATGATGACCTCAAGTATGACGTAAAGCCAAAAAAATAACGAAGATGTAATTCGATACGACTAGATAACATTCAAATAAAAAGACCATTGCTTCTCGATCGGAGAGAGGCAATGGTCTTTCTTTAATAATCGGGGAGTATAAGATTTATTCATGATCCCTTTGTATGTAAGCGATTGAAAGCCGGTTAGCATGGATTTTGTACATTCAAAAGTCCATCTATCTCATTTTTTATTGATTGAATGTAAAATATCCAATCAAACACAATGTTTGGGACCATTTAATCGTTGCATACATGATTTGGTTGGATAAAATACAGTCTAACTCAAAAATTTCACTTTTGATGGAGCTTTGATTGGATGTAATACAGTCAAACTAAACTAGGTATCGTTACTTGGGCAACAAATTAATCATTTCTTAGCTTTAAAATGAACAACAGCTGTATAGTGTACCTTCTCCGTCTTATGGTTAAACACAGCATGATGGCTGACCGTAAATACATCGAGCATAAGCGCCTTATTATTTTGAACCTGCTGGTCGATTTTGAGTTCTAATGTTTTTAGGTCGTAGGCTTCAAAAAATTCTATTTTATTCTCCAATAAATCCAAGCGAAAATCCATTTCTTTATCTCCTGTCGATTATAGCGTTTATTATCTCTTTTCCTTTATTATACATGGCACTTGATGAGGTTACCAATCATATTATCAATGACAATTGCATAATAAGAGGTTATAATTGGTGCAAATTAGGAGGAGGTACATGAAATGGAAAATGATTTATCGCTCTCGCAACGAATTTGGAAATATAAGCTTCACTATATTATTGTTATTCCTGCATTTATGCTCTTATTTATTTTTAAAATATGTCCATTAGTATACGGGATCTTGTTGTCATTAACTGATTTTAAACCGTTTCTAGGTATTTTCAATAGCGAATGGGTTGGTTTTAACAACTTTGATTATTTGTTTAAAGAACGCAACTTTCTAAATGTCCTGACCAATACACTAGTAATAAAAATCCGATATATCTTAGTCAGTGGTGCAGCTGCATTCATAATAGCGTTAGCTTTGAGTAGTATAAGCTCCAAATGGCTGCGACAAGCCTTTGCTTCCTTGTTTCTAATTCCATTCTTTATTCCGTCTGCAGTTTTCGCCTATATTGCCATTTTTCTCGTTTCACCGTCACAATCTCCATTCCTTCAAGGGGAACTATTCGTATTGGCTGATCCTGCACTCTTCCCGCCTTATCTGATATTTGTTGAGGTGCTCAAAACCTGTGGCATCCCGATCGTGATTTCTCTTGCTGCTATTGCTTCCAAGCATGCTTCGTCTTCGGCTAGCATGTCGTATAAAGCGAGTTACATTCAAATGAATGTCATACCTGCGCTCAAAGCGGTTGCAGCATTCATGATTATTCAAATGTCCGTCCTATTATCTACAGACCCCGAGCTTATTCATAGCTTGTTAAATCCTTTGGTTTATGAAAGCGGGGATGTCCTTAGTACGTACAATTTCAGAACGGGTTTACTGAATATGGAAGTCAGTGTCAGTGCAGCAGCAGGAGTTATACAGTTTGTTATTCAATTGTTATTAACGATAGCTGCCTATTTTATAATAAAAGGATCGTTCTTTAGTGAGCTATTTAGCAGCTTTTCACCAAATGTCGATGTTCTGGCTAACAATAAAGGTCGGAGCTTAGCGGGAACAATTATTACGGCATTATGCGCCATTGTTGCGCTGCTTCCGATCTACTTCTTATTTGTATACCCAGTTGTAGCAGGCAAAGAAGAAGGGAGCATCACATTATTTGAACTGCTCCCCATAGGAAACGTCATTCTTTTCCTGTTTATAAATTTTGCGGCAGTGATGATTTACTTGCTTATCACAGTTACTCTTGCTTATCCGCTAACTGTGAAGAGTTTACCTGGCCGCGGGCTATATAAACTAGTTTTGATCGTTCTATTAGTAATGAGTGCAGGGTCAGTGAATGAGTATATGTTCTTTCACAATATGGGGATAACAAACACGATATTTCCTCAGCTTTTTACGGGGTTCTTTAATCTCGTAAGTGTGTTTGTTCTAAAAAGTATTTTTAATAGTAAATACAGCGCTTTGAAAGCTGATGCTGAGACTGGTGGCAGAGGTGAGTTAAACACGTTTTTTACAATCTTCATTCCGAAAATATGGAAGCCGTTACTAGCTCTCGGCATCCTTCAATTCGTATCCTTATGGAATTCATATTTACCTTCTTTGATGTATACATCAAATTCACAAGCGTATTCGCCCGTAATGAGATTCATGCAGCTTATGCAATCAGGTGAGCAGAATGTTCCTTTAGTGTTACAAATGGGAGCGCTGCTTAGCGTGCCAGCACTCTTATTGTTTCTATTATTCCGCAAATGGATCACATCGGAAGTAATGATTAGCCAATATCGCAAACTGTAGTCCACTATTTATAAGTTGGTTTTGTTCAAATTGAACTTTATTTCGATCAGCCCCCTTGCTAATAAGCTTAGAATAATTGAAAAATTGCTAAATTGTTAACGGTTTGGATGAATTTATTCGAAAATATGTTGTAAAATAAACGCAATAGATAAAGGGAGGCAAATGTAGATGGATGTTCCTGTTGGAATTTGGGTTGTTTCTGGCGTTATCGTTTTATTGCTTTCTTGGATGACCTTATGGATCACGAAGAAAGCATATTCCAAAAAATGGGATGACTCTGATCAATAGAAAACTGAAAATGGAGAGGGGCTCCCAGGCTAATAAGCCGGAGCTTCTTTTTTTTTACACGCCAGAAGGGAATTCGTGTATACTATTGGTATTGTTTTTAGAAGGGGTTGTATGAATTGAGTCCGAACTACACAGATCCATCACTTATTCATCGGAAGGAGAATCGGTATTATGTAATTGCATTAATTTTTAGTATTTTGGTGTATTTCGCTTTATTTATTTCGATTATCGGATGGTTTATTATACCAATAATAGTCCTTCTGCCACTTCTCGCCCAAGCGATTATGATGGCGAGTATCCGAATAAATGGCGTCCGTATTACACCGCGGCAGTTTCCAGAGGTATATGAAGAGATACAGGCACAGTGCAATAAAATGGGCTTCTATAAGGTGCCAGACATATACGTTATGGAGTCCAGCGGTGTACTAAACGCATTCGCATCGCGTTTCTTTGGACGAAATATGATCGTGCTCTACTCGGACTTATTTGAGTTGATTCAAACGGGAGGAAGCAAGGAGGTTTCCTTTGTCATTGCTCATGAGCTGGCCCATATTCAACGGAATCATTTAACTAAGCAATTGTTCATCCTGCCTGCATTATGGTTTCCGTTCATTGGTGAAGCCTATTCGCGCGCTTGTGAGTATACATGTGATCGGATGGCCACATACTACTGTGAAGATGCTGAGGCGGCGATGAATGGCTTGACGATTTTGGCAATTGGCAAGTCACTGTACAAAAAAGTTGATCGTGAAGAGTATGTTATGCAGTGCAGTCAGGAAAAAGGGTTCTTTGTTTGGTTAGCAGAAAAGCTGTCCACACATCCTCCGCTGCCAAAACGCATTCATGCAATCCAACAATATATGGGTATTAGCTCACAAGTTGTGTTTCGCACCTCCAAAGTGGGCATTATTGTTGTCCTTTCCATCGTAGTTGTCATTGTAGGCGCAGCCTCAGTAGGTGTTATTTTCGCTGATAACATTACAAAGATAACAGAAACCTTCTTGGAGTCATCTGAGGATGAGTTGTTAGGAGCCGCTTTAGAAGGCGATTATGATCGTGTACAGCAATTGCTGGACTCTGGAAGCAATCCGAATATATCGGATGAAGAGGGCTGGACAGCGCTTATGTGGGCCGCACAAAATAACGACACGGCAATTGCTGGAGCTTTAATTGAGGCAGGCGCTGATCTGGATTTCGCAGAGTACACGTATGAAGAAACAGCATTAACTGTTGCATTGTACAATGACAGTAAAGAGATCGTTGCATTGCTGCTTGACCACGGAGCAAATCCAAATTTGCAGGACAGCAATGGCTGGACGCCGTTAATGACCGCAGCGACGAATGGGTTTATCGAAGTTGCTCAGCTGTTATTGAATGCAGGAGCAAATCCTGCTTTAACAGATGACAGTGAGAGAACAGCAGCCGATTACGCAGTTGAAAGCGGATTTGATGATTTAGCGGAGCTGCTGCTAGCGACAGATGAACAATTAGAAAAAAAGAAAGAAGCTTGATTTCTCAAGCTTCTTTCTTTTTTTTCTATATATGTATTTCATTTGTTCAATTCTCTATGGTCGGGACGACACGATTTGAACATGCGACCCCCTGGTCCCAAACCAGGTGCTCTACCAAGCTGAGCTACGTCCCGAGAAAGAAGTGGTGCCGTCGAGAGGACTTGAACCCCCAACCTACTGATTACAAGTCAGTTGCTCTACCAGTTGAGCTACAACGGCACGTGTTATGTGTGAGACACAAGATGTATTATTACACAGAATATTATAGAATGGCAAGTGTTTTTTTTAAAGTTTTTTATTTTTATTAAAAATAGCTATAAAAAAGGCCACCCGCATTGTTGGAATGGCCTTTTGATAGGAAATGGTTTATGCAGTTTCACTTTCAATTTCGGACTCATCATCTTTATCCTGAAATTGCATTTCCACTTTGCGTATCCTATTTTTACTCGTTTCACGAATAATAAATTTGTATTGCTCGTAAAAAAGCTCTTTCCCCGGTTTAGGATCCTGGACTTGACTATAAAGCCAGCCGCCAACCGTATCAACATCCTCATCCTCGAAGTTCATGCCTGTTAGGACAGTAAGCTCGTCTAGTGAAACTTTGCCATCAAGCAGGTAGCTTGTATCAGAGAGCTGTTCGACTTCTTTTCTTTCGTCAGCATCGAATTCATCTCTAATTTCACCGACTATTTCTTCAAGAATATCTTCGATCGTAATAAGTCCAGAAGTTCCGCCGTATTCATCTACAAGAATAGCGATATGAACGCGTTCTAGCTGCATTCTTTTGAGAAGCATTTTGACTGGTGTAACCTCAGATACGCTAAGTACAGGATAAACGATCTTCTTGAAATCGAAACCTTTGTCTTGCTCAAGCTCCAGAAATAGCTGCTTCGTATTAATCATGCCTACAATGTTGTCTTTGCTCTCCTGTGCAACCGGGAAGCGTGTATATTGTTCCTTACGTATAATGTCCATGTTATCTGCCAGTGATTTGTTTGTATATAAACAAATCATATCGGTGCGCGGCACCATAATTTCTTTGGCAAGCAATTCGTCAAAAGCGAAAATTCGGCTAACGTATCCATACTCCGTATTGTTAATTTTACCGCTTTGGTAGCTCTCGTTAAGAATAATTTGAATCTCTTCTTCGGAATGCGCTTCTTCATTCTCAGTAGCAGGTTTAAGACCAAACAGACGAACTAATGCATTAGCAGAGCCGTTTAGTAACCAAATGAACGGAAACATAATTTTGTAGAAAAGAATAATCGGTTTTGCTGTATGAAAGCTAATAAATTCAGCCTTCTGAATAGCCCATGTTTTTGGAGCAAGTTCACCGATTACGACGTGAAGAAACGTTACTGAACTAAATGCGATAATAATGGATAAGATATGACTATAATCACCACTAATATTCCAGTTTTCAAATAAGGGTAAAAGCAATAGTTCAACTGTTGGTTCTCCCAACCAGCCAAGCCCGAGTGCTGTGATTGTTATACCTAATTGACAGGCTGACAAGTAGGAATCCAAGTTGCTCGTAACCTTTTGAACGGCAAGCGCGTTCTTCCGGCCCTCAAGCACTAACTGATCAATTCTGCTTGAACGTAGTCTAATAATTGCAAACTCCGTTGCGACGAAAAAAGCAGTTAATAAAATAAGAAGAGCAATCATGAATAAACTAAATCCTATACCCATTTCCGTTTCTCACTACCCTTTTTTTTATAGATTTTTGAATGCATATAAACTACTATAACGAATGATTAGTGGTTGTGACAAACACCATATCCAACGTTAACAGACGTTAAAGCGCTTTGAGAGCGATTATTCGATAAGCAAAAGCTTATTCTCATTGATTTTCGACCCTTTACAACTGTCTTGCTCGGACATATGATGAGTTCATAAGAACTTGTAACATTTAAAACATATCCAGTGTGGTCAGAAGTGTTCTTTGCCACTATTGATTCATATTATTTTGCAAAAGGAGGAGCGACTATGGTATCTTTTACGCTTACTCGAAAAGAAATGGCTTGCTTGCTGCTTGCTATGGATGGGAGCTTTGGTCAGAAGCCGCTCCAAGTTCTGCATTCCGCATGGAGTAAGACACATCAATCCGAGCTGAAGGAAGGAGCAGTACTGCCCTCTTTTCTTGCTATGATATTACCGCCAATTGTTGAGAAGCTGATTAAAGGTAATGAAATGAAGGGTTTATCTCTTCATGAGATTGCGGATTTGGGACAGCTGATAGAATATTCGAACCTTTCGATTACATCGATGCAAAATTGGGTTAAAAGAGATTTTAAACGTTATTTTGATTGTCCAAAGGCTGGCAAAAAATATTCATTAAACCAAGCGGCGCTTTTATTTATCATTGATGATTTGAAATCTAACCTAGATTTTGAATCGATACGCAAGCTGCTTGAAATTGTTTTAAAAAAACCTGAGGATGAGACGGCTGATTTAGCTGGTCCTTTAGAACTCTATGCATCTTACACGAGTATGTTTGAAGAGCTTGATGCGAATAATGACCAACTGCTCGATATATCCGGACAATTGAGAGGAAATCCTCATCGGGATTCAATAACTGAGCGAGTCATTCGTACTTCTGCCAACCAGTTTGCAAGTCGACTGCCTAATTTATCCGACCAGCAAAGGGAATCGGTACGTAATTTATTGCTCATTGCTGTTATTTCTATTCAAACCTCCTACTTTAATTCCATATCGAGACGATATTGCAATGCTACCATATTCCTTAATCAGCAGTAGATGTAGAATGTTAGTTTTATGATCAAGTAAAAAATGCGGTATCAGGCAGGCACAACCCAGTTTAGCTTAAGTGGGTTATGCCTGCCTTTTTAACGATATAACCTATTTGCCGATTCAGGATTCATATTAAATCCATCGGTTATCAGTTGACTACCAGTGAACAGTAGTGGTTCAATTGTACTAAAGACAACGTAGAGGGGATTGCAACAATGTTTAAACAATTTTTGAAGGCATCTAGGGTTCGTGTTATTCCGGTTATGCTTATTCCGGTTGCGTTAGGCGCGCTGGGTGCCTATGTTTGGAATGGAATATTTAATCCGCTGCTGTTTGCCATTACACTGCTTGGAGCTGGGGCAGCTCATTTATTTTCCAACATGATTAATGATCTTTGGGATTATTATAATGGAACGGATATCGAAGCGTCGACGACGGAAGGGGCAATTTCAACCAACTCTGGTTATTTGACCAAAGGGACGTGGAGCATCCGTGTATTTGCTGCTGTTACATGGTCATTGTTCGCCATTGCAGCTATATGTGGTATTATACTTAGTGTTTATAGCGGTTGGCCGGTGCTCGTATTCGGCGTGCTCGGCGCTTTGATTGCATATTTCTATGTGGCTCCGCCCATTCAGTTTGGATATCGAGGCAAAGGATATAGCGAAATTGCGATCCTGTTGTCATTTGGCATTTTGCCGGTTGTAGGCGCTTATTATGTACAAACTTCATTGCTTGATCACCGGGCGCTGCTTTTGTCACTGCCAATCGGACTGCTTACGACTTTAATTTTGTTTAATCACCATTTCTTGCATTGGCAGGCTGATCGGCAAGCAGGCAAGAAGACGCTGGTTGTCGTCTGGGGCGAACGTCGAGCGTTGTTATTCTCTCGAGCGCTGCTCGCGCTGGCCTATTTATCGCTCGTTCTATGTGTAATAACAGAAGCGCTTCCAATCTTCGCTCTACTTGCGCTACCTACCGCTATTCCGCTATATATGGTGTATGGGAGATTGACTTCATCCAATGAGTCTAGAGCGTATTTGCCTTTAATGGGAGCATCGCTACGAGCAACGATTCAATGCGGATTAATATTAATTTTATCTTTAATTGTTCAAGGACTTTTGTAATAAACTCAACTTAGAAAGAGGGTCAGATGATGGAAAAGCAATGGACATTAGGCGATTTTCATACGATATTAAACGAGGGAGAAGTATGGAAGATAGGCGGATTTCCACTTCCTGACGGTTCCTTCTGGCAGTATCGCGAGCCGAACGCGGTCGTTATCGTTCGCAATGGTATTTTATATGTGCGGGCTCCGCTAAGCCGTTCTAATGATCAAATCCAAATTCTAGATAACGCAAAGCATATGTATTATTCAGCTGAGCCTGTAAAGGTGCCCGAAACAGGAGAAATAAGCTTTGAACTGCAAATTCGCGCTCGTTCACAAAATACAGCGCCAAATGATTTGTATGATGGCTTCGTATCCTTGAATTTGTTGGATTTTTCTACTGGTGGAGCATTGGACTTTTTTGCTAGCAATGATAAATATGCAAGTGTGTACGCAGTACTGCCGTTCCCAGGAGTGCAAGTGCCTGAGACAGACAAAACACGATATTTTTGCGTATTCAAAGAAGATACAGATTTTGAGGCAAGAGAGTTCAATACTTATAAAATTTCGTATAATCGATCTGCTGATGAAGTGGTTTTCTTTATTAATGGCAAGGAGATACGCAGGGAACGTGATGTGCCTGTCAAATTTAATCAATTCACCGTTGCGCTCGGCATAATGACAGAGAAGGATTTAACGCCGGAGGGCAGCGTTTCTGTGCATGATCAAGTTATTATAGGTGAATGGTCGCCGATTAAGATTGAAATAAAAGAGTAGGTTAGTGAAGGGGCTGCCATATGTTATTCGTTCTTGTAGCTTTATGGGCTGTTGCGTCTATTATATGGCTTTCAGATCGACGAGCTGCCATTAATCATTGGCTAGGAGCTGTTGCTTTTTCTGGAGGAGCAGGCGCACTTGCAGCTGTATTGGATATGCTATGGATTCCAGCAGCGGCGGAAGCGGGAATGAATGAAGCGGGGCAGCTCTTGCTTTACAACGTTCAGGCGTTATCCTCGCTATGTTCTTACTACGGTCTCCCCTATTTTGTTCTTATGTTCGCACAAGCTTATCAACCAATTGATTTACCTAAGCCATTACAACGGCTTGTTCCGTACTTACTTTTGCTGCCCATAGTAGGCTGCATTTTGTTTACACCTCACTACACGGAGATGTATCCGATCAGCTTTAAAGTAGTTGTGTGGTGGGCTGTTCCTTATATCTGGTTGGGTACTATTCAAATATTGCTTAAAAAACAACCCCATGCCGCATTTTCGCGCACGCACTGGATTATTTGTTTCGCGTTAATTCCGCCGGTTCTGTTTTGTTCAATCATGAACTATTTGCTGCCAAGCCTAGGGATGCTTCGAATGTGGGTCTACAATACGTGGATTGTAGGATTAGGTGTTGCTGTGTTCGTTATCGGACTATTCACCTATGGCTTCATGGGAGTCCGAATTATGGTTGATCGCCGCAGATATGATTCTACCTTGCGAGCAGTCACATCAGGGACAGCGATATTAAATCACGCGATCAAAAATGACGCCGGTAAAATACGCCTATTCTCTGAAAAGATGAAGTCATATGCGATATCATCCGACCAGACTGAGCTGTTGGCAGATGTTGAAACAGTACTCAATGCTTCTCGTCATATGCAGGAGATGATGCAGAGGGTACATCGCCGAACAGAGGATTTAGTGCTACGGATGGAAAAAGCGGATATGTCAACGCTTATTAGGAATACATTGAAGTCATATGAGCCTGTTCTTGGGGAGGTTCGTTTGAACAGCAGCTTAGCCGAAGGGTGGATATGTACAGTTGATACCGCGCAAGTCAGCGAAGCGCTTGGCAATATTATAGGTAATGCGCTTGAGGCGATGAAGGGTGAAGGTGAGCTGCAAATACATTTTACAGAAACAAAGCGCGAGCTCATTATTGAGGTTCGCGATACAGGTCCTGGTATAGATAAGAGGGAAATTGCCAAAGTGCTTGAGCCGTTCTATACAACGAAGAGCGTCAACGACGTCAATTTTGGTCTTGGCTTGCCCTATGCCTATCATGTAATGCGCAAGCATAAGGGAATGCTGCTGCTTCAAAGCAAGGTTGGAAAGGGGACCTCCGTTTATATGAACTTTCCGAAGCGGAATGTTCGAGCGGAGAAGGCAAGCTTCATTCAGACGCAAGGGAGAGAAGTGCATGGATAACATTCGTTTGTGGATTGTAGAGGATGATCCGGATTGGCTCCGAGGACTTACTGATTATTTAAGCAGGGAGCAAGATATTGATGTCGTATGGACAGCTAGCCGAGCGATTGATGTGCGTCAGGCGCTTATAGAGCAGCAGTCGTCTCAAACTGCAGTTGATGTGGTGCTAATGGATATCATGCTGGACGGACATCCTGACGGCATTGTGCTAGCTGAGGAAACCTCTGTCGCAACTGGCGCTCGCGTCATCATGCTCACTTCCATGGAGGAGAAGGAGCTTATATTCCGTTCCTTCCAAGCAGGCGCGATTGACTACCAAATCAAATCAGATTTTGAAGGCTTGCCGGCAGCCGTTAGATCTGCTTATAAAAGTCAATCCCCTATAAATAGTGCGGTTGCAGAGCGAATGCGCGAGGAGTTTAGACGTTTGAAGCTGCTTGAGCGTGAGTTTGAGGTGAAGAAGCTGAACGATCTTATTACTCCATCAGAGCTGCAGCTGCTGGATTTAATTGATAAGGGCTATACGCAGCCGCAAATTGCAGACAAGCTGGTTGTTTCGATCCGAACAGTCAAAAATCATGTCAACCATATTTTGAAAAAAATGAATTTGACAGGGTCGAGGGAGGCAGCCAGCAAAGTAAAGGAAATGGGCTTATTTCATGAGAAGCATGATAAGGATAGTACCATGTGATGATGGTACTATTTTTTTTTTGCAGTTTTTTTACAATAGGAGTAAGAAGAGAGGAGGGAGAAGTATGGTTTTTGAAGTATTCTCTACCGCACACAACAGTGCATTGACAACAGCGGCTTTGGTTTTTGTCTCTATTATCGTATTTCGGGAGCAACTGAGACGACCAAAGTTGAATCAAGCGTTCCGATATGGATTAGCGCTGCTATTACTATGCTGTGAGGGGTCACTCCAAATGTCTTATATACTGGAGCATCGCTGGGATGTTGGATCACTGCCGTTTCAGCTATGCAGTCTGACGCTCCTGTTGTCAGCTGTCCTATTAATTACGCAGAACAGGAAGTTTTACGCGATTATCTTTTTTCTAGGCAGCATGGGCGCTTTGCAAGCGTTATTGACGCCTAACTTAGACGAGACATTTCCACACTTCAGATACTTCCACTTCTTTCTCGCCCATATCGGCATTATCAGCACGGCAATATATATTACCGCTGTAGAGCGATATCGACCTCGTTTTAAATCATTGCTAGGTGCTTTGCTCTGGCTGCATGTACTGGCTATTCCGGCTTTTCTTACGAATGTTTGGTCGGGAGAAACGAACTTCATGTTTCTCGCCCGTAAGCCTGGTACAGGCTCTCTGCTCGACATACTATCGCCGTGGCCATGGTATATACTGCAGCTTGAATTTGTAGCATTCTTATTGTGCTTGCTATTGCTGTCGATGATTTCCTTATTGGACGTAGTACGCCGCAAGAAGAAGTTGGTAACTCTTATTTCACGTTTAAATTTATTTAAGGCTTGGAGATAATAATCGGAGTTGCTTGACAACAAATAATAAATAATATAAAGTTACTAACAATAAGTAATCAATTTTATTTTAAATGGTTACTAAATTAAGATTTGAATCGCAGAAGCGGTCACACACAACTGAAGGGCAGGAGAAACAATGACATCACAAGCATTTATGGATGCAGTTAAAGTAAGACGTTCGATTTACAGCATTAGCAAGGAGTCGCCTATTTCCGATGAAAAAATTGTAGAGCTAGTGCAAGAAGCTGTTATGCACACGCCATCATCATTTAATTCACAGAGTGCACGTGTTGTCGTTCTGATTGGCGAAAATCACGATAAGTTCTGGGATATAACAACAAATACGCTGCGCGCTATTGTGCCTGCAGATCAATTCGAGCCAACTGAGCAAAAAATGGGCGCGTTCAAAAACGGCTACGGTACTGTATTGTTCTTCGAGGACAAAAAAGTAGTAGACGGGTTAATGGAAAGCTTCCCGGCCTATGCACATAATTTTCCGATTTGGTCGCAGCATGCATCAGGTATGCACCAATTTGTAGTATGGACTGCACTTGAGAACGAAGGTTTTGGAGCATCACTTCAGCACTATAACTCATTGATCGACGAAGAAGTGAAATCAACTTGGTCACTTCCGGATTCTTGGCAGCTAGTTGCTCAAATGCCTTTCGGCAAAAAGACCGCGGAAGCTGGCGAGAAGCAATTCCAACCGATTGATGAGCGCGTAAAGGTGTTTAAATAATATTTAAGTCCTATTGATGTGAAGAGCGGACCGTACCTAATGCAGGTAGGGTCTGTTTTTTTATACTGGTCGATTGCTCTAAAAACATGTACAATTAAAACCGATATACTATTCATAGTGTTTCCGATTTATTCTCAAGCAATGAAAATGATTACTACATATAGATGAATCAACACATCAAGGAGGAAATCATGAGTATCGACCCACGTACAATAAAAACAATATTGCAGCTTCAGCTTGCCCCTAGTCTTGATTTTCAAACGACCTCAAGTCCGTTGAATTCATCAAGCGGCGAAGGCTCGGCAACTTTATTTGACAGCTTGTTGTCTCAATATATGTCTGACATGTCTGCAGAGAGCGGTTTGAATACTCCAGTTTTGCCTAGTGAGGCGCTATCTCAATTGTCTGCGCTTAATGGCTTACCGAATTTCTCTTACGACGATCTCAATACGAATTCTACAATAACTGGTTCAGGAAAATATGATGCTCTTATTCAGCAGGCTTCGTCCAAATACGGTGTAGACGCATCGTTAATTCAAGCCGTTATACAGACTGAATCCGGATTTCAGGCTGATGCGCAATCAGGTGCAGGCGCCAAAGGGCTGATGCAGCTTATGGATGGAACAGCAAGAGGTCTAGGCGTAACGGATTCCTTCGATCCAGCACAAAATATTAATGGAGGAACAAAGTATTTATCTTTCCTGCTGCGGAAATATAATGGTAATGAACAGGTCGCTTTGGCTGCCTATAATGCAGGCCCAGGGCGTGTTGATAGACTAGGCATCCAGACGGATGAGCAGCTTATGGACAACCTTAGCTCGCTGCCTGAAGAAACGCAGCGATATGTTGCCAAAGTGTTTAATGCTCGATAGTTAGCGTCTATTAGATCACGAAAAGGCGTTCTGCACAGCTGCAGAGGCTTTCGTTGATCTTTTTCTTTTTAAGAGAAGGGAGATTATTGGAGTATGCTATACTTTGATCATTGCGCATCAACACCGCCATATGAGGAAGTTGTCCAAACGATGATGGAGGTTATGAAATCGCAATATGCGAATCCCTCGTCTATTCATCGTTCCGGAGCGAATGCGAATAAGCTAATCGAGCGATCACGTTCATTATTAAAAGAGCAATTACGTACTAAGAACGGCAGATGGATATTTACTTCTAGTGGTACAGAATCGAATAATTTGGCTCTGAAAGGAATTGCCAAGCAGTATCGCAGTCGTGGAAATCATCTGATTACCACGCAAATTGAGCATGCTTCCGTTTATGAAACGTTTGGGCAATTAGAGCAGGAAGGATTCCGTGTAACCTATTTGCCTGTAGATGAGTTTGGCCATGTGCGAGCTGAACAAGTGATTGAAGCATTGACAGATGAAACAATACTTGTAAGTGTCATGCATGTAAACAATGAAATAGGCTCGATTCAGCCGATTGATGAAATAGGTCACTTGCTAAAGTCCTATCCTAAACTATTTTTTCATGTTGATGCTGTACAAAGCTTAGGCAAGCTGCCAATAGAGCTGGAAGAATGGGGTATTGACCTTCTAAGCGGGTCTGCACATAAGCTCCGCGGACCGAAAGGTGTCGGATACCTTTACGTACGTGAGGGCATTACACTCTATCCGCTGCTGACTGGGGGCTCTCAGGAGGGCGGTTTACGCCCTGGCACACATAATGTCCCAGGAATCGTTGCTTCAGCTAAGGCACTGCGGATGGCGGTGGAATCGATGAAGCCGCGTATGGATCGTATCGCTCAATTAAGAAGCATGCTTGTAGAGATTATTCAAGCTATACCTGAGCTGAAGCTAAACAGTGGAGACCCTGTTGCGCCGCATATTGTTCACTTCTCGTATCCGGGTATGAAGCCAGAGGTCATCATTAATATGCTGGAGCAGCATGATATAATGGCATCAACAAAATCAGCGTGCTCTTCGAAGGATGATAAACCAAGTCGAGTGCTTCTTGCTATCGGGGCAAGCTCAGCACATGCTGCCGGGGGCGTTCGCATTAGCTTAGGAGAAGAACATGAGGAGCAGGATATTTTAAAACTTGGTGAAGTGCTGCAGCTTGCTATTAAAGAATTGAAGCCGCTTGAGAGGAGATTGACATAAATTGCTTTACGATCAAATCATACTTCGATACGGAGACTTAACAGTCAAGGGACGTAATCGAAATAAGTTCGAGAAACGGATGCTTGATCAAGTTAAGCATGCGTTGATCGAATATGCTGATATTACGTATTTACAGTCATTTGGGCGATTATACGTCAAGCTGAACGGTCATCCATATAAGCCAGTGCTCGATCGCTTGAAGGATTTATTTGGAATAGCGTCTCTTAGTCCTGTCGTAAGCACAGAGCTGGACCTTGAGAAAATACGTGCGGCTGCTATAGAGGTTATGCGCTCGCTTCCGAAGGAGCCAGCTACATTTAAAGTTAGTGTGAAACGGGCTTGCAAGAAGTTTCCTCACAATTCGCAGGAAATGAATCATTTGGTTGGAGGGCATATACTTCGCGCCATGCCGGAGCTTAAAGTCAATGTGCGTCAACCTGAGGTTGAGCTTCGAGTCGATATTCAAGAAGAAGCCACATACGTGTTCTACGAGATGATCCCAGGCGCAGGAGGATTTCCATTTGGCTCAAATGGAAAGGGAATGCTGCTGTTATCCGGCGGCATTGATAGTCCGGTAGCGGGCTGGATGGCATTGCGTAAAGGACTTGAGCTGGAAGCGGTCCATTTTCATAGCTACCCGTTTACGAGTGAAAAGGCGAAGGAAAAGGTCATTGAGCTGACAAAACGATTGTCGTATTTTAGCGGAGAACCGATCAAGCTTCATCTTGTACCGTTTACGGAAATCCAAACAACATTGGCAGGGGCTAAGCATGATAAACTGATTATTACTTTGATGCGACGAGCTATGCTGCGGATTACGGAACAATTAGCGGAGCTTAATGGAGCAAAAGGTATTATTACTGGAGAGAGTCTTGGCCAAGTAGCAAGTCAGACGCTTTCGAGTATGAATGTTATCGGACGCGCAACCGATCTGCCGTTGCTTAAACCGCTTATTATGATGGATAAGCAGGACATTATACGAGTAGCTGAACAAATTGGAACCTTTGAAACGTCGATACTGCCATATGAAGACTGTTGTACTTTATTTTTGCCAAAGTCGCCAAGCACGAACCCTAACCTGAAAATTATTGAGAAAGTGGAATCTCTAATTCCTAATCTCAGTGAACTGATTAAAGCCGCTGTAGAAGGGACAGAGCAGATGGTGATATCACAAGGCAGCCTTATATCCGAGCAAGCAGCCGGTGAAGATAGCTGGTTTTAATCGATAAATGGACAAGAAAAAAAGCAGCAATCCCTTAATGGGATTGGCTGCTTTTTTGTTGCTCTTTTTGTTTCTTGTGATTGTTGGTCCATACTCCAGCTCCTATAACCGCAATAATGAGTAAGACAATGAACGTCCAATAGATTAAGGTGTTGGTCTCGAAGAAATCCTTAAATGATTGTTCATGTGTAATCATTTTTGCAGCTGTGTATGCTAGAACGGCAGAGCCTACATATACAATCCATTCGAAGCGGTTGATCAGTTTAATGAAGAGGGTGCTTCCCCATACTACGACTGGAACGCTTATAATTAGTCCTAGAATGACAAGCAACGTATCTCCGTGTGCTGCGCCTGCAACTGCGATAACATTATCGATTCCCATCGCGGCATCAGCGATAATGATTGTACGAATCGATTGCCATAATGTGTTGCCTGACTTAATGTCATCATGAGGGCTGTCTTGTACAAGTAATTTATAGGCAATCCAAAGCAATAACAATCCTCCAACGAGGTTAAGCCAAGGGACGGCCAGCAATTGTACGACAAGCAGTGTAGCAATTATACGAATTCCTACTGCGCCGGCTGTACCCCAAATGACTGCTTGCTTTTGTTGTTCTTTAGGCAAATTACGTGCTGCTAATCCAATTACAATGGCGTTATCACCTGCTAAAATCAGGTCGATAAATACGATTGTAAGTAGCGCTGAGAAAAACTCGATTGAAAAAAGATCCATATAATGTTCCCCTTTCCATTCCTTACATGTCCTGCTCAAGCTCTAAAATAAATACGATTGATTGGTGTGAATGATTCATTTTTTTTTTGTACATATTTCCCACAGCTTGTTCATACAGCTGATAAGAGGGGGGAATGTGTAATGGACAACCTGCTTATTTTTATCGAAATTATATTAATAAATGTTTTGCTGAGTGGGGACAATGCAATTGTAATCGCTATGGCTAGTCAGCAGCTTCCGCAAAATCAACGAAAGGCAGCAGTTTGGTGGGGTGCTTTTGCCGCAGTGGCTCTGCGCTGTATATTGACCCTTGTTGCTATAAAGCTGCTTCAGGTGCCTTATTTGCAGGCGATAGGCGCAGTTCTGTTGTTTTATATTGCAGTTAAGCTGCTGGCGGATGCAGGTACTCAGCATGGTACTCACAATGTCAAAAAGTCCAAAACGATTGGTCAAGCCGTATGGACAATCGTAACAGCAGATTTTATAATGAGTCTCGACAATGTACTTGCAATTGCCGCTGTTGCAGAAGGTGATCCAGTTTTAATTTTACTGGGTATTGCACTGAGTATACCTATGATCGTGTGGGGCAGCCAGATGTTAGGGACCTTGCTTCAAAAATTTCCCGCGCTTTCATATATTGGGGCAGCCCTGTTAGCTTACGCTGCCGGGGGAATGCTAATACATGATCCTGGATTAAATAATTTGTTGTTTCATGGATCTAAAACCCTTGCTGAGGCCATCCCGCTGCTGTGCGTACCGCTCGTAATCGCGCTTGCTGTAATGAAAAAAAAGCCGATTTAAAGGTTTTTTAGGCAAACTGCGACAACTAAAATGTAAATGTAACGTTTTTTTTTATTCATATACGTGCTTCGCTCTGGTATTTTCGACTTAATTCCTATAAACTAATATAGATAAAAACTGTCGTCTTTCGTCGAGTAGTGCGATGGACGTTGTAAGGAGCGGAACGCGAATGCCTAATAACAAATATTCCGCTGGAATTATTTTGCTGTTAGCCGGGGTCGTTATATTGTTCGGCAAATTAGGAGTATTCAGCTTTCTGGGTGCAATCTTCTGGCCGTTGCTGGTGTTGATTCCTGGAGTGCTGCTGCATGTGCTATATTTCGGCAGATTAGTTCCTGCAGTCGTGCTTGTACCTGGTGGAATGCTCGTCGTGTATGCCCTGTTGTTTATCGTTTGCAACTTAGTTGGATGGGATAGCTTGAAATATTTGTGGCCGCTGTTTATTTCAGGAGTAGCAGCTGGTCTTTACGAATATTATTTGTTCGGTTCATCCAGGCCGCGTGTTGTGCTTACAGCATCGATTGCGCTTGCTGCCGCATCAGCTGTATTTATTGTTATTGTACTTCTGTGGAGCTGGGGAATTTATGCGATTGCTGTTGCGTTTATTGCAGCGGGTGTTTGGATGATGCTAAGCAAACGTAGACGTTGGTAAGTGTACGAAATAAAAAACAAATGGAGTGGTTAGAAGTTATGCAAGCAAGAGAGAATTTACGGAATATCGCGATTATTGCCCACGTTGACCATGGTAAAACAACATTGGTTGACAAACTGCTTCAACAATCTGGAACATTTCGTGAACATGAAGCAGTACAAGAGCGGGCAATGGACTCCGGAGATTTAGAGCGTGAGCGCGGTATTACGATTTTGGCTAAGAACACTGCTATTAACTATAAGGAATTTCAAATCAATATCATGGATACTCCTGGACATGCTGACTTCGGCGGCGAGGTAGAGCGTATTATGAAGATGGTTGACGGTGTTCTTCTAGTCGTTGACGCATTTGAAGGCTGTATGCCGCAAACGAAATTCGTTTTGCGCAAAGCGCTTGAGTCGAATCAAACACCAATCGTTGTCGTTAACAAAATTGACCGTCCAAATGCAAGACCAAGTGAAGTTGTAGATGAAGTTCTTGACCTATTCATCGAGCTTGGCGCTAGCGACGAGCAGCTTGAATTCCCAGTTGTTTTTGCTTCCGCTCTAATGGGTACATCCAGTCTTGATCCTGAAAAGCAGGATGAAAACATGGAAGCTTTGTATGAAACCATTGTAAGCCGCATCCCATCCCCAACAGAAGATGTTGAGAAGCCGCTGCAATTCCTCGTTACATTACTCGACTATAATGAATATTTGGGTCGTATTGCGATTGGACGCGTCAACCGCGGTATCATTCGTCAAGGCCAAACGGTTGCGGTTATGACCCGTGAAGGCGGCGCGAAACAAGCAAGAATCGAGAAATTGTTTGGTTTCCAAGGCTTGAAGCGTGTTGAAATTGCAGAAGCGGGAGCAGGCGATATCGTTGCGATTGCAGGTATTCGTGAAATCAATATCGGTGAAACAATTGCTGATCCACAAAATCCAGAAGCTTTGCCAGTTCTGAAAATTGACGAGCCTACACTGCAAATGACGTTCCTCGTTAATAACAGTCCTTTCGCGGGCCGCGAAGGTAAATGGGTTACTTCCCGTAAGCTTCGTGAGCGTCTATTCAAAGAGCTTGAGACAGACGTATCACTTCGCGTTGATGAAACAGATAGCCCAGATGCTTTTGTTGTTTCCGGTCGTGGCGAGCTGCATCTTGGTATTCTTATTGAGAACATGCGCCGTGAAGGCTTTGAGCTTCAAGTTTCTAAGCCTGAAGTTATCGTTAAGGAAATTGATGGCTCTAAGAAAGAACCTTATGAGCGTCTATTGATCGACGTTCCTGAGGAAAGCATGGGCGCTGTTATGGAAAGCCTGGGAACACGCAAAGCAGAAATGGTTAATATGATCAACAACGGTACGGGTCAAGTACGTTTGGAGTTCATTATTCCAGCTCGTGGATTGATTGGATATCGTACAAACTTCCTGACATTAACACGTGGCTACGGTATTATGAACAATGCATTTGACAGCTATGGTCCACTTGCGGGTGCAAGCGTGGGCGGCCGTCACCAAGGTGTTCTAGTAGCAAGTGAAAACGGAACTTCAACTTTCTACGGCATGATGGGAGTAGAAGACCGCGGAATCCAATTCTTGGAGCCAGGTACAGAGATTTATGAAGGCATGATCGTCGGCGAGCATACACGCGAGAACGACATCATCGTTAACATTTGTAAAGTGAAGCAGCTTAACAACATTCGTTCAGCTGGTAAAGATGACACAGTTACGCTGAAAAGCCCGCGTCTATTCTCACTTGAGCAAGCGCTTGAGTATTTGAATGATGATGAGTACTGTGAAATCACTCCGAAGACGATCCGTCTTCGCAAAAAAATATTGAACAAGAGCGAGCGCGAGCGTGCGGAGAAAAACCGCAAAAACGCTGCAGCTAGCGTTTAATACCAATAGGTAGTCGTAAACTAAGGTTTTGCTAACGCAAAACCTTAGTTTATTATTTAAGAAGCAGGTTTGTATCCACAAACCAAAGCACACGCTTACGAAGTAGGTTTTGTATTCACAAAACCAAAGCACACGCTTACGAAGTGGGTTTTGTATCCACAAAACCTTTAAAGGAGGTAAGTTACATGCAACAGTGGTTGAGCGACCACAAGCTCGTATCGTATTTATTAATACTGGGCTTTACGATATACATATTTAACAAAGTATTTCGCGCACAGCAGAAGCTGCCGCTACTGAAAGAAATACTAGTTTATGCGTTGATTTTGTTTGGATCATTTGTATTGATGATTCTGCAAGTAGATAAGCTGCCAATCATCCAATGTTTAGGGATAGCTGTACTTATGATGCTTATGCTGCGCGGTCGTCAGTTATATGACAAATGGAAGGGCGGCAAAACAGCCGAACCATCACCACCGAAAGCAGACTCAGGCAAATGAAGTTTGAGGATGCATTATTCAATTGGCTTCAAATTAAGTTAGTCGCAGACGCCCGCCCTGAGGATCAGGCCGCCATCGATACTCTTGTTTTTTTTACTCAAATTTTGACGGAGGATCATGGTCTGACCAGTTTTGTCATTACAAAAACAGATGAAACAATGATTCATGTGAAATACGAAAAGGATGGCCGCTCTAAGTTGCAGCTATATCCGCGAGAGTTAGGGGCACAGCTGTTAACAGATATCGAATCCAATCCTAAATACAACTAAGCTTGTAGGTGAAAAGGATGAGTCAAGGATCAACACCCATTCCTTCAAGAACGAGCTCGCGAAAAACAACCAAGCCAAAAAAACAAAAAAAGCGTAAAAAACGTTCTATTCTCAAAACGTTTATGGTGCTTCTATTTGGGCTGTTGCTCATTGTAGCCGGAGCTTTTGCTTATTTGGTATTTAAAACGGGTGGCGCGCTTGAAGAGATAGGGGTAGACAACAAAACGGTCGTTATTCCTGCTGGTGAGTCAGTAGAGGAAAAGCCAGTTGCAATGGTTCTAATGGGCCTAGATTCACGGTCGCACGGTGGCGGTTTGAATACTGATGTTATGATGGTGGCTGCATTTAATCCAAAGACTAAGTCGGCAACAGTTATTTCCATCCCGCGAGACTCAAAGATTGACGTAGAAGATTATAAAGCAAGAAAAGCAAATGCATTTTACGCCAACTTTTATTCGGCTGCAATTCATGATGGTATGAAGAAGGAAGCGGCGCAGGCTGATGCTAAGCAAGAAGTACGTACCGTATTTAGCCGTTTATTTGGAATTGATATCAAATATACCGCTGTTATTAATTTTCAAGGATTTGTTGATATTGTAGATGCACTTGGCGGCGTTGAAGTTGATGTCGATATGAGGATGAAATACAAGGATACGAGGGACGGTACAGATATTGATCTCCAAAAGGGACTTCAAACTTTGAACGGGGACGAGACGCTTGATTTTGTCCGTTATCGTCAATCCAATAATGGTAAAAATATGTCAAGTGACTTTGAACGCAACCAACGTCAAAGTCTAGTGATAGGTGCTTTAACTGACAAGATGAAGTCGATTGGCGGGATTCCAAAAATCGGCAAGGTAATCGATGCTGTTGGTAATAACTTGAAGATAGATATGCCAACGAAAGAAATTCAAAAAATGATGAAGACATATTTTGGTATTGGCAAAGAGGATATTACTTTCATTGCGCTTGAAGGCAATTGGAAAAGTCCTTATGTTTATTTAGACGATGCAAGTCTGGATGCGGCTAGCGCAGCATTGAAGTCAAAATTGGCTGAATAACCATAGACGAGTGTTAATATCATAGATATAATAAGGTACAGAGGCCATTTTTGAATCCTTTTCAGAAGGAGGTCACGCGGATGACCGAAGCCGTAGCAGCGCAATTAGAGCAATCGATTGAATCTATATATAAGCTGCGGCATGCTGTTGATGCGCGCTCACACCTTATTGTAAGAAATAAACAAGCGGCTGTACCGTTTGATCTAGAACGGTTTGCCGCATTTAAGAAAGCCTAGTGATAGCTCACTAGGCTTTTTGTGTCTTCAGAGCTGTTTACATCTTTTTATTCATCTTTGGTGCTTCCTTTAATTAGGGTTCTTGTGGCGGTAAAACATCACGTGGCATCTGAGGGATTATGCGGCCTATTATGTCAGCCATCTCTTCTGCAAAGCCTTCAATAGGCCGTCCGCGCTTAATGTCAGCACCCATTTCATTAAGTCTCTGGTATATATCGATATCTGCCGTCACAAGAGCATCTATGCCGTAGGGGTCTTTGCGGAAAGCTTCAGCAACGGAATATTTAATAGTACCTACCCTGGAACGCTCGAGTTTGCTGTCAACATCAATACCAACAATTGCTGTATTTCCGAATACGACACAATTTGCATTCGTAACACCGTCAATTCCTTTTGCCAACTGCTCCAGATGTGCCGCAACCTGATTTGAATTGACTATCTCCTTTTTACCAGGATTGCTTTGCTGAGCCCTGACACGGCTATTATTCTGTGGAGAGGGTGATGTTTCATTTCGAGCGACTGTACTACAGCCAGTCGCTGCAAACACAATAATGATCGCTACAGTGAGCCATTTTAACATGTTAGCCACCTCTTTTTTTCTTTGAAAATCGCATAATCTCACCGATCAGCCATAGTTTACCCGCAGAAACTTAAGGATATGTATGTCTTCTAATGAATTTCCAACGCCGGGAGGGTTCACATGAAAAAAAAATTTGTGCTCGATACTAATGTATTGCTTCATGATCCGCAAGCGATATTTGCTTTTGATGATAATGAGGTCATTATTCCCGCGGTTGTGTTGGAGGAAATCGATTCCAAGAAGAGGCTTGCTGATGAATTAGGGCGAAATGCGCGCACCATTTCGCGCTTGCTGGATCGTATGAGAGAGAAGGGGCATTTGCATGATGGCATAGAGCTTCCAAGCGGAGGATTGTTGAAGGTTGAGCTTAATCATCGGAGCTTCATTCGCGTTCAAGAAATGTTTGGTGAAATGTCTAATGACAATCGCATATTAGCAGTTGCTCTAAATTATCATATGGAGCAAGAAAATGAGCAAGAAAAGCAAAGCATCGTTTTGGTTAGTAAAGATGTACTTGTACGAATTAAAGCAGATGTGCTGGGCTTGCAGGCGCAGGACTATTTATCCGATCGGGTTGTTGATTCGACTGATTTTTATGCTGGTTATATGACGCTTTACGTTCATCCATCAGTAATCGATGAGTTTTATACGTATAGATTTTTAACTGTTAAAACTCTGCAGCTAAACTTCCGGTTAAATCCGAATGAATTTGTTATTTTGAAAGATGAGATGGGTACCTCAAAGTCTGCCCTTCTAAAGGTAAGTCAAGATTGCGCGAGGCTTGAGCCTCTATTTCTCAGCAATGAACCAATATGGGGAATTGCTGCGCGCAACGCTCAGCAACGGATGGCGCTTGAATTGCTCCTAAACGACGATGTGCCGCTTGTTACGCTTTCAGGTAAGGCTGGTACGGGAAAGACGCTTCTCGCGTTAGCAGCGGGTCTGCTGAAGGTTGAGGATGAGCATAAGTATAAGAAGCTGCTAATAGCAAGGCCGGTTGTGCCAATGGGCAAAGATATTGGCTACTTACCGGGGGAGAAGGAAGAGAAACTTCGACCATGGATGCAACCGATTTATGATAATTTGGAGTTTTTATTTGATACGAAGAAGGCTGGAGATATTGACAAAATATTGATGGGGATGGGCAGTATTCAGGTCGAGGCGCTTACCTACATTCGCGGAAGATCAATTCCTGGCCAATTTATCATTATTGATGAGGCACAAAATTTAACGAAGCATGAAGTGAAGACGATCGTATCGCGTGTCGGTGAAGGCAGTAAAATTGTACTTATGGGTGATCCTGAGCAAATTGATCATCCATACTTGGACTCCATTAGTAACGGCTTGACGCATATTGTGGAAAAATTCAAAAATGAAGGGATTAGCGGTCACATGACACTTGAGAAAGGCGAACGTTCCAAGCTGGCGCAGCTTGCCGCTGATTTGCTTTAACATCAAGAGGGAAGTGGCTTAGAAACGTTATAGAAAGAGACGATCATCTTCAATGGTGATCGTCTTTTTTTGAGCCACAATGTATTCTTGGACAAAAAGGCTAATTATTGCTATCCTATTTTTATTGGACATGGATATGCATTTATTAATTTTAATAATCAGGAGAGGAAGAATACTGTGTCTCCCAGAAAATATGTGCCGTTTATTATCGGTGCGTTACTGTTAGCGGCGCTTATGCTTACTCAGTTCTCACAAAATTCAGATCCTGCTAATATCAGCAAGCCTGACGGCAAGCAGATTGATCCGCCGGCACCTAACAAGCTTAAAGTTGAGAATATTGTAGATATAAATGTAAACGTTTCCTTGACGGCTGAGCAATTTGAACAACTGACAGAGCTGCATCAGAATTTTATAAAGAAATATCCTAATATTCAAGTTAATTTAAGGAATGTACCGTCAGCTGATGATGCGTACACCTTATGGGTCGAGCAAAGCTTGCAGGGCCGAGGTGTTGATGTAATGCTGATGGACAATGGCTGGGTCAAGCCGTTTGCGGTACGCGGATTTTTAAAGCCAACGGAAAGTATGATGACAGGAGATGTGTTATCGGACCAAATGGCAGCATTGCTTGATCCGTTGAAATGGAACGGCTATATATGGGGAGTTCCTGAAAGCATTAATCCGTATATCGCCATATGGAACAATGCTTTATTAACGGAGGCTGGGTTTAAAAAGCCGCCGTCCGACTGGGCTTCTTTTCAAGCGGTCACAGAGAAGGTCTTAGCATTAAAGGCGGAGACAAGTCTAATCAATTTAAGTTCAGGCGATTTGCAACAACAGCTCGTATGGCATTCATTATTCCAATCCGATCGATCAAATATCGTTAATCTACACTCCTTAAATGAAGAGCAAGCTGAACGGCTTCGGTGGCTCGAAACGATAGAGGCTAGCGTTAGTCAAATTCGAACGGACGACGTAAGTAATATAAGTGAAGCCATGATGGCAAACAAGCTGCTTCTAGCTATTTTGCCTTGGAACGTCTATGAGAAAATGTCTACAGTTGTTCAGGAGGAGGTTATGATTGACCGTAATAAGATTTATTTTCCATGGTTAAATGGCCGGAGTTATGTAATCTCTTCCAGTAGCGAAGTAGTGGAGGAAGCGACACTTTGGATTCAAGAAATGACGAAAAAGGATAATCAGCAGAAAGCTTATGAAGAATCAGGTCAACTGCCTGCAAGAGCATCCCTTTATACAAGCAGTCATTTCGAGCAGACGGATCAGTCGCGGATTCCGCCAAAGTGGTGGTTTGATATCTTAAATGAGAAGCAGTCGGATGAACAATTAGCATTGCCGGATCCGGAATGGCCGGAGCGGTGGCAGCTATGGAAGCAGCAATGGCTGCAGTATTCGCAAAATAATGTCGAGATCGAGTCTTTTATAGAAGCGTTGAATAATCAGAAAAAAGCTTCTTCAGTCAGCGACTAAAGAAGCCTTTTTCTGATTTATAGACTAACAGTCAGCTTTATTATCATTTCACCGTCCTTTAATTCCACTGAATTAGCTTTAAGGAAGGAAACGATTAAATTCGGGTAAAAGCCGAGATCGAACTCTTCTTCTAAATCTTGACGAGTCGTATCCGGTAATGAAAATCCATTAAATAATAGCTCATCCACATGAAATATAATGCCAGCCTTAGGTTCCTCTTCTATTGTATAATGCCCGCTTACACTAATCTCCATATTATCTCGTTTACCATATGCGATAATTTTGCCTTCTTTAAATTGGAATGAAAAATTGTCGAAAATAGCATTTTGCTCACGCAGAAATTCATTCAAGTCTTGCTCTGGTACGCGTATCGTATATTGAAATCCTTTAATTTCAAGCAGTTCTTTATTGTTTTGAATCCAGTCGGGCAGTTGCTGCATGGCTTTTGACAAAGCGTGAAAATACTTTTTGACCTCAGCTAAGCCAGCTGACTCCCAGTAATTGTTAAGCTCTTTGATTAATAATCGAATTTTATCAGCATCTGAACGTCCGACTAGCTGCTCTTCGAGCTGTTTTTCTAATACGAGTACGCGTTCTCGCTGTGTTTTTAGCTGTTGTTCCATGGCAATTAGGTTTGATTGTCTCGTTTCAAGCTGCTCATATCCGTCCTTTATCTTTCTGTATTGCTTGACATATGTATTCAAGGTATCCTTATCGTGAGCAAGTATAAACTCAGCGTAATCGAGCATTTGAAATAAATCAGATAAAGTATCAAAGGATAATAGTGCCGCGAACAAAAAGTCTCGTTCTCCCATATAGTAAGCCCGCAGGACAGCTCCGGCTTCCTCCTGCTTGCTTGAAATTTCCTGCTCTTGCTTAATTAACTGCTGTTTTGTGTCGGACATTGTTGACTTAAGCTGCTCCTGCTGCGCCTGAATACGGACGATTTCCTTATCAATCTCTGTTACGGATAAGCTTTTCTCAAGCAGTGAGTGTATATCTTCATCATAGACCGGCTGAGGTTCGGCTAATACGGGCAGCTTGATCGCGAGCATTACGAAAAGAAGTGCTGCTGTTGCAGCTAGGGTGACACGATTATGTAATTTGGGTACTATCAAAAGGCATCCTCCCTCCTCAGCTTTCATTTTATGCGGCAATCAAATCTATTATATCTTACATTTAGAAAAGGATGAACCTAACGATGAAGTTTAACAAGCTTGCGCTCTCCATTGAAAGGGAAATCGCTATTAGTTCCATGACTGGCTGGTACTCGGATCAGAATGGAAGGAAGATGACTGTCCCATGTATTTCGTTTTTTCAGTATATGAATGACTGCTTATACAATGCAGAATATGGTTATTATCGTTCGGGACCGATTCGAATAGGTAAAGATGGCGATTTCTATACGAGCTCAGCAATAGGCCGAGTTATGGCAGAAGTGCTTGCAGGCTATATCATTGAATATGGGCGATTAAAGGGAAAACCGCTTAAGCTCATTGAATGGGGGGCGGGAACAGGGCGCTTGTCCGCTCAGATTGCGGTTGCCTGCAGTGAACGAAGTGAGGATTCGGATAAGCAATTTACTTGGATTCAAATTGAAGATAACCCCTCGCATGTTGATGCGGGGTATAAAGCATATCATAAAACATATTCAGCCACTGCAGGCCGACCAGCTAATTCTCCGATTTTTGCGACTTCAGATGAAGCCTTTCGAGCGAGTTGGCTGCAGCAGCCCGCAATTATACTCGCTAACGAGCTTCTTGATGCTTTTCCGGTACATAGGGTGCAATGCGTGAACAGAGAGATCATGGAGTTAGGCGTCGCTGGTACAGCAGAACAGGGCTTTTATTATGTATATATGCCGCTCACTGATCCGCGAATTAGCGGCTGGCTTAAGCGTGATGGAATAACATTAAGGGAAGGGCAACTGACGGAAATTGCTTTAGCGGCGGCGGATTGGTTACAGAGGCTTGGAGCTGTGATGAAGGAAGGGCGTGTTGTTCTAATTGATTACGGTCATGAAACAGCGGAATATACAGCTGAGCATCGCATGAACGGTACTTTAATGTGTTATTGGCGGCATCAAGCAAGCGATCGCCCCTTTTTACGGATTGGCGAGCAGGATATAACAGCGCATGTGCCTTTTACGTTTGTTCGTCATTGCGCGGAGGAATGCGGATGGCAAGTGGTCAGTTATTCGACGCAGAAGCAGTTTTTGATGGATCATGGTGTTGTAGAGCTGCTGCAAAATCATTTCGATCCTGACCCGTTCAGTGAGACCTCGCGAATGAATAGAGCGATCAGACAGCTGCTGATTAGTGACCAGATGAGTGAAGCGTTTAAGGTGATGGTGCTTGAGAAAAAAATAATTTGAAAACACGAAACGGTGTCTGCCCAGACTAGGGTAGACACCGTTTCGTTTTGCTTCTGTTTAAGGCTTGCCGAGGCAAAAAATATATAAAAACAATTATAAGTTTGGACTTATAATTCTATATATTTAGAACGGCAGACTCATCTTGAATACAGACCAGTAAGTGAACCCCACGAAAGAAATGATCATATATCCCCAGAACATTACTATGTATGTTCTTTCAGAGAAGTTCAAGTAGCCCAAAAATACGAAAGCGATGGTTTGAGCGAAAAACAATAATGCGAATTCCGTCATATGGCCTGCGAAAGCCATTAGTCCAATTACCAAAGTCCAAAAGCCAAGTACTCGATACATGCGTGCCAAGATAGCATCCCCCTTTCGCTGCGACCCGATTTTCTAATGCTCATTATAACGTTTAGTGAAATAAGTGTAAACCTTTAACCGTGACGAAATCGCAAACTTTTTGTTCGCAATTGACGCTCATACATCTAGTTTGTTCAAATAAACAAGCTAACATGTATGAGTGTTAGAAAATTTGGTTATACAAATTAGTATCCAATAGATTCTATGAACTCTACCAAGGGCATAGAGATAAAGTAAGCGCCTTTACGTTAGGAGGTTTTTGTTGCATGACAGCAATTAGACAAGATGCGTGGAGTCCAGACGATGATCTTATTCTCGCCGAGGTTACACTACGCCATATTCGAGAAGGTAGTACACAGCTTGCCGCTTTTGAAGAGGTAGGTGAAAGAATTGGACGCACTTCAGCAGCCTGCGGGTTCCGTTGGAACAGCTGCGTTCGCAAAAGGTATGAGGATGCTATTCAAATCGCAAAGCAGCAGCGACAGAAACGTAATTATTTAAGAAAACAAACGAATATTGCTACACCTCATGTTTCATCCATATCTATTTTTGAGACGGATGAACGGAGCTTTAAACCGGATACGGTTTCATTAGAAGAAGGCTTGTCGGTCGATGCCGTTATACGCTTCCTTCGTGGTTGGAAGTCGACTTACCAAGATTTATCGCGTCAGATCAAGTTGTTTGAGAAGGATATGAAAGAGAAAGACGATGAGTTATATCGACTGCGTGAACAAAATGAGAGATTGTCCAAAGAGGTAAACAATGTTCAGACTGATTACCGCGCTGTAAACGATGATTACAATACGCTCATTCAAATCATGGATCGTGCGCGGCGCTTGACAGTGCTGACAAATGAAGATGAAGCTAGACCCAGATTCAAGATGGATGCTAATGGCAATCTAGAACGTATTGAATAAGTGGAAAAGATGAGTTTAGAAGAGAGGCCTTCCTATATATAGGAGGGTCTCTCTTTGCGTATAGTTGCGTTGAATTAAACAGATTTGTTACGATGAACGAAAATATTATGCTAGATGCGCAATTTCGCATACATAAACGGATGGGGGATCTCAAGTAGTGTCCCTTAGATTCCTTATCTTGGAGGGGTACCTTTGCTAATCGATATAATAGGCGGCGGATCGATAGGTCTACTTTACGGAGCCAAGCTAGCAATTGCAGGTGCAGATGTTACAGTGTGGACAAGAAGTCAGGAGCAAGCGGAGCAGCTTCAGCTTCATGGAGTTGTATTACAAGACGCGGATGGAGAAGGGGAGCAGCGTGTTGAAGTGAAAGGAGCTTGGTTTCACGATGTGAATAGTTTGTCATCGGTATCCAAGGAGAGTCAGTTGAAGCAATATCGTTGGATTATTGTTGCAGTTAAGCAAACGGATTTGAATAATGAGCTGCTTGAACAACTTAATGACTTAGTGGCTGGCAGCACAGAACAAATGGTTTCGATTCTTTGCCTGCAAAATGGAAGCGGTCACTTGGAGAGAGTTCAGAACGCAATTCCGCATATACCTGTACTTGCAGGTGTGACAACCGAAGGGGCTAGAAGGATGGATGATCGCACCGTTCGCCATACAGGCAAAGGGCAGCTTTGGATGGGGGAATGGGATGCAAATAAGCGAAATACTGACATGTCTCTAGAAAAAAAGAAGAATATGTTAGTTTTATTGCTGCAAACGGCAGGATTTACCGCTTTACTGTCGAATGACATGGAGAATCGTATTTTTCAAAAGCTGCTCATCAATGCTGTAATTAATCCATTAACCGCGATGTTTGATGTTAGGAATGGCGAGCTGCCGATTCATCCAGCTCGTGAGTCGCTGATGAGAGCGCTATATTTGGAAACGGAACAGATTTTATTGAATGCCGGGATGGCTGCTTCTGTAGACGGCTGGCAACAAATTATAAACGTGTGCAATCAAACCAGTGATAATGTCTCTTCCATGCTAAGCGATGTTCGAGCAGGCAGGATTACGGAGATCGAGGCTATCAATGGAGAAGTCGTCAGATTGGCCGAGCGATTAGGGCTGTCTGCTCCGCTAAATCAAGCAGCAGTTGTAATCATTGAGGCTTTGAATCCGAAGCTGAATTTAAAGGAGTGATTGATCTTGGGTACGATATGGGAATCTATAAAGCCGATATATGCTTATTTATCGATGGCACCCATCATTCCGTTCGCTATCATATTATTTGGTTATGGTGCCTATATTCAAGATCGTAAGAAAGCACTCCGTTTGGCCATGGATGTAACAACAGCATTTCTAATTGGATCTGTATCGGGTCTATTTAATGTTTTGTTTGGCGGTCAGTTCGGCTTTTACGGCATATTATTATTTATGGTGCTTGGCGGGGGACTGCTTGGCAACGCACAGTTCCGTAAGCGCGGCAGTATCGACGCGAAACGTATTTTTCGAACGGTCTGGCGGTTAAGCTTTTTTACGATGGGCCTGCTATATATATTGTTTATGTGCATCGGAATCGGGAAAACTATACTTGTTGCTTAACAGAAATATGGAAATAAAGAACGCCTCATTAATTAAGGGGGCGTATTTGCTTTGACGGGTGGCTTCACGTTTGTGTACAATTACGAGGGTAAGCTAATTATGTAGGGTCGCAATGACGACGAACAAGCGGGAGGTCAAAACTACGCGATGAAAATAGAATCGTATTCACTGCCGATCACTCAGCCTCTGGCGCAGGCCTATATCGAGAAGACAGATAGCCGTGTGCAAGCATTATATGGCTATCATGCTGGTGTGGAGCAGGATTGGAATAAGCGGATGAACCGCTTAGATAATAGCCGTGCTGCAAGAGCAGACTCAGTAGCATTAGCAAAAGCACTTAGAGCTTATAACGAGGGCGTAAATGCAGCACCAGAAGCATTAGCGGCTATTGCTACAATTGCAGAAGGAGCACCGGTTGTAATTGGAGGACAGCAGGCTGGATTATGGACTGGGCCATTGCTTGTTATACATAAAGCGGTATCCATTATTGGAGCGGCTAAGTCTGCGAGCGCTCAGCTCGACCGAGCGGTTGTCCCAGTGTTCTGGATTGCTGGGGAGGATCACGATTGGGACGAGGCGAATCACGCTTACTTTTTGTCGGCGGAGCAAGAGCTGCGCAAGCTATCAGCAATGAGGCCGGAAGGTGCCCGCACTTCAGTAAGTCGTACTGCGATTACTGCTGAAGCTTGGGAGCAATTGCTGATGGAGCTAGAGCAGACATTGCCACATTCCGAGTTTAAACCGGTATTGCTGGAAGAACTTCGTCAGATGACGATCACTTCCAACTCGTTGTCAGATTTATTTGCATTTATATTAAGCCACTTGTTCAGCAAGGAAGGTTTAGTGCTGCTCGATGCGGATGATCCGAATATTCGTCGTTTAGAAGCGCCGATGTTCAAGCAAATAATCGAACGGAACGATGATTTAGAGCAAGCGTACACAGCTGCAGCAGAACATGTTAAGCAGCTAGGGTATTCTTTACAGGCGGATGTAACTGCGGGTAGCGCGAACTTATTTGTTTTTCAATCTGCTAATGGCGACGAAAGAACGCTGTTGCATAAACGGGATGGATTGTTCCAGGATCGAAAGGGTATTGCTTCATGGACAAAGGAGCAATTATTGCAGCTTCTCGACGAGCAGCCGGAGCAGTTCAGCAACAATGTGCTGACACGCCCGCTCATGCAAGATTATTTATTCCCTGTGCTTGGTACGGTGCTAGGTGCTGCAGAAATTGCTTACTGGTCGCTAACTGGCGAGGCGTTTAGAACATTAAATATGGAAATGCCGATCATAGTGCCTCGTATGTCCTTTACGCTTATTGAAGGGACAATTGCTAAGCACATGCAAAAATATGAACTATCCTTCGAGGATGTTATGCTGCATTTTGATGAGCGTAAAGCGCAATGGCTGAAAGAGCAGGATGGCTTATCGATCGAGCCGCGATTCGAAGAGGTGAGCAAATCCTTCGAGCAAATGTATAAGCCGCTGCTCGAACTTGCAACAGCCGTACAACCTTCTTTATCGAAGCTGGGTGATACGAATTTGCAGAAGATATTGGAGCAAATCAACTATATGGGCTCGAAAACAGTTGATGCTTTTAATAAGCAATTCGAAGCCTCGACTCGCCAGCTTGATCGTATTAATTTGTCGCTTATGCCAGCTGGAAAGCCGCAGGAGCGCGTGCTTAATATGACTGCTTATTGGAATCGATATAATATGTTATGGCTTGATAAATTGTTAGAAGCGCCCTATAGCCGCACTGGCGGGCATCAAATTGTATATTTATAAATCGAGCATCATAATTCAGGAGGTTAATTCATAATGAGTACAGCAGACAAAAGTATTATTGCTGATCTTGCATTAGCGCCGGACGGCCATCTTAAGATCGATTGGGTACGCGCGCACATGCCGGTTCTAAATACGATCCGAGAGCAATTTGAGAAGGAACAGCCTTTTAAAGGCTTAAAGGTAACTATAGCGCTACACCTGGAAGCTAAGACTGCTTATTTGGCTAAAGTCGTCAAAGCAGGTGGTGCGGAAGTTACTATTACAGGCAGCAACCCGTTATCAACACAGGATGATGTTTGCGCGGCTCTCGTTGAGGACGGCATTACCGTTTTCGCAAAATATAACCCGAGTGCTGAAGAATTTAAAGAGATGAATATAATGGCGCTTGAATCAAAGCCTGATCTCATTATTGATGACGGCGGCGATCTCGCTACAATATTACACGCTGAACGAAGTGATTTGGCTGTCAATCTGCGCGGCGGTGCAGAGGAGACGACGACGGGTATCATCAGGTTGAAGGCGATGGAGAAGGATGGCTCATTAAAATTTCCTATGGTCGCGGTTAATGACGCGTACTGCAAGCACTTATTTGATAACCGCTATGGCACAGGACAATCGGTATGGGATGGCATAAATCGGACAACGAACCTGATGGTTGCAGGTAAAACAGTTGTTGTAGTCGGTTACGGCTGGTGTGGCAAGGGCGTAGCGATGCGCGCTAAGGGTCTAGGCGCAAACGTTATTGTTACTGAAATAGATGCTATCAAAGCGGTTGAAGCGTACATGGACGGATTTGCAGTTATGCCAATGATCGAAGCGGCTAAGATAGGAGAGTTTTTCGTTACTGTAACAGGAAACCGCGATGTTATTCGTGGTGAGCACTATGAGGTAATGAAGGACGGTGCCATTATTTCAAACGCGGGGCATTTTGACGTTGAGGCGAATAAGGTGGAACTTGCTGCAATGTCGTCGAATGTTCGTACCGTACGTCGCAATATTGAAGAGTACAAGCTCAAGGACGGACGCAGCATCTATTTGCTGGCTGAAGGGCGACTGGTGAATTTGGCAGCAGGTGACGGTCATCCAGCGGAAATTATGGATATGACGTTCGCGCTACAAGCTATTGCTCTAAAATATGTGAATGACAATTATGCTGCAATTGGAAATCAAGTCGTTAATGTGCCTTATGAGCTTGATGAGCAGGTTGCTCGCTTGAAGCTGGAGGCGCTTGGCTTCGGAATTGATAAGCTAACGGAAGAGCAGATTGCTTATTTAGACAGCTGGAAAGAAGCAGAATAAACGCATAGTAAAGTGTAGATGAAAAGCCGCGAGCAATCGCGGCTTTTTTTGCGTTAGATAATGGTTTGTGCAATTGCACGCCTGTAGATTGACCAATATAAGGTATCTAAAAAAACGGTTGCTCGGTGAGTAAATAGAACGATTGTTTACAACTATCTATCTATTAGTCGATAGGATATTGCTTTACAAGTGATTGATCATTGGCAGCTTGGAGGCCATATTCAATTAGTGTCACAATGTGAGTCTAATGAGTATTCTTATGGAAATAGTGATGGTGTAATTTCAGAATATACAACTAATCCATCAAAAAGAGGGCGGAGATCGCGTTCAACCAGCAATTACGTTCATCCGTTGAAACTAAATCGCAGTTCACCCTATTGCAGCCTCATTTAGTTTCAGAATTTGAAACTCTACGGCGTACGCGTAAACGGATGGGTCTTTTTCTGGCGGCATAAGCTCGTTTCACTGCGAAATATAGGCAGAGTATAAACGTAAAACGAAACTTATACTCTCCTATATGTATACAACCCTTTTTCGTGCTCTTTTTTCTTGATATTAGTTTCGGTATTAGGATAAGAAACAGGATTTGTGTCATTTATGGAAAATGTAACCTTTTAACTTCAGGCTTCGTCTGAAGTTAAAATAGCAAAGGGGGGCTTTTGTTGCAAACACATAAAAAGAGGAAAAGTGTATGGGTCGTAATTATTATTGTAATGTGTTTTATTGCGGGATGCTCAGCTAGTGATTCCAATAAATCTAGTTCGATCAGCTACTCACTAAGTGAAGCGGATTCGAATGCAAAGAACGACAGTGTGTCGAAAGATGTTTCAACACCGGAAGTTGAAAGCGGAGAATCAGCTGAAACTGCTGTTGGAGGCGGCGGAGGGATCATCGATGGTAATCTGACTAATACAGGAGGATTTATTCAGAAAATCATTTATACCGCAAACTTGAGTATGCAGGTAGGGGATTTAGCTAAAGCAGCATCAGAGCTGGATAAAGCTATCGAACATATCGGTGGGTATATTTTGCAATTTGAGGATACGAAGCAGAATGGAGAGATCGGATCCAGCTACACAATCAAAGTGCCTGCCGCAGGATTTAAATCATTCATTGATCGCGTGGAACAAATCGATCATCGTTATTTTGAGAGAAGCATCGGCGGGAAGGATGTTTCAGAAGAATACGTAGATCTGGAGTCAAGGCTCAAAGCTAGGCAGCTAGTCGAAGAGAGACTGCTCGCGATGATGGAGAAAGCTGTGAAGGCAGATGATTTATTGAAGTTTTCTGAGCAGCTGTCAGCGGTACAAGAGGATATTGAACGGATTAAAGGCAAAATCCGCTACTTGGATAATAACGTAGCTTTCTCGACAGTTGAACTGCGAATGACCCAAACGGATCAAGCAATTAAGGCGGATGATTCGGATAAACAAGCGCTGGGCGGTCAAATGTCGAGCGCATTAACAGGAAGCACAAAGGTCGTCGTGGATGGACTAAAGCTGCTGCTTGTCATATTGGCAGGAGCTTTGCCAGTGGTAGTTCTCATCGCAATTATAGCTGTTCCGATCATTTGGTTGTTGCGAAGGAAGAGATTAACTAAGTTGAAAGATGCCGCACATTCAGGAAATGAGCAGCAACCACCATCACCTTAACTATTAACCTAATAAATTAATACATGCGAAACGTCTGCCGCCGTCCTCTACGGATAAAAGCAATCGTTTCGCGTAGATATGAAAGCATGGAATAAATGAAAATTTATTAATGTGCTTATATATTTTAAAAAAATCCTGCTCATTGAGCAGGATTTTTATTTTAGGTGGCGAACTATTCTATCTTAGTGGGGAAAAGTGGGGCAAAGTGGTGGACATAGGGGAAGAGGTGGGGCGATCATATGTTTATGGGGGAATATCAACATAGCATTGATGAAAAAGGCCGCATCATCATTCCATCTAAGTTCCGCGAGGCGCTAGGCACCTCATTTATTGCAACACGTGGTCTTGATAACTGCTTATTCGTTTATCCAATGAGCGAGTGGGGAGTGCTGGAGCAGAAGTTAAAAACGCTGCCGCTTATGAAATCTGACGCGCGCGCGTTTACTCGTTTTTTCTTTTCCGGCGCTACCGAATGCGAGCTCGATAAACAGGGAAGGGTAAACATACCCAGCCATCTTCGTGAATACGCGAAGCTTGATAAAGATTGTATGGTGCTTGGCGTGTCTGGCCGCGTGGAAATTTGGAGTAAACAGACGTGGGATGGCTACTATGAGCAATCTGAGCAAACCTTTAACGAAATTGCCGAGAAGCTCGTTGATTTCGATTTTAACTTCTAAGGTTGGACAACATGAATGGAGGGCTGAAGCGTGTTTCAGCATATTACAGTGCTTTTGGAAGAAGCGGTTGACGGTTTGGCTATTAAGCCAGACGGAGTATACGTCGATTGTACGCTTGGAGGAGCGGGTCATAGTGAGTTAATCGCATCCCGCCTAGGCGATGGAGGGCGTTTAATCGCATTCGATCAAGATGATCTAGCTCTGGAGAATGCTCGTATCAGGCTTGCTCCATATATGGATAAAGTAACGTTGGTCAAAAGCAACTTTCGCGATTTAGAGCAGGAGCTTCACGGCTGTGATGTTGAGTTGTTAGATGGTATCCCACAAGTTGACGGTATTCTGTTCGATCTAGGTGTATCCAGCCCGCAGCTTGACGAAGCGGAACGGGGATTTAGCTACAATCATGACGCGCCGCTCGATATGCGTATGGATAGAGATGAAGTATTGACAGCCTACGAAATTGTGAATACATGGGATGAGCGTGAGATTTCTCGAATTCTGGATCGTTACGGCGAAGAAAAGTTCGCTCGTTCTATTGCCCGTAGAATTATTAAGGAAAGAGAAAACGCACCGATTGAGACTACGGGCGTTCTTGCGGAATTAATCAAAGAGTCTATACCCGCTGCTACAAGACGGACCGGAGGACATCCTGCCAAGCGTTCCTTTCAAGCGCTGCGCATTGCGGTCAATGATGAGCTAGGAGCAGAAGAAGAGGCGCTTGAACAGACGATCAGATGCTTGAAGCCAGGCGGAAGAGCATCGGTTATTACTTTTCACTCGTTAGAAGATCGAATTTGTAAGCAGATGTTTAGTAAATACGTCGAGAAGTGTACTTGTCCAACTGATTTTCCGTTATGTGTTTGCGGTAATGAAGGGAAGATGAGGTTAATAAATCGCAAGCCGATATTGCCGAGCGAGAGAGAGCTTGAGCTCAATCCTCGCGCTAGATCAGCAAAGCTCAGAGTAGCAGAAAAACTGTAAGAGGGGGATTTGAAATGGCGTATATAAATGGGAATTTAGCTCTTCAGCCAAAGCGCAAGCAGGAGCAACAGCCAGCTATCCGCGAGACGAAACGAGTCGTTGTCACCCGCAAAACGATACCTGTACAGGAAAAGCTGCTTTATATGTTCACTGTACTTATTTGTGTTGCCGTTGCCGGCGTTATTATTTTTAGATATGCTCAAATCTATGACATGAACTTAAAAATCAAGCAGCTCAACAATGAATACCAGACGATGAATGTTGAAATGGAAGTATTAAAGAAACAAGTCGAGAAGCTGAGTGATCCGGAGCGTATTCGTAAAATGGCCGAGTCACAAGGTATGGTCAGCTCACTGGAAGGCGGCATAACGGTGCAAACCGCTGACAAAGAACTTGAGTCAGCTATGCGTGAATAGGGTGATCGAAAATGAAGAAACGAATTAAGTTGCGAACATTGCTGTTTGGAGGGATAATGACCCTCCTTTTTGTTATTTTAATAGGACGAATCTATTATGTTCAGGTGATAGACGGCGCATTTTGGTATGGAAAAGCAAAGGAGCGGTGGTCAGCATCTGAAGTACTTACAGCGAAACGGGGCTCGATTACGGATCGCAATGGCAATATGCTGGCTATGGATGCTATTTCGTACAACGTTTCCGTTAATCCGAAGGCGATACATGAAGCTGATATTGTTGAGGAGGTCGTAAAGGGTCTGCATGATATTTTGAAGATACCTGAGGCTGAGCTTCGCAAGCAAGTGACGATGAAGAAGGAAAACGGAGACTATTACGTGAACCGAGAGCTGAATAAAGGAGGTTTGCATCTTGAGAAGGAGGTTTCTGACCAAATCGTTGAATTTCGGAATGAATTGAAGAAAGATTTGAAAGAGAAGAGTAAGAAGGATGTAACTGATGTAGGTATCTATTTAACCGATTCTTGGAATAGGTATTATCCGAGAAACACACTAGCCTCTCAGGTAGTTGGTTATATAGATAAAGAAGGTGTCGCAAAGACTGGCATTGAAGCTTTTTTTGATGAACAGTTGAGAGGCGAGAATGGTTATATTAAGTATGAGAAAGATGGCAAACGAGTTCAACTGGCGGAAGGCGATGTTGACTTTAAGGCAGTCGAGAATGGACAAGATATTGCCTTGACTATCGATAGTGAAATTCAGCATTACGTCGATGAAGCGTTGAGAGAGGTCGTTGCAAAGTACGCGCCCAAAAGTGCTACGGCTATCGCAGCCGATCCGCAAACAATGGAAATTTTGGCTATGTCAAATATGCCTGAACATAATCCGAACGAATATTGGAAAAACAACGCGAGCTCTTATAACCATGCGATTAAATCGTTGTATGAGCCAGGCTCCACATTTAAGATCGTGACGTTAGCAGCAGCAGTGGAGGAAGGCATCTTTAATCCGAATGATACGTTTAAATCGGGTCAAATTAAACTTCCTGGCGTACCGAAACCGATTCGTGATATTAAACGTGAAGGCTGGGGGAATATCACATATCTCGAAGGCTTAAAGCGTTCCAGCAATGTTGCGTTTGTCAAAATAGGTTATGAAGGTCTTGGAGAGGAAAAGCTGCGTAAATATTTTAATGATTTTGGATTTGGACAAAAGACGGGCATAGAGCTAGGCGGGGAGCTGGCAGGCTCCATTAAATTCAATAACAAAAGTGATGTGGCTAGAGCTCCGATTGGACAAGGCGCTATTACGGTTACACCGATACAGCAGGTGGCCGCCGTAGCAGCGGTTGCCAATGGAGGGAAGCTGCTTCAGCCACAAATTGTGAAGAGCATAACGGATCCGGTAACGAAAACAACAACAAATAGAGAGCCTAAATTAATTCGTCAAGTGATCTCTCCGGAAACTTCACGTTTGACTAGCGAATATTTGGAGCAGGTCGTATCCGATTTGGAGATTGGATCGGGTAAAAATGCTTATATTGACGGCTATCGCGTTGCCGGAAAAACAGGGACAGCACAAAAGGTTGTAAATGGTAAATATTCGGACGACAAATTTGTGGTGTCATTCATCGGCTATGCACCTGTTGATAATCCGAAAATTGTTGTCTATGTCCTTGTAGACGAACCTAATGATCCCTTGAAAGGGGGCGGCGCGGTTGCAGCCCCTGCCTTTAAGGAGATTGTGTTGAAGAGCTTGCGTAAAATGGGCGTACCTCCGAATTTCAAGGCAGATTCGGATTCGACGAAAAAGGAAATTTCGGTTAAAATTCCTAATCTGACAAAGCTTAACGTCCTTGAAGCTAAAACGCAGCTAAAAGAGAAGGCATTCAACTATGAAATTGTCGGTAATGGGAAAACTGTACTGCAGCAAATACCGCCAGCAGGCACTTCTGTTCATCCTACGCAGCGAATTTATTTAATTACGGAGCAACAAGATAAGCTGACTGTACCGGATTTAACCGGCGCTTCACTGCGAGACGCGCTCGAGATCACTTCATTAATTGGCGTTCGTCTTATTACAGAAGGTCAGGGCTATGTTGTCTCGCAGGAGGAAGAAATAGTTAATTACAAGCGAGTATTAAAGGTTAAGCTAGAGCCGCCGGTAGGAGGGAAAGGAGTCGTAGTTCCATCCGAAGCAGACTCAGAAGAAGCTGCAAACGATGGAGAGACTGGTTCTGAATCTGGTTCAAATGATGAAGCTGGAAACGATGTTCAGCAGAATGCCAATCAGGAAGCTGGGTCTAATAATGGATCGAATGAGTCCTCTAGCCCAAATCAAAATGCTTCAGGAGAGTAAGCTGTTAGGAAACGACCATCATTAAAGCTTGTTCTATCCCTCGCTTGTCCCGAATAGGCTGGGAATGAGCGTTATGTGCGCTCCTTCGAAACAGTCAGGCGAAGGGGGAACGAGTGATGAAAGTATCCAATGTAACGGTTAGACGCCGCTTGTTCATTGTGCTTTTACTAGCAGGCTTGTCATTTATAGCTTTGTGTCTCAGGCTAGGCTATGTCCAGTTATGGCAGGGCACAGAATTAGCGGAAAAGGCGGAGAACTCCTGGAGACGTGACATTCCGTACGTCGCGAAGCGAGGAGAGATCATTGATCGAAATGGTGTTAAACTCGCTTACAATGTTAGTTCTCCAACGGTTTGGGCAGTTCCAGCGCAAATTAAGGAGCATCAAGCAACAGCTGCGAAACTTGCTCCATTGCTCGATATGTCTGAGGAAAAAGTGTATAAATTAATAAAAACGAAAAAGATGATCGTGCAGTTGAAGCCGGGCGGGCGGAAGATGAACCTGGAAAAATCGCAGCAGATTCGTGAACTCAATCTATCTGGTATCGTGGTAGCTGAGGATAATAAGCGGTTCTATCCTTTCGGAAGTCTTGCAGCTCATGTTCTCGGTTTTACCGGTATTGAAAATCAAGGCTTAACTGGAATTGAAGCGATGTACAATACCGAGCTGAGCGGGGTAGGCGGAAGTGTCTCCTTTCTAGCGGATGCCGCTGGGCGTCAAATGCCTAATTCTTCCGATACGTATACGGAGCCTAAGGATGGCTTGACTGTTCAATTAACGATAGACAAACAAATCCAGACAGTAATGGAACGCGAGCTTGAACAAGCGATGACGAAGCTGCAAGCGAACAGCATACTTGCGATTGCAATGGATCCGAATTCGGGTGAAATTCTTGGAATGGCTAGCAGACCTACTTATGAGCCGGATAAATACAAGGAGGTATCTTCAGAGGTCTATAATCGCAACCTTCCGATCTGGATGACGTACGAGCCGGGTTCTACCTTCAAGATCATTACTCTCGCAGCGGCCATAGAGGAAAAGAAGGTTGATTTGAAAAATGAGCGGTTTTTCGATCCTGGCGCGATTGAAGTAGGCGGGGCTAGGCTTCGCTGCTGGAAGAAAGGCGGCCATGGCAGCCAAACATTTCTAGAGGTTGTAGAAAACTCTTGCAACCCTGGATTTGTAACGCTTGGTCAGCGCTTAGGAAAAGAAAAGCTGTTTGATTATATTAAAAACTTTGGCTTTGGTGCTAAGACAGGCATTGACATCGGCGGTGAAGCAAACGGAATTTTGTTCAAGCTAAAGCAGGTAGGTCCTGTAGAATTGGCAACAACCGCTTTCGGTCAAGGTGTATCCGTAACGCCGATACAGCAAATTGCGGCTGTGTCCGCTGCTATTAATGGCGGTACCCTCTATAAGCCCCATGTAGCTAAAGCTTGGATTAACCCAGAAACGAAAGCCATTGTAGAGACAATTGAGCCGGAAGCCGTGCGTAAGGTTATTTCGGAAGAAACATCGAAGCAAGTTAGAGAAGCACTTGAGAGTGTCGTTGCCAAAGGGACAGGAAAAAACGCCTTTATCGATGGATATCGGGTAGGTGGGAAGACGGGAACCGCCCAAAAGGTTATTAACGGACGCTACTCAACAAGCGAGCATATCGTTTCATTTATAGGTTTTGCACCGGCGGATGATCCGAAAATCGTCGTTTATGTAGCGGTAGATAATCCGCAAGGCATACAGTTTGGAGGCGTAGTAGCGGCGCCTATCGTTCATAATATTATGGAGGATGCGCTGTCTATTCTCGAAATTCCAGCGCGTGAAAAGCAAATTGAACGCATTTATAAATACGGTGAAATTCCAATCGTAACCGTTCCTAATTTAGTGGGCAAAACAGTATCCGATATTTATGAAGACATGAATATGAATTTTAATCTTACTTCGGCTGGTTCCGGCAAAACGGTTATTAGACAGGCGCCTGCAGCAGGAACGCGTGTTGACCGCGGTTCAACGATCCGTATCTATTTGGGCGACGACGATAATATATCCCACTCACATTGACTATAATGTTAGTTAACGGGAGTGCTAACGGCAGCATATAGTAAAACCGTCGGCGCTTGAGGGAGGAGTTGAAGCGGATGCGTTTAAAGGACATTGCGGCACTGCTAATGACGGCGAGGCTTATTGGCGATGGAGAAACGGAATTGACCGGTATTGAAACGGACTCGCGAGAGATTAGCGAGGGTCAATTATTTATCTGTTTGCGGGGGCACACCTACGATGGCCATCAATTTGCTCCCCAAGCAGCCGCAGGCGGAGCAGCAGCATTCATCACGGAACGAAAGCTTTCTTTGCAAATGCCGCAAGTTATTGTGAAAGATTCTAGGCTTGCCATGTCGATAATTGCTGATTATTATTATAAGCATCCGAGTAGATCGATTAAGCTTATTGGCGTAACTGGAACAAACGGAAAGACAACGATCACTTATTTAATTGAGCAAATCCTTAATGATCATAGTAAATCCACCGGTGTCATTGGCACGATTGAAAGACGGTATGCGGGACGTACCTTTCAAATGTCTGGAACAACTCCTGAGTCTCTTCAATTGCATCGGTATCTTAGTGAAATGCGTGATGCAGGCACAAGCTATTGTGTGATGGAGGTCTCATCCCATGCGCTTGAACAGGGAAGGGTGAAGGGCTGCCGCTTCCGGACGGCTATTTTCACGAATTTAACTCAGGACCATCTCGATTATCACAAAACGATGAGCCGTTACGAAGCAGTTAAGGGATTATTTTTCTCAAGGCTAGGCAACGTTTATTCGAGTGAAGCGGATGAGAGATCTTACGCTATTTTAAATGTGGACGATGCGGCATCTCTGCAATTCGCTCACTTAACCGCGGTAGAGTATATTACCTATGGCGTTGATAACGATGCTGATGTGCGAGCTTCGAACATTTGCATAACAGCTCAGGGGACATCGTTTCATGTCAGCACATTTCGAGGGGAAGCAGACATCGCTTTGCAAATGGCGGGTAAGTTTAACGTGTATAACGCGCTTGCTGCCATCGCTGCTGTTTTAATAGAAGGAATTGAGCTGTCTGCTGTCAAAGCGAGTCTTGAAGCCATTCCAGGCGTCCCAGGACGCGTAGAATCTGTTAATGAAGGACAGAGCTTTGCGGTGATCGTCGATTATGCGCATACGCCTGATGGACTCGATAATGTATTGCGTGCCGTTCAACAGTTTGCTGAGAAAAGGATAATATGTGTATTCGGCTGTGGAGGGGACCGTGACCGGACTAAGCGTCCATTAATGGGACAGATAGCCGCTCGATATGCTGATTATGTGGTTATTACATCCGATAATCCGCGAACAGAAGCACCGGAGCTTATTTTAAAGGACATAGAAGAGGGGCTTACTGGCGGTAATATAGACCCAAGTAAATACGAATTAATTGCGGATCGAAAAGCTGCCATTCAAAAAGCGGTTGAAATGGCAAGCCAAGGAGATGTAGTATTGATTGCGGGGAAAGGTCATGAAACGTATCAGGACATTGACGGAGTCAAGTACCCGTTCGACGACAGAAAAGTTGCGAAAGAAGCGATAAGGGGAATCATACATTGATTAAACGTACGTTAAAACAAGTTGCCGACATGTGCGGCGCCATCTACAAAGGAACTGATAAAGAGCTTCTCATAGCAGGTGTGACAACTGACTCGCGGCGAACAGAAGCGGGTCAGTTATTCGTGCCGCTCGTTGGCGAGCAATTCGACGGACACGCATATTTGGAGCAAGCGATAAATAACGGAGCTGCAGCTGCCTTATGGCAGAAAGGCCGCGAGGTGCCGACAATGGATAAGAGCATACCGCTTCTTATAGTTGGCGATACGCTTGTAGCGCTGCAACGGCTCGCCGCTGCTTACCGCAGCGAGCTTGTTGTTCGCGTAGTCGGCATTACTGGCAGCAATGGCAAGACGACTACAAAGGACATGACAGCAGCTATTCTGGGCACAACCTACCTTGTGCATAAGACGGAAGGGAATTTAAATAATGAAATTGGACTTCCGCTAACCGTCCTGCAGCTAGATGAGGATACAGAGGTTGCGGTACTTGAGATGGGAATGAGCGGCTATGGCGAGATTGAGCTGCTTACTAAGATCGCCCAGCCTGATGCAGCTATAATAACGAATGTTGGTGATGCTCACCTTCTACAATTAGGCTCAAGAGCAGGTATAGCCAAGGCGAAGCTGGAAATAGTTTCGGGACTTGGAGAGGATGGCTTGCTTTTATACAATGGTGATGAGCCGTTGCTAGAGGAGGAGCTTCAACGTTTAGCTATTCCAGCCAGTATTGTCAAGCGAACCTTTGGTTTATCGGAGCACAATGATTGGTCGGCGGCAGAAATCGTCATTGAGCCTGAATCGTCAACCTTCAAAGCAACATTTGAAAATACTTTAAGCGGAATAGGCACCGTTCAAATTCCGGTACCAGGCAAGCACAATGTTAGCAATGCTCTTGCAGCCATTGCGGTCGGCCGCTTTTTCGGTGTTCCAGCTGCCAAAATAATTGAAGGCTTGAGCACGATGAAGCTAACGGGCATGCGGATTGAACCTGTTCGCGCATTTAATGGAGCTATGATATTGAATGATGCTTATAACGCGAATCCGACTGCAGTCAGAGCGGCTATTGATCTTGTCGCTCAGCTGGACGGCTATCGCCGCAAGTGGGTAGTGCTTGGCGATATGCTGGAGCTTGGCCCAGATGAAGAGAAGCTGCATTTTGAAGTGGGTTCCTACATTACTCCTAGCAAAGCAGATGCTGTGCTTACGTATGGTCCTCTATCGAAGCAGATTGCCGCTGGTGCAAGGTCGAGTTTTTCTCAGGAAGATGCAGATAGCGCAGTTCAGCATTTTGACGACAAGGAAAAGCTTGCTGAATGGCTGCGCGGTCAAATTCAGCCCTCAGATATCGTGCTCATCAAAGGCTCACGCGGTTTGCGGATGGAACAGATTGTCCAAGCTTTAGAGGTGGGGTGAGGATATGGACATGATGGTCATTTTATTTTCAATCGGTGCTTCGTTTCTGCTAGCTGTTTTGCTCGGACCATTGTTCATACCGCTGCTTCGGCGTCTGAAGTTTGGTCAGCAAATTCGTCAAGATGGTCCAGAAAGTCATTTGAAAAAAAGCGGTACCCCGACTATGGGCGGTATCATAATTATGATTGCGCTCATGATTGCATTTTTGAAGTTTGCTGATAAAACGCCAGAATTTTGGGTGCTGTTAACTGCATCGCTTGGGTTTGGCTTAGTCGGCTTCTTAGATGATTACATCAAAATTGTATTTAAACGTTCACTAGGTTTAACAGCAGGGCAGAAGCTGTTCGGTCAACTTCTGTTCTCGATTATTGTTTGCGCGTTGCTGTACAATATGAACCATAGCACTGAAATTACAATTCCAGGCACAGCCTTCGGAATAGATCTAGGCTGGTTTTACTACCCATTTGTTGTTATTATCATGTTCGCGGCAAGTAATTCTGTGAACTTTACAGATGGGGTAGACGGCTTGCTGGCAGGAACAAGCGCGATTGCATTTGGTGCTTTTACTATAGTGGCTCTTCAAATGTCCGCTCATGAATCGGCTGTGTTCTCAGCAGCTATGGTAGGAGCGGTGCTTGGTTTTCTAGTATACAACGCACATCCGGCTAAAGTGTTTATGGGGGATATGGGATCGCTTGGCATAGGTGGCGGTATAGCTGCAGTAGCGATTTTAACTAAAACAGAGCTGCTTCTAGTAATTATCGGCGGCGTATTCGTATTAGAAATGCTATCGGTTATTTTACAGGTAGGTTCATTTAAGCTTCGTGGCAAACGTATTTTCAAAATGAGTCCGATTCATCACCATTTTGAGCTGAGCGGCTGGTCAGAATGGAAGGTTGTCTCTGTCTTCTGGCTCGTTGGACTTGTGCTCGCAGCGCTTGGACTTTTTCTTGTCATATAAACTTAGAAATTTATAAGAAAGCGGCTCTCGCTTGGGCGGAGCCGCTTCATGTATCCATAGAAGGGACTGTCATTTATGAACCATCCGACATCTTATCAAAATCAACGAGTTGTCGTACTAGGCTTGGCTAGAAGCGGGGTAAGCGTTGCGAAAGTATTTCACCAGCTAGGTGCGGAAGTTATCGTTAACGATAAAAAGGAACGTGAATTATGCCCCGAAGCGGATGAGTTGACTGCTTTGGGCATTTCTGTGCTATGCGGGTATCACCCGGACGATCTAGTTACCGAAGATACGGCTCTGCTGATAAAAAACCCAGGTATACCTTACACAGCTCCTCCCTTACAGCGAGCGGCTGAGCTTGGTGTAGAAATAATTACGGAGGTGGAAGTGGCTTATTGGCTTTCACCGGCGCCTATTATTGGTATAACCGGATCGAATGGCAAAACGACGACGACGACTTGGATCGGCGAGCTGCTTAGTGAGGCTGGTTTAAAGCCGATTATCGCGGGCAATATCGGTCGTCCGCTGTGTGAAGCGGCACTTGAAGCCGCCGAGGAGCAATGGATCGTTGCGGAGCTTAGCAGCTTTCAGCTAAAAGGAACGAGCTCGTTCCGGCCGCGTATCGCGCTGCTGCTTAATATTGCTGAAACGCATCTCGATTACCATGGTGACATGGACGATTACATTAACTCGAAAGTAAAGCTGTTTGATAATCAGACGGAAGATGATGTAGCGGTTATCAATTGGGATGATCCCGAGTGCAGAGCTTTGTCTGCACTCTTAATAGCTCAACTACTGCCTTTTTCTCTTTATGAACGTTTGGAGCAAGGGGTGTACATCGAGCCTCCTTACAAGCAGGATCAAGACTATTCAGTTGAGCAAGCTGAAAGGGAGATAGCTCCTGTCGATAGACAAATCGTATTTCGGACAGCTAACGGCGCTGAAGTGAATATATTGCCAGTAAACGAATTAGGCATTCCAGGCCGCCACAACACGGCTAACGCGCTTGCCGCGATTGCAGCGGCTCTTGCTGCAGGTGCAGAGCCAGAACAGCTGGTGACGCCTTTGAAGGAGTTTAAAGCAGTAGAGCATAGGCTGGAACTTGTTTGCGAGGTCAATGGCGTCAAGTATTATAATGATTCTAAGGCGACGAATTCCGTTGCAACGATAATTGGGCTTCGTTCATTTGAGGCGCCAATTGTACTTATAGCAGGCGGACTTGATCGTGGTTCGGATTATATGGAGCTGATTCCGTTATTCCGAGATCGGCTAAAAGGGATAGTTACTTTAGGTCAGACACGTGAGAAGCTTGCTCACGTTGCGAAGCTGGCAGGTTTAACGAAGGTGGAAATAGTCGAACCTGTTGAGGACGCCGAGCGAGTTCTTCAGCAAGCGGTGATGCAAGCAGCGGCTATGGCGGAGCCTGGTGACATCGTATTATTGTCGCCGGCATGCGCCAGCTGGGATATGTTTGCTTCTTACGAGCAGCGAGGGAGCATTTTTAAAGATTCGGCGCATACCTTGTAAGTAGGGGGCATGTCCCTACTTTCCCATGCTAAGAGGTGTGTTCGCTATGGTAAAAGCGCGGTCTGCCCCGGATATTTGGATGCTAACTGCAATCGGGTTAATTCTTACGATCGGGCTCATAATGGTGTATAGCGCAAGTGCCGTACTGGCTTTTCATGAGTTCGGCGATCGGTTTTATTTTGTGAAGCGTCAGGTGCTATTTGCAGGACTTGGTGTAGGTGCGTTAATATTTACAATGAATACACCCTATACCATATGGAAGAAGTGGGCGCCTGCTGCCTTGCTAATCTGCTTTGGACTGCTGATACTCGTTCTAATACCGGGTGTGGGCGTTGTTCGAGGAGGTGCGCGCAGTTGGCTTGGCATAAGCTCATTTGGCATTCAACCCTCCGAATTTATGAAGCTGGCGATGATTATATTTTTGTCAAAGTGGCTGTCTGAGAAGCAGCAGACCATTACTTTGTTTACAAAAGGGCTGATGCCGCCGCTTGGACTAGTCGGTCTAGCCTTTGGTCTCATTATGCTGCAGCCAGATCTTGGAACGGGAGCAGTTATGCTCGGCGCTTCTCTGCTGCTAATTTTCACAGCTGGCGCTCGAATGGCTCATTTGGGCGGTTTGGCGCTTGTAGGTGTGGCTGGATTTATTGGACTTATAATAGTTGCGCCATATCGACTCGCTAGAATTACGAACTTTCTTGATCCTTGGGCTGACCCGCTTGGCGGGGGCTATCAAATCATTCAATCCCTTTATGCAATCGGTCCTGGAGGACTAGTAGGGCTTGGTCTTGGGATGAGCCGTCAAAAGTACAGTTATTTGCCGGAGCCGCAAACCGATTTTATTTTCTCTATATTGGCGGAGGAGCTCGGCTTTATTGGCGGGGCTACACTTATTTTATTGTTTTTAATTCTTATATGGCGCGGCGTTCGTGCAGCGATTGCGGCACCCGACACTTTCGGTAGTCTGCTTGCTGTCGGCATTACAGGCATTGTCGGTATTCAGGTACTTATAAATATTGGAGTCGTTATCGGTATGATGCCGGTTACGGGAATTACATTGCCGCTTGTTAGCTACGGCGGTTCATCACTGACGCTGCTATTGACAGCGTTGGGTATTTTACTTAATATATCCCGTTATTCGAGGTGAGGTTTCATGCGTATTGTATTAACCGGCGGTGGAACCGGCGGTCATATTTACCCAGCGCTCGCTGTAGGCGAACATATGAAGCAGGAGAACCGTGACACCCAGCTTCTATACATCGGGACATCGCGCGGTTTAGAAAGCCGAATTGTACCGGAGAAGGGCGTTCCCTTTGAAGCGATAGATATTACAGGCTTTAAGCGCAAGCTTTCTTTCGATAACGTAAAAACGATTATTCGATTTTTGAAAGGCGTACAGCGCTCAAAGCAGCTGCTGCGTCAATTTAAACCTGATGTAGTTGTGGGAACTGGCGGTTATGTATGCGGTCCTGTCGTTTATGCTGCCGCCAAGCTGGGCATTCCTACGTTTATTCATGAGCAAAATGCCATTCCAGGCTTAACCAATAATTTCTTGTCTTCCTATGCAAGTACAATAGGTGTCAGCTTTAAGGAATCGCTGGGCCATTTTCCGAAGGCAAAGCGTACAATATTTACGGGTAATCCTTGTGCCACTAATGTGCTTAATGCTGCTTCTGGCAAAGGATTAGAATCGCTAGGCTTGCCGCCGCGCAGTAAATTCGTGCTAATGGTGGGAGGCAGCCGAGGCGCTAAAGCAATCAATGAAGCAATGATATCAATGGCACCTTTGCTTGCTTGCATGCCAGACGTCTACTTTGTATTCGTAACGGGTGAGAGCTATTTTGAATCTACTTCAACTCGAATATATCAGGCAGTTCCTGCTGGGACAAAACAGCTTAAAGTACTGCCTTATTTGCATAATATGGCCGATGTGCTTGCGGATGCGACAATCGTTGTCAGCCGCTCTGGAGCCTCATCGCTTGCAGAAATGACGGCGCTTGGTTTACCGTCTATTCTTATACCTTCGCCCAATGTTACGAATAACCATCAGGAAGCTAATGCGCGCAGTTTGCTGGAAGCAGGCGCTGCTGAGATGGTGCTGGAGAAAGAGCTCTCAGGAGAAAGTCTGTTAGCGCTTATTCAAGAGGTCGTTCAGGACGAATTGCGAATGAAGCAAATGTGTAAAGCATCCAAGCAATTAGCGGTACCAAATTCTGCCTCTTTAATCGCGGCGGAATTAGAAAAGTTGATCCAGAGAAGATAGGCGAAACATAGGCGACTGTCACACAAAAGTCTATAAGGGCATAAGATACACTATATTCGTGATAGTCGCTCAGAGGGTAGGTTAAAGCAGCTGAAGAGTCCTTTTGAAGGAGAAATTTGCTTTCGAAAATGAGACAGCGAATCGAATTGCGATATCAGCTATGACAGAAAAAGGCATGCTTACGAAGTAGGTTTTGCTACACAAAACCAAAGCGAAGCTTACGAAGCTAGTTTTGCTACGCAAAACCAAAGCGAATGCTTACGAAGTAGTTTTGCTACGCAAAACTTAAAGGAGGTTCACTAATGAAATCATTTAAAGCGGAATTGGAGCAAGCCGATATCGGCGAAATCCTGTACAATGAACCGCTCTCGAACTATACAACATGGAAAATCGGCGGTCCTGCCGATATATTAATCCTCCCTCGTGGCAAAGAAGAGCTAGTGTCTGCAGTTCGTCTGATGTATAAGCATCAGATAGCTTGGACCAATCTCGGCCGAGGCTCGAATATGCTGGTGAGTGATAAAGGGATTCGCGGTGTTGTGATTAAACCGCACAACGGGTTAGATTTCGTGCGATTCGAAGGCTCGCTTGTTACTGCAGGCGCTGCTTATTCGTTTATTAAGCTATCTGTTATGTCGGGCAAAGAAGGACTTACCGGTTTGGAATTCGCAGGGGGAATTCCAGGTACGGTAGGCGGAGCCGTCTATATGAATGCTGGCGCGCACGGGTCGGATATATCACGTATTTTTAAATCAGCTGAAATTGTGCTGGAGACAGGGGAATTGGTTCGTTACGAACATGGCGACATGGATTTCTATTACCGTCACTCCATTCTGCATGAGTTAAAGGGCATTGTACTGGAAGCTACCTTTGAGCTTGCAGAAGGTGATCGGAAGGAAATTGCAGCAGCGATGGCCTCGTACAAAGAGAGAAGGCTGCGGACGCAACCTCTGCAGATGGCTTGTGCAGGAAGTGTATTCCGTAATCCTCCTAATGATTTCGCAGCTCGACTCATTCAAGAAGCGGGATTAAAAGGGGAGCGCCTCGGTGGTGCGCAGGTCTCTGAACAACATGCCAATTTCATTGTTAATACCGGGCAAGCGACAGCTGAAGAAGTTCTCGCCCTCATGACAAACATTCAGAGTACGATTCAGGATCGCTACGGGATTCTGTTGGTGCCGGAAGTATTGGTAGTGGGTGAGCGGTAATTCGGAGGTGATACATTGGACAAATTGGTGATTGAAGGCGGGAAACCTCTCTCAGGAACCATAGTTATCCAAGGAGCGAAAAATGCCGCTTTGCCGATATTGGCAGCCAGTTTATTGGCTGATGGCACTACTACAATTGATCATGTGCCAGAATTGCTTGATATCGACGTCATGCTGAACATTTTGCGCGAATTAGGATGCCGCGCCGAGCATTCGGGAGGTACAGTTGTGCTGGATACGGAAACGGCACATACGCCCCATGTTCCGGAATCGTTAATGAGACAGATGCGCTCTTCTATTTTTTTAATGGGCCCGTTGCTCGCGAGGTTTGGTGAAGTACAGGTTTACCAGCCAGGCGGTTGTGCGATCGGCGAACGAAAGATTGATCTTCATTTGCAAGGGCTTCAGGCGCTAGGTGCAGAGATTGAAGAAATGGGTAATCAAATTATTTGCCGAGCCGAAAAACTGAGAGGCGCCGATATTCATCTGAGCTTCCCTAGTGTTGGCGCAACGGAAAATATTATGATGGCCGCTGCTCTTGCTGAAGGCCGTACGACAATCAGCAATGCGGCACGAGAGCCGGAAATTCAAGATTTGCAACATTTTCTAAATGCGATGGGCGCAAAAATCATGGGCGCCGGAACAGACACCATTACGATAGATGGGGTACAGTCACTTACATCATGTCGATATAGAGTTATTCCGGATCGTATCGTGACGGGGACAATTATGGTGGCGGCTGCCGCAACACGCGGTCAGGTAACGCTTCTTAATACACAACCCACTCACTTATCCTCCCTTATTCATGTTCTGCGACGTGCAGGTGTTCAAATTGTCGTCGACGGTGATATAATTAAAGTCGGCAGTGCATCCAGATGCAAGGCTGTCGAGAGAATTGTAACTTCTCCTTATCCTGCATTTCCTACGGATATGCAGTCTCAGGTTATGGTTTTGCTAGCACTCGCAGACGGTGTGAGCATATTGAAAGAAACGATCTTTGAAGGCCGCTTAAAGCATGTCGATGAATTGTCTCGAATGGGTGCCGACATTCGTGTAGATATGAACGCCGCGTTTATTAGAGGAGTGCCTCGTCTTTATGGAGCGACGGTGGAAGCAACCGATTTGCGCGCAGGTGCAGCGCTGGTTATTGCAGGCTTAGCCGCGCAAGGCAGAACAGTAGTGGAACAAATCCATCACATTGATAGAGGTTATGACAGAATCGAGACGATGCTGTCAAGGCTGGGAGCACGTATATCACGTTATTCCCCCGTTCCTAATAATTAATAATATGCGCAAGAGCAGCAAGTTAGAAACTGCCGATCCCCGCCTTATCAAAATAGTTTAAGGCAAAGCTCTAAGCGGGATCGGAAGTTTCTCATGAAATATAAGAAGGTACACGCAAAACAAGGATAAGATGCTTATATTTCACTGTGAAACGGCAGCTTCCCCAACAAATGGGCCGAAGTTAGCCGTTTACGCTTGGAAAGAAGGGACAAGCTATGAGCGGGCAGATGCCTGTACTGAAGGAACCTACTCCAAAACGCAAAGGCAACAAGAAGCTGCTCGCCATTCTCTTTTTATTATTTATTTCGTTGCTTGCTGTTTTGTTTTTTAATTCATCTATCAGTAAAATAGCTGAAATTCAGATTGATGGAAATCGGTTTGCTACTCAAAAGGAGATAGGACAGGCGGCGGCAGTTTTAGTGGGAGACGCTTTTTTTCGAACATCAACTGAAACTATTGAAACGCGAATTCGCACTCTACCTCAGATTAATGAAGCAACCGTAGTGAAAGTATTCCCTGGGATCATTAAAATAACGGTCAAAGAGTATCCGGCTGTAGCCTTCGAGTTGTCAGATCAAGGGGAAATGACCGCTCTTTTGTCGAACGGATCGAACGTTGATGCGAGCAATGATGAGCTGTTACTAGTGGATAAGCCTGTGCTTTCGGGTTGGTCGGACAAGGATCCGGTTAAAGCGGAACTTACAAAGCAGCTAGGCAAAATTTCAGCAAAGCAATTATCTGATCTATCTGAAATTATTCCGTTTCCTTCGTCCGCTTATCCAGACCGGATTAAAGTGTTTACGCGTACGAGATTCGAAGTGATAACCGCTGTATCCGTCTTGGGTGAGAAAATCGAAGCTTTAAACGCTGTCATCGAAACGCAAGAGCCTGGTAGAATCACGATGCTTCTTGCGGACACGTACGAACCTTTTAACAAAGAGGATCCAGAAAATATCGATACTGAGTAAAAAATAGACTACTCAATAGCATGAAAGAATGGTAGAATTTTAATTACAACATTTAAGCTCGATGAACTTGGATAACATTAGGAAATACTGACTTCGCTAGGGGCGAAGCTCAATTGTAAATGAAAATTGTGAAAAACTTGTTGAAAAAAGAGGGAAAATATTAAGAGCGTTGAATATGTAGAAAGACCTTTAGAAAAAGCAATCATTATTATTGTAAAATGAAAAAATAATTTTTATTTGAAACGGAGGTGCCGCGAGTTGAGCAGCAACGACATCATCGTCAGTTTGGACATCGGTACATCCAAGGTTCGTGCTATTATTGGTGAAATGAATAATGGATCCATTAATATTATTGGAGTTGGATCTGCCGACTCGGAGGGTATTCGCAAAGGAGCAATTGTAGATATTGACCAGACTGTCCAGTCGATTCGTAATGCGGTAGAGCATGCGGAGCGTATGGTAGGCATTCAAATATCAGACGTATACGTGGGAATTCAAGGCAATCATATTGCTTTGCAAACCAATCGTGGCGTTGTTGCAGTATCCAACGAGGATCGTGAAATTGGCGAGGAAGATATTGAACGAGTACTTCAAGCGGCTAAAGTTGTCGCACTCCCGCCGGAGCGTGAGATTATTAATTTGGTTCCAAAACAATACTTAGTTGACGGTTTGGAAGGGATTTCTGATCCGCGCGGTATGATAGGGGTTCGTCTTGAGGTTGAAGCGACAATCGTTACAGGAACGAAAACTGCGATACATAATTTAATGCGTTGTGTTGAGAAAGCGGGACTTCGTATATCAGGCGTTATTTTGTTATCGCTAGCTTCTGGAGTTATGGCGCTGACTAAGGATGAGAAAATGATGGGAACTGTACTGACGGATATCGGTGCTGGTTCTTGTACGATTGCGATTTATGATCAAGGCGGATTGGTTGCAACATCAACCTTGCCAATCGGTGGAGAATACGTAACGAACGATATTGCATACGGCTTGCGTACGCAAAGTGATCAAGCAGAGAAAATTAAACTCAAATATGGCTGCTCCAATGTGAATGATTCCGCTGAGGACGTGAAGTTCAAGATTGTTCGCATGGGCAGTAATGTGGAGAAAGAATTTTCTCAGTCAGACCTAGCGAGTATTATTGAACCTCGTATGCAAGAAATTTTTCACTTAGTTCGTGAAGAGGTTCGCAAACTAGGGTATGGAGATAAAGTAAACGGCTATGTGCTTACAGGAGGCGCGGTATCGATGCCAGGAACGCTGGCATTGGCACAATCCGAACTGGAATCATCTGTCCGAATCGCACTTCCTGATTATATCGGAGTAAGAGATCCGGCATTTAGCAGTGGAGTAGGCATGATTCAATATGTGTCGAAATATATGGGAGTTCGTGGATCCGGAACAGTGAAGAAACCAGCAAGCCGCAAAGCGGGTCCAGCAACTTCATCCAAACCCGGTATGTTCGAACGATTAAAAAATATGTTTAACGAGTTTATTTGAAAATATAAGATACTATAAGTTTCATTTTTTATACGATGCTTATATTTCAACGCGGAACGTTGATGCGCCGCCTCAGGGCGGTGTTAGTCGTTTACGCTTGACTGGGGGAAAATGAAGGATGTTGGAATTCGATTTTGATCTTGAGCAGCTTGCTCAAATAAAAGTAATCGGTGTTGGCGGAGGCGGCAGTAATGCAGTTAACCGTATGATAGAATTCGGCGTTAAGGGTATAGAGTTTATTACCGTTAACACCGATGCTCAAGCGCTTCATTTGGCTAAATCGGAGCATAAGCTGCAAATCGGCGATAAGCTCACACGCGGTCTAGGTGCAGGAGCAAACCCAGATGTAGGAAACAAAGCAGCTGAGGAATCTCGTGAAATCATTATGAACCAGCTTAAAGGTTCAGACATGGTGTTCGTAACTGCTGGTATGGGTGGCGGAACGGGTACCGGTGCAGCACCTGTAATCGCAGAAATAGCACGTGAGTGCGGAGCGTTAACAGTAGGTGTTGTAACACGACCATTTACATTTGAAGGTCGTAAACGTTCAGGTCAAGCTGAGCTCGGTATTGAAGCTCTGAAAGAAAAAGTAGATACGCTAATTGTTATTCCGAATGATCGATTGCTAGAAATTGTTGACAAGAAAACACCAATGCTCGAAGCTTTCCGCGAAGCTGATAACGTATTGCGTCAAGCTGTACAAGGTATCTCCGATCTGATTCAAGTACCTGGACTTATTAACCTTGACTTTGCAGACGTGAAAACAATCATGACTGAACGAGGCTCAGCTCTAATGGGTATCGGTATTGCAACTGGCGAGAATCGTGCAGCTGAAGCTGCCAAGAAAGCAATTATGAGCCCGCTCCTAGAAACATCAATTGATGGAGCTCGGGGCGTTATTATGAATATTACTGGCGGCAGCAACTTGTCGCTATATGAAGTGAATGAAGCGGCTGAAATTGTAATTTCGGCATCCGATCCGGATGTAAATATGATTTTCGGCGCAATCATTGACGAAGATCTAAAGGATGAAATCAAAGTTACCGTTATAGCAACAGGCTTTGAGCAAAAGGCGCCTGCACCTGTACGTCGTGCTCCGCAAGCTGAGACGGCACCTGAAGCTCGTCAAACGAGTAATGCCTCGACTGTTAAGCCTTTTGGAGCTAATACATCAAGCGATCAGCTTGAGATTCCTGCATTCCTGCGCAACCGCCCGCGGAGTGATCGTTAATACATTTGGAAACCGCTGCACCAGCTTAACCGGTGCGGCGGTTTTTTTATGTAGATTTGTTGTATGTGAGGCTGTTCACTACATGACTGGCTTAAACTGCGCTGTCCTCTACGCTCTGTAGGGGAACTAGTATATCATCAAGAAAATTGGCGATTACTGCCTGCATTCACGTAAATCGAAAATGCAGGATGCTTACTCCCTTCAAGTGGAAGGGAAGGAGAAAGGGGAGGAATAAGCGCTAAAGCGTGAAAAGCACCTTTACAGAACGAGGTTGCCCGCTAGGATGATGCGTGCGGAGATGGAGTACGGCAGGCATGAATAAGTAAATATGAATGCACGAAAACACGAAAACACGAAAACACGAAAACACAAAAACACTACGGCACGACAATCGAACAGAAATGCTTGCTATTATGTTGACATAGAAAGTAGAAAACTGTAAGCCTGAAAAGTGTGTTACATATCCGAGTATGAATACTGGGTGAAGGTAACAGAGTGCTATGAGCACGAAGAAGTAGAACGGAAACACTAAAATTAGCTATTGAACGGAAAGGCTTACGATGATGGAGAGACAAAAAAACTTAAGCACGAAAATCTAGCTTACAGCTTACAAATTTAATGATTTTTTGGCCATAAGCACGAAAACCATGCTTACAGAACGGAAATGTCCACAGAGAAGCAGAAAAAGCGAGCTGTAAGCGCAAAAAGCATGCTTACAGTCTAAATCTGAGGTGAGTTGCTATCTGTAAGGCCAAAAATTGATCTTAAGCGTGGCGACTGCCTACTAACGAGGCAGGTAATGAGAGTTGTGGGTATTTGCAAGTGCTGAAATTAGAATATTGACTCGAAAGTTACGTAATCACAAGCCGAAAAAATGTATACTATATTTGTAATCTTTTTTTATTCAAATAGTCCATATTGACCTTATAGCATCGTATTCTTTGGTTTCCATCACCAGCAGGCAAAAGACTATTTTTTTGCCTCATACGATGAAGATGATTCTGCGCTCGATTTGTGCTTATTTGAAGAAACTCACTTACATCGGATGGGCGAATGTGATGATGCAACCTCATTGCTAGCCGAATGATTTCTAGTTCTAAAATATCATCTAGACTAGTTTGTTCAGAATGGCCAACTATCCACGACCCCATAAATTGTTGGAGTAATTGTTGGCAGAACCGAGGTTTTTCATTTATATCGTCATATGAGAAACGTAATATTTTCCAGCCGTCTAACACTAGGTGGTTTTGTCTTATTAACGCATCAGAAAATTGCCACCTCGTTATGTTGGCTGCGTGTGAACTAAATCCGTCAATTTCGATAGCAAGCGATAGTGGATAATGTATGTAAGCAAAATCTAAATAGCGAGATCCATCTCGAAAATCAGCTATTTCATACTCAGGATGTAAGTACTCAAAGTGTTTGAAAGCTGGATACCAGACGTTTTCTAAAAACTTCTTTTCAGCATGGCCATGTCCAGTTTCTAGCCTACCTTTCCTTTCTCCCCTTGGATTCTTAATATGCTTCTCCATCCACTTCGAATAAGCTAATTCAAAAGTCATAACCTCTCAACCTCCCTAAAATAAAAAACCGCTCTCAAGGGCAATGGTTAATTCCCCTGAAAGCGGTGTTCTACACGGCTCAATTGCTATGTTTTATTCTTCAAATCATACTACGTATCATCAACTACAACAACCTAAAAAATGAAGTTTAAGTAGCAAGTTTGTGCAGTAGAAAATGGTGAACAAGTGGTCTAATATAGCTTGCAGTAAGTCATGTCGAAGTAGCATGTAATAGTGTGTAGGTTAAAGCAGTGGGAAAGTATCGTGTAATGTTTGTTAGGGTAGGTAGCAGCATGTCACTAAGTTAACAGAGAAAGACTTGAGCAATCATTAATAACTATTTAGTAATTGATTGATTTCTTATAGAACACTGCTTAAGCGCATGAAAGACAGCTCGAAAAAGATAGTCAAACTAGATAGTCAAACTAGTTGGCATTACAAGTCACTATCTAGCGCCGAAAATATTGTGAGCATGATAGAAACCTATGTAATGATAGGCAAGTCTATGTTTTGCTTCACTGCTTCATAATAGGTGAGGGCTTCATAGCATCGACATTTTTTACAGCTGTAAATGTACTTGGACATACTTGATAATCATGACTTTGCACCTAAAGCAGAACGATAGAATGGCGGATTTTATATGGTTACTCGACAAAAAAAGATGTGTCATGACGTCATGAATAGACAGACTTTGAAATAGGATTTGAATATACTAGTCTCAATCGTTCTCTCGGGTGCCAGCCGCAAACCCGTTTACCTACAGTGGCAGGAAGGTGACCGAAGTGGCTGTATATGTAGATGTCATGTTTTTGCAAGAGCTGCTCGTTGATGGTGCTGTTCTATTAACTACAGCGTGGGCTCGTCATCTGAAGCCGCGACCTTGGCGGGTGCTGCTCGCTTCTACAGTAGGTGCTTGTTATGTCGTTTTGATGTTGTTTCCACAATTGACTTTTATGTTTACGTTAGTTGTGAAAATTGCCATGTCGTTGTTAATGATTTGGATTGCGTTCGGATATACGACGATTCAGCATTTTCTTCGAAATGTGGCTTCATTTTATGCGGTTAATTTTGTTGCGGCCGGTGCTATTCTAGGCATTTATTATTTGCTTATGAATGGATCTGATGAAGTTTGGAGAACGATGAACTTCGTAAACGGCAGTATGAATGTGCAGCTGAAGATGAGTTTATTTTATTTGATTGCTGCGTTTTGTATCGGATTATATATATACCGTGCCGTTTTAACGCAAAAAAGAGAACGGGAGCTGGTGCATACTCATTTAGCAGATGTAAAAGTGACAATTGGCGATCGCATACAAACATGTGTTGGTCTGATCGATACCGGAAATCAGCTCTACGATCCTCTGACGCGTATCCCGGTTATGGTAATGGAGGCTGCCCTCTGGCAGGATGAATTGCCTGAGTCATGGTTAAACAGCATACGAGATGCACAAGTAGATCGACTTGTAGCAGGGTTGGATAGTGAATCCTTTGTTTGGCAAGACAGGCTGCGTCTCGTACCGTATAGAGGCGTTAACCGCGGCACACAATTTATGCTGGCGCTTAAGCCGGATGTAGTTGAGATTACCCGAGAAGGCCAAATGTTTGAGACGCGGAAGGTTCTAATTGGACTTGATGGCGGCAAGCTTACGTCCGATGGAGCATATCGAGCGATTATCCATCCGTCAATGGTACAACAGTAAAGAATGTATGCTCATAATTTGAGGAGGGATGGGTCTGATGCTCGTCAAGTATAAATTGATCCTGCAGTTATATTATTACCGGGTTTTATTTTTATTCGGACTAAAAAGTGAAGAGATTTATTATATAGGCGGCAGTGAGGCGCTTCCGCCTCCATTGACCCGTGAGGAAGAGGAATATTTGCTGGAAAAGCTGCCTACAGGCGACACAGCTATCCGTGCAATGCTGATAGAACGGAATTTGAGACTTGTTGTATACATCGCTCGCAAATTCGAAAACACAGGTATTCATATTGAAGATCTTGTATCGATAGGCGCGATTGGTCTTATCAAGGCAGTTAATACGTTCGACCCAGAAAAAAAGATAAAGCTTGCGACCTATGCTTCTCGCTGTATTGAGAATGAAATATTGATGTATTTACGTCGGAATAGCAAAACGCGGACAGAGGTATCTTTCGACGAGCCCCTCAACATCGATTGGGATGGCAATGAGCTGCTGCTTTCTGACGTGCTTGGAACGGAAAATGATACGATTTATCGCAATATTGAAGAGCAAGTAGACAGAAAGCTGCTGCATAAAGCACTCGATAAATTGTCAGAGCGCGAGCGAATTATTATGGAGCTTCGTTTTGGTCTCGCCGATGGAGAAGAGAAAACTCAGAAGGATGTTGCAGACCTGTTAGGTATATCGCAATCCTATATTTCTCGCCTAGAAAAGCGAATCATTAAGCGGCTCCGCAAGGAATTTAACAAAATGGTTTAGTATCCATTTGCTTATTGTTGTTGTCGAATGATGTCGCATTAGGAATAAAAAGAATGCCCAGGGAGATAATGTACAATAATGTTTCTCCTTGGGAGGTAATCACGTTGACCCGAAATAAAGTCGAGATCTGTGGAGTGGATACCGCTAAACTGCCAGTCCTTACTAATGTCGAAATGAGGGAATTGTTCACGGCTTTGCAAACACGCAACGAGTGGACAGCAAGAGAGAAATTAGTAAACGGCAACTTGCGTTTAGTACTTAGCGTTATACAACGGTTTAACAATAGGGGAGAGTTTGTAGACGACTTATTCCAAGTTGGCTGCATCGGACTTATGAAGGCGATAGATAATTTCGACCTTAGTCAAAATGTCAAATTTTCCACCTATGCCGTACCGATGATTATTGGAGAAATACGCCGTTACTTGCGAGACAACAACCCGATACGCGTATCACGCAGCTTGAGGGACATCGCTTATAAGGCGCTTCAAGTAAGAGACAGCTTAACGAACAGAAACTCGCGCGAACCGACGATTTTTGAAATATCGGAAGCATTGAACGTACCGAAAGAAGATGTTGTGTTTGCACTTGATGCCATTCAAGATCCCGTCTCGTTGTTTGAACCGATTTATCATGATGGCGGAGACCCGATTTATGTGATGGATCAAATTAGTGACGAGCGTAATAAAGATGCATCGTGGATTGAAGAAATCGCATTAAGAGAAGCGATGCACAAGTTGAACAGTCGGGAAAAAATGATACTGTCCATGCGATTTTTCGAAGGGAAGACGCAGATGGAGGTTGCTGATGAAATCGGCATTTCCCAGGCTCAAGTATCACGGCTGGAAAAATCAGCCATTCAGCAAATGCAAAAGCATGTAAAAACGTAAACTAGACGGTGCCGAGAGGCACCGTTTTTTATATTTCAATGAAAAAATTAGGCTGTCGCTATCATCAAATTGAGTTTTATCCCCATGATTTTTTGGCGGAGTAGGACATTTTGGGCAAATGGCTCATATAGTTATATAAGGCATTAACGGACGAATATCACAATGGAAAAGTGGTGAAACAAAATGAAAATATCTGATTTTCAAACGAAGGATGTTATAAATATAGTGGATGGTAAAAAGCTGGGACAAATAACCGATTTAGAGCTAGATTTACGGCAAGGTAGGATCGATTCCATCGTTGTGCCACAGTTTACAAAGTTTATGGGTATCTTTGGCGGGGGAGGCACGGAGGTTGTTATTCCTTGGAGAAACATTGTGAAGATAGGTGCTGACGTTGTTCTTGTTCGCATGGATGACAATAAGGCGCTGAGGTCGGAGGAGGATGATTTGCACGTTCGGACGTAACACGGTAAAATTAACCTATATTGCTAAACAACCTAAGTGAATGCTTACGAAGTAGGTTTGTTACACAAACCTTTAGAGAGGTGAAAGTCAGATGGAATCATTTCAACCCTTGCAAATAGCGAAGAAACCTTCGCTTTTTTTGTTGTCTGATTGGCAAAAAAGATACGGACGGTTAACGGCTGGTTTTACAGGCAGGGACGGTGGTGTTAGCGGGGCTCCTTGGGCTTCTTTTAATATGGGCTTGCATGTAGGTGATCAAGACGAAGATATCCTGACCAATCGTCAAATGCTGACGGATGCGCTTGAATGGCCTTTTGAATCGTGGACATGCGCGGAGCAGGTACATGGAAATAAAGTTTATGAAGTGACAGAGAAGGATCGTGGAAGGGGGAGAGCCTCGCTGAGTGATGTCATCGCTGACTGCGATGCGATAATGACAAATGTGCCAGGGGTGTTTTTAACTTCCTTCTATGCGGACTGTGTACCTCTATATTTCTATGATCCCGAGAATGAAGCGGTAGCTTTGGCGCATGCTGGCTGGAGAGGGACGGTACAGCAAATAGCAGCGGAGACCATTCAAGCTATGTCGAAAGCGTACGGTTCAAAACCGGAATCACTAGTTGCGGCTATAGGACCATCAATAGGCAGCTGCTGTTATGAAGTTGATGGCATGGTTATTTCACAGGTTACTGAACTGCTTGAGGGCTTGAACCTGAGTGACGATACGATTTCTACCATGCTGGAAATGAATGTGAGTGGTAAAGCAAATATAAACTTGAAAGAAATAAACCGACAGATTATGATAAAAGCAGGAATTTTGCCGATCTATATCGAAATAACAAAGTGGTGCACTGGCTGCAGACGGGATTTATTTTTTTCCCATCGCAAAGAAGATGGCTTAACCGGCAGAATGGCCAGCTGGATCGGCATTCGGGAGAGGTGAAGCATGAGTAATACAATAGACAATAGAATAAAGCTGGTTGAAGAACGTATAAGGCAAGCATGCGACCGTTCTGGACGGAGCAGAGAAGATGTTCAGATTATAGCGGTTACTAAATATGTATCGTTAGAAACGACCGTGAGCGCTTTAGAGCATGGCTTAATTCATCTAGGCGAGAACCGATGGCAGGATGCGCAGACCAAATGGGAAGCAATTAGCGGACCCGCTGCGGAATTAAAAGTTGGACAACCTATTTGGCATTTTATTGGATCCTTACAAACGAATAAGGTAAAGGACGTCATCGGGAAGTTTTCATACATGCATTCTCTGGACAGGCTGTCGCTTGCCCAGGCGATTAACAAGTATGCAGCGCAGCTTGGCATTATTGTTCCTTGCTTTATCCAAGTTAACGTATCAGGCGAAGATTCAAAGCACGGCATTGAGCCGGAGCAGCTACTTTCGTTCACAGAACAAATGCAGCAGTTCACTTCTCTTAAGGTTATTGGTTTGATGACAATGGCTCCATACGTAGCTGAACCTGAACAGACTAGATCTGTTTTTAGAGCGCTTCGCGAGCTGAGAGACGGGCTACAGCAGCATTCACCGCAGATGAAAGACATTACACAATTATCAATGGGGATGTCAAATGATTTCGAGGTGGCGATTGAAGAAGGGGCGACTTGGATTCGTTTGGGTACCATACTAGTAGGAAAAGAGGAGGAATAACCAATGAGCGTTATGAACCGATTTATGAATTTTCTTGGCTTGCAAGAGGAAGAAGAAGTGATCGAGCGTGAGAGTATAACTCAAACTCAATCGGAGGAGCAAGAACCTGAAACCTCTCCCTTCGAGGCACGTAAAAATACAAAGAGCAATAACGTTGTCAGCATTCATTCCCAGAAAAATGTTCGGGTTGTACTTAGTGAGCCGCGTTCGTATGATGAAGCGCAGGAAATTGCCGATCATTTGCGTTCACGCCGCGCTGTTATAGTGAATCTTCAACGTGTTAGAACCGATCTGGCTGGTCGGATTGTTGATTTCCTGAGTGGTACAGTGTACGCTTTAAACGGCAGCATTTCTAAGCTAGGTCCCCATATTTTTCTATGCACGCCGGATTCAGTAGAAATTCAAGGTACCATAACGGATATGCTGGCAGAGGATAACGACTACAATAGGATGAGGTGACCTTGATTTGTTCAATAGTGTCTATGATTTAATTATGACTTTGCAAAGTATATACAGCTTTATGATCATTGGTTATGTGCTGATGTCATGGCTGCCTAATGCAAGAGAAAGTTTCATCGGTGTATTTCTTGGGAAGCTCGTAGAACCATATCTGGGTGTTTTCCGTAGATTTATTCCTCCGATTGGCGGGATGCTTGATCTATCCCCAATCATAGCGATTTTCGCTCTGCGTTTCATCGCAGCTGGCTTAGTTGCTGTTATTAGCTTTTTTCTTAATTTATTTTAAGGACATGACGAACTATGAAAACAGTTATATATGATCATTTCCACCCAGACGAGAAGTCTTTCGTCGATCGGGCATTGGAATGGGTGGAACGGTCCGCACAACAGCACGAGCTGAAGCGGACCGATTTTTTAGACCCGAGACAAGCTCAAATATTGGTAATGCAGGCAAACCGTAATCCAGATGTAAGCTTACGTTTAGATGGTGGTTATGAACAGGCTGAACGGAAGAGAGCAATAATCGGACCCGATTATCGTAATATGGATGACGAGGCTGTCGGAATCTCCGTACTTGAGGTCAGCGGACCCAGTCAAGCTGAATGGGAGCTGGATCATGGTGATTTTCTAGGTGCTCTGCTTGGGCTGGGCATTAAACGAGATCGTATCGGTGATATTCATGTGCATGAGCATTTTTGTCATATCATCATTATGGATGAAATAGCCGATTACTTGAATATACATCTGAGACAGGTTCACCGGATTAACGTGCTAACGGATATCATTCCTCTGGCTGAGTTGAAGACAGTAATACCTAAGCTTGAGGAAATGAGTTTGTCTGTTGCTTCTATGAGACTTGATGGAATCGCGAGCGATGTTTATCGCGTGAGTCGATCCAAAATTGTCGATCCGATTCGATCTGGCAGGTGCAGAGTCAATTGGAAGTCAGAAGAGGATCCATCTAAGCAGCTGAGGCAAGGAGATGTCATTTCGTTCAAGGGCCTAGGCAGATTTAAGGTGCTTGAGGTGGATGGTGTGACAAAAAAGGGCAGAATCCGAGTCAAGGTTGGTAAATTTATTTAAATCCTTGAAGGATTTGCGAGCTGCTTGTCGAATTTGTCTTCTACAATAATAGTATAATCCGGTTGTCCGTGTTACAAATAAGTTGAGGAGGTGCGCCAATGCCTTTATCGCCATTGGACATACATAACAAAGAGTTTGGACGCAGATTACGTGGCTACGATGAGGATGAAGTGAATGAGTTTCTAGATCAAGTCATCAAAGACTATGAGTCGCTCATTCGTGAAAATAAAGAGATGCAAAATCAAGTGCTAATGCTGCAAGAAAGACTGAATCATTTTACTAATATTGAGGATTCACTAAGCAAAACGATTATTGTTGCGCAAGAAGCAGCCGATGAAGTAAGAAGCAACGCGAAGAAAGAAGCTCAGCTAATCATCAAGGAATCTGAGAAAAATGCTGATCGGATCATTAACGATTCACTTTCAAAGTCTCGCAAGGTATCACTTGAAGTCGAAGAACTGAAGAAGCAAGCTTCTGTATACCGTGCTCGCTTCCGTACTCTTGTTGAAGCACAGCTTGAGCTGCTAGCCGTTGACGGCTGGGATACGCTGGAGCCGCAGCAATCCAGACAATCGGAGCATGAGCTCCTAAGAGGCTAGTGTTTAACAATTGGGCTCAAGTATATTTGACAATTAGTCGGTAATTAAGCTATAACTAATAGTAATAAATTGATGTAGTAAACTTCGTTGATGAGAACAAGTACGTTCTAAGTGCACTCCAAAGAGAGCCGGCGGTTGCTGAAAGTCCGGTGTGTGAACTATTGCGGAATATCCTCTCTGAGAAGCGGTGCCTAACCTGAAGCTATAACCGAAATAAGCTAGCGAATCCAAACTGGATCTCCTAGTGGTATTTTTTTTCGAGTGTAGAAGCAGTAATAAGTGCTGACGGCTGTCCCCCGTTACAGGGAACACGAACGATACGTTCGTGACTAAGGTGCCGCATGATGCGCAGTCAATAGGACTGTTTGTATCATCAGCTCGTTCTTAACGAGCAGAAAGTGCGGAACAAGGGTGGTAACGCGACTAAGCCTCGTCCCTTCTCATAGGGATGAGGCTTTATTTTTGTCTAAATTAGGAGGCTGGAAAGATGCAACGCGTTGATGTGAAGGAACCTGCACGCAGCCGGGAGCTGCGTGTGCTAAACCAGTGGAAGCAAGATGATACGTTCAAACAATCCATTTTAAATCGTGAAGGAAAACCAAACTTTGTATTTTATGAGGGACCTCCAACGGCTAATGGCGCGCCGCATATTGGGCATGTACTAGGGCGGGTTATTAAGGACTTTATCGGCAGATACAAAACAATGTCTGGCTACCGGGTTGTCCGTAAAGCCGGCTGGGATACGCATGGTCTTCCTGTTGAGCTCGGAGTTGAGAAGCAGCTTGGTATTTCTGGTAAACAAGAAATTGAGAAATATGGTGTAGAAGCCTTCATTAAGAAATGCAAAGAGAGTGTGTTTGTCTATGAAAAGCAATGGCGTGAGCTTACAGAAGCAATTGCTTATTGGACTGACCTAGATGATCCTTACATTACGTTAAAAAATGAATACATCGAAACGGTTTGGCATATTTTATCGACGATTCATAGCAAAGGCTTGCTATACAAAGGCCACCGTGTAAGCCCTTATTGCCCTTGCTGCCAAACGACGCTGAGCTCTCATGAAGTAGCGCAAGGCTACGAGGATGTTAAGGATTTGAGCGCTACAGTAAAATTCAAGCTTACAGAAACAGGTGAGTTCGTTCTGGCTTGGACTACAACTCCTTGGACTTTGCCTGCAAATGCTGCACTAGCTGTAAATCCAGAGCTGGATTATATACGTGCTTCAAAAAATGGCGAAGTGTACATCGTAGCTCAAAACTTGGCGGACAGTGTGCTGAAGGATGAGTATGAGACACTTTCCGTATTCAAAGGCTCTGAGCTAGTTGGCCTAAGCTATGAGCCGCCGTTTAATTACGTGCCAATCGAGAATGGCCATACGGTTATTGCAGGGGAATTTGTTAGCGATACGAGTGGTACAGGTATCGTTCACATTGCTCCAGCACACGGGGAAGACGATTATAAAGTCGCTCGTCAAAATGGTGTCAGCATGCTTACAGTCGTCAATAACGCGGGTCGGTACGTTGATGATGTGACTGATCTTGCCGGACGTTTCGTGAAGGATTGTGACGTTGATATCGTGAAGATGCTGAGCGAGAAAGGCTTGCTCTTCTCCAAAGAACGCTACGAGCATAGCTATCCGTTCTGCTGGCGCTGTAAGTCACCGCTGCTCTATTACGCGACGGAGAGCTGGTTCATTCAAACGACGGCTGTTAAAGATCAACTGATCGCTAACAATAATAGCGTGGATTGGTATCCTGGACATATCCGCGAGGGCAGATTCGGTAAATTCCTTGAGGATCTCGTTGATTGGAATATTAGCCGCAACCGCTACTGGGGAACGCCGCTAAATGTTTGGGTTTGCGATACAACGGGTAAAGAATATGCACCAAGCAGTATTGCTGACTTGCGCGAGCGGGCAATTGGTGATGTGCCAGCCGATATTGAGCTTCATAAGCCTTATGTGGATGATATTAAATTGAAATCACCATTCTGTGAAAATGGAACAATGACGCGTACGCCTGAAGTAATCGACGTATGGTTCGACAGCGGCTCGATGCCTTTTGCGCAGCATCATCATCCATTTGAGAACGGAGAAACCTTTGCTGAGCAATATCCTGCGGACATCATCTGCGAGGGCATTGACCAAACGCGCGGTTGGTTCTTCAGCTTATTAGCTGTCTCCACGTTGTACAATGGTAAAGCGCCATATAAAGCAGTTATTTCGACAGGCCATATTTTGGATGAGAACGGACAAAAAATGTCCAAGTCAAAAGGAAATGTCATTGATCCTTGGGAAATCATCAATGAGTACGGCACGGATGCTTTCCGTTGGGCATTGCTTGCTGACAGCGCGCCTTGGAACAGCAAACGATTCTCGCGCGGCATCGTAGGTGAAGCGAAATCGAAAGTAATCGACACGATCGTCAATACCCATGCTTTCTTTGCGCTTTACGCATCGATCGATGCGTACGATTATTCAGCGCATGGCGAGATAAAATCGGACAATAAGCTTGATCGATGGATCCTTTCCAGATTAAACAGCCTTATTAAGACGGTAACTAAAGGGCTTAATGAAAATGATTTTCTCAATCCGGCAAAATCAATTGAGACTTTCGTCGATGAGCTCAGCAACTGGTATATCCGTCGTTCACGTGATCGTTTCTGGGGTAGCGGACTTACAGAAGATAAGCTGGCCGCCTACCAAACCTTGCGCAGTGTGTTGATGACTTTATCGCGTCTAATAGCTCCTTATGCTCCACTGCTAGCTGATGATGTATTCAGCAATCTTGGCGGCGAGGGTAGCGTTCATCTGACGAACTATCCGCAAGCGGATGAAACAGCGATAGATGTAACACTTGAGCGTGACATGGAAAGCGCGAAGCAGATCGTAGAGCTTGCACGTAATGTACGTAACGAAACAGGTATTAAGACACGTCAGCCTTTGTCAGAGCTAATCGTTTCACTGGATCGTGATTTCGAAATTGCTGGATATGAGGATATCGTGAAGGATGAAATTAACGTCAAAGCGATAACGGTACAAACATCCGACAGCGGATTTGTAGATTTCACATTGAAGCTGAACTTGAAGGTAGCCGGTAAAAAATACGGTAAGCATGTTGGACCGATTCAGGCTATGCTGAAAGGCTTGTCTGCTGATGAGACTCGTGCAATTGTAAATGGCGGCAGTCTAGATTATGTTGGCGGTGATGGTGAACAACTAGCGATTGCTGTAGATGAGTTATTGGTTGAGAAGCAAGCGAAATCCGGCTTCGCATCAGCATCAGGTAATGGTGTTACTGTTGCTCTCAATACGGATATTACAGCGGAGCTGGAACAAGAGGGCTGGGTACGTGAAGTTATTCGTGCTGTTCAGGATACTCGTAAAAAGCTGGATCTACCGATTGAGAAGCGTATTAATCTTGTGCTCGATGTCGACAGTGAGCTGCAAACTGCGCTTGAAGTATTCGCTAATGTGCTACAAGAAAACGTGCTTGTACAAACGGTCTCCTTTGAAGCGGTTGAAGGAATGGAGAGAGTCGCGCTCGGTGAAAAAGAAATTGGGATTTTCATTCGCGGATAAGGTAATAGTATAAAGGGATAATAACAAGCGAAAAACGAGGCCGCTGTCCTACAGAGCTGCATCAAGCAATCAGACAGCAATGCTTGATGCCGACGCTGGAAAGACGGACCTCGTTTTATTGTTTACAAAGGGGATGACTCGTATGGAACAAAAAAATCCGGAAAAATCGAAGGATTCTGACGAGCTATATACTTCGTTAAGCAAGCTTGATACAAGGCTTCAGCATATCGCTTCCAAGATGGAGAAGACGCATATTGCAGCGTATGTTGATTTACTAAACAGACCATGGTCACTTATTTGGCGGAATTTGCTTTCCGGTACCGCAAGGGGTATCGGAATTGCGACTGGATTCACTTTTTTTGCAGCAACCATACTTTATGTCTTGCAAATATTAGGCGCGTTGAATTTACCGATAATAGGCGACTACATAGCAGATATTGTACGGATTGTTCAAATCCAGCTAGAAGGCAAGGCATATTAAAGGCTAGCTAAACTCAGAGTCGTCGAATTCAAGGCCGTGGTCACCCTCGCCTGATTCCATGTAACGATCATAGGCATGGTTGCGAATGACGGATACATGCCTTCCTGTAATATCAGTAGCGATAAAACTTTCCAGTGGTTCTACAAAGCCATCGTTCTCGTCTGCTTCGAGGCCGACATGTTCGTAGTCAGTGACATTTCGGTTTTCGGACATGGCAGGTGAACTTGCGTTGCCCCACTGTTCAACGATTTGCCAAGCGTCTTCACCATCAAAGCCATTATAGGAATCATGCTCATCCATACTTGTCCTGCCAAACGCGGGAGTGAGTAAGAGCTCTTCTATGGGACGATTGAACGCAAGCTGTTGCCGCGGTGCATGCTCAATGCAATAAATAGTATCGGGTACAGCGTCTAATCGTTCGTAAGGAATTGGTTCCTTGCATGTTAAACAAACACCATAGGTTCCTTTGTTTATTGCTTCAAGAGCAGCTTCAATTCGTACGAGATGCAAATCTTCTTGCTCGAGAAGGGCAATGTCCTTCTCTCGCTCGTAGAGCTCAGTAGCCAGATCTCCTGGGTGGTTGTCGATTGGAGAAAGCTCTCCGGTGTCATCACGCAATGAATGGCTTAGACCGTAATGCTCATTGTCCGCGAGACGTTGTTCAATTTCATGGCGCTCAGCTTGCAGTCTGCTGCGGAGCGAATTAATTTGTGCTTGAGTAGGGGTTGACATATGAAGCACCATCCTTTCCAGAAAACATAATTGCTTCATTAGCTTTTGCTGTTGTGCGTTTTTTCAGTATGGACATCGTTGGAAGAAAAACAGTGTGCGCTGGCTCTTGCTTATCCCAGTATGCTACAATAATTTGGGACTAAATTAATTGGTCTATGTTGTTGGCTTTACTTCGCAAAACCTAAGTTAATGCTTACGATGCTGGTTTTGCTACGCAAAACCTAAGGAGAGTGAAAAGATGCGGTTTTATTATTATTTAATTGCAGTACTTGTTTTGGTGCTTGATTTTATAACGAAGAAAATAATTGAAACGCAGTTAGTTCTGGGTGAGCAGATAAGCGTTATTGGTAATTTTTTTCTTATTACCTCGCATCGAAATAGCGGTGCAGCCTTCGGTATAATGCAGGGGCGGCGTTGGTTTTTCGTTATTATTACTTGTGTAATTGTAATTGGAATTATTTGGTACATTCAAGCTGTGCGTAAGTCAGCGAAGCCATGGCTATTAGTTGGACTAGGGCTTGTGCTTGGTGGTGCCGTTGGCAATTTCATCGATCGGGCTCTTTATGGTGAAGTTGTTGATTTTCTACAGTTTAATTTTGGCAGCTATCAGTTCCCGATATTTAACGTTGCTGATTCTGCTATCGTATGCGGTGTAATATTAATATTAATTGACACCTTGCTAGTGGCTAGGGATGAGAAGAAACAATTGCAAAACGGAGAGGACAAGGATCAAAACAATCATGAGCAGCAACCCGTATAATGAAGAGTCGTTAGAATGGATCGTCTTGCCGGAGCAATCTGGAGAACGATTAGATAAGTTTGTGACTGACTGCATCGATGATGTCGCGGTATCGCGAACGCAAGTTCAAGAGTGGATTAAGGCTGGGGCCGTTGAGGTTAACGGGAAAGTCGCAAAGGCAAATTATAAAGTTTCGGAAAATGATCAAGTTGCTTTGCAAATACCAGAGCCTCATGAAGCGGCTATTTTGCCCGAAGCTATTCCACTTGAAATCATCTATGAGGATTCTGATGTGATTGTGATTAACAAACCTCGCGGCATGGTTGTTCATCCCGCGCCGGGTCATTCATCAGGAACAGTCGTCAATGCGCTTATGCATCATTGCCGCGACTTGTCCGGAATTAATGGTGTTCTTCGCCCCGGTATTGTGCATCGTATAGATAAAGATACTACAGGCTTGCTAATGGTTGCCAAAAACGACCTGGCACATATATCGCTAGCGGAACAGTTAAAGGAGCATACCGTTACACGCAAGTATATTGCACTTGTACACGGCAATGTGCCGCATGATCAAGGAACAATTGACGCTCCTATCGGACGCGATTTAAATGATCGGAAGCTGTTTACTGTAACAGAACACAATAGTAGGCACGCGGTGACTCATTTTGTAGTGATGGAGCGTTTGGAGGATTATTCGATTGTAGAATTGCAGCTTGAAACTGGACGTACGCACCAAATTCGTGTCCATATGAAATACATTGGACATCCTCTTGCCGGTGATCCGGTATATGGCAGAAACAAAACGGTTGCCTTGAAAGGACAAGCTCTGCACGCAGCGGTAATTGGATTTACACATCCGCGGAGCGGGGAGAGATTGGAATTCGAAGTGCCAATACCTGCTGATTTTGAGCATGTATTAAATAGCTTGCGGTTACGGTAACATTAAACGTGCAAAAGTGCAAACTTTTCAGCAGATTATTCATTATTTCAGTCAGGGAAGTACGTTATTCTAAACAATAACAACGAAATTAATGAATTTTAAGGGCTGGTGACACGAAATGACATCGATTAATCAAAACTATTTAGAGCTGCAAGGCAGCTTTTTGTTCTCAGAAATTGCTAAGCGACGCACAAAATTTATTCAAGAAAATCCAAACGCTGAAATTATTAGCTTAGGAATCGGCGACGTAACACGCGGCTTGCCTGATACAGTGCTCCAAGCGATGCACAGTGCAGTAGATGAGCTTGCGGCACCAGAATCTTTTCGCGGATATGGACCAGAGCAGGGCTATGACTTTTTGATTCAAGCGATTATCGACAATGATTATAAATCACGCGGCATTCACATCGCATCCAATGAAGTATTCGTAAGTGATGGATCGAAATGCGATGTAGGCAACATTCAAGAGATTTTTAGCCAAAATAGTATTGTTGCTGTTCAAGATCCAGTTTACCCGGTTTATGTCGATACGAATGTAATGGCAGGACGCTCAGGGAAATATAATCAAGAAACCAAACGTTATGAGGATATTGCATATTTGGAATGTACAGCTGAAAATGATTTCAAGCCAAGCTTGCCAAACCGCAAGGTGGACATCATTTACTTGTGCTATCCTAACAATCCTACGGGAATGACGCTAACGAAGGATGAGCTCAAAGTATGGGTTGATTACGCGAAAGCAAACAACTGCATAATTTTGTATGATTCAGCTTATGAAGCGTTCATTCAAGAGGAAGATGTTCCGCACAGCATTTATGAAATCGAAGGCGCCCGCGAAGTAGCCATTGAATTCCGCAGCTTCTCCAAAACAGCTGGCTTTACCGGTGTTCGTTGTGCGTACACAGTTGTACCGCGTGAGCTTAAGGGTCTTGATGCTAGCGGTAATGAGGTATTGATTAACGATCTATGGAATCGCCGTCATACAACCAAGTTTAATGGTGTGTCGTATGTAACTCAACGCGGTGCAGCAGCTATATACTCCCCTGAAGGACAAGAGCAGATCAAATCGCTGGTTGAGTACTATATGACGAATGCAGCTATTATCCGTGATGGTCTTGCTTCAATTGGTCTTGAAGTATTCGGCGGCGTCAACGCACCTTACATTTGGCTTAAAACACCTAATGGCTTAGATTCGTGGGCATTTTTCGACAAGCTTCTATCTGAAGCGAACATCGTAGGAACACCTGGCGTGGGCTTCGGTCAAAGCGGTCAAGGCTATTTCCGACTATCAGCTTTCGGAAGCCGTGAGAATACGGAAAAAGCGGTTGATCGTATCCGTAAGCTCAGTCTATAATAACCAACGCTTACCTTGTATAGTTAATTAGAATAAATCAACACGTAGCAGAAGCGGAAATAATCGTTTTTACTTGACATCTTTTGTCGAACGTGGGATAATTCCTATGATATACAGCAGTACCTTTAACTCAGTCCCGAGAGGCTGGCAAGGTAGCGTGAATAACAAGTCAATATAGTGAGAAGAGTAGGACAGCCTATTACACTGCTTTCTGTGACGAGAGCAGTGAGGCATGCAACCTCTCTTTTCCTGACTAGTCACCGACTCCTTGCGAACGACGCAAGGAGTTTTTTTATGCCTTTATGCCAAAAGCAAACCATTGGGCAATTATGAAAGGGGAACGCGGAAATGACGGAAGAAGAGTATCTGGTCATCATGGATGAAACGGCGATTCGCCGGGCATTAACGCGAATTGCCCACGAGATTGTGGAGAAAAACAAAGGGATTGATAATTGTGTGCTCGTTGGTATTAGAACACGCGGTATTTATCTAGCTCGTCGAATCGCGGAACGCATTCAAGAAATCGAAGGTAAGCCCGTACCTGTGAGCGAACTTGATATTACGCAATATCGGGATGACCGCAAAGCCGCGATTACAGCGAATGTGGAGGTTGCAGCAGCGATTGGTGAAGTGGACGGCGCACCACTTTCGGTAGAGGATAAACGTATTATTTTGTTCGATGATGTCTTGTATACAGGTCGTACAATTCGAGCGGCTATGGACGCGCTTATGGATTGCGGGAGACCGCAAAGTATTCAGCTCGCGGTACTTGTTGACCGGGGACATCGAGAGCTTCCTATTCGTCCTGACTTCGTTGGCAAAAACGTACCATCCTCCAAACAGGAGCAAATCGATGTATCACTTACAGAAATTGATCTGATTGATCAGGTCACCATAATTAATCAAAGGGGGCAAGCCGGATGACGATGACTCAACTAAAACAACGGAGTTTGCTCGGATTAAAAGAGCTTGGCAAAGAGGAGATTGAATCCATTCTTGACCGAGCGGCTTATTGGGAAAATCATTCCACAAAAGTACACACATTGATGCAAGGTAAATTTGCAGCGAATATGTTTTTTGAAAATAGTACAAGAACTAGATTTTCATTCGAGGTAGCTGAGAAACGCTTAGGTGCAGAGGTGTTGAACTTCTCGGCCGCCGTATCGAGCGTACAGAAGGGCGAGTCGATCTATGACACAGTGCGCACCTTAGAATCAATGGGCATTGATGTTGGCATTATTCGTTTGAAACCAAACGGAGTGCTTGCAGAGCTTGCAACTCAAATAAAAGTGCCACTAATAAATGCCGGGGACGGCAACAATGAGCATCCAACACAAGCGTTGCTCGACCTGTACACGATGAAGAAACATTTCGGGCAACTAAAAGGTCTTAACGTTTCTATAATCGGGGATATAATGCACAGCCGCGTTGCTCGCTCAAATTTATATGCCTTGAAGAAGTTTGGAGCAAACGTTCGCTTCTGCGCTCCCGCGAATATGCAAGCGACTGAACTGGATGCACCTTATGTGTCAATAGATGAAGCGTTGAAGTCGGATGTAGTCATGATGCTCCGCGTACAACTTGAGCGTCATGAGAGCGGAATGCTTAGCTCGGCAGAAAATTATCGCGAGCAGTTCGGTTTAACAGTCGAACGAGCTAGTCGATTAGGAAAGCAGGCCATTATCATGCATCCGGCACCAATAAATCGCAACGTAGAAATTGATGATGAGCTCGTCGAGCACCCACAGTCGCGTATTTTTACTCAAATGGAAAATGGTGTTCCCATTCGAATGGCTGTTATTGAACGGGCGCTTAACTAGAATAATAAAAACTGAATAATTCCGGAGGGTAAACACACAATGTCATTATGGATTATTAACGGCAACATTTGGAACGAAGCTACTGGCAGCTTGGAAGTCAAGCATTTACAAATTGAAGACGGAAAAATCGAAGCTGTTGTGGATGGTGCCGCAACACCGGATACTGGCAGCGCTCAAGTCATTGACGCGCTAGGCAAGCTAGTGTCACCAGGCTTTATTGATATGCATGTTCATTTACGTGATCCTGGGTTTGAATATAAAGAAGATATTAAGACAGGCACACGCTCTGCAGCCAAAGGCGGATTCACAACGATCGCATGTATGCCGAATACACGGCCAGTAAGTGATACCCCTGAAACGATTCGCTACATTACGAATAAGGCGGAGCAGGTTGGTATTGTAAAGGTCCTTCCTTATGCTGCCATTACAAAAAATGAGCTTGGACGTGAATTGACTGATTTTGCCGCATTGAAGGAAGCAGGCGCAATTGGTTTTACAGATGACGGAGTCGGTGTACAAAATGCTCAAATGATGAAAAATGCGATGGCGCTCGCTAAATCGATGGATATGCCTATCATTGCTCATTGCGAAGATGATTCACTTGTCGAAGGCGCGTGGGCATCTGAAGGTGAGTTTTCCCGCAAGCATGGACTGAAAGGGATTCCGAATGAGTCGGAGGCTATTCATGTAGGTAGAGATGTTTTGCTTGCCGAAGCGACAGGCGTTCATTACCACGTTTGTCATGTAAGCACGGAGCAATCGGTAAGATTGATCCGATTAGCGAAGCAAGTAGGAGTAAAGGTAACTGCTGAGGTTTGCCCGCATCACTTGGTCCTTTCAGATGAAGATATTCCGGGACTTGAGGATGCCAATTGGAAAATGAATCCTCCGCTTCGTACGCCTCGTGATGTGCAGGCAGTTATTGAAGGTCTCGAGGATGGTACGCTGGATATGATCGTAACCGATCATGCACCGCACAGCGCGGAAGAAAAGGCTCGCGGCGTGCAGCTAGCGCCTTTTGGTATCGTAGGCTTCGAAACAGCTTTCCCGCTCTTGTATACGAAGTTTGTACAAACGGGTAAATGGACACTGGGCTTTCTACTGCAGCGTATGACAGCTGACCCTGCTCGAGTGTTCCGCCTTCCGACTGGTAGCCTTGAAATCGGCTCGCCGGCAGACGTTACAATTGTAGATTTAGACAGCGAGCGTGCAGTTGATCCGAGTACATTTGCTTCAAAAAGCAACAATACTCCATTCGGCGGTTGGAAGCTGAGCGGTTGGCCAGTAACGACAATTGTCGATGGCGCTGTGGTTTGGTCAGAATAATAGAAGCTTCGATTAACAAGCAGACTAGCAGACTAGCAAATAGATGAATGAATCAACACCTGAGGAGTGATACGGATGCAAGCAAGACTATTGTTGGAAGATGGTACGTTGTTCACGGGCCTTTCGTTCGGCGCAGAAGCGCAAATGATGGGTGAGGTTGTATTTAACACAGGCATGACAGGGTATCAGGAAGTTCTGTCCGATCCATCATACTGCGGACAAATCGTTACGATGACTTACCCATTGATCGGTAACTACGGTATTACACGCGACGATTTCGAATCGATGCGCCCATATATACACGGCTTCGTTACACGTCGCCATGAAGAGATTCCAAGCAACTGGCGTGCGCAATATTCACTTGGCCAATTGTTGAAAGAGTATGGCATTCCTGGCATCAGCGATATTGATACGCGTATGCTGACTCGTAAATTGCGTCATTTTGGCACAATGAAAGGTCTTATTACAACTGGAAATGAGCGCATTGAAGAGCTTGCTGAGCGTCTCAATATTTCACAGCTTATGACCGATCAAGTTGCTCGTACTTCAACCCCTAACATATTCTCAAGCCCAGGGCAAGGTGCTCGTATCGTACTTGTAGATTTCGGCTCGAAAAGTGGTATTTTGCGCGAACTGACGAAACGCGGTTGTGACGTAGTTGTCGTTCCGCATAACACGACTGCTGAAGAAATTCGTCATTTAGCACCAGATGGCATTCAATTGTCTAATGGCCCTGGGGATCCGAAGGATGTTCCTTACGCCGTGAAAATGATTTCGGAGCTGCTTGGCGAATATCCGATTTTCGGTATTTGTTTAGGTCATCAGCTGTTCGCATTAGCTTGCGGCGCTGATTCAGAGAGACTGAAGTTTGGTCATCGCGGCGGTAACCATCCGGTTAAAGAGCTAGCGACTAATCGCTGCTATATTACATCGCAAAACCATGGATATACAGTAATAGAGGATTCCATTGCTAACACAGGGCTGTCTGTCACTCACATCAATAATAACGACCGTACCATTGAAGGCCTGAAACATAATACATTCCCTGCTTTCTCAGTGCAATATCATCCAGAAGCAGCGCCAGGCCCTCAGGATTCCAGCTATCTGTTTGATGAATTCCTGGAAATGATCCGTACTCACAAGCAAAATAACCCACAAAAACCTCGTCAAGCTGTGTTATCGGAGACGTTGAAAGGAGAACTTCAGTATGCCCAAAAATAATAAACTTAAAAAAATTCTCGTGATCGGGTCTGGTCCGATCGTGATCGGACAAGCAGCTGAATTTGACTATGCAGGAACGCAAGCTTGTCAGGCGTTGATGGAAGAAGGGTATGAGGTTGTCCTCATAAACAGCAATCCAGCAACAATCATGACGGATACAAATATGGCTGACAAAGTTTATATCGAACCAATTACGCTGGAGTTTGTAACACAAATTATTCGTCAAGAGCGCCCGGATGGCTTGCTGCCGACGCTAGGCGGACAAACTGGCCTTAACATGGCTGTCGAGCTTGCTCGCGCAGGCGTGCTTGAACGGGAAAATGTAAAGCTGCTTGGAACGCAATTAACTGCTATCGAAAAAGCGGAAGATCGTGATTTGTTCCGTGATCTCATGCGTGAACTAGAGCAGCCAGTACCTGATAGTGATATCATCACTACAGTAGAAGCGGCAGTAGAATTCGCTAATTCAATCGGGTACCCAGTCATCGTACGTCCTGCTTATACACTTGGGGGTACTGGCGGTGGTATTTGTGCGAATGAAGAAGAACTAATCGAAATCGTTGCTTCCGGTATTCGTTACAGTCCGATTGGACAATGCTTGATCGAGAAATCGATTGCGGGCATGAAGGAAGTTGAATATGAAGTTATGCGTGATGCGAATGACAACTGTATTGTTGTTTGTAACATGGAAAACTTTGATCCGGTTGGCGTGCATACAGGTGATAGCATCGTTGTGGCTCCTAGCCAAACATTGTCTGATCGTGAGTATCAAATGCTTCGTTCGGCATCACTCAAAATTATTCGCGCTCTAAATATTGAAGGCGGATGTAACGTGCAGTATGCACTTGATCCACATAGCTATCAATATTACGTCATCGAGGTTAACCCACGTGTAAGCCGTTCGTCAGCGCTTGCTTCGAAAGCAACGGGCTATCCAATTGCGAAGATGGCAGCGAAAATTGCCGTTGGTTACACGCTTGATGAGCTCATAAACCCAGTAACAGGACAAACTTATGCATGCTTCGAGCCGGCACTTGATTATATCGTATCCAAAATTCCACGCTGGCCTTTTGACAAATTCGTTAATGCGAATCGTAAGCTAGGTACGCAAATGAAAGCAACGGGCGAAGTTATGGCTATTGGTCGTACTTTCGAGGAGTCCATTCATAAAGCTGTTCGTTCCCTTGAAATCGGTGCTCATCGGATTCATTTGCCGGAAGCTTCTTTACTTGATGAAGCAACTCTTAATACTCGCCTTGAGAAGCCAGACGACGAGCGTATGTTCCTAGTAGCGGAAGCTTTCCGCCGCGGCTATAAGCTTCAGGATATTCAAGATTTGACGAAAATCGATTGGTGGTTCCTTGATAAAATTCAATCGATCATCGCTTTTGAAGATCGCATGCGCAGTGAATCAACGCTATCTCAGCAAACGCTGTATGAAGCAAAGCGTAAAGGATTCTCTGACCGTTCGATCGCAGAAATACGTCGCGAAGGCTTCCCGAATGGCAGCCACACAACTGAAGCGGATGTGCGTGCACTGCGCGTACAGCTTAACCTTAAGCCGGTATACAAGATGGTAGATACTTGTGCCGCTGAATTTGAAGCGACTACACCGTACTACTATTCAACATACGAAGTAGAAAATGAAGTCATTCATACCGATAAGAAAAAAGTTCTTGTGCTTGGTTCTGGTCCAATTCGTATCGGTCAAGGTATCGAATTCGATTACTCTACGGTTCATGCGGTATGGGCTATTCAGAATGCGGGCTATGAGGCGGTTATTATTAATAACAACCCAGAAACCGTTTCGACAGATTTCAGCACGTCTGACAGACTGTATTTTGAACCATTATTTTTCGAAGATGTTATGAACGTCATCGAACAAGAAAACCCGATCGGTGTTATTGTGCAATTCGGCGGACAAACAGCGATCAATCTAGCTTCACCGCTTACTAAAGCAGGAGTTAAAATTCTAGGCTCCAGCTTGGAGAGTATCGATGCAGCCGAGGATCGCAAAAAGTTTGAAGCTTTGCTTCGCAGCTTGGATATTGCACAACCGGACGGCAGCACAGTTACTTCTGTTGATGAAGCAGTTGCAACGGCTCAAGGTCTAGGTTATCCGGTACTTGTTCGTCCTTCCTATGTACTCGGTGGACGCGCAATGGAAATCGTGTATTCAGATGAAGAACTACTGAGCTATATGGAAGTTGCTGTGAAAATCAACCCGGAGCATCCGGTACTGATTGACCGCTACATGCTAGGCAAAGAAGCGGAAGTTGACGCGATTTGTGATGGCGATACGGTTGTAATTCCAGGTATTATGGAGCACGTAGAGCGCGCTGGTGTTCACTCAGGCGACTCGATCGCGGTGTACCCGCCGCAGTCGTTATCGGATGATATTAAGCAGCAAATTATCGATATAACGATTAAGATTTCTAAAGCTCTAGATGTAATTGGTCTAGTGAATATCCAATTCGTTATTCATCAAGATAAAGTGTATGTGATTGAAGTTAATCCACGTTCATCACGTACGGTTCCTTTCTTGAGCAAAGTAACTAATCTGCCGATGGCAAACTTAGCTACACAAGTCATTCTCGGCACAAAACTTGCTGATCTTGGCTATGTTGAGGGCTTGTGGCCTGAAGACGAGTTTGTATCGGTAAAAGTACCTGTATTCTCCTTTGCTAAGCTTCGGAGAGTTGATCCTACGCTAACTCCGGAGATGAAATCGACTGGTGAAGTAATGGGTCGTGACGTACAGTACGCCAAGGCACTTTATAAAGGTCTCATCGGGGCAGGAATGAAAATTCCTACATCTGGCGCTATTATCGCTACAGTAGCTGACAAAGATAAAGAAGAGGCGACTGAATTGCTTCGCGGATTCTTCAATCTAGGCTACAGAATTATTGCGACAGGCGGAACGGCAAAAGCTCTAGAGGAAGCTGGCTTGATCGTAAATACGGTTAATAAGCTAAGCGAGGGATCACCGAACATTCTAGATCTAGTTCGTGAGGGAGAAGCGCAATTTGTTGTCAATACTTTGACAAAAGGCAAGGCTCCTGAGCGTGATGGCTTCCGTATTCGTCGTGAAGCAGTTGAAAATGGTGTGGTTTGTATGACATCGCTTGATACTGTACGTGCTTTGCTAGTTATGCTTGAAACACTTAACTTCTCCTCGCGTTCTATGCCAGTACCGCAGAAGAAGTAAGATAAATAAGCTTCTTGAAGCTTAAAAGTACGGCCAGCGTCAGATGCTTCGCACTGCATTAGCTTAGGAATTCATTCCTATCTAGTATTGCGAAGCAGACGTATGGCCGTTTATTGTGCCTATCAAGAAAAGGGGAGATTAGTAATGAAGCTGACAAACGATCAAGCAGCCGGAAAGATTATGGTCGCGTTAGATTATCCCGATGCTGTAGCAGCGGAGCGTTTGATTGAAGAATTAGAGGGCATACCGTGCTATATGAAAGTTGGAATGCAATTATTCTACGCAGCTGGACCCTCCTTCGTGCAAAGGTTGAAGGAACGGGGCTATTACGTTTTTCTCGATTTGAAAATGCATGATATTCCGAATACGGTCAAGGGTGGCGCAAATAGTATAACGAAGCTTGGCGTCGATATGTTTAATGTACATGCTGCAGGCGGAAGCGCCATGATGGAAGCTGCTTTAGAAGGCGTTGACATGGCTCTAGCAGGCAGGTCTAATCGTAAACCGACAGTAATTGCGGTCACACACTTAACAAGCACAAATCAATCTATGCTGAATGATCAAATAGGTATTGAAGGAACTGTCGAAGCTGCTGTTCTTCGCTATGCGCAACTAACTAAAGCAGCTGGATTGGATGGTGTTGTTGCATCTCCTTCTGAAGTAACAGCCATTAAAGCGCTCTGCGGCGCTTCGTTTCAAACGATAACACCTGGCATCAGGCCGATAGGTGCAGATGTGAACGATCAATCACGTATTATGACGCCTAGCGAGGCATTGAGACAAGGAACAGATTATCTGGTAATTGGGCGTCCAATTACAGCTGCAATAAAGCCGCGTACGGCAATAGAATCCATAATTGAGGAGATGACTTCCTATGAGTAAAATAACAGTTGCACAATTACCGAAAGAAATCGCGAAGAGCCTGCTTGAAATCGAAGCGGTAGCACTTCGTCCGAATGAGCCTTTTACATGGACATCAGGTATTAAGTCACCAATCTATTGCGATAATCGGTTGACTATGACTTACCCAGCTATTCGTGATCTTGTGGCGGAAGGCTTTGCTGCGATTATCCGTGAGCGTTATCCGGATGCAGAGGTCATTGCCGGCACATCAACAGCAGGCATTCCTCACGCGGCATGGGTAGCGCAAAAGCTTAATCTGCCTATGGCTTATATACGCGACAAAGCTAAGGGACATGGCAAGCAGAACCAGATCGAAGGGCGTGTTCTACCTGGCCAGAAGGTTGTTGTTATCGAGGATTTAATTTCGACAGGCGGAAGCTCGCTGAAAGCGGCGCTTGCCGTTCGCGAAGCAGGGGCAGAAGTGCTGGCAGTACTTGCGATATTTACTTATGAGTTTGATCAAGCCGTGCAAGCATTCGCTTCGGAGCAAGTTCCGCTTCAGACGTTATCCAATTATAGCGCACTTATTGAAACGGCTGTAGAGCTAGGGAAAGTAGATCCTGAGGATGTTGCGGCACTGCAAGCTTGGAGAAGTAATCCGCAATCGTTCGGAAATTAAGTGATTTACAATATTGTACGAGAGCACGTTTGCCGACAATGGTGAATGTGCTTTTTTTTGTGGAAATAAGACAGTATTCGACATTTATTTTTTTTGAAAATGATCTGTGTATCTTCCGAAATACCTATAGATTTCCGATATACAGAGTGTATGGGTTTCTATGAATTGAGGGGCGGGAAAGATTAATGAATTTATCATTACGAGTGAGGCTGGCGTTACTTGCTTTAATTCCACTAGGCTTTTATTTGTTCACGGGATTGTTTTTGCTTGGCGAAAATAATTCTACATTTAAAGAGATGTCCGATGAAATTTATGAGACGTCCAATGAAGTTAATAGCCTTATATTAAATGCCGACAGAGATATGTATCAGGCATATGTGGCCTTTCTGAAGGTGGAATCGGGAACGCTGGATCAAGTGGAAGCAAAAGCTGCTCGGGAAGAATTAGCGAACAATATTAAGCAAGTAGATGAGGGAATCTCAGAAGCACAAACAATAATAAGTAAGAAGCAGCTCCAAGACCTAGCATATGGTGAGTCTGAGCGAAAGATCGGAAATATTTTAATTGAAGTTAAAGCTAATTTTAATTTTTGGTCGGCAGCGGCTTTGAAAGCAGCATCCGATGGTAGTTCGGTATTTAGAAATAAAGAAATGGATAACAATTTTCAGGTGGGCAGATCAGGGATCGATGAAGTTGATCAAAATGTCGATGCATACGCCAAAAGCAAAATTAGAGAGATACAAGATAAGCTAAAACAAACACAACTTAGTATTTTTACCGGTATCATTGTCGTTTCCTTGTTAATAATCAGCACAACACTATTTACAATTCGACAAATAATGAGAACTGTCAGAAGTGTTGTTAGTAAGATGCAGTGTGTAACCGAAGGGGATTTAATGGTCCTGCCGGACAAGAAGTATAGCAAGGATGAACTTGGCATCATTTCAAAGTCAGTCGACCATATGATTGATGTGACGAAGCAGCTCATATCGGGTATTTTCGTTAATGCGATGGAGGTAAACAAATCTGCAACGCAAATGTCGACAGCATCCTTGGAGTCATCAGCCGCTGCTGAGCATGTCGCGCACAATATTCAAGAGGTTGCGAATGGAACGGAGATTCAAGCTCGCGGTGCAGAGGAAACTTCTAAAGCAATAGTAGAGATGACAGTTGGAATTCAACGTATTGCGGAAAATACAACAGCGATTGCTGATCACTCTACTACTACATCGCATCAAGCAGATCAAGGTCAAGCCGCACTGTTACGTTTGGTTGATCAAATGACAGAAGTAAAAACAGTGATTTCGAAGCTGTCGAATACGATTGGTATTTTGGAAAATCGATCACAGCAAATTGGGGCAATTGCTGATAACATTACTGCATTTGCTAATCAAACCAATATTTTATCACTCAATGCATCTATTGAAGCAGCACGAGCGGGGGTGCATGGAAGAGGCTTCGCAGTGGTAGCGGGAGAAATCCGGAAGCTTGCGGCAAATTCACTTGAATCAGCAGATGGCATTCATCAGCTAGTCGATGTTACGCGCAGCGAAATATCTGGTGCCTCCTCTTATATGGTTCAGACGATAGAAGAGATAGAACGAGGCAGTGCGCGTGTAAACGAAGTAAAGGACAACCTGGATGTTATTGTTTCCTCTATTTTGAAAATGACGGAGCAGCTGGTTGAAACCTCGGCAATTACAGAAGAAATGTCGGCAAGTTCGCAAGAAGTAAGCGCATCTATGGAACAGTCGGCTTCTAGCGCAGCGATTAATTTTGATAAAACAGAAAATGTAGCTGCCGCAACAGAGGAACAGCTGGCTCTTATGGAAAATATAAATACGGCAGCATCGCATTTGAATGAGATCGTAAGCGAACTAAACCGTTCGGTTTCCCATTTTAAAGTGAATTAACTGTCGAAAAAAAACTGTTTTTAGCTGGAAGTTTTATCGTCCGCTGAGGGCAGGTTTTTTTTGTAAATATTTTTTGCTAAATTTATGAAATAGACGTAACTTTTTACGCATGTCCTTCGTCTATCATGTAAGATTAGAATTATGAAAGTTACAATTGCGAAATTTACGAAGTAAGTTTTGTTGTACCTGTTCACGAAGGGGGTAATGGAGGGGCTCATGGCAATTCCGGAAGAAACTGAACAAAACACGAAGCTAGGAGTCACGGATGATGAACAGAGCAAGCTGCTGATCGTCAACAATGTAGAGCGTATTTTCCAAGTGGGAGGCTCGCCGCTTCATGTACTGAAAGGGATTCAAATGGAACTGAAGCCTCGGCAGTTAGTTATGCTAAGAGGCAGATCAGGTTCAGGAAAAACGACGTTATTGAATTGCTTGGGTGGATTAGATACGCCGAGCAAGGGTGAAATTTGGTTTAATGGCAAGCATTTCGACAAAATGAGCGATAACGAGAGAACTCTTGTGCGCCGTAAGGACATGGGGTTTATTTTCCAAGCGTTTGCTCTTATGCCCTTGCTGTCTGCTTGGGAGAATGTGGAGCTATCACTTAGAATGGCTGGCATACCGCGTGGCCAATGGAAGGAAAGAGTTGCTCAGTGTCTAGAGCTAGTAGGGCTAGAGAAACGAATGCATCATCGCCCATTTGAGATGTCGGGTGGAGAACAGCAGCGTGTAGCCATTGCTAAAGCAATTGCGCATAAGCCGATGCTCCTGCTGGCGGATGAACCGACGGCCGAGCTTGATTCGGGGATGTCGGCACAAATTATGGCGGTCTTTCAAAATATAATTCGCACTGAACAAGTTACGATTTGCATGACTACACATGATCCTACGATTTTGGAGGTTGCCGACCATGTTTACGAAATGGTGGACGGAAAGTTTGTTTAAACGTTCAATAGTTGTTGTAATGAGTGCTTCTTTAATATTTACCAGCGGTTGTTCTTTACTTCCGAAGGAAGAGGAAGAGGAAGTGCTGCCTGAGATAGCACCAGCTCAAATATCAAAAAAACCGGAGTATGAGGTAACGACAGCAAATCTCGAGACGAAGGTTCCTGTAATCGGAAAATTAATTTCAATGAAGGAAGAAACGCTTTTCTTCACAATGGATGGAAAAAATTTGAAAGAGCTTTATGTAAAAACAGGTGATGTCGTTAAGGTTGGTCAAGTAATTGGCGAGCTTGATGTAGATGAATTGGTCAAAAACTTACGATTGGCGAAGATCGCGTTTAAGAAAGAAGAAATTGCGATGAAAGAGACTCTTCGTCAGCGAGATGAGATGGACCAGATTGAATTTGAAGAGAAATCGATTGCGTTCGAAGAACAGAAGCAAAAACTCCTTGATCTTGAAGAGGAAATAGGCAAAGCGAGTTTAACCTCCCCTTTAAATGGCACGATCGTTACATTAAACGTTCAAAAGGGTGATGTCATAAAAAAATACGCTCCGATTGCGATCGTAGCAGATACAAGTCAAATAACACCTGCAGCAAAGCTTACGAAAACCGAGCTTGAGAAAGTAGCAGTTGGTATGGAGGTTGTTGTCAACATTAGCAATGTCGGCAATTTCAAAGGTAAAATAAAGCAGCTGCCTATTAAAGGCGAGGAACAGAATAACGGTGGAGGCATGGGGGGGATGCCAGGTGAAGTGAAGCCTGAACGCCCAGAGGACTTTCTCATTGTCGATATTAAAGACTTGCCAAAAGGATTGAATAGAGGCGCGCCTCTATCGATTAATATTATTACTAAGCGCACAGAAAATGCTATTGTTATTCCTCCTTCCGCGTTACGCACGATTGGTTCCCGTACTTATGTACAGGTAGTTGAAGCTGATGGCAAACGTGAAGTTGATGTGGAAGTAGGTCAACAGACCTCGACGCAGATCGAAATTTTGCAAGGGTTAAAGCCGGGGCAGAAAGTTGTAGGTCGATAGCCAATGGGAATTCCGCTGTTTCGTTTTTTGTTCCGCAAAATGTGGAACACTCGCTGGCTAACCATAAGTACGTTGGCGGGACTGACCTTAGCGGTAGCTTTTGCAACCAGCATACCGATGTATGCGGACGGAGCATTAAAAAGGGTTGTAGCCGAATCGCTGCAGCAGAAGAGCGTAGGCTTACCTGCGGGTTCTTTGTTAATGCGGTATCAGTCACCCGCTGGCGGGAAAACGGATTTACCGGCATTGTCAGAGCTAGAAAGATACATCACTACGGATGTTCCGAAAGAACTCGGATTTCCTTTTGAAACGTTCGTAAAGAGCTATTCGATTAGAAGCTCTGAGGTGACTCCAGAGGATTCTTCTAAGGTTGATGCCGGACGCAATCGACAAATGTCAATTATGACGATGTCTGGGTTGGAAGGGAAGACAGAGCTGACTCAAGGTCGGTGGTTTGTAAATACAGAGGGCGACGAATCGCTGCTGGAAGCCGTCATGTTAGAGGAAGCAATGTACCGCAATGATATACATATCGGTGATGTGTTTGAATATCCGGTATACGGCGGACTTGATCTTACACTAAGGGTCAAAATCGTCGGGGCAGTTAAGCCATTGCTTGATACGGATCCTTATTGGTATCAAGGCCTTGAAGGCATGCTGAGCACATTTCAAATCAGTGAAGAAGCCTTTATGAAGCTGCTGCTTGCCAAGAAGAATATTCCGCTTCACAACGCAGGCTGGTATTATGCGTTTGATTTATCAAATATTAAAACCAGTCAATTAACACCGCTTGGCAGAACGCTGGAGCGACTCAATATTGAGTTATATCAGCGCCTTAAAGACACAAGGGTGGAAATCTCATTCGCTTCTACGCTCACTGAGTTTAAGAAGCAAAGCTTGCAGCTGCAAACGTTGTTGTTCACTCTTGCGGCACCAATGCTTGCTATGGTCTTTTTCTTTATTGCAATGAATGCTCGTCAATCTCTTGATAAGCAGCGAAGTGACATTGCCGTTCTGCGAAGTCGTGGAGCCGGTACAAGACAAATCATTTGGATTTACTTGCTTGAAGGTTTGCTGTTAGGAGCGGTTGCGCTCGCGATAGGACCATTTATTGGATGGTTTATGGCGAAGAGCATCGGTTCAGCAAATGGGTTTCTGTCGTTCGTCAGCCGTAAATCCATTCCTGTCGGCTTCTCTACAGAGGCCATTATTGCAGGCGGGGCAGCCGTATTACTAGCACTGCTTGCAACTATTATTCCAGCTATCATGTATGCTCGCTCTTCTATCGTAAGCTACAAGCAAGAGCTTGCTCGCTCCGATCGTAGACCCGTATGGCAACGCTGGTATTTAGATGTATTGCTGCTAGCTGCTGCCGGCTATGGCTGGTACATGTTTAATGAACGTCAAATGCTGACGTTTCAGACTGGAATGACTACGGATCAGCTGAATGTTCAGCCTTTTCTGTTTTTCGTACCAGCGCTGGCGATTTTTGCATTAGGATTATTTTTCCTAAGATTATTTCCTTGGTTGCTAAAGCTATTTCATTGGCTTGGCCGCAAATTTTTACCTGTACCGCTATTTTTAACATTAACGCAATTATCGCGCTCAACTAAGGGCTATTATCCGATTATGATTTTATTGGTTCTGACGCTTGGACTTGGCGTTTACAACGCTTCTGCCGCTAGAACGATTGATTTGAACTCAACTGAACGGATCCTTTATAAATATGGAACCGACGTTATCGTTCAAACCGTCTGGGAAGGATCACCGGAAATTACTAAAACCGGAGGAACTGGCGGCGGTTCAGGCGGAGGATCAGGAGGCGGAGGTGGCGCTGGCGGAGGATCAGGAGGCGGCACAGGAGGTGGTTCAGGAAACGGAGGACCTGGCGGAGGCGGCGGTGGAGGTACTACCGTACCGACACGAGTCTTATATAGTGAACCTCCTTTTGAGCTCTTCCGCTCGCTAGAAGGTGTTAAAGCAGCTGCACGTGTCATGCAGACCAAGGGCAATGTCGTTGTGTCAGGCAAGTCGATTGGTCAAGGTACAGTTATGGGTATCGATAACTCAGAATTTGACGATGTAGCCTGGTTCCGTGATGATTTGTATCCTGCTCATCCTAACATTTATCTGAATAATTTAGGCAAATATGAGCATGGTGCGCTTATTCCTACAGGTGTGGCAGAAAAGTATCAGCTGAAGTTAGGCGATATCGTATCAGTGGGCTTCCCTGAAGGCATGCTCGAGTTTACAATAACAGGAATTCTTCCTTATTGGCCGAGTCAATACCCTGATAAGTCGCCGTTTATCATTACGAACTTAGATTATCTTTACGATCAGCTTCCACTGATGCCATATGAAGTATGGTTGAAGATGGAGCCTGACGCGAAGGTTGCACCTATTATTGAATCTCTGCAAAAATCAGGTATTGAGCTAGCATCAGTGGAGGACGTAAGAAGCGAACTTATTTCGCAAGCGAAACATCCTTCCAGAGGCGGAGTTTTTGGGATATTAAGTCTCGGCTTTCTCGTTTCGGTCGTTATTACTTTAGCAGGATACGTCTTATTTTGGTTCTTTAACTTGTCAGGCAGGGTCGTTCAATTCGGTGTGCTAAGGGCTATGGGCTTATCACGCAAACAGTTAACAGGCATGCTTCTTCTAGAGCAGTTGTTCACAGCCGGATTAGCGATAGGACTTGGTGTTCTGATCGGTAAAGCTGTCAGCCTTCTTTTCCTACCATTCTTGCAGACAACCGAAAACGTTGCAGAAACGGTTCCTCCGTTCAGAGTAGTCTTTGACTCCAATGATACGAACCAGCTCTTCATCGTTGTAGGGTTCATGATGCTGACCGGTGCGTTACTGCTCTTCCTGCATATTCGCAGGCTAAGAGTGCATCAAGCGGTCAAAATGGGAGAGGAGCGTTAACGGCTATGATCGAATGCGAAGGACTAGTGAAAATTTACAAAACGGATGATCTTGAAGTCGTAGCGCTTCAGGGCCTTAATTTGAAGGTGAATGCTGGCGAGCTAATGGCCATTATAGGGAATAGCGGCAGCGGTAAATCGACACTTCTGAATACGTTAGGTGGTCTTGATCGGCCCTCTGCTGGACAGGTGCGGGTCGGTCAATGGGATTTGCTGAAGATTACAGAAGAGGAGCTTGTGGAGTACAAGCGCGAAACAGTAGGTTTCATATGGCAAAATAATGCGCGTAACCTACTGCCGTATTTGTCAGCATTGGAAAACGTAGAAATGCCGATGATGCTATCTGGTAAGGTTGATCGAGCGTATGCGAAGCAGCTGCTGGAGTGGGTTGGGCTGAAGGAGCGCATGCATAACAAGCTGCATCAGCTCTCTGGGGGTGAGCAGCAGAGGGTTGCTATTGCGATCTCATTGTCCAACCGACCGAAGCTTCTGCTCGCGGATGAGCCGACAGGGTCTGTAGATACAGCGACCTCCGATTTAATCATGGGCATATTCCGAAGGCTTAATAAAGAAATCGGAATAACGATTGTAATTGTTACACATGATTTGACGCTTGCAAGCAAAGTAGATCGAGTTGTTGCCATTCGTGATGGACTTACAAGCACTGAGTTTATTAAACGTAATCCAAAAATAGGCGAGGTTGAAATTCCAACTGTGAGTGGACTACAGTCGGTGCACGAGGCTTTTGTCGTCATCGATAAAGTCGGACGTTTGCAGGTGCCTAAAGAATATTTATCTGCATTGAATATTAAAGACAAAGCGACAATGGAGTTTGACGGAGAGCGGATAGTTATTACTCCGCCTAAATCACTGGGGGGTTAAATCGAATGAATAACAAATGGTTTCCTGGTTTACGTATTCGCAAATTTGCAGCTCTTAGCTTAACACTAGCATTGTCTGTGGGCTTACTTGCAGCATGTAGCGGCGGCTCGAACAAGTCAGCGGAGACAAGCGTGCTGAGAATTGGCGTATTGTATGGCGGAGCGGAGAATGAGCCTTATTTCCGTCAACAATATACTGATATGTTTGAAATGACACATCCAAACGTACAATTTGAAATTGTTGGAGCCATCAGTTATGATGATCAACGGTATCAACAAACTGATCCAGAAAAACAGGAAAAACAACCAGACCCGTATGAAAAAATGAAAGAAATGCTGACGGGCCAAAACCCAGTTGACGTGGTTGTACTGGATTACAATATGCTGCGTAGAATGACACAAGACAATTTATTGCAGCAGCTAGACCCACTCATTCAACAGGATAAATTTGATTTGACCGATTATGTTCCGACTGTAATCGACGGAATCAAAGCAGCGGGAGATAACAACATTTATGCTTTAACTCCTACCTTTACTTCATCCGCACTCTTTTATAATAAAAAGATGTTCTTAGATGCGGGTATCGAGCCTCCAACCGACAAAATGTCATGGGATGACGTGCTTAACAAAGCTCGTCAAGTGGCTAAAGGAGAAGGGGTAGACCGTCAGTTTGGCTTCTCATTTAATCGCTGGCAGTCTGACGGATTTAACGACACTCAAGTCTACGGCCAAGCTCTGCAGTTGAAGACATGGGATGACAAAGGCGAGAAAATGCTTGTGAACAGCGATCAGTGGGAATCAGTATGGAACAGTGTTTCCTCGCTTCATAAAGATAATATTGTACCAAATCAAGAATACTTTAATTTAATAAACGAGAAGAGAAGCGAAACGGATGGCAACGATCCATTCTACGGTGATTTGTTCATTAGAGGTAAAGTTGCCATGACAATAGGTGAATATTACTATATTAATGAGCTTAAGAAAGCTTCGGACAACGCTTCGAAAATAAAAGATTTTGTACCAGTTGATTGGGATGTCGTTACGGTGCCTACAAACCCAAGTGATCCTACCACGGGAGGAAGTATTGGCCTAAATCAACTAATGGGAATTAATGCTAATGCACAGAACTCGAAGGATGCCTGGGAATTTATTAAATACTCGAACAGTAAAGAGTGGGCTAAGCTGAAATCAAGAAGTTTGTATGAGATGGTTGCTCGCAAAGAGTTTCTGAAGCCAATTGGCGGACTGCAATACAATATGGACGCTTTCACTACTCTAAAGCCACTGCCACCAACTAATTCGAACGCGGATAGAATTTTCAATGAAAAACCAGGAATTTGGAATGCTCAGCAGCCTGCCTATGAGTTATTCGCTGAAGTGCTGAAGGGAACAAAGACTGCAAAAGAGGCACTTGCTGAATGGGAGACTAAAGGAAATGCTATCCTTGAAGAGATAAAGAATAATCCGACAGGTGGCGGAGGCGGCGTCATTAGTCCAATGATGAGATAAACTTTTAAATGTCAAAGAGCGACCCAATGACTTAAATGTCGTTGGGTCGCTCTTCTGTTTGTTTATTGATCTTTTCAATCACTTAGGAGTAACGAAGTAAAGGCAGATTATGTTCGAATTCTTTTGCTTGATTTATCCGAATTTGGGCATTCTAATGACAATAAGTTAAGATCAATCGGCGAAAAATACTGGAGTGCATATGCATCAGGAGGGGTTCGATGTTAAGATGGGTGTATTGGGTCCGACTATATGAAACGAAGTTTCAAGCCGGGTGCCTTGTCAAACGTATGGAAAATGATTATTGGATATACGGGTACGAATGTCCAAATGAAGTTGAGGTATTTCGATCGAGAAAAGGACGATACGGTGTACGATTTATTCCATGAAAAAATTGTTTTTAAATTAATTTATAAAAATGCTTGACTTAAAACGGTCGAATATAGTATAGTAATTCTTGTCGCCAATTCAATAAGCTTCAAATCAAATGGAAACACGTCGCGGGGTGGAGCAGCCCGGTAGCTCGTCGGGCTCATAACCCGAAGGCCGCAGGTTCAAATCCTGCCCCCGCAACCAACCCTTTCGATGACTACGTTGAAATATACGTTTTCGAGGGCCCTTAGCTCAGTTGGTTAGAGCGGTCGGCTCATAACCGATTGGTCGGGGGTTCGAGTCCCTCAGGGCCCACCATTTGTAAAGCTTATCTCCATGCCGGGGTGGCGGAACTGGCAGACGCACAGGACTTAAAATCCTGCGGTGGGTGACCACCGTACGGGTTCGATTCCCGTCCTCGGCATACCTGAACAATCTAGCAGTACCAAGTTTTAAGAAGTACATATGAAAGAAAAGAATCCCTTTTCTCGACTTGCTAATTACAAGTTAAGAAATAGGGTTTTTTTTCTTTCAAGACATATGCGTTATAATAAAGAACGGAAGGGGACGGATTATTTGATAAGAGACGATAAGTTTGATGCCCAGTTAAAGGACAGCTCACGCAAGCTTTATGCGCAAGTTTTTGCATTAAAGGACTCTTTACATAACGAATTGCTGGAGAGATTTAAGAACGATCCTACAATTGTTGAGAATGGTGAGCGATGGAAGTTGCTAATTATGTCTGCGTCTGTTTCAACTGCACTCTTTAGTACTGTTCTATCAGGAAATAAAAATTTCCTATTGCTCTATACTTATTTTAAAATAAAACTAAAAGAATTTAATAGTGAGGGTGAAGTAGCGATGGACGATTGCATGCAATATATCGCTGACCTGCGGAATGGTGTAGAATACAGCTCAGAGCAATTTTCAGAGGCTGTGGCTCTTTGGTTATATTTTAGTATTAGGGGTAAGGATCAGTTTGTTGAGGAAGAATTAGCTCCATACAGTATAGTTGGTCAGTTTATTCATGATTATTTTTATAATTGGTTTGATAAAAATGTAGCGTTAAAATAAATAGATATCAAAATATACAGTTACGAAGGAGTGAGTCGTGTAAATGGCAGCAAGTAAGCATTATGTCGTATGGGTCGGCAACAGACCTGGTATTTATACAACGTGGAAAGAGTGCCAGGAGCAGGTGAACGGATTTACCGGAGCAAAATTCAAATCATTTGAATCAGCTCAGCAAGCGGCTGTTGCTTTTAAGGAAGGCTGGAAGGGCTACTGGGGACAAGAGAAGGCCTCTGGTAAGGCTAAGCCATACACTGAAGGAAAGAAGCAGAAATCTATAGTAAGCGAACAAACAATCGATTATAATAGCATCTCAGTCGATGTAGGGACGAGAGGTAATCCTGGGCCTGTGGAGTTCAAAGGGGTTGATACGCAGACGGGTGACCTTTTGTTCTACGTGGGACCGATTCCAAATGGAACGAATAATTTAGGCGAGTTTATTGCAGTTGTGCATGCACTCGATTATTTGAAGAAAAAGGGCTCCACTCAAACGATATATAGTGACTCTAGAACTGCGCTCAGTTGGATTCGCAATAAGAAGACGGCCTCGACATTGCCGCGCGACGCGTCGACCGCGAAGATTTGGGCTTTGACGGACTGGGCAACGGATTGGCTTCACAATAATAAGTATGATAATAAAATATTGAAGTGGAATACAGAAGAGTGGGGGGAAATTAGAGCGGATTTCGGCAGGAAATAGGAGGGGATTTTTTTGTCTATTCATTTCGATAACGATTGGTCACGCATTTTACAAGATGAGCTCAACCTACCATATTTCAAGAAGATAGAGGCTTTTCTAGTAGAGCGATCGAAGGAAGCTGTCATTTATCCCGAAATTTCGGACATATTTAGCGCTCTAAATTACACGCCCTATGAAGAAACGCGCGTTGTTATTTTAGGTCAAGACCCGTATCACGGTTCTGGACAAGCACATGGATTAAGTTTCTCTGTGCAGCCCGGAGTTCGAATTCCTCCATCACTAAAAAATATTTATAAAGAACTGCATGATGACATAGGCTGTTCAATTCCAGAGCATGGATCGTTACATTCATGGGCAAAGCAAGGGGTGCTATTGCTTAATACGGTGCTGACGGTTGAGGAGGGGGCTCCTAACTCACATCAAGGGATTGGTTGGGAGCAATTTACGGATCGGATTATATCCTCATTAAACGAGCGTAACGAGCCTGTCGTGTTTATACTGTGGGGTAAGCATGCTCAAGCGAAGGCGGCGAACATTGATGTGGATAAGCATCATATTATCGCTTCGCCGCATCCGAGCCCGTTTGCGGCTAGAAAGGGCTTCTTTGGCAGCAAACCATTCTCTCGAGCGAATACCTATCTTGAGAGTGTTGGTAGAGCTGCTGTAGACTGGACGATTTCAGAGCTAGAGGTGCACTGACAGGAAGAAAAAAGGCTTCTCCTCTATCTGATTAAATAATCAGATAAGTGGAGAAGCCTTAGTTCTCTATTCCGCAATGATGCCTGTGCTGGATCCTGAATTACTTGGTTCCATTGATTCTGGAAGCACTGGTTTTAATTTAGCATCTACATAAGTAGATACTTGAACGTCTGTAATGACTTGAGGGTACATTTTATCTGGATCAGGCAGTGTCGTTTCTACATAGATAATGGCTTTATCACCTTCGAAACCTATAGAGGCGATACGAATACCATAACCAGGATGTGCAACTTGCGTGCTGATGGTTACTTTGTTCACATCAGCGTTTACAGAGGTAACAGATAGTTTTAAATCAAGGGCTGGTTGCTCAGGTAATTCAGGAATAGGAGTGGTCTCCTTTACAAATTTGATGCCGTCATAAAGCCATCCAGCTGCTTCGCTGCGTGTAATGGCTTGCTTCGGATAAAACTTGTTCGAGCTATCTAACGTGACAATTTTGCTGATGAGCAGTTTTTGAATACTGTCCATATACTCTTTATTGATTTCACCCTCGTCTTCTATCAGCATGAAGATTTCAGTAAAGGCATAGTCGCCTTTCTTCATCATGGCTTTAAATAAGTGGTGAGCAAACTGCTCGCGCGTCATTTTGTCGCTAGCTTTTACTGTTTTAGGAATTTCAAGTCCGTTTAAGCTAGCAATAATGAAGGCATCGGAATACCAAGCATCATCCTTAATGTTAGGGAAAGAGTCGCTTGCTTTTGGTGCTTTAACGAAGCGAATATGGTCAATGTTGATGTCCAATCCGCGTACGATCATGGAAATGCCAGCCGCGTAGGTTAGTTTTCCTTGTGGATCAAATGTATCATTCTTTGTATTGCCGTTAATTATACCTAGCTTTTTTAGTTCAGCAATTTTTTGTGCATTTGGATCGTTGTTTACGTCTTTAAATGCCCACACGGTTTGTCCAAGCGTCAAAAGCATCATGGCTACTAAAGTCATAATTAATAACGGTCGCTTCTTCATACGATCACCTCTTCTTTAATTTGCTGCAGCACTTATTTGACGCAACTCACTGTCATATTGTTGCTTAACATTTTGAAAAAATTACTATTGACTTAAGTTTTGAATCCTGATATATTATTACTTGTCGCTAATATGATCTGATAGCTCAGCTGGGAGAGCGCCATCTTGACAGGGTGGAGGTCACAGGTTCGAACCCTGTTCAGATCACCATAACTTATAACTCGTAAAGCCTTGTCCAGCAAGGCTTTTTTTGTTTTTATTTTTATAAGCAATATTGGATGAAAGAGCGTTGATGTAAATATGATGTAAAAATGTTTATTTTAATGAATTTGAATGCAAAGCTCTGCTTCAATGGATAAACAAATGCACATAGGTCGGCTTTTTATTCTAACATCTATACTATTGCCGCTAATGTCCAGCACATTCCATTATAATCGCTTATTAGCCAAGTAAAGGCTTTGGATTGCAAGCAAGCAACTACTTGATAAAACAATAGTCATTGGTGTTGTTTTAGTATTTAGTTCCGTATTTCGGCCCAGGCTTATGGGACGGTACATGATTGGAAGAGCACATTGACTTGCCGCTGTGTATTAATAGAACTCTAAAAATAGAGTGCGGTATTTTCTATCGTTTATAGTCGCTGCTGTACAGAACTATATGAAGGGCCTAACATCAGCGAAAATCTTCTTTACAGAGGGTTTAAATTGGGACGTCATTGGAAACGTGAAGCTCAATAAGAGTCTGGCGCGTCAGCAGCAGGCCTACTATGTCCATGGTGAAGCCGGATTACTGACAATCTATTCTACTGTACGGTAGCCATGCTGGAAGGTCATCAGTTGGCTGTCATCGATTACTGAGGAATGGGACAAGTATGAGAGTTGAAATGCTGAAAAAAATTGAAAATACATGTTGTAGGTATTATTTGAACTAGAATAAGTGATGACTTATCATACTCCTATATGTCGCGTCCAGCCGTCCAGGACCTTTTGCGCACTTCTGATGGTGTGGAGTTTGACATTTCCTTTACTTGGCGTGCAAAATGATTTGCCGTTTTAAAGCCGCATCGGTCTGCTATTTCTCTAATAGGAAGGCCTGTATTTTGCAGTAATGAGATGCCTTTCTTAACCCGGAAATTCCATATGAAGGTTGATACTGGCATACCTGTTTCTTTTTGGAATAAGCGATTTAAATATTCAGGTGAAACGAAGGCTTTTTTTGCTAGTAAGGCTACGGTCAGATCCTCTGTATAATGTAATTGGATAAGAATCTTGGCTGCGCTTACAATTGGGTTCCGCTGAAAAGCGGGAAGCTGAATGCTAGATTCTATCATGAATAACTCAAATGCTGACAGGCTAAGCCTACAGATCAAAGAATTTTCAGAGTGGAGTTCCTTCAGATGGAGATTTAATAATAAATTCATAAGTTGATTCATTTCATCGGATATTGGAATCTGTAATGGAAGAGTCCTCAATCGGGTATCCAAATGCAATTGATCTACATGAATTTCGATCCATTGATGCCAAGTTTCTTGGTTCTTAGAGAATTCAAAATATTCATGGTGATTTGGTTCTAGAAGAAAGACATGACCTTCTTTTATTTTAAATGATACTTGGTCAATAAATACTTGTATCTCTCCCGAATGTAGGAATACTAGCTGGTAATGCTTTTTGATACGAGGTCCGCAAGTGCCTCCAGGAGGATAAATGATCGTACCGATCTCTGTATTCGTAACATTCAAGTGTGACAGCGACTCATCATTAATTACCATACCCTACCTCTTTTCGTTTGATTTCTTTATTTCATTCACAGATAATAACTGAACTCTAAATTTACCATGAAACAAGAAGAATGTGAATGAAGATGTCAAATTCAGATACATATTAAAGGATTTGTGCATTCCTGGTTCACCTCTCACTGGTATAAAATAGATTACATAGAAATGGAGGTTGGTTAATCAATAAAGAAAGCCTCTGGAAGCGAGAAAATTCACTAAAATCGATTGCAACATCCATTTGAAGGACATGCATTTAGGGAGGAATTTCTATGAGTAGAGATCGCTATCTAGTCAGTGTTGAACAGTATGTACATTACCAAAAGAACGGGTATATTTTAATTCCAGGTTTATTGGCCAGTGATGATTGGCAGAGAATCGCCAAGCTCATGATAGATATGTATGAGGGCAAACATACAATTGAAGGCTTTGAAAAAAAAGCTCCAGGTTCTGAAAGCAGTGTGGCGATCGATCAACAGATTCAAGATTTGACCCGGGAGCATATGCTTCATCGTATTGATCCAACTATTGAATGGGCACTTCTCCATACGCAATTGCTTGATGTTATAGAGGCATTGATTGGCCCGGATGTTGTTGCGTTACAGAGTATGCTATTCTTCAACCCACCAGGTCGTGGAGGTCAAGGCTGGCACCAGGATTCCTTCTATATTCCAACAAACCCAGATACTTTGGTTGGTGCATGGGTAGCGCTTGACGTTGTAGATGAAGAGAATGGCTGTTTGTGGGTCGTTCCAGGTTCAAACAATGAGCCAATTTATCCTCCTGATTTAACATCTGTATCCCTTCACTCGAGAGATGCTTTTGCGGATCTTAATCCTATTCAAAATGCGAGCCACCTCGATGATGAAGTAAACACCTTATCAAAAATCGCTGGGAAATATGATCCTCCGATTCCGATAAGAATGCAGCCAGGGGATGTCCTTTTCTTCGATTCACACTTGCTTCATCGGTCACATCCGAACAAGACAACAGATAGGTTCCGCAAGTCTTTTGTCGGACATTATTGTAATGCACGTTCGTGGATACCCTGGAATCATGGGGAACCATTTGAAGGGGATTCTGCAAACTATCTCCATATCTTAGGGCGGGGAAGTTCTCATATGCCTTTTGCTTCACCGAAGTTTGGTACAGAAGTTGAGCTTAGCGATCATAGTGATGATGGACAATCACGACGAATGATGGGCATGGGGGACAAATTGATGCCAGTGATGACTATAAATTCTGATCACGAGGACTAATTCAGGTTCGTGTGCATGAAATAGCAAGATTTTCGGAGAAAGTTGCTAGATATCGTAAACAAAAGGTTGATCTTCTTCGTTGAATATCAACCTTTTGTTTTGTAATATGATTTATTTATTATATTAAATAAGAGAAGAGGAACGTAAGTTCTTAATGGTAATTGGTACACATTCTTGTCATCCGTCAAAGTTGTCTAAGGACACACAAGTACCACCATAAAAATGATTAAAAAATCTTGATATAACAGACTTTTTATTTTTAATGTAGGGACATTTGCGTCTTAAGAAAATGCACAAATGTGCCTACATTGTCGTCAAAAGACACAATAGTGCCTACATTCTCGCGAAAAAAGCTGCAATTGTTTGTGTAACAAGAAAATAGTCCATTAAATTGCCATCTATAGACGGATGCTTAGTTTTATCGGAACATTTTCTTGTCATTTCTCTATATCAAGGAATTGATCCGATTGCCGTTTTATTGAATATAATATGTTCCAGTCTAGTCGCTGATATTGCGATGTTGATTGAACTTTCGATAAGGATCAATGGGGAGGATAGGTTCCAGACGATGGTGTTGGAGGCGTGAAAATTGATAGAAACAGAACCGTCTCCTATAGCTGGTCAGGAAATTCCACTCACGATTCCCTCGTGATGAATAAATTTTATGGCAATGTAACCGATGACAGAATTACTACAATCGAATTGCTTTTGACGGACAAGGAAACAGGCAATCTGACGCCGATGCGCGAAGAGATAACGAATGATCACATGTTCCTATTCATATGGGAAGAAAAAAATGGAAGTATCGAGTGGCAAGTTGTTCGCGGCTTCATCAAGGCTGGCAAGTTTATCTATGAGCACAAGCTCAGTTAACGATTAATGAGTAGATGTGGTTATTTTTCGGAAGGTTTTTAACAGTAAAAGATAAGTTACAAAGGCGGTAGTAAACTTGGTTATGTTCAACTCCCATGAAAATTAAATCTCGTAGTTGCAGAAAAAGTCAGTAGTATGGATAGACGGAGCTCTTTCTTTTGGAAAGGCAGCCGGGTGATCGGTTGCCTTTTTTTCAAATATCTGCAGTTTAGAATAATAATACGATCAAGGTTATTCATGGCTTAGCTAACACAATATGTGGTAGATTATTGAAAGGACGGTTCAAAGGACTAATTGATGAAGTCTAAACCTATTATCAGCATTATGACGCCAACTTAAGTTTATAATAGGCTAGGATAATCTCTACTGCAAGGAAGAGGAGAATCGATATGTTCTATCAAGATTTAAAGCTGGAAGAGGAATTAATTGTCGAATGGCGAATCGATGAGGAGACCGAGCATGAGTTGCACATGCACGATCTGTTGGAAATCAATGTTCTATTGGAAAATAACGCCGAGTTCAGATTGCTGAACCGGTCGTACTCCGGCGAATCCGGGGACGTCTTCATCTTCCGTCCTTACGAGCCTCATTATAATTTGGCTAAGAAATCCGATGAGCCGATCAATTGGATTATGGTGTTATTCTCTCCTTCGATCGTGAGAATGATTCCGTACGGGTATAAGCTGCTGTATCCGTTCTACACCCAAGCCGTTTCTCCGTATATTCTCGCTTCGACTGCGTATGCGCGCAATATCCATGTCGCCGCTTTGGCGGCGTACGAAGAGCAAGAACGACGGTTGCCGGGCTGGGAATCGAAACAGTTCATGCATTTCATTGATATTTTACTTCAAATTTACCGCTATACGTTGGAGATGTCTTCAAACCCGGAAAACCCGGATGTTGACGTTGATATGGGAGTAATATCTGTCGTGGAGCATATATTGAAGCATATCACGGAGGACATCGACGTACATGATTTAATCGAGATGTGCGGCAAGGGGAAGACGTATTTATATACCAAGTTCAAACAGACGGTCGGAGTAACGCCAAATCAGTTCATTCATCGGATGAGGATGCAGATCGCGATGTACTTGCTTAAGACGACGGATCGGTCGATTACGGATATCACCTTCGACTGTGGTTATCATTCGATTCATTACTTCAACAAGCATTTCAAGCAATTCCAGGGCATTTCTCCACGGGACTACCGCAACCGGACGAAGCGAGCGATGTAGCCCAAATAAGAAAGCGCCTCATTCCTTTTTCGGGATGAAGCGCTTTTTCGGCAGCTACCTGTTCGTACGGACGACCTTAAGGTTCTCTCGTTGTTGAGCGGACATTTCCGCTTGCAGAGTATCCCAATATCTTGGCGGCGTTGTTGGCGCGCCAACAAATTTGAACCCCTGCTCACCGAGCTGTATGCTGCCGTTCAGGTCCGGAGTGTCAAAACCCATTGCCGCTCTCTTCTGCAGCATGCTCTGAATCAGATTCCTGCGGTCTTCGTCCCAGCCCTCCTTCCCCCATGCTTCAGGAGCGTAGCCATCCTGGTAGACCTCTTCATTGATATAGTGAATGTAGAAAATACGTCTCTGTTTATCAGAATGGTTAAAGGCGGAGCCGTGCGGCGTGGATAGGCAGTGAAACAGGACGTCACCAGCTTCCATTTCGAGCGGTACCGCACCGCATTTGGTGTAAAGCTCTTCCTCGGATACCTTCTTCAAATCGACGTGACCAACGAGATGCAGTCCGTGTATCGCCCAGACGGAGCCGTTATCCGGACCCGAATGGTTTAAATAGATATCGGTCGTGAAGTTTGGAATGCCGAACGTCGTCTCGCGGGATTTCGCACCGTATGGGGGATCCTGATGCCAGTGGACAGGGGCACCGGAATTAGCCAACTTGACGACGAGTGAGTCGTTCCACGGATAGAAGGAATGCCCGATGATCTGTCCGATATTTTCCAGGAGCTCTTGCTTGACGGTCACAGCTTGGAATATATCGTCACGCTGCCACATATTCTCGGACCGCCAGTACGTTTCGCTGCCGTCTTTATTTTTGTAATAGCGGTGATCTGAGCCTTTGAGTGCCACGCCTTGTGTCTGTGCTTCGTCGGCCGCCTTTTGCATCAGCTCCAGCTCCTTGCCCGTGAATAGCCCCTTCATGACCAAATATCCGTTTTTGTGAAAATCGTTGATTTGCTGTTGAGTCAACATATAACCACTGCTCCTTTATCGGTGAATGAATGATTTCACCATTATGGTAGCACAGCCGTAAGAAGCAATACTTTCCCGAAACTTTGCATATAGTTGCAATCTTGTTCATTCGCGGTTAGTGAATTCGGGGAGGGGGGGGAGATGACCAGAGAGTGAACAATTTTGCAATTTAACACCCTTATGTAGACAAGTTTTCATAAGGGGGAACCGCTATACTTTGGGTAAGTAATGAAATGATCAATAAAGGGAAGAGTTTAAAAAAGAAAGATAGAACTTTGGGCTGGACAATCGGTTTCGGTACTTGGGGTTTGGTAAGTAGATTTATCGCGATATGGGAGATTCGGGTCCGATTTTCTTTCATTTGTATGATGACAGAGGATGAACGATATCGGTTCAAGCGTAGGTATTCCAGGGAAATTCATCTTGTGGAATGTCATTTTGTTCACATTAACATAGTAAGGTTGGTGCGTGATGAAAGCACTCTGGAAATCATCGATTGCAAGAAGCCTTTTTGGTAGTTTCCTTGTAGTAATAATACCAATCACAATCATCAGTCTCATGGTTAATTATACCGCTATGAGAATTACACAGAATGAAGTTTTCCGCTCATACGACAATTCGCTTCGACTACTTTCCAGACAATTAGATGATAATTTAAAAAAGTTCGAAACACTAGCCAATGTATTCTCAACGGATAAAGATTTGAGTGCGCTTAACCAATCGCCGAACAATACAGGAATTCTGTGGGATTATGTCACACTCTTGAACCAATTAAAGTTTTTCTCCGCTACTAATGAACTCGATAGCAATATATCTATTTATCTCAGAAATAAGGAACGTGCCTTTTCCTCTAAAAAGGGTATGGATGAAATTAAGAATGAGGATGAGATTAATCTATACGACAATGGATCCGATTATATGGGGATCTGGAGATTTAAGAAACTCTCCGATGGTAATTCTGACGTGCTGTCCTTCATGCAAACCGCCGCCTATGACCGATCTACAAGAAATATTGTCATCACAATTGATATTGAGGTCTCACAGGTAAGGAAATTCCTTGGAAATTTAGATATTCAGGGAGGTGGAACCAGTTTCCTAATTGATTTGAAGGGACGCAGTATAGAGCCCAACAGTCATCATAACGTAAATATGGATGATTTGAAGGCAGCCATATTGAAATTAGAAAAAACGGACGGTCAGTTCACCTATTCACAAGGGCGAGAAAAATATATCGTTTCGCTAAACAAGTTAAATCGTGACGGTCTATCTTTAGGTATGTATATACCGGTATCGCAAATTATTCAGCCCATTCTGCAGATCCGCCTCTGGATTATTATAATCCTGATCATGTCTTTAGGTTTAGCATTATTCTTTACGTTTTATTCCTATAAGAATATCATCCAGCCCATTCGGCAACTGGTGAAAGGCATGCTGATGGTAAGTATGGGGAACTTTAAAGTACGTATACCCGAGAATAAGCAGGATGAATTGGGATTTATGCATATACAGTTCAACCGGATGGTGATTAAGATTGATTCTCTGATCCATGAAGTTTATGAAGAACGGATCAATGTCCAGAAATCAAAATTGAAGTTGCTCCAATCGCAGATCAACCCTCATTTTTTATATAATTGTCTGAATTTTATTTATAGAATGGCTGGGGCTGAAAACCTTAACGGGGTATCGAAAATGTCCTTGTATCTCGGAAGGTATTTTAGGTTTACCACAAGGGTGGACAAGGATACTACCACACTAAGGGAAGAAATGGAGAACATTGGGAGCTACATCCAGATCCAGGATCTACGTTACCCTAGTAAGATCAATTATACCGAGGAAATTCAGTCGGAGGTTCTAGATATATGGATACCTAGATTGTTAATCCAACCGGTGATAGAGAATGCACTGATTCATGGTATAGAAAAGGTACAGGCCCCCATAAGTATTTGGACAAAGGCAGCTAAACAGGGGGACAAAATCGTCATTATAATTGAGGATGACGGAGTAGGCATTGAGCCTGAGAGGCTTGAAGAAATCAATAATAACTTAAATAAAGCAAATCAGGAAAGCGACAGCATTGGGCTAAACAATATATATTGGCGTCTCAAGTTAAAATTTGGAGAAAAAGCAGATTTGAAACTTGAACAAAGAGTAACCCAGGGTACTAGGGTAGTATTCATCATTCCCGAGGAGGAATAGCATGTATGTATAACCTTTTAATCGTGGACGATGAAAGTGCCGTTGTTAATGGATTAGCTTATGATGTTGATTGGAACGACCTAGATATAGGAGAAAAGTTTAAGGCTTATGACGGTGCCCAGGCCGTAGAGATATTAAGGAAAAACAGGATTGATATCGTCATATCGGACATTCGCATGCCGGAAACAAATGGTTTGGAACTGGCATCCATTATCAGAAGACAGTGGCCTAAGGCGAAAGTGATATTTATGTCAGGTTATAATGAATTTGAATATGCTCAAAAGGCTCTTGATCTTGGTGTCCATGGTTATATTCTGAAGCCTGCATCCGATGATGAAATAATTGAAGCTGTAAAAAAAGCGATAGATGAAATAGAGAAGGAATTAAGTGAATTAGAAAAACTGATAAAGGCTGAGAAGCAGTTAAAAGAAACGATACCTTTGTTGCAAGACAGGTATCTGAATGCATGGATTGTTCAAGGACGTATGGATGCTTATGAAGACAATGAACAACGGATAGCAGGAATGCCACTTTACAAAAAGGATTGCCAAGCCTTCCTAATATTGATTCGTATGGATGAGACCGAGCCACAATATGATCTAGAAGGAATGAGCGAGGTTGTTGTTCAGAACCTTGTTTGGAAGATTCTAATAAAGGATGAACAAGGGTTGATGTTTATGGATCCCGAAGGGAATCTGGTGGTTTTCATACAAATGGAAGATGGACAGCAACTTGAAGATCTGCACCAATATGTGCAAGGATCGGCGGAGATATTCCAGCTTTCAGTAAGGCGGTCATCAGGGTGTGTAGTATCTATATTTTACGGGGAATTGGTTCACATCAATGATCTTAATAAATCTTACAATAAAATAGTAAGTCTTATGCATCGGAATTTGAGCTTTCATTCGGGTGTTATTCTTGGATCGGACGCCCCCCTACTCCAGCTTGATGACTTCAGACATTTAGCGCTGTCTACAAACTGTACGTTTTCGCTATTGCTCGAAACTTTACAGAAGGATAAATGTCTACAGCGTATCGATGAGATCTTTGTGGAGTTGGAACAGAATGAGAAAACACCCTATGAGCATTTATTGGAGATTTATTTCACGGTGGCCAATGCAATCATACAGGACTCGAACAAGAGGGGTATCCATCTGTCGAAATGGGCTGATGAGGAGGATGAAATGTTTTTCTCCAACTTTAAAAGCTTGAACTCGCTGTATAAGCAGAAGGTCTGGTACAGGAAAATTACTGAAAAATACATCGGATATGCATTAAGTCAAGAGAAAGGGAAAACGCATCATCTCGTTGAAGAAGTGAAAAGGTTTATTTTGGAGAACGTGCGTAGTGATATTTCTTTGTCTGGTATTGCAGCAAAATTATATGTACATCCTAATTACTTGAGCAGGTTGTTCAAAGAAGATGAAGGTATGAATATTACAGAATACATGACTAGGCTAAGAATCGAAGAGGCTAAAAAGCTTCTTAGGGAATCTAATATGAGGGTTTATGAGGTTGCAGAAAATGTCGGATACTTGAGCGTTGCGCATTTCAATAGGACTTTCAAACGTGAAACTGGTATGAGCCCTAAAGATTATCAGACCGCTCTTCTATAGAAGATGTGTAAAAGCTGTTTTAGGAAGGCTGGGAGGTCAAACCTTTGTAGTCTTCCTATTTATTTTATAAGGACGTAATCTCCTTAAAAGTGCAAATTAAGTTAAAAAAGAGCAAGAAAAGGTTAACAGAGGAAATGTTTTTGAAATCGATTACATAATAAAATGAAGTTGCGTATAAAGCGCTTTCAAATGAAGAAGGAGGCAATTCAATGAGAAAGGTTTTCAGCCTAAGTTTGGCCGTGCTGCTCTTATCGTTGTTGATCTTATCCGGCTGTACTAAATCCGATGACGGTCAAGTACCCGACAGTACAGAAATTACGCCAGAAGACAACTCAGTACAATCAGAAAACACACAGACCGGTGAAGAGAAGTGGTTCCATAAGTATAGCCCTGAAATTACATTTACAAAGAACGCAGTAACCTCGGCAGATGAAAAATTTGCAGCAGGGGACAACTCTGAGAACAACCCTTATACGCGATGGGCGAAAGATCAAGTCGGTGTTGTGTATAAGCAAAAATGGGTTGTTCCGGATGGAGGAACAGACGTACAAAAGCTGAATTTAGCGATGGCGAGCAATGAACTACCGGATATTATCAGTATTAGCTCTGGAGATATGTTCACAAAGATGGTACAGTCGGGCATGCTATTACCGCTCAATAAACTGATTGACGAATATGGTTCACCACTTACCAAGTATATGATTGAGTCATATCAGAAGGAATTAAATGGAGACTTCTTCTCTCTTTTCACAGTGGATGGTAATTATTACGCTTTCCCTCAAGCAGCCGATACATTTGCTGCCAACTGGGATAACCTCTGGCTGAGGAAGGATGTGCTTGATTCACTTGGTAAGCAGGCTCCAGAAACACTAGAGCAGTTCGAAGATATTCTCGCAGCATACAAGGCAAGTAATCCCACAGGTGTAGGTTTCGTTCTTGACACTCCCGCATCTACCCCGATTATGAACGCTTTCGGCGCATTTCCACGCAAATGGCTGAAGGATGATAACGGCAATTTAACTTACGGAAGTATTCAACCAGAAATAAAGGAAGGTCTTGCAAGACTGAACAAATGGTATGAGAATGGCTGGTTGGACAAGGAATTTTTTGTGAAGGATGATGCCAAATCTAGGGAACCATTTATAGCTGGTAATGGACTCTCCATATATGGAAAATGGTGGTATGTGTTATGGCCGTTCCCTGATCTATGGAAGATTAATCCAGGGGCCGAAATGGTACCGGTAGCGCCATTAAAAGGGCCTTCAGGAAAACAAGCAGTCATGTTTGACATGAATAACGGCTATTACAATGGCGGAAGAGCTATCAATGCCAAGACTAAGAATCCAGAAGCGCTGGTTTATTTACTTAATGAGCAATTGGATTCGCAGTATAGGAATGACTTGGAACTAAGGGACAAGATGAAGCAGGAGTACAACTATGAGTTCAAGTATCCTGTTGAAAAGGTAAGAGAGCCCATCAATCCAGAGGCTAAGCCAGAAGAACAGATATGGGATTATCAAATGGAAGGTCCGAGTATATTCTTCAATGTCTACCAGGGCAATTACGTACACCATTTCTTTAGTTTTCAATTTAATCAGGCTCCGCTTGAACTGTATAACACCTATATGAATATGAGAGAGGCAATTAACAACAACACTATCGATAAGCTGAAAGTAGATGATATGGTAGCTTACCAGAACTATATAGGTTTCGACACAAACAAGCAGGGGTTAGCCCCCCTTCTAGGGAGTCTTGACTTGTATAACAAGGCCAAGCAGCAGGATGGATTGATCGTATTTAACGAGTTCACATCTGCAATAACAAAAACAATGATCGACAAGGGTGCGTATTTGGAAAAGCTAGAATCTGAAATCTTTATCAAAATAATCATTGGAGAAAAGAAAATCGATGAATTCGACAAGTTTGTTGCCGATTGGAAGAAGGCCGGCGGAGATGAGATTACAAAGGAAGTTAATGAATGGTATCAAACTAAGACTAAAAAATAGTTAATTGAGAAACACATAGGAAAGATGGAGCTCGTTACAAGAAACGGGGAGAATAACTTCTCCCCGTTCTGAACATAGGAGGTTGGGTATGTGGTAAAGAATAACTCCTTTTATTCTACTAGAATCAAATGGAATTTGAAGAGAAACTGGTATCTCTATGCCATGCTTGTCCCTGCATTTGTTGTGCTTGCCATTTATTCGTATTACCCGATGTATGGCATAATTATTGCATTTCAGGACTACCAGCCCATACATGGGTTTACCGGTTCCCCTTTTGTCGGACTAAAATGGTTTAAGTATCTGTTGGATATGCCGGATTTCGGAAAAATTATTTATAATACTGTTTTTATCGCGGTTATGAAAATAATAGCAGGCTTAGTGTCTTCTATTCTATTTGCATTGCTATTAAATGAGGTTCGCCATACTTTATACAAAAGGGTTACACAAACATTGGTTTATTTGCCGAATTTCCTGTCATGGGTTATTGTCGGAGGAATATTTATTGATTTGTTGTCAGGTGACGGGATTGTTAACCAGCTGCTTGGTATTTTCGGAATGGACAGCATCTCCTTCTTGGGAAGCAATCAGTGGTTCAGATCTACAATGATCCTAACTGATACCTGGAAAGGATTTGGTCATGGAGCTATTCTTTATCTTGCTGCATTGGCAGGGATTAACCCGGACCTGTATGAATCCTCTGAAATTGACGGTGCTAATCGCTTTCAGCGGGTGTTGTATATAACGCTTCCGGGGATATTGCCGACAGCCATACTGCTTACTACTTTGAGTCTCGGAAATGTGCTAAATGCGGGTTTTGAGCAAATATTGATCATGTATAATCCAGTGGTGTATGAGACTGGAGATATAATTGATACATTTGTATATAGGACAGGTTTATTAAATGCACAATTTAGTCTAGCAACCGCTGTTGGTCTTTCTAAATCAGTAGTGAGCTTTGGTTTGATTGTTATATCCTATAAATTAGCCTACAAGTTCGCTAATTATAGAATATTCTAGGAGGCACTTTCATGAATATTAAATATACTTCGTTATCGTCTAGGATATTCGACATCTTCAATTATATATTTCTGGGATTGATAGTACTTAGCTGTGTTTTACCCCTTTGGAATATACTTGCCGTGTCGTTTAGTGACAAAGCTTCATCTAGTGCCAATTTGGTCAAATTGTGGCCTATCGGCTTTCACACTATGGCTTATCAGAAAGTTTTGCAAAATGCAGGTTTTTTACAATCATTTCTTGTTTCCATTGAAAGAGTAATTATAGGGACAGCAGTCAATATTTTGTTAATCTGTATTACGGCGTACCCAATGTCGAGAGAACCTGAGGAACTGAAGGGACGAAATACGTTGATGTGGCTACTTGTTGTTCCTATGTTGTTGGGCGGTGGATTAATTCCTACTTATTTGGTAGTTCGGGATACAGGTCTACTCAATTCTTTCTGGTCACTTATCATCCCTGGTGCTGTTCCTGTCTTCAGTGTGATCTTGATGATGAACTTTTTTAGAGCCCTACCCAAAAGTCTTTATGAAGCTGCAATGATTGATGGAGCAGGCCACCTTACAATACTTGTGAAAATATTCATTCCTATCTCCATGGCTTCTATTGCCACACTGTCTCTCTTCTCCATGGTCGGACACTGGAACGACTGGTTTACTGGGATTATTTATTTAAATGATGTTGAAAAATGGCCTTTGCAATCATTCCTAAGGCAAATACTGCTGCCCTCCTTTACTGCAGAGAAGTTGAATTTCTCTGATATAGAATCTTTGAAGTCATTGTCAGATCGGAACTTTAGGGCGGCACAGCTATTTATATCCGTCGTTCCGATTATGTGTGTATACCCGTTTCTACAGAAATATTTTGTTACGGGCATTGTCATGGGTTCGGTTAAAGAATAATGAGGAGACTTCTCCGATAATTCCATATGAAGGTTAATACTGGCATACCTACTGTTTTTTGAAATAAGCGATTTAAATATTCAGGTCAAATGAAGGATTTTTTTTCCAATAACGCTACAGTCAGATCTTCTGCATAGTGCAGTCGGTTAAGATTCATGGCTGCGGTTACATTAGGATGTCGTTGAGAAGAGGAAAATTGCATACTAGATTCTATCATGAATAATTCAAATGCTGACAGACTAAGCCTACAGAGCAATGAATAGTCGGAGGGAAGATCCTTCTGTTGGAGATTTAATAACAGATTCATAAGTTGATTCATTTCATCGGATATTGGTAGCAGTAGCTAAATCAAACCATTTCGTTGCAATCGATGGTATCATACCAGCATAAGCTTAACCTTGTTAAAATAATCTACTCCTTAATCATGAGTAGATTATTTTTTTGGTGCCGAATCTGGTGCCGAAAGCTAATTACAGGTACCAAAATTGACAAACAGCTAACCCATGCAGGGAAGTGAAAAAGCTAATTAAATCAAGGTTTTAACAACACTAACTACATGCAACAAAAACCATTGGAACTCTTGACAGGGTGGAGGTCACAGGTTCGAACCCTGATCAGATCACCATAACTTATAACTCGTAAAGCCTTGATATTCAAGGCTTTTTTTTGTTGTGAACAACCTTAGCTAGGTCAACATATTTCCTCATCAAGTTCTAGTGGTAGCAGCGTGGTATTAAACTAAATAAATCCGATTAGAAAAGCATATTGCCAAGCTCAGGAACAATATGAGTTTTCATATATGTATCCTGAACTCATCAATTCTACTAGATCTTGATAGCTTAAACTATACGTGCAGCTATTACATAGTATTGACAAACCGCTCCAGATTATTGCCGACTACAAACAAATGTGCTCGGTTTTCGAATTCGCTACGGTCAAGCGGCAACGGCAACTGTTTGTGATATTCACGAATGCGTAGTAATTCCTCATAAAGCTGTTTACCCTGTTGTGAATCACAGAATTCGTTGCTTAATTTAAGAAGGAACTCCCCTAACCTTACTCCTTGCCCTGTCTGGGAAGTGATTTGCGAAATAGATTCCAGCATACGTTCCAATAGATCCAATTGCTTCTGTTTATTCTCAAAAAAGATCATGTAATTGTTTTTTGTTTGCTTTTTATTGTTTTCCGAATCGAGCTGCGCCATCCCTATTGATTTACGAAGCAAATCAGAGAGCGTCAGCAATTCCTTGCCATCCCACAAAGTAAAGTCATCTAGTAGATAGTTTGCGTATTCGTTAAGAATTTTTGCAATCAATTGGCTGCTTTGTTGTTTTAAGGCATCGAGCTGCTTATCGATACTCGGCATATACCAGTTGACAAGTAGCGCAGTGCCTAGCCCAATAATTACAACCAGAAATTCATTAAGATAGAATGCTGCTTCCATCTGCCCGTGCATATATACATGCATCATAATAACAGAGCTGCTGGAAATGCCCACCTGAATGTGCAGCGCGACGCATAACGGGATAAGCAACAGCAGTAGCACAAGCAAGCTGTAGGGCATATAGCCCAGCAACTCGAACAGTACGCTGGAAAAAAAGAGGCCGAGCATACAAGCGTAAAATCTACTTAATGCTGAGTTTATGGACTGTCTTCGCGATTTCTGAATGCATAGAAGTGTCAGGATGCCGGCAGCTGAATAATATTCGAGCCCAAGTGAGTGGGCGATAAGAACCGAAATACTGACTCCGATTGCAGTTTTGATGGTACGGTATCCCCAAATTTTAAATATTCCCACTAATTTCCTCACCTGATTTCCTTGATGATAGTGAAATTATACTAAAGTATGAGTTCAAATGTAAGCTAAACTCATGACAAAATTCGTCCAAATCCGTCTTTGCCCTCTGTAAAAATCAAGTAATGGTATGACGCTTTGCATATTAGGAACGAGAAGTGAGCATAGATCGAATATAAAGAAGAAAAGTATTATCTGAGGGCAGCTAATGCCGAAATCCCCTTCATTTTATAAAGACAATTGTACATTTCATCGAGATTTATCATACAAATCGAAAAATCCTAGTTTGCATGCTGACCATCCCATGGCTTAAATCCAATCAATTAATTTAATCAAAAAGTTTTATTGAGGGAAGGTGTAATTTATGTCCATTAAAACCAATATACGCAGAAAGCCGCGCTCGACAAGAAACAAGTTCCTTACTGCACTCATTCGCGATAAGTACTTACATCTTCTGGTTCTTCCTACGATCATTTTTTTCATTATTTTTAGCTATGTTCCCATGTACGGTTTAACGATCGCCTTTAAAGATTATTCCTTCATGAAGGGGATTCTGGAAAGTCCGTGGGTAGGACTCAAGCATTTTGAAGCTTTTTTTGAATCTATTTTCTTTTGGCGGCTAATTAAAAACACTGTCCTTCTTAGTTTGCTGGCCTTAATCTTTGCATTTCCTGTTCCGATTATTTTCGCATTGCTCCTTAATGAAGTTAGGGTTAAGTGGTTTCGCAATACCATTCAAACCATAAGCTATTTCCCTCATTTTGTTTCTGTCGTCATTGTAGTCGGGATGCTGCATATCCTTCTGTCACCTGAAAACGGAATTTTCAATGTCCTGTTAGGTCAATTAGGCATGGGGCCGATTGCTTTTATGCAAACTAGCGAGTGGTTCCGCCCTTTATATATCATCTCCGATATTTGGCAAGGGTTTGGGTGGGCCTCTATCATCTACCTAGCGGCTCTTACAGGAGTGTCTCCGGAATTATATGAAGCTGCTCAAATTGACGGGGCAAGCCGTTTTAAACAAGTGTGGCATGTATCCCTCCCGGCCATTGCGCCAACGATCGTCATTTTGTTCATCTTGAATGTAGGCGGCATTATGAATGTGGGCTATGAAAAAATATTATTGATGTACAATCCAGGCATTTACGAAGTATCCGATGTGATTTCTACTTATGTTTATCGGAAGTCGATACTGGGAGGGGAATTCAGTTTTGGCACGGCAATCGGTTTTTTTAACAATGTCATCAATTTCGCCTTAATAGTTGCAGTCAACTATATTAGCAAGAAAGTGTCTAGTGTGTCACTTTGGTGAAAATATGCGATTGATGTACCCAGTCATACCATTCATAAAGAAGGGAGTATGCATATGCACATACGTAAAAGTGTAGGCGAAAAAATTTTCGATTACAGCAATATCGTTTTTTTAGCGATTCTTGCATTCGTTACCGCTTATCCTATGTTATTCATATTGGCCAGTTCTTTCAGTGATTATCAAGCGATTTTGCGCAAAGAGATATTTCTTCTTCCAATAGGTTTTACTTTAGAAGGTTACAAAGATATTTTTTCCGATGGACAGATCTTCAAAGCTTATTACAATACACTCTGGTATACCTTTGTCGGTACCTTCATTAATCTGCTGCTAACGCTATCTGCCGCATATGCCTTGTCGCGAAAATATTATTCTCTTCGCTCTCCAGTCATGTTTATTATTGCGGTCACGATGTTTTTTGGAGGAGGGATGATCCCCAGCTTCCTGCTCATTAATTGGCTGGGATTGTATGATACCCGCTGGGCAATGGTGCTGCCTGGTGCGGTTGCTGTTTTTAATCTGATTATGGCAAGAGAATTTCTATCAGCTAATATCCCGGATGAGCTATCTGAAGCAGCCAAAATTGACGGGGCTAATGATATTTACATTTTTACCAAAATAGCATTTCCGCTATCTAAGCCAATCATTGCCGTTATGGCTTTGTATTACGGAGTAAGCCATTGGAATTCATTCTTTAACGCTCTCATTTATTTGAAAAACGCAGATTATCTTCCCTTATCGCTCTACCTTCGCCGATTGCTCATTATAGGGATGACTAATTTCTCCAGCGACTCTCTTAATGATCCTGCCATCGTCCAGGATGGCGCGGCCGTTCTCGGCATCACACAGCGGTTAAAATATGGCTCGATCGTCGTTACGATGGTGCCAATCTTATTCGCATATCCTTTCTTCCAAAAGTATTTTGCCAAAGGCGTCATGATCGGCGCAATTAAATCATGATAATAGATTTGCTATTGCGGAGTTGCATTCAACCGTAAAGTTAAGTTATTTTGAGGGGGATAAAATATGGTCAGAAAGAGTGTTTATGTTGCTGGCTTGATTGCATTGCTGATGATTGTTGCGCTTGCTTGCAGCAAGGATTCAAAGCCTGAAGCAACTACCAATCCTATAGTCTCGACGAGTACGCCGGTCGTGGACAGCAAATATGAAGAAGGCGAATACACGCTGCCTATTGTAAAAGAACCTCTTGAGTTGGTCTGGATGGGACGGGATACCGAGGATGCGGGGAAGAGCTTCCTTACTAACAAATCGATTATTTGGGAACGTTTCGAAGAAGAGACTGGAATTCATATTAAATGGGATGTCGCTCCGTTCATGGAATACACAGAAGTTATGCAGTTACGTTTGGCCAGTCAAACCGATCTTCCGGATATCATTGCGATTGAGGGCAGTGCGGATGGTTCCCATTTGGTCAAATATTACGAGGATGGCATTTTAATGCCAATGAACGATCTGATCGACAAGTATGCACCGAACCTAAAGAGAATGCTAGAAGAAAATCCCGAGTATAAACAAGCTCTAACACTGCCCGATGGCAGTATCGTCGCACTTGGCCACCTCACTGATTCTGATTTAAGAACAAAAGCAGTTATGATTCGCAAGGATTGGCTGGATAAGCTCGGTCTCCCAGAGGTGAAGACACCGGATGATTTGTTGAAAGCAGCCAAAGTTTTTGTCAACGATGATCCAAATGGCAACAATAAAAAGGACGAATTTGGCATTATGACGCATAGCCTTGGTAATTACAGACAGATTGGCATGATGTTTGGATTATCTCTTGTTTCAGGTTCAGGGTGGTCCGTACGTGATGGCAAAGTCACCTATGAATTCACCTTACCGGCTTATAAGGCATACTTGGAATGGATGAATACAGCATACAAGGAGGGACTGATTCCGAAGGATTTCCAAACTGCTGATAATTCCATCGTGTTGGAGAGGATGTACTCGGATCGGTTAGGCATACGCGCTCGCGATGATTTAACAGCATTCATTGGCCATAACGACCCTGAGCAAACGACGCAGGAAAACATACCTGGCTCCGTCTGGATGCCGATCAACTTTGAAGACTCGGGCTATGGCGTCACCTATCCATCGGAACCTAAGGCTGTAGTATGGCGTTCCTATGGAATTACGACAAAAACGAAAGACCCGATTGCCGCCATCCGGTTACTTGACTATATTATGGCTGGAGAAGGAGCAACAACTGGCATTTATGGCATAGAAGGTATCACTTATAATATGGTTAACGGAAAACCTGCTCGTGTTCCAGATGTATTGGAAGCCATCGATCCAAATAAATTTTTCGGGAGTGATTATGCTCCAAGAATCGATAAGCGAGAGCAGCATGAAGCGTTATTCGAAGCCAAGTATTTGAATGAAAATGTTGAACGGAAAAACTGGAGTCTCAAGGTTGCGAATGACATCGCGGCAAAAACTTATTCTCCCTTCCAACCTCCAATCCCGAATGCTGTGGATGCGTTAAGAATCAATAATATATTCGGAGATTTGAACACTTATCGAGACGAAATGTTTGTTAAATTTGTAACGGGAGAAGCCAATCTAGATCAATTCGATGATTATGTCAAAAAAATAAATACACTTGGGGCTGAAGAAATCGCCGCTATTTATCAAGCTGGATACGATAACTTGAAAAAGTAATGACTAACTTGCATGACAAAGGGATTGTCTATCGTCGATTTGTATCGACTACAGGCAGTCCTTTTGTCATTACGGCGGAACTTACATGATCATTTTAACGAATTTTCCTCAGGCTGAACGCCAAGCATAACTCCAGCTATAGCATTAATGGTTGCTGTACACCCTACAAAATAAAATACCTGTGAAGTGTCAACTGTCCGGCCAGGGGTATCTATACTTAATGCGGGTGAGTGATACTCTAGCTCTGCAAAATGTCCCAACTGTCCCCCGTCGAAATAGAACTGCATGCAGGAACCTAGATAATCCCGTTGGTTAGGGGGATAGTCCGGATAAATTCCGGAAGGAAATACACTGAATTGCCGAACGATAAGACTGCTTTTCTTTTCGTTTATATGGCGTAAATATCCGAATCTACCGGTTGAAGATAGAGCATCGATGGAAAGCTTAAAGCTTTTTTGTCCTTCGCATGGTAACTGTAGCCCATTGGGGAGTAACTTCATTTCGACATGCTCCGCCTGCGAGAACATCGTCAAAGGACGTACAGAACCATATGTTGGAGCTAGAATACTACCTCCGGGCGGTACCTGCATGATACTCCATAGATTGCAAAAGCCATCAGATATAGGGCTTCCGTCCACAAGTGTCGAATTGAGATTAACTGGAGTCAGATTCATATCGGTAAGGACTTCATATCCAATATATGAAATGTTCGAGCTGTCTGGAAATAAAGAAGACATATTCATAGGCAACGGATTCGGCAAAAGTGTAAAGCGCTTTTCGAGTTGTATGTTTATCACCTTGGACGAGGTAGAGTGTTGCAGATCACAAGTCATGCTGGCAGTTGCTTGAGACGAAGATGTCTTTGTTAGCTTCCAGTTTCCTGGATCCAACTGAGCTGGAACATGGTAGCTACCGGATCCATTGATGAAAAATTCTAACTCTGGGCTAACCCAAGTGCGGTCACCGCCCAAATTCCAGCTGTCTTCGGTACAAAGGGAGCTTGGATCTCGCCAAAACGCAGAATCATTCTCTACTGCGGTTATCAGCTCCAAAGCCCGTGCTCCCTTTTCTATAATAACTAGCTGTCCTCCATTTTCACTGGTAAGGGTAGCATAGCAATGGCCGAGTCGCTGAAGTTGCGAGGTAAGTGTGTTTGACATCTTATTCACTGGTTTGATCAGCTTCGTCATTAAAACAAAGGAGGCAATCCTCATCCTGGATATGCCCGGTCCAAAGCGCTTCGATTGTATTAGTTGAGCCATTCTGAAGCGCATTCAGCAAGGCAACGTGATCTTCGACAACCTTCTGTAAATCTGTGAACTTGCTGGTGTTCTTGATAAAGTGCATACGAAGTCTATTCACTATGCCGGACCATATTTGCATGGTGTATGAAGAATTGTCCAGAGAGAGTATATGCTCATGGAATCGAATGTCTTCCTCAACTAATGTGAATATGTCACCGTTATCTGCTGATTTCTTCATGTTCTCCACAATGCCTTGAAGGTGATCAAAGAAAGGTTTGTCTCGCTTTGTTGAATTATGCTTTAAAGAGAACAATTCCAGCTGAAGTCGAACAGGAATCAATAAATCTACGACTTCTTCCTTCCTAACATCTGCTACCGTAGTTTCCCGATAAGGAGAGCTAACGACGAGACCCAATGCCTCCAAATCCCGTAATGCCTCCCGAATAGGTCCTCTGCTAATGGACATTTGCTGGGAAATATCCAGTTCCTTGAGCTTATCGCCGGGCTTGAGATGTCCTTTAATAATTGCATTTCGTATATCATTCATTACACGCTGGCGTAGAGATAGATTTTCTTGGCTTTTGAAATGAAAGGTTTCCATATTTATCCTCCTTACTTGACTAGGTTATTAAACCCATAAGTTCATTATAGAACAAAATAAATCTGTACACAAATGATTGTTATCGATTGATTGTTGACAATTTAAAAAGGGAAAAGTATGATAGCCATAAACCGTTAAATAGGAGGAATATTCCAATGAATGTACTAGCTATATGCGCGCACCCTGATGATGCTGAAATCTGGTGTGGGGGTACGCTTGCAAAATACGCTATGCGTGGCGACAAAGTGACGATTGCCGTTGTCACGAACGGAGAGGTAGGCTCGCCTACACTTCCCAAAGAAGAGATTGCAGAGATTCGCCGAATGGAAGCGATTGCAGCTGCTGAAGTCATTGGGGCGGAATTGATTTGGATAGGCTACCGTGATGAGTTTTTATTTGATACAGAGGAGACAAGGATGTCTTTCATTGAGGCGATGCGTATCAGTAAGGCAGAGGTCGTACTCACACATTGGCCGGATGATTTGTATAATCCTGACCATACGATAACCGGTCAAGTTTCCAATGATGTTGCCATAATGACAACCGTTCCTAATATCGTGACGGCTAGCCCTCCACTTGGTAAAATCCCAATCGTTTATTTTATTGAAAGCGTAGCAGGACTTGGTTTTCAACCCGAAGAATACGTGGATATTACAGAAACTTTCGAAATGAAGCAAAAGATGCTTGCTAAGCATGAGAGTCAGGTTGGCGATTGGCTGAAGGATCAATATGGTTCAAATGCAATGGAAATGATTGAGATCATTGCCCGTTTTCGAGGAATTCAGAGTGGTGTACGCTACGCGGAAGGTTTTATTAGAGCTAAAGCTTATCCACGCAATATTACGGGATCGTTATTGCCCTAAAGCATTCAAATAAGGGGGACTTTTCATGAATCGTTTCACAGACCGAACGGTTATCGTGACAGGTGGAGCAACGGGAATTGGATTTGCAACTGCCAAGCTTTTCGCGACTGAAGGTGCAAATGTTGTTATTGCAAGCCGTGATGAGGAAAATGGAGCGCGTGCATTAATCGAGCTGAAAGAAATAGGGGGCAAGCCGCTATTCGTTCGAACCGATATCAGTGACGAAAAAGCCGTCAGAAACTTAATTGATCGTACTATTGAGCATACCGGTCGTGTTGATGTGATGATTAATAATGCAGCGATGTTTTATGAAAGTGATTTTTTAAGTGAAACGACTGAGAGATGGCGTGCAGTATTCGATACGATAGTGAATGGAGCCTATTGGTGCTCGAAATATGCGGCAGAAGCGATGATTAAGCGAGAAATAAGCGGTTCAATCGTTAATGTTTCCTCGATTAATGGCTATCGTGCGCTTAATCAGTCCAGCCATTACAATGCTGCAAAGGGCGCACTCGATCAATTGACACGTTGTACAGCATTAGAGCTTTCTCCTCATGGCATTCGGGTCAATGGTGTGGCTCCAGGCTTTATTGATACATTACTATCTGTCGTAGGTGGGGAAAATGAGCTGGAGACAGAATGGTTTAAGCAATTTTACGTAGAGCATAGAAAAATTCCGCAAGCGAGGCCCGGTACCGTTAATGAGGTAGCTGAAGTAATTGCTTTTTTGGCATCCGACGCCTCGTCATATATTCAAGGAGCAATTATTCCGGTTGATGGTGGTTTGTCTATTACATTTTAAGGAGTGCTGGATCAAATGTTGCAAGGGGAATGGCAGCAGATATCATTGCAAATTCGTCGTAAAATATTTCCGCCTGGGACCCAGCTTATGAGCATGCTGGTTGAGTTTAAACAAGGCGGTTTTGGACCAGAGCACGCTCATCCGCATGAGCAGCTCGGATATGTCGTTAAAGGCAAAATAAAAATGGTGCTGGATAACAAAGTGGAAATTGTGGCAGTCGCAGGAGAACAGGTTTTAGTTCCAAGCAATGTCCCACATTCCATACTGGCCCTAGAGGATTCACTAGTGCTTGAAACCTTTACACCTTTGCGTGAGGATTTGTTAGCTACGTTGAACATAAATAAGGAATCGGAGATGAGAACATGAAGATTACAGAAGTTGAAGCCATTTATTTAAAAATACCGAACCTAGATGCCGCACAATGTGATGGAACGCAGGATACACTTGTTATTCGCATCCATACAGATGAAGGAATCGTTGGAGTAGGAGAGGTTGACTCATCGCCATTAGTAGCTAAAGCTGTCGTTGATGCTCCGGCTTCCCACTCGATTGCCGTTGGTCTTCGTCAATTGTTGATCGGTGAAAATCCAATTGAAATCGAACGGTTGTGGGACAAAATGTATCGGGGGACGATTTATTTTGGCCGCTCCGGTCCTGCGCTGCATGCGATTAGTGGTGTTGATATCGCATTGTGGGACATTCTTGGGAAAGCCATGAACCGTCCCGTTTGCGAGATGATGGGCGGTGTATTTAATCGAAAGCTTAAGGCATACGCCAGCGCGCTGATGCCGGATACGATTGTAGAAGCAGCCCGTATGGCGGAGCAGTATGCGAAGCTTGGATATAAAGCGATGAAGTTTGGCTGGGGCCCGATTGGACAGGATCCGAAGTTTGACGAGGCGCAGGTTAAAGCCATACGTGAAACGGTGGGTGATGACATTGATATTATGATTGATGCGGGGCTGGCTTGGGATTTGAAGGGCGCGCTGCGAATGGCCGATATTTATGAGAAATATGGTGTGTACTGGTTGGAAGAGCCTGTTCATTCAAATGATATTGCTGGCTATCGCGAGTTGGCCGATCGGACGAAAATTTCCATTGCTGGAGGGGAGCAAGAAAGTGGAAGGCTTGCATTCCAGCGGTTGCTCGATGAAGGACATTTAGATATTATCCAGCCTGATCTGGCGAGAGTCGGAGGATTGACCGAAGGGAAAAGAATTGCCTATTTGGCCTATGATCGTCATAAGAAAGTTGTGCCGCATGCTTTCAAGACTGGCATTTTGGTTGCTGCTAGTACACATTTTGCCGCAGCGATCCCTAATGGCTTCATGATCGAGCATACGGTTTCGGAATCGCCATTAGCTCGTGATCTAGTCAGCAGGGAAGTGGAATTCAAAGATGGATACGTTACTGTACCTCTTGACCGTCCGGGTCTTGGCATTGACATCGATGAAGCAGTGCTTAACCGATACCGGGTAAATTGAAATGACTCAATTGTGTGAAGGAGGAGTTATCCGATGAAAGCATTAGTTTATGAAGGTCCACGCATCATGAACATGAGAGAAGTTCCCGCTCCAGATCTGCAGCCGGATGAGGTGCTTATACGAGTGGAGCGGGCTGGGATTTGCGGATCGGAGCTTGGCGGTTACCTTGGCCATAACTCCCTTCGCAAGCCGCCGCTTATTATGGGACATGAATTCGCTGGAGTGATCGAACAACTTGGGAATCAGGTACTTACTTTTAAACAGGGGGACCGAGTTACCGCTAATCCACTCGTAACCTGCGGCTCATGCAGATACTGCCGAAATGGACAATCGCAGCTATGCGGTACGAGGTCATTACTTGGAGCGCATCGACCGGGAGCGTTTGCCGAATACGTTGCTGTCCCTGCTAGAAATGTGTATCAGCTGCCCGAACATGTAACGATGGATGAGGGAGCCTTTGCAGAGCCATTTGCATGCGCTGTTCATATCTGTCGTCTGTTAGAGCTGAAACCAACTGATCGACTACTTGTGTACGGGGCGGGACCAATTGGGTTGTTTGCTTTGCAGGCGGCTCAGGTATATGGTGTTCGAGACATTGTCATTATCGATTTGAATGAATCGCGACTTGAGATCGCCAGAGAGCTGGGAGGTATTCCAGTTACTGGCCTGGATCAACTGGAAGCTGGTGTTGAAGGTAGTTTTGATACTGTGATCGATGCCGTAGGAGCAGAGATCACTAGAAGTTTGAGTATCAAGGCTGCTCGGCCAGGTGGAAGAGTTATATTCACAGGCTTGCACGAAGCAGAAAGCAAGCTGCCAGTTAACGATATGATTCGTAGTGAAACCTGGGTGAAGGGCGCTTTTGCTTATTCACAAGAAGACTTTGAAACCGCTATGAAATGGATTGGGCAAGGACGGGTCAATCTGCTGCAATGGACCGAAACAGCATCCTTGAGTGAAGGTGGGTCCAGCTTCGAGAAGCTGATTGCAGGACCAGGAAAGGTTGCGAAAATATTATTGCGTGTAAATGATCAGCAGGAGGGATAGCGATTATGAAATTATTGCAATTTTACCTTAAAAAAGATGTGAATTGTAAACCGCATGTCGGTATATTAAAAGGAGACAGTGATGTACAGGTATTGAATGTATCTGGCAGTACGCGTGACGTGATTCGTCATTTGGCTGGGTCCGAACGGAAGTCTGAGGAGCTGGCAGCTCTGTTGGAGAATGGAGCTGTACACCCTTTGGGTGACGTTCAGCTGTTATCGCCTTTGACGGATCCAGAGAAAATCATCTGTATCGGACTTAATTATCACGACCATGTCATCGAGTCGAATATGCAGGTCCCCAAAGTTCCCGTATTGTTTCCTAAATACAACAACTGTCTAGTCGGTCACGAGGCTGAAGTCGTAATTCCACACGAAGTGTCTCAGTGTGATTACGAGGTTGAGCTTGCAGTCGTCATTGGCAAAACGGCGAAAAGGGTATCCAGGGATTCAGCGATGGACTATGTATTTGGCTATACCGTGTTAAATGATGTGAGTGCGCGAGATATTCAGCTGAATGAGCCTCAGTGGACACGAGGCAAGGCCATAGATGGCTTTGCGCCAGTCGGGCCTTGGATCGTAACCGCAGATGAAATCGACAACCCGGGCGAACTAAGTATTTCACTTACACTGAACGGGCAAATGATGCAGAACTCGAATACGAACGAGCTAATCTTCGATATTCCGCATCTCGTTTCATTCCTCTCGAATACCATTACTCTTCAACCCGGCGATATCATTAGTACCGGCACTCCGCCAGGTGTTGGGATGGGCAGGAAGCCACAAGTTTGGCTTAAGCCAAATGACGTTGTGGAAGCGACGATCGAAGGAATCGGTACGCTTAGAAATACTTTTGTAGCTGATTCAGCACGCTAAAAACGTACCGAATCCTATGACTTTTCATAAATTCCTTGGGTGCGTAAAAAATACTAACAATTGCGGGGGATACAAATGAGGGCAGACTTATTGAAGTTTCTCGCGAATTATGCGATAAATCTTAAGGCTGATAATTATCCGATATTAACAGCTAGACGCAGAGGGCATGTCACTTCAGATTTAGAAGTATTAATGCTCGGGGACAGCCATGGATGGGGGCAAGGATCGACAGGGTATGACGTTATTTTCCCTGTGTATTCATCGCATATGGCCGTTCCCTATAGTAAGGGATTTTACGCTGGATTAAGGGAGCATATCATTCGAAAGTACGATTTTTATCCGAAAGCAATTTTGCCTGGAAGAGGAAATCAAGCAGCTCTACTTAATCCGGTGAGCGGTATATATAAAGAAATAGAAGTTGAAGTGACTGCTTCTGTAGCTGCGGCAGGCTATTATGCGCCCCGTCATGACGATCGACAGACTTCGGCTAATCTGGGCTATCTTGCGTTTAATAACAAGTTTAGTGAAAAGCTGCTGATCTTAGCTCCGGATAATAGTGGGAGTGCTTTGTGTCAGGTGGAGATGCTCGCTCATGCTAGTAAAGTGTATATTGGCGTATTGACTGGTAGATGCGGAGCGATGCTAGAGGTTTATTTTCAGGAGAAGGGTATCGATGGTGGGTTTGTCTATGATCATGGAACCATGAAGAAAGGAAATACGGCAGGCGTCTTGTATCCTCAAGCTGCCGGCTATCCGAAGATTACAAAAATAGAAAATGGGGAACACCGGGCAACTATTCGAAATGAAATCATGGTTTTGGAATCAAGTGTCGTTATCGATACGTTTAACCCGGATGGCAATGAGGAAGTCGTGTACTGTATCGATTATGGACAGAAGCAGCTCGGCAATCTTTGTTTCGAGTATGCGGGAGTGAACCAAGATGCTGTTGCATTTGAACATCCTGAGTTTTGTTGCGGTGTACCTGTCATTGGATTTAGAGGAATTATCTTCGACGGAAACGATGTTCGTAATTTTTCCATGGGCGGACACACGGTAGGGCAGTGGCTAGGAGACGGAACACCGAGCTACAATGATCCTGCTTATGCTCACATAGACGAGCTGCTGCGTTATGTCCCGTTCACGCCAGCGCTGACGATCATTCAAGCTCCAATCGTGAATGAATATTTAAGGCAGACTCCGATTGATACGTTTACTGCAAATTTAGCTAACTTGCTGGACAAATTGAACCATCACCACAATCGCGAAGGGATAAGGAAGATGGATGTACTCTTGTTCACGACCCCAGGGGATAAGGTCATAACCTTTGAAGGTGGGGCATCTTCTACGATTGGTTATGACGAATATTTTGGAGCGGTTAAGGCGTTTGCAGCGAGGTATGGTTGTGGGTTTGTCGATTTTGAACAATATTTCCGAGATTGTGTAGTAACGGGATTGTTGGATTATGAATTTCTATTTGATGACCCCATTCATCCCGGACCTTTTGTAAATGAGTTTATTCGAGAAAAGCTTTGTGAAATCATCGACTTAATCATGTGAATCTTTCTTGGAGGTGCTGAAGCCATTACCTACAAGATGGAAAATGGGAACATCATGAAAGCCTTGTCTAGCAAGGCTTTTTTTAAAATATAGGAAAGTAGAACGTCCTTAGACAAGGACGACGAAGTCGTTTCTTCTTATTGCTTGCGAATCACTAGTCCGTAGTGGTTCATAAGATCATTTTGATAGATGGGATCGTACTCCTTTACAGTTGGTAAAGGTTTGAAATATTAGTTGTTTATGTCCACACAACCTGAACATGATTGCAATATTATAGCTTTAGGATGAACTTGAGAATATATAAAATAGATGGTTAACTTCTAGTTTTAGCTTGTTTTTTTGCGTTGTACGAATGATTAAGAGTAGGGTGGTGATATTTTTTGATCTATTCAGCTCTTGGAGATTCCATTACATTCGGAGAAAATGCTTCCTCTTACGCCAAGGCGTATCCCCAATTAGCCGTTTCTACTATAAATTCACACTCCCGTACCCGAAGGGTTACTGGATACGTATTGGCCCGTCCTGGTTGGAGCAGTTATGAGCTATTAGAGGCAACGGTATGGCATGGGTCCTCGTTGATTAGTCATTCTGATGTTGTTTCTGTTTGGATCGGAGGAGTAGATTTATTGAATGCGGCTCAGAAATCGCTTAAAAATCAGCAACCATTAACTGCAACACAAAGTGTTAACAACTACAGTAGAAATTTACATGCAATTCTCACTCACATAAAAAGAGTAAGCCTTGCACGGATCATTTGCTGTACACAGTATAACCCATTTCCTAACAGCCCTCTTGCGGTAGAATCAATAGAATTATTAAACAATACGACGAAAGAGGTCGCCAAAAGCTACGATGTCACTATCGCACCCGTTTATACTTGGTTTAGAGGAAAACAAGAAGATCTTATTTATGGATATCGAAGAGGTAAAGTTGAAGATGCGCTGAGCGGATCACTGCCAATCCACCCCAATGATCGGGGGCATCGCGTTATTGCCATGGGATTGGTTCCTTATCTGTTCCCTCGCAAGTAAATCAATAGGTCTAGGTGGGGTGGCGGAAGAGAGTAGGGAGGTAAAAAGTACCTCCTTATTTGCATGCCAATATTTACCGATGTTCTACGAGGTCTATCCTTTTGGTTTTGTTTGGCAATACATCTTATTGTGTTTCAAGATTAGCTTTCGTATACGTTGTTTGTAGTGAAGGCTGTCGAATAAGTATCGACAACCTGCTGATCATTTCTTTAGTATTGCTTTATTTAGCAAAGGGTACCCCACCAACCACCATTACGGTTACCTTGTGAGCCCCCGCTGCGGTTGCCCGGCGAGCCCCCGCTGCGGTTGCCCGGCGAGCCCCCGCTGCGGTTGCCCGGCGAGCCACCACTGCGATTACCTTGCGACCCTCCACTGCGGTTACCCCGCGAGCCCTCACTGCGATTACCTCGTGACCCTCCGCTCCGATTACCTTTTGATCCTGGTCCTGGCATATGAACAACTCCTTCTCTATTAGAATCTTTATATGATATGTAATAGATCAATCAGTTGTTATAGATACACGCTCATTTAATAGAAAGAGAGGAAGATTTGAGCATTTGCCGCTGCTGCATAGAGAAGCTTATATTTGTGCGATATTATAATAATCTTGAAGTCCTATTCTAGGAGAACAGTAGATATTCAAAACTGGTTACCTAATGATCAATTATTGCAATTGACATGAAACCATTAGGTTTCCTATAATAGAATTATTCGAAACCAAAAGGTTTCTATTCAGGATACACATCACTTTCGACAAAATGATGAGGTCAAATCGAAAAATGATTAACGGAGGGATATAATTGGAGAACAATTACACAAAGAATACGCTGCCGGACATCCGCCAAACGCTGGAGTTGAATGCGCCAATTAAGAAAGTATGGAATGCGGTAGCTACATCGGAGGGTATTGCTGCTTGGTTTATGCCGAATGATTTTCAGCCAGAGCTTGGCTACGAGTTTCACTTAGAGGCTGGACCGTTCGGCCAGACCCCATGCAAAGTAACAGAGCTTGATCCGCCAAACCGACTGACTTTTGAATGGGGCAAGGACTGGACGCTGACCTTCGAATTGAAGGAGCTGGACGGAAAGACGGAGTTCACTCTAATTCATGGAGGCTGGGATGCTGATAAAGTTACAGAGTTTGGACAAGCACACGCTCTTGTTCGTGACAGAATGTCCGAAGGCTGGATAAATATTCGGAAGACTTTAGGTGCTTATGTCGAAGGCAAATAAAGCCGAGGCAGAGCCGAAGCATGACGTGTTTCAAGCAATTGCCGATCCTACCCGCAGGAGCTTGTTAAAATTATTGATTGATCAGGAGATGCCCGTAAACGTGATTAGCGGACATTTTCCGATGAGTCGGACTGCGGTTTCTAAACATTTGCGCGTGCTAGCGGAAGCAGGACTAGTTCAGGAGCGAAAGGTTGGACGAGAGACGCGGTATCGGCTTGATCCGGAGCCGCTTCTTCAACTAAAGCAATGGCTTTCCTATTACGAACGTTATTGGGAAAATAAGCTTGGTGCGCTCAAACGTCTCATTGAGTCAGATGGAACGATAGGGAGCGAGTTTGATGCTTCTCTAAAAATCGTCACGGACAGTGAAACATGATTGGCTAGTTTCAAGCTGTAAGCGTTATTCTCTCGCTTATAGCTTGTTAGCCGTTAGAAGACTTACAATCCCTTGTCAGAATAATAATCGCTCCATATGTTTTTTACAGCTTAGAATATAAGGCAAAGTGAGGCAGCTTGAATGAAACGTCCGTTATCAATTTTCGCATTAATTATAGTGATTGCAGCAATACTTTTCTATTTGGCTACGCAAGACAACACAATTACGGAAACTTCTACAACTAAGGAAACCGATATGGTTAAAGTTCATTTTATCGACGTTGGTCAGGGCGCTTCACAGCTTATCATTGGACCATCAGGCAAAACGATTCTCATTGACGCTGGAAACAACAGTGAGGAAGAACGTATTGTCTCGTACATTAAGCAGCAAAATATAAACAAAATCGATATACTGGTTGGCACACATCCCGATGCAGACCACATTGGTGGTCTTGATGCTGTTATAAATAGCTTTGATATCGGCAAAATATATATGCCTAAAGTGGCTTCTAACACGAAGACCTACGAGGATGTTTTGACGGCAATTAAATTGAAAAGCTTGAAGGTAAATACGGCTAAGGCTGGATTAACGCTTGATTGGGAAGAAAATACCACTGTTCAAATGATTGCGCCAGCATCGACTTACGACGATACCAATGATATGAGTGCTGTTATTAAGCTTACATACGGAAATACCTCATTCCTTCTTATGGGGGATGCGGAGGCTGCGAGTGAAGCTGATATTATGAAAACCGGTGTGAACATAAATGCTGATGTATTGCTTGTTGGTCATCATGGGTCTAATTCTTCAACATCAACTAAATTTCTGAATGCTGTAAATCCTAAATATGCGGTTATCCAAGTGGGACATAATAATTACGGTCATCCTACGAGTGATATTTTAAAACGACTATCGGATAAAAAAATTGAGATTTATCGGAATGATACCCAGGGAAATATCATTTTTACATCTGATGGGGAAAAGCTGAACGTAACACAAAATAAGTCGGTTATAGCAGCAGATAAACTATCAGATGAACCAGCACATTCATCTGATAAGCCAATTGAGAACTCTGCTTTATTTGCAAGCTGCACCGCTGTAAAAGAAGCAGGAAAAGCTCCAATACACAAAGGTGATCCGGGTTATAGTTCGAAGCTTGATCGTGACGGCGACGGGGTTGCTTGCGAAAAATAGGAGGGAGACGTTGGAATGAAAGGTATCGTTGATCGATTTGAGGCGCAGTATGTTGTGATCGAAATAAATGGCGAAGCAAAGGATTTCAGTAGAGATGAAGTAGACGAACACGTAAAGGTCGGAGATTGTGTCCATTTCATTCATTCAGTATGGGTAACGGATACAGAACAGACCAAAGCTCGGGAGAAAACGATGAAGGACTTGATGGATGAAGTATGGGAAGATGATTAAGAGATTATCTATCGCAGCATTATTGATAAAGCTTTGATTGCTAGAGTCGGTCCTCATGAGAATGGCGATTATTTAATTTACAATAAGCATACTCTGTGAGCAATAAATCCAATTCTTGACTAATTTTTATAATAGCATTATCGGAAAAATTATTGCATGTCTCAAAAATACGAACCATTTCTGCTCTCATTTCTTCGATTTGTTGTGTACAAGAACAGTTGTACATGACTATACCTCCATTTAACAATTGTTAATAAAAGGATATAGCATTGTTGTTAGAAAATAACCAAATAGTTATTAGTTTTTTGTTAGTTTTTTTGAATATTGTATTTAATTGCATAAAAGTGATGAGCGCCCCCCATAGCACGAGCTGTGAGGGGCGCTCGTTTTACACGCTAATATCGATGCTTTGACCTAAATGAGGCTGAGCTCCACTTAACATTTTCGCAAGATCGAGTCCTTGTTGTTTGGCTTGATCTTGGGCCATATCAAGAACTTTAATGCTTACCGCCTGTGCTAAGCTTGCCTGACTCTTTACGATTGATAATGCTGCTATATCCATGAGACACCTCCTGTTACTTTTATCGGCTCAGATCAAGAAGTACTTCACTGTTTTTTTTGTGAATGATTTAGGAATAATATCGTATGCGATAGGGGCATCATATAAATTGGTCAAAAATTCGCAGTAATCGAAAGGAGTAAGCTGTAAATGAGTGACTTATCAGGAGGACAGGATTCTAGAGAGCAGATTGTTGCGGTTCAGAAAAATGGAGATGGCGACTTGACAGCCTTCAAAACATCAAGTGGACGCGTGTTGGACTATGAAACAGCGCTACAAGAGGTTGAGGCGGGTCATATTGCCGGAGTGAACGCATTTAAAGGCAGAGATGGAGAGACCTACATCCGCGGTGATGCAGACGGCGACCCAACGAATAATTTAGACCAGCTTCCAATATTCTAGGAGAAATACGAATTTAATTAGTCAGATTAATAAAATAGCAAAAAGCGCCTCATTATAAAATGCTGGCGCTTTTTGTTTGCATTCCTTACACCTCGTAACGCTTATGCTGCTCGACAATTCGCATTTTGCCCGTTTTTCCATTGTATTGCTCTATAGCATCTCCGTAATGCATTAACCAAACTTTTCGTTGAATGGATTCCGGCAGCGTAAGCAGCTCCTCTAAGCTGGCATGCACGACGCCAGGCGACTCAATCTGGCAATCATGATAGATCGTTTCAATCCCTTTTTCAATAAGTCTCGAGAGCAGCTTGCTGTCAAAACACATATCCGCGGAGTAGAAAAAACGTCGGTTAAACAGAAACGAAAAACTCGGTTTGTTAGGAATATGTATGGTGGGCAGCAATTCTACAGTTAATCCAGGGAATAGTTCAATCTCTTTATTCACCTCAAGCGGACGAACGTCAAAAAAATCGTCCAGCTTATTGAGCGGACCTTGTGTTAATCCTCCGCGCAGCGTATTCTCCCAAAGCGGCTGAATAAGTTGCTCCGCGATATATAAAACAGGCTTACGATTGTATTTGAACATCATTTGAAAAGCATACTCTTCCAACCCTCCAACATGATCGCCGTGTATATGACTAATAAGTACCGCATCGAGATCCGGAAACGAGAGCCCCATTTGATGCAGTGCTTTTGGCAATGTTATTCCGCAATCTACTAGCAGCTTGATACCGTTAGTTTCAATTAGTGCATTATTGTTATCATATTTTTTGGCAAAGGCGCTGCCGGTACCGATCATTCGAATATCCATAATAGGCCTCCTTATTATTCACATAGTTAATGTACCAAATATTAAGTAGGATTGACAATTGCAGATACACATTTGCCCTCCCTTACATACAATGCAATAGCGGTACGTACGATGGAGGGATAAAGGATGAGCAAAGGAAAAGGTAAAGTAATAAAGAAAAAAAGACTGCCAAGTGACAGGAAGCAATATCATTATAAGCTTGTACTATCTGATACATGCGCGGTATGCAAGACCCCTTGTGCTAGAGGTATGAATTATTTAGCTCGTATGAGGCGGCCTGGCTCGGTAGGGAAAGGTGTTCCTTGTGTGCTGACAAGAACTTTGGGGTAATTATTTATTTCCCAGGCAAGCGCATGATTCAACATCATTTGACACATAAAGACTTATGAAATGATCCGTCAGAATTGTAAAAAAAATGATAGCAGTGCGCAACTTTACAGCATCAATGGAGTATAACCTAACATCCAGATAAGCGGATGGAGGGTTATCGTGTAATGAAACTAAAAAAAGTGATTATTCTATCTCTACTGCTGTCGCTATGGGGCGGCACGTTGCTGTTCGCGGATTCTGCATCTCAGAAGGTGCGAGTTATAATTAATGGCATAGACCAGGACGATGGCGGATTAGTCGTCGATGGTAAAACCTATTTGCCGCTACGACAATTAGCCACATCGCTGCAAGCTATAGTGGAATGGGATAATCAGAGCAAACGAGCAACATTATATAAGCCGAATGTTCATATGTTTCTATTCCGGAATAACGCTGTGTTCGGAAATGTAAATAAGGGCTTCCAAGGCAGCTTCAAGGTGTTTGCCCAAATTGATAATTTAAAGACGGATATTGTAGCAGTAAAGGTATCGATCTTCGATCCGAGCGGCAAAGAGAAAGTAATTCAAACAGGCAACGTCAATCCAACAAGTGATAACTTTTGGTACGCGACGGAGGATGTCGAATACAAATTCGAATCTACCGGCAAATATCCGATTCGTTTTTTTATAAAAACGAAAGCGACGGATGACTGGATTGTTGTATCAGAGAAACTTATTTCCTCCTTGTAGCAAGATAAACGCCTCTCGATTTAGAGAGGCGTTTTGTTTGACCTTATATAGACTGTCGTGTTAGGATATGATGGTCTGGATACTTTATTGAAATGAGGTAATATCATGAGCGAGCATCAACATAACGAAGATTGCGGATGTGGAGAAGACCACGAGCATGAAGAGCATGTTTTTATCGTAACTGACGACGAGGGCCAGGATCGCGAAATGGTCATGGTGTATACGTTTGAATCCGAAGAAAAAGTGTACGCAGTACTGCTTGATCGTAACGATCCAGAGGCTGACGGCGTTATTTTCCGTATGGATGAAGAGAACGAGGAAACCTTCCTGGTTGGCATCGAAGATGATGCGGAGTGGGATCGAGTAACAGCTATTTACGAGGAAATTGCTCGTACGGAGAACGAAGAAAACTAATTGTTATTGAGCTATTATTAAAAAAAAGATCTTCGATTAATACGAGGCCACTGAAAAAGTCTATATCTTATAAACAGGATACCCTTCCTCGATTTTTACGAGGAAGGGTATCCTGTTTTCCTATATAATTAAATTATTAATTTCAGGTGGTGTCTCGGATGATTTCAAACCAACAATCTCTTAACCTTAGTCCATTTATGGCCATATACGATATCGTCGTGCCTAAGGATAATATGCTTCGTCAAATAAATGATCTCGTAGATTTTTCATTTGTTCATGAAGAATTACAGCATAAATATTGCCTCCAAAACGGTCGCAATGCAGTGCCACCTATTCGAATGTTCAAATATTTATTACTGAAATCCATCTTCGATGTATCCGATGTGGATGTTGTGGAACGTTCTAAATATGACATGTCCTTTAAGTACTTTTTAGATATGGCGCCTGAGGACGAAGTCATTAATCCTAGTTCACTAACGAAGTTTCGCAAGCTTCGCTTGAAAGATGTGAACCTGCTCGACATGCTTATTCAAAAGACCGTGGAGATCGCGTTG